>JAZQXP010000067.1:0-93362 GCA_045632925.1 Eubacteriales bacterium | reverse complement strand
CTTCGCAAAATCCCACCAAAATCCATCAAAAATTAATTCGCCGTGAGGTGCGAGCAGTTTTGACGGAGCAGATTTTTTCGAGAACAAGGTTCTTTTCGATGATCATATATTAATATTATCAAGGAAAGAACTGCAGTTATCGGGAAAATCTGCCCGCCAAAACCAATTATGTTCGACTCCCGTACGGCTAAGGAGAACAAAAATGATACTATTTTACATTCGCCATGGAGATCCTATCTACAGTCCCGATCAGCTGACTCCTCTCGGACATAGGCAGGCTGAATCTGTAGCAAAGAGACTTGCTCTTTTCGGTATTGACGAGATATACGCATCGACCTCTACCCGCGCTATCCAGACGGCAAAGCCCACCTGCGAGCTCGTTGGAAAAGAGCCGATACTGCTCGATTGGATGCACGAAAATCACGCTTTCCGTGAGATGGCACTTCCGATAGATGAAAAATCCAAGACCTGGGCTTGGGCAAATCCAAAATATTCGCAGATCCTTGCCTCCCGCGAGGTAAGGGAGATGGGTCCGAATTGGTTTGAGCATCCCGAGCTTAAGGAATTCGAGCTCGGCGCATCGGTAAACAGGATCGGTACGAACCTCGACTCGTGGCTCGCCTCTCTCGGACTCGAGCACGACCGCGAGCGCGGAATGTACAAGGTCACAAAGGACGTCAAGGATAAGAGAGTCGCTCTGTTTGCACACGAGGGCGCGGGAAAGATATTTATGAGCGAGCTGCTCGATATTCCGTTCCCCTATTATTCGGTGCATTTCGAGATGAAGCACACGGGTATGACCGCTATCCTCTTCGACGAGGGCAGAGGATGGAGCTTCGACGGTTACGCGCGCGCAAGAGTTTTGACTCTCTCGAACGATTCACACCTCTACCGCGACGGTCTTCCGATGGGACACGCAAGCACCGCGCTGAGGGAAAGATATTAAATGCTGAACAAAGCCTATCTTGAAATAACTAACGTCTGCAATTTTTCCTGCTCGTTCTGTCACAAGACGAAAAGGCAGAAAAAATTTATGAGCGCGGAGGAGTTCGATCTTCTGACCGACCGTCTGCGCGGAAAGATACAGTACCTCTTCTTTCACCTTATGGGTGAGCCGACTCTGCATCCGCTCCTGCCCGAATTCGTCAAAAAGGCAAGCGAAAAGGGATTTTTGCCGATGCTGACGACGAACGGCTCGCTTCTTGCCAAATGCGGCGAGGAGCTACTTACCGCTCCCTTTTATAAGATCAGCATCTCGCTACACGCGCCGAGCGCCAACCCCGCCTTTGCCGATAAGGAATATTTCGACAGATGCGCGGATTTTGCCTTGCGTGCGTCCGAGAAGGGAATATATACCGTTCTCCGTCTCTGGAATCTCGGCTCGGAGGATGAAAAGGAAAACGAGGCGATCCTCGCAAGGCTTCACGAAAAGTTCCCCGAGGAATGGAAGCCAATGAGGGGCGGCGACAGCTTGCGTCTCCATTCGCGTCTCTTCCTTGAATTTGGCGACAGATTCGATTGGCCCGATCCCGAAGCTCCCTCGATCGGCGAGAACGGAGATTGCTTCTGCCACGGACTTCGCGATCAGGTCGGAGTCCTCGTTGACGGCACGGTCGTGCCCTGTTGCCTCGATTCGGAGGGATATATAAGGCTCGGAAATCTTTTCGAGACCGAGCTTGACGATATTCTTGCCACGCCCCGTGCGCGCGCGATCTACGACGGATTCACACGCCGCCGCGCGTCAGAAGAGCTCTGCCGCCGTTGCGGTTACGCAAGACGTTTTTCTAAAAAATAATTTTGGAGGAATAATTATGTTACTTTCAGCAAACGCCAATATCAGAAAGATCGAAAAGCTCAAGGAGCTTGGATACGATGCGATCGACGTTGGTTTCACAAGAGTTATCTATAACAACGATCCCTATCCGCACGAGGACATTCTTGACAGCGAGGATTGGGAAAAGAATCTCGACCCCTACATAGCAAAGGCGAAGGAGGTCGGGCTCAAGATCGCAACGACGCATCTGCCTTACCGCTATAACTACGAGGACCCTGCCTCGGAGAAGTTTGATTACTTCCACGAAATGGCTGTCCGTTCGCTTCGCGCGTCCGAATATCTCGGCGCAGAGTGGGCTGTTATGCACGTAAAGAGCGTTGAGGGCACGGTTGAATACGCCAAGCGTCTCTTTGCGGAATCGGGCGTGAAAAATGTCGGTCTCGCTATCGAGAATATGTGCAAGCTCCCCGTAAACGAGCTTATCGAGGCGGTAGATATTCTTGCGAGCGAGGGATACAAGGTCGGAATCTGCCTTGATATCGGCCACGCGCATCAGAATAAGTTCCACGACAACAATATCCCCGAGGTCATTGCGGCTATGGGCAAACGCATAAAGATGCTCCACGTTCACGATAACAACCGCGCAACCGATATGCACAAGGCACCCTATATGGGCACCGTGCCGTGGGCGGACGTTATGAAAGCCTTCAAGGAAGCGGGCTACGAGGGCGATCTCAACCTCGAGCTTCAGCCCGAGAAGGTTCCCGATCCCGTGGCGAGAGAAAGCTACGAGCGTTATTCGGTCGAGATATCGAGATACCTGATCGGTCTTTTTGACAAGGCGTGAGCATGAAGAGGCTTATACAGACACTATTGGCGTTATTATTACTTTCCGCGCTTTTGGTTTCCTGTAATAACAGCGAGCCCGTTGAAACTAACAAGATCTCCGAAACAAGCGCGGAGGAAAGTGAGGCATCCGATATGATCTCTTTCAATCCCTCCGATTACGTTATCATCTACCCGAACGAGGCGTTCAAGGAAAAATATCTTGCTCTTCTCGTTTCAAATGCTATAGCGACCGCGAGCGACGTAAGAGTAGCTCAGAAGGGTGACTCTGAAGTATCAGCGGGCGAATTCGAGATACTTATCGGCAACACCGACCGCCCCGAGAGTGCCGAGGCACTTGAAAAAATGGGCGAGAGCGACTTCATCATCACCGTAAAAGGTAAGAAGATCGCTATCATTGCAAAGGACGACGAGCATTATGATGCAGTTGTTTTCCGCTTTATCGGCTCTATCGTGAAGAATGAGATCCCCGCGGAGCTTTGCATCATCGGAAACACGACAAAGCTCGGGAAGGTTGCCGATTCAATGCCCGCGATGAATGCAATCGCATTTGAGGCGACTCTTATGCATAAGCTGAGCGCGGTTCAGATAAGGATCGGCGACTCTTATGCGGTCGAATTTACAGCAAAACGTGTTGGTCTTTATACGCAGGAAAAGAAGAGGACCGAGCTTGCAAGCAAGGTGGTCCTTTCCGAGGTTGGAAAGAAGTATAATGTTATGTGCTCCTACGACGGAGAATATCTCCGCGCGTATCTGAGTGATCCCGAGTCGGGGCTCGAGCCCTGGGCGGCGTTTGAGATCAAGCTGCCGAAGCTTTCGGGCGAGGTCTCGGTCGGTGAGGTAAGCGGCTACGGCGCGGAGATCTCCGAGATCGGGATGCGTGAGATCTCTGATATCTCGGGCGCGACCTATCAAAACAACGTCATCGGGAACGCCGCTGACCCCGATATCATCTATCACGAAGGATTTTATTATATGTACGTGACGGGCGATCACTATCCCGTTTACCGCTCCGCAGACCTCGCGACGTGGGAATACGTGGGAATTTCGCTGCCCGAGGTTTCCTGGAACATCGACAAGAGATATATGTGGGCACCCGACGTTGAGTATATTAACGGAAGGTTCTATATGGCTGTATCGATGGGCGAGGCGGGCTTCGGAATCGCGGTTGCGGACAGGCCTGAGGGTCCCTTCGTTTGCGCGGGTGATATGCCATTCCTGACAAAGACCATCGACGGACATATCTTCGTTGACGATGACGGAAGGATATATCTCTACTACACCTCCTGGTGCGACGGCAGAGCATACGGCATCTGGGGTGTTGAGATGGAATCCGACTGTCTGACTCCGAAGTGGGAGACCGAGAAGCTGATTTTCACGCCCACGGAGAGTTGGGAGATGACGATGAATATGGGAAAGATCGTCGAAGCACCTTATATGCTGAAAAAAGAGGGAGTTTACTACCTCGTTTACTCGGGAAGCAACTACCAGGCTGATTACGCCGTCGGTTACGCGACGTCCAAGAGTCCGCTTGAGGGTTTTGTCAAGAGCGAGAATAATCCGATCCTGCGCGGTACTGCAGATACGCGCGGAACGGGTCATTGCTCGATAATCGAAACTCCCGCGGGCGGAATGGTGATGGTATATCACGTACATAACACACCTCTGGCAGTTCAGCCGCGGCACGTTGCCATCGACCCCGTAAGATTCGTCAAGACCGAGGGCGGCTACCGCCTCGAGGTCTGCGGACCGACGACCTCGAAGGTTCCGATAGAGATATTTAAATAACCACAAAACCGTTTTGGCAAATCACCAAAACGGTTTTTGTTTTAATATATCTGCGGCAAAATATGCTTCCGGACCGCGTCGAGGATCGGCGCGCCCGTTGCGAGCGCAAAGCCCGAGCGGTACGCCGACAATGAAGGAAACGAGCGACATACTTAATATGCAGATGCATAAAAAATAAATACAAATATACCTTTTCAGTCATCGGATAAAATAGATAATCTATTGACAAATTTTAGGTTTTAATGTATAATAATGAAAGTATTTGTGTGACCGGTACAATAATTGAGAGGGGGATGCGATATGGATAGAATGCCTGTTTTGCCGGGTTGGAAAACAGAGCAGCTGTTCTGCGAGGAAACAACAGGATCGCTGTACGTAATCCGCCGCGATCAAGCTGATAAACGTGAAGCAGCCTCCCTCAAGTTGATCAACGTTAACGCCGAGCGCAAAAAAGATGATGATCCAAATGATACTTTTTTCAATGAGATGGCATCAGCCTGCCTTGATAACCAGACTCTGGTTTCCCGCAATATTGTACATTATGATGATATAAGATATGCGCGCCACCAAGACGGTACAGGTTGCGATATATTGGTCAAGACAGAGCTGCTTGTGCCGGTCTCGAAAAAGTATGCGGACGGTTGCTCGGATGATCAGGTAATCAAGCTTGCCAAGGATATTTGCGCCGCTTTGATCGTGTGTGAAAAGTACGGCATTATTCACGGAAATATTGATTTGAGCAATATCTTTGTTTTCGGCAACGAGACCTATAAATTAGGTAACGTTGGAATCGACCGTGTATTTGCGAAATACAATAAGACAAAACGCTCGGGCTGTTCCGCGCCCGAGGTTGCTAAAGGTGTATGCGATAACCGTTCGGACATTTATTCCTTAGGACTCGTTATGCGAAAGCTTTTGGGCGCGTATCGGCTGTGGGTGAAAGATACCGATAGCTCAAAATCGGTGCGCCTCAACGATCGCTTGCAAGAAATAATTGCCAAAGCGTGCTCCGTGGATGCGGACAAGAGATATCAGACCGCGCGCCAGATGCTTGATGCACTTGAATCGATTAAGGGTATGGTTCCGCGCGTTCGGAAATCCTTTAAATGGGTAATCAAGATTTTCAGCATCATAATTGCAATCGCGCTTTCAATCGCCCTGTTGGCTCAGATAGTATGGCTTTATTATTCCCGGTGTTTGCGATCATCGGATCATGAGCACGATTATTCTTATCTTAACAGTAATCAGACCAAGCATTGGATGGAATGCCAATGCGGGGATAAAACCAAAGTAGTGTATCATACTTATTCGACTATGAAGGGGGCTGAATCCCATTGGGAAGAATGTACCTGCGGACGAATCAAGAACTACTCGTCACACATCTTAGGAACCTGGAAGACCGTGATAGAGGCTACCGAAGAGACCGAAGGTCTTCAAGAGAGCGTGTGCAAGGTATGTCAATACAAGGCAAGAAAGATTATCAATAAGTTTGCGCACGTTCATGATAATCCCGATGAGTGGAGCTGGGATGAATACACTCATTGGAAGGATTGCGGCACTTGCGGTGAGAAAAACGAATCGGCGTCTCACGTATATTATGGATCATGGCAGGTTACAAAAGAAGCCACGATATATGACGTGGGAGTACGGGAAAGAATATGCGAGATCTGCCAATACGTTGAAATCGAGGTTATTCCCAAAATACCGCATACTCACAGCTACACGGGTACGTGGATATTTGATAACACCAGCCATTGGTATGAGTGTTCTTGCGGCGAAAAGATCGATATTGCCGTTCACTCTTACGGATCCTGGAGGGTGACAAAAGAAGCTACGATCTATGAAACGGGAATGCGCGAGAGAACTTGTAAGAAATGCGGACAGGTTGATAAGGAAACTATTCAGAGCATGCCGCATACGCATAGCTACACGGGTGTATGGATATCGAACGGCACGACTCATTGGCATCAGTGCTCTTGCGGTGCGAAGAACAGCGTTGCCTTCCATACTTACGGTGATTGGATCGTTATAGAAGAGGCAACTTCGTTTACCGACGGCAGAAAGCGCAGAATCTGTTCTGTTTGCGGATATTGGCAGACAGTAACAATTCCTGCCAATTAACATATCAAAAAAGAACTCCGCAAGCGGAGTTCTTTTTTGATATGTTAAACAGGCATCTGCTTATCGGTACGAGGCTGGAAGATGAAACAGTCCAATCCGTTTTTAATATTCGAGAAGCATTTGAGTACCGAATAGATGTAGTCGAGATCGTATATTTCTTTCTTGATAAAAAACATCATAGCAGCATCAAGGTCAAGCTCATAGTTTATTGCAAGACCTGCGGAGTATAAAAGCTCTTCGGTCTGTTTCGTGTCCAAGCGCAAAGCAACTGCAATGGCGAAGGCGTTGCCGCGTTCGATATCGAGCAGCTCGCCGCTCATAATTCTGCCCCATTTGGAGCTGCTGAATTTTGCAGCTTGATAAATATCCGACGCCTTGGGAGGAATATTTTCAAATTTATTATATATGTGATACTCATCACTCATAAATTCCTGGATCTTTCTGGCGAAAGCCATGGAAGTGGTATTTGAAGGCCGCAGAAGGACGTTGCTCGGGTCGTCTTTGTCGACAGCCTTTCTCATTACCGTGTCCCATAACTTAATTGCCATATAGTGCGTAATTCGTTCATCAATTTGCTGCGGCGTTGAAAAGACACATCTGTTCTCAGCTTCCGCATCATAGGGATCAAAATATGCGATTGTTCTCATGCTTTTCTCCTTAATTGAGCTCTTTGTGATAATATTGTAGCATAAATAAAAGGATATTGCAATATCTTTTGAACAAAGAATTCGCGGAAAAGCATATAAATATAACGGAGTCGGCTCAAATAAACCGACTCCGCTTTGTCTAAACAGATGTGATATCCAAAATCAGGGTTTTCAGATCATTTATGATCTGTTCGACTGTACCGTTTTTTATCGGATATTCAAATTCTTCGCATTCCTGTAAGAGGTCTCTCGTTTTACGAAGATACTTCTTTGACTTCCTTGCAAAGAGCTTTGCCTTGTGTTTGTCGCGTGGGGGAAGCATCTGCGCGACGAGATCGCTGCATTCTTTAAGAGCCTTCGCGTATTTTTGACAAGAAAGCGCAAGAACGTCGTTGCCTTTATAAGAAAATTTATTCTCGAGCACTCGGGTCTTTATTCGCAATTTTATCAGCTCCGATAAAATGGCTTCCTTGTCGAACGGGAGATCTGTCTTTTTGCCGAACAGCATTATTATACCTCTTTTACAGGTTCCGTGGGCGCTTCATCGCCGACGGGTTCTACGGGTACGGGCTCTGCGGGGGTATCATCGCTCTGCTGGGGAAGCTCGCCTACCGTTACTCCATCGCCGAAATCGAAGTATCCGTATTTCAGGTAATCGTCTGCCTTGGGGGTAAGATATCTTCCGCGTGATGTGACGCTGATGAATCCGATCTTCATAAGGAAGGGCTCGTATTCCTTTGTAAGGAGCTTGGGATCAAGGTATACGCGGGCTGCAAGAGTTTCCTCGGAGAGGAAGCCCTTGGACTCGTCTGCTATGGCTTGGAGTATTCTTCTGTCAGTGTCCTTGAGACCGATCTTGTCAATGCCTCTGTCGTTGAAATACTCCTCGGACATTGCAAGGGTCACTGTGTCTGTGTCGAGAGTGATAGCCTTGGTCTTGAGACCCTTTACGATAGCTTCAAGCTCTCTGATAGAGCTGCGACAGCGGTTTATGCAGGCGTCGATGACAGCTTCCTCGGCTTTAAGCTCCATTGCGCCGAGCTTGCCCTTGAAGATACGGCGGAGCTCATCGCGGGAGTAATCCTTGAGTTCAAAGGTAAGGTATCCGCATCTGTCCTTGAGGGTGGAGAGGACGGCGTCGTAGTCGGTTGTTGCACCGATAAAGGTGAATTCGGGGATCGAGACGTTCTTGGTTCCGCTTTCGGTAAGATAGCTGTATACGCGGTCGTTGAGAAGGGTGAGCAGGGTCGACTGAAGCTTAACGGGGAGCGCGTGTATCTCGTCAAGCGCGATAACAACGGGGCGGTTTGCCTTGGCGATATTGATGAAGAAGTCCTGGAACAGACGCTGAGATCTGACATCATTCATAAGCGAGGTGCAGTCTATGAATTCAAACGCAACGCCGAGCTCCTTTGCAACGAGCTTCATGATCGTGCTCTTTCCAAGTCCTCTGTTACCCAGAAGAAGGATATGATCCAGATGGTTTTTGCCAAGCTTCTTTGCAGCCGCGATTTCTGCTTTGAGCTGCTTGATTACGTGCTCCTGACCGATGAAATCGTCAAGGCAACCGGGCGCGAGAGGGTTGGCGTCGGGATAAATAATGTCGGATGACGGGGGTTCCTTGGCGTCGGTAGAGGGAGTGACAGAGTCTTCGCCGTTCTCCTTGCCTTCGGTGCTTGCCGCAGGCTCGGCGGGCGTCTGAACAGTTGTTTTGGGGGGAGGGGGAACCAATCTCTTGCCCTTTTCGGAAGGCTTTTCATCCGGGTCTGCAATAGATTTGATGGGGGAAGCTCCGCTTGTTGAAGGCTCTTCGGGACAAGCCTTGATGTTGCCCCTGCCTCTGCTGATGTCAGCAAAGGACGGCGACACGCTTGAATCCAGAAGCCCGAAGAACGCCATAACCGTACTGTCATAGAAGCCGTATCTGATCAAGATGTCAATTACGTTGTCGATGCTTTCATAGATATTGCGGCATTTTGCTCTTTCCATATAAGAAGTTGCCTTGGCGTAAAGCTCTTTGCAATGATCCGAAATACCGCGAAGCATCTGTGCTGCTTCCTCAGCTTTGGCGGGAGAAGCCTCCTTGGCGAGGTTTCTTGCTCCTACAAAAAGAGTTCTTATCTGACTTAATGTTTTCATTCTTGTCTCCATTTATAATTTATGATGATTTATATCTTGCCTTCAAGTCCCCACTTCGATAGAAGCTTGCGTATATCTTCTGCCGGAGTGGCGTTGGAAAGTCCGGTGACTCTTATCTGTGTGTTTCCTATTACCTGTCCTACTGTGACGGATTTGTGAATGCCTATACATTCTCCATCCTTGTTAAAGACGGGCGCGCCGCTGTCACCGTTATTAGAGGGGGCTGTGTAAACGAGGTTGCCGTCTGATTTGGAATGAGCGAACTTTACGTTGCCTGCGGACGGTGCCAATCCGAAGTTGAGACCGTTTCCGATGATCATCATTGCGATACCGGGACGGACCTGGCTGTAATCCTTGATGAGCGGAATAAAGGGTGTTTTGCCGCGGTGATTCTTGAGCTTGAGAAGTGCTACGTCGCGAGTTTTGTCGGCTTTGACAAACTCAGCTTCGCATTTGATCTTTCCGTCGCCGCTTTCTACCGTAATATATGTATCTCGCTTCGAGCCGTTATGAATTACGTGGTGGTTAGTGAGGAAGTATCCGTCCGATGTGATAAAGAAACCTGTTCCTACGCCCGATTCAGTCATAACTATCAAGGTTGCGGGTGAGGATCTTTCAAATACGTCTGCGCCCCAATCGGCATCCTCGGCGGTCGTTTCACCGTCTGTGGTAAGCTCTTTTGAATGAGAAGGGGATTCGGTATCCTTGGGATCCTTTTTGCCTACGGTCGGGGGAACGCTTGTCTCTCCGTTTGATATTGCCTTTTTTACTGCGGCGGTGATTCCGTATCTGGTTATCATCGCCGCAAAGAGATCGTATTTTTCAGCCTCGGCTGTAAGTTTTGCTCTATCGGCATAAGAATTTATCTGACCGATGATCTCGCGTAAAAGCTTAGCATAGAGCATAGCATAAAGCTTGGCGTTTGAGGTGTCGCGCGCATCGAGATGCTTTTTGAATTGGTTGCGGTAATATGCGAGTTTTTGGGAATAACTCATAGTCGGGCTCCGATCTGTTTATTCTCCAAGCTCCTTGCGGAGTTTAGCGGGGAGGAAGGAAAGGTCGTATTTGGTTCCGAACTTCTCCTTGAATGCCTCGGTCTCCATAGCGTCCTTCAGCATTCTTGCTTCAAATCTCTCGATGGGTTCATCGTTGTAGAGGTCAAGAATGATCTGGTTGAGCTTGTAATCGATATAGTTGCGGTCAAGAGGCATATTGAGCCTGTATGCGTCGAATTCCATAAGGTCTTCGTCCGATGTGGAATTGATGTATCTTGCAAAAATTGTTTCGAAGTCATCGCGGGTGATCATATCATCGCGGGGAGTTCCTTTTCCGAGGGCGATGATCTCGCGCTTCATGGGAAGGCTTGAAGCCTGACGGCAGATTGACTTGATATCCGCGCCTGCATATCCTGCAAAGCGGGAAGCGAGCCACTCAACCGTAACGTCGGGAGCGCAGGGGATATCCACACGTCCCTTAACGCGGGGATCCTTGCCGAGAGCGAGTCTTACAAGCTGCTCTCTTGCGGGAGTGTCGGGCATGGGAACGTAGATCTGTGTATCAAATCTGCCGCCTCTGAGGACCGCGCTGTCGAGCGTCCAAGGACGGTTGGTAGCCGCGATGACTATTCTTACCTGTCCGGGCTTAGCCTTGCCGGTAAAGCCGTCCATATACGTAAGCAGAGTGGTCAGCTGTTCTTTGGTATGTGTGGATTCGTCACCCTCGCGGGAAGCGGCGATAGCATCTATCTCATCGAAAAAGATGATGCACTTATCGAGCTTGTTTGCCTGCTCGAAAATTTCGGCGATGATCTTTGCGCCGTCGCCGACAAGGTTCGCCATAACGTCCTTGATCTGAACGACTGCGATCTTACAACCCAAAGCACCTGCAAGGCATCTTACCGCGTGGGTCTTGCCGGTACCGGGAGGGCCGTAAAGCAGGACCTGCAAGCCTCTGTCTTCACCGCGATATTTGCGGTAGATGGGTGCGTACTTGGGATCCAGAGGAGCGAAGATGTTGACAACGAACTGGTCGCGAACGTCCTTGAGTCCCGCAATGTCGTTGAGAGTCAGATCGGGAATGGGAGCTCCGAACCAGTCTGTCGCCTTGATCTTATCCTCGCTCGACTCCGAAGCCTTTGCAGGCTTCGGAGGGTTGGGGTTTGCAAGAAAAGCACCAATCTCGTCGATCACTTTACGGTAGTAGTCGCGGTGCGAATCGAGGAGGTTATCCTTCTTCAATTCGTCTGCCGCGTCGCGAACAGCAAGCTTGCCTATTTCGGTTGCGCGAGGGATATTGTTAGCCTTACGCGCTTCATTGTATTCTTTTACGTAATTATCGATTCTGGAAATCGGTGTCTGACTCACTTTTATTTATCCTTTCTTTCCTCGTCAAGCATAGCGGCGATGGCATCGATACGAGCTTCGTCGTCTGCGCTTACCTTATCTGCTGCGGGCTTTTCAGCGGGCTGAGTATTTGCAACACCCGTTACAAGGCGAGCCTCGATGGCCTTCTTGATGTCGCCCACACGCTGATTGCGCTTGGGATCCTCGTTTTCCTTCTTGCCGTAGATCTTCTCATATGCGGACATCTTATTGCCGGAGACCTCGGAGCGGAGAGACTTAACGCTCTTACGTGCGTTGGCGAGAGTATCGCGAAGGTTGTTGAATTCCTTACCGAGCTTGGTGAAGTCGGGAGCCTTCGAGAATACGGCTCTGCAAGCCTTGAGAGCTGCGGGAAGATTGCCGAGTCTTGCCATTACCTTTGCGGTGATAGCGCAGGTCTTGATTTCAAGCTCGATAGCGGAGAGCTCCTCGCCGAACTCCTGGAAGTCTGCGATCATCTCAACGAGCTCGTTTGCGTAGTCGTTGTTATCCATCTTTGCGGCTTCATAAGCTGCATCCATAAGCTGATCGACGAGTCTGTCGATATCCTTGCGCTGCTCGCCGATCTCGACGATGGTTTCAGCGATAAGCATTTCCTGCTCGAATTCTTTGTCCTTCTTTGACTTAAACATTATATTATTCCTCCAAAAAATTAATTCTGTTTTGATTGGTTAAGCTTTGTTGTGGTTTGTTGCGTTGACGTTTGCGGTTTCGGTTGCGGAAGCAGGCATTGTGTAACCCGCGCCGGTCATACCGTACTTCTTGGCGATCTCTTCTGCTCTGGTATCGGAATCTTTGGTTGCGCTGTTATCGAAGTGATTGGACTTCATAATAGCGCAGACCTCTTGGACTTTTTTCTTTTTAGCTTCGAGTTCCTCCAATGCTATGCCGCTGGCTAACATTTTCTTCTCGATTTTTTCCATAATAACAGTAACCAAATCGACTACCATTTTGAGCTGCTCACTATTGATCATAGCGGGAAGCTTTTTCTCCGGAATAGCTCTGATGAGGTATTCGTATAACTCATAGTCAATGAGCGTTTGAACATACATCTCAAGGTAGTAAATAACCTCACGGACTCTTTCAAAGTCGTCTGTTTTGTTATCGTTATGAGTGATCTGCTCTGTTATTCTGTCGCATGCCCTTCCAAGACGTTTGAGATCTCTTTCGCTTGCGCCTTCTCTCTTTTTTGCAAGAAACTCGAGCTCTCTCTCCTTGAGAGTGCTGTTGAGTTCAATGGATATATCATCAAACCCCGAGATCTTGTCGTCGAGATGCTTTTTGACTGCGTTTACGACCTCAGCTTCGTAAAGTGCCTGCTCTCTGATCTTCTGTTTTCTTGTTTCAACGAATGACTCAAAAATCATGTGTATTTTCTCCTTAAATAATAATTAACTGTGTTCGGTCAGCGTGATTTTTTCGATCCTTACGCTTTTCAGCGTAAGCATATTGGCGTTCATCAGATCTGCGACCCGGGGGTCATCCCTGAGAGCCGATTCAAGCGCGGAAGGGAATTCCTGTGCATTGAAGCGCCCCGCAATCTCTCTGATGTAAACAAGCAGTGCGTCTCTCATATACATCGAGAAGCCTTCGAAGCTGTTTCCTGTAAACTCGCTCTCGTATAGATAGTAAATCTCTCCTTCTTTTGTGAAGGGGAAGCCTTTTCCGTCTATGGAGGAGGCGTCAACGTTTCTTCTTGAGACGATTGCCGATCCGTTTGCGCAATAGCCGTTTCCGTCGTCACCGAAGCCCCAAGGGATCTCGATGTTTCCTACCCGTACACACCAGTAAAGTCCGTCGGATTCATAGAAGCTGTAGTCGGGATAGAGACTTTGCTTTTTGGATTCTGCGAAGGGCTTGGTGCTGTACGCCGCGATAAAGCGTTTGCCATTGATAACGGATACTCGCTTTGATTTCCAAAACATTTATCAAGTTCCTCGATTGATTGTGATAATATTATAGCATATAAAAACCGTTTTTCCAAACGAATACATCCCGTTTTTCGGGAGAATGATCGGATTATCTGCAATTAACAGATTGTTAATAATTTCGGCGTTTTGATCAAACAAAGGTATATTACGCTGTTAGCAGGGATATTGCATATCCTCCAGAAGCTTGGCGAATTTTGCTTGGCAGTCCTCGCAGAGATCCTTTTTGTCGCAAAAGTCAAGGATCATTTGTTCCAGAGCGGCGTTCCTTTTGCTGAGAAGCTCGCATTTTATCTTAAGATCGTCTGCGTAAGCACCCATAGCATAATAACCGCCGAAAATTTCGGACTGCTCACCTTTTGCAGCAACTGTTGCCGCACCGAGCGCTACGACGTTTATCGAGGAGAGCGTTTCATTTTCAGTTATACCGTCAAACCATCGGATCTCCATAGCCCCCGGGGGTGTGCTGTCAACAAACCAAATTTTAACGGGGTCGGAAACGTATGCAGTATTTTGGGTAAGCTTGTTTTTAATTGTTTCACACAATTCGCCGATCCTTGAGGTACCGCCTGTAAAGAGGACGTGCGATATCTTTTTACAACCCAATTGGCTTGACTTAAGACTGACGTTGATATAATTATTTATGAAGTCTCCGCAATAATTGAATGTGTTTCCGATGTAGATTGAGCGTCCCTTGAAAATGTCCGATGCGCTATAGATGCCTACGGTAACGGTACATTCTCCATTTTTAACTGATATCGGATTTCCAGTTTGCTCTTTTGTCAAAATAAATTTTGCGATTGTTGCTTTGGGCTCTGTTGACGAGGGAATCTGTGTTTTCAAAGGTTGGGGTTCTGTATCGTTTTGACCTTGAGAAAAGAATATGCATTTCTGCTGTTCTACTGCGTAATCGAATTTTGGGGGAGTTTTACTCAAGCCGTCTTTGTATATATGATAGCAGATCTCTCGGGTAATTTCTTTACCCATACTTATTGGCTTTCCTTCGGATTCAATACTTTCCGAAATGACAAAGGGACGAAGGCTGACAGTGTTTTCTGCGGTTTTGCTTGCACGAAGGATAGACATATCGAGTGTATATCCGCCAAGATCCACAACAAGGAGCAGATCATCATCATTAATTGAATTTACATAGCCTGAAATATTTTTGTTCGCCTCGTTATAACCTTTGGCGGCAAGCTCGGGCTCCGGAGCGCAAATGATCTGAACGTTCGGCGCATTGAATTTTTCTGTTTTGTTGCAAGCTGCTTGAATGATGTTTTTGAGCTTTTCGCAATAAGTTTGGGTGCAGGTGGGCGTATAAGTGGGATAACCGAAGCATATGCGCTCGAGATTTGAAAAATCATATTCTCCCGAGCTGCTGCGGCATTGACTTAATGTATCAAATATCTTCGCCATGAAAATTTCGAGGTTCTTGTTGTCTTGGTCATACAGAACATCTTCTTTCAAAGACTCCAGAAAGTGATCCTCTTTCAAGGCGCTTTGAAAGAAGATTTTTGCATCGGGAGTCATAGCGGTGGCAAACCACGGTTGGTTTCCCTGACTGTCAGCGAATACGATAGGCTCTTTGCCGATGTCTTCATAGCCTATTACGCTGACAGAACTGCTTCCAAAATCGATGCCAAGATATTTTATACTTGTGCGCGGCATATTATCATCTCCTTTTTATCAGTCTCGGGTGCGAGAGTCATCAAGAATTTTGATAGCCTCTTCTATCCGCGCCTCGAGATATTCGATCGAGTTCGAGCCCCTTGCGTGGACTAGAGGAGTGATTGCGTTACATACGCCCGCTCTGAGCTTCTTTTCGGCTCTTGCGGTCTCCGAGTAGAAGCTGTCCTTGTAGCTTACAAGCTCTTCGAGCTCCTTGATCTTCTTTTGCGCATCCTCATCTATAGCGGATGAGGGAGAGTTATTCTGCTTCTCCGCTTCAAGACGGGAGAGGAGGGAAGTGAGCTCTTTGTTTTTTTCGATCTCGGCGGAAAGCTTGCGCTCAAGCTCTGTGCATTTGCTGTGTCCTTGGCGGTGTTCTTCTATGAGCTTTTGAAGTTTACGATCGGTCTCTTCAAGGACGGAAACAAAAGCGTCTATTCTCTCGTCCGACTTTTTCAGCTCGTCCACGAGCAAACGGTTGATGCTTATGAGATCTTCGATAGAATTCTGATTGCCATTTTCCGCTATTTTACCTTCGTTTTTCGAAGCTTCGTCTTTGGAATCAGCGTCCGAGTCGGAATCGAGACCGTTGCTTTTTTTGATCTCAAGCATAAATAATACAATCACCACCGTGACGGCTATCAAAAGCAAAAGTGAATATCCGAGCACACATATTTTGAGTGTCAATAGTACCGAATTCATAATAAATTCCTCCTTAATTAATACTGTTTTTGATAAGCTTATGCAGATTCTTATCGTAATTCCATACAGATCCGTCCGAGAAATGCGGTTGCCAGACGTCGGGGTCTTTGTCGATTGCGAGCGAGACCTTGTTGCCTAGTATTATTACTCTTACTTTTCTGTTGTTTCCGAGGATGCGTTCCAAAGCGCGGGGCTTGAGAGACACTTCTCCCAGAATGATCAGGGTTTCAGATTGCGTTAACATACTGTCCCCGTTAATAATGCAGTTTTTGACGTCGTTCAATTCATTTGCGATTTTAGGTGACATATTTATGCGGGCAATCTTTCGATTATATACTGAAGGTGTTTTGTGATCGTTATAGCGCAGATTTCCGTTGAAGCTTTCTATCTTAAGATCGAGGGCATCCGATTTAAGAGAAGCGTTACAGATGTCATCCTTATGTATGGAACAACCGCAATGCCTGCAAACGTAATAATCTTCGTCGTGCTTTCTTTCAAACTTCGACGCGTGCTCGCAATGCGGGCAAACGGCATTCATAAATATTTTTTCCGAAAAGTGTGCGACCTTGACGGTAGACATAATATTCAGAAGATTATCAATATTGTTCATCTGATCTACCATCATTGTAACCATCGTTTTGACCTCGCCGAGATCGCGCGTGTTCTTTTGCAGCAGACTGTAAGTTTCATTTTGCAAAGTCTTACTTTCCGCTGACATGTCGGCGATCACCTTGGTCACGTTCTTTGAAAAATCTGTTTCGACAGAGCTGAGGCTGTTAAGTATTTCCTTTACTTCATTGATACGGTCATTGAGATTATTTTCACTTTCGTGAACAAATTTCTCAACTGTTCTGCTGATATTATATTCACTGTCGCTGATATTTTTTGAAACACCTTCTTTAAAAGCCTCAAAATACTCCACCTCAACGATCTTTTCGGCAAGATCGTGTAATTCCTTTTCGGTGGTTTCCTTCATGTCGGAAAGACTCAGGCTGACTTCGCAGATCTTTTGCTTGATCTCGTCATCCTGAACTGCAGTCATAATGCTGAAGGTTTCACCGCATTTGCGGCAATGAACGTTATTTTCGCTGTCTTTATAAACGTTTTTTCCGCTTGCCTTGCAATTGGGGCATTCAAGACGGAAATAGCAATACGGATTTGTTTTTGCCATACTGTCGATCTTTACCTCTTTGAAGCTTGTGCCCGCCATTGCGCTTACCTGCTCCATATAATTGAACGACATATTCAGCGTGTCAATGAGAGCGGTGTTGCCGTCAGCGATCATTTGCTGAACGATCTTTACAAGATCCTGATCATTTGAGCTCAGTCTGAGATATTTAAGCTCATAGACCTGTTCATTGAAGAGCTTGAACATTTCCCGTACCGAGAGTGGGAGGCTGTTCCATTCAACTCCAAAGAGATCCTTGACAATATGATCTATGCTCTTATCATACAAGGCTTGATTCTGGTCTTTGTCGATCCGATTGTATGCGTTTGTAAGTGCGGCTTTGAGTTTCTTGCCAAACTTATGGAGCTCATCATGTGCCGCGTTCGGATTCATTCGCTCGAGGCGATCCAAGAATTTGTAAAAATCGCCTTCAGCAATTTCAATCACCTGCCCGAGCTCGGGTATCGGTACCTTACTCAAGTCAAGGTCGGCAAAAAAATCGGATATTTCTTTCCTTTGCTTAGGATCAAGGCTTATGAAATAATCACGGAGCTTTTCGCTGAGTCTTTTTCTTGCCTTCATATTCCTTGTGAAAAAGAAGGAACCGTTCGGGAATATCCATTGAACGACACTCTCCATCATTTCCTCGATTGCACCGCCCGAGGTTGAGGCAATGAAGTCGACGATGGTTTGGTTTTCGATAAGGTTCACCCTTTTAAGCAATGTGCATGATAAAAAAATAACAATATAACCTATGATTTCCATGTCGTTCTCCAAACTTTATTCTCGTATAGCTACGATTCTGTCTGCCAGCTCGGGATTTAAAGCACGGCATTCGTGGACCAGATCCGCGGGCACGCCAAAGGTTACGTTTTCCGCAAGCGTGCTATCGTTAACCAAATAGATTTTGGCTGCTTTATCGCTTAACAGCTTGATTATTCTTACTTGGCTGCCCTCAAGTCCGTCGTGGATAAATATTTCCGAGGCGTACATCTCGACTGTGTGAACCTCCGAGTCCGCAAAAGCACCTTCGCTTAAACGGTAAACCGATTCGGGAAGCACAACGGTCTCGACGGTTGTCACGCCCTTGAAAGCCCGATCGCTTACTTCAATGACGGGGATACCGTCCTTCACGGTATCGGCAGCCTTAAAGACTTCATTTTCTTTGTAAGCAAGTATGTCGTTGGCGGTGATCAATACGTTTTTCAAGCTTGCGATAGTACCATCAGGCATATCGATAGTCTCGTATACCGATGCGCGGGTTGAAAAATCACGCTCATACCGAGTACGGTTCTGCTCATTAAAGGTAATGCCGAATACACTCAGAATGGCAAGAACTATTACTACTGCGGAAATGATGAACGGAAGTACTTGACTCTTGGCTTTAAGGCGCGTTGTGGCGTAGGCATGGTTCAGGATAAATACGAACACAATCGCAAACGTCAATATCAGGAATGATGATATGCTTGAGCCACTTAATAAATAAGACGACATAAGACATGCGGCTAATAGCGTGAAGGCTCGGACGATCATCAATACCGTGCGGAAATACATCAGCCTGAAAACCGCCAGAATGAAAAGGACAACAGCGGCTGTCAGCATAAGTGCGATCATGCCGAATACTCCGTACGCTACGTAGCGGTTGGCGGCAAACCCCCACAGAAAGAAGTTTGTTACAAAATACCACAGCAAGAAAGTGTAGAAAATGAACCTGCGGAAGGCAAGAAAACAACTGTTTCTTTTACAACGCCTGACTTCTTTTGACAGCGCTTTGTTTTTTGCCTTTTCGGTTCTGACCAAATGATCGTATTTTTGTTTGTATTCGGTGTTGATTGAGTTTACGATTTCGTAAGGAGTGATACTGTTTCGTTCGTCAAGCTTAAAGTCCTCCATCGAATATACCTCCATACGTCAGTTTGTTTTTCATAAGGTAGAAAAGGTATGCTTTTCCGCCGGTTACGGATAATGTGAATTTATAATTGATTGCCTTTTCAAGCACGGAAAGAGAAATGCAATTAATGTGGAATGCTTCTGTATGCTCCTTTATGCCATTGCGAATAAGCTTTCTGTCCGCCATACTGAGATAAGGAAGATACTTGTTGATGTTTTTCAAAAAGTGCCCCTTCAGCTCATTGTTAGCCTTGACCTTTGAGTGATTGATTCTTATCTCATACTTTTTCGCATTCTGGAAGATATCCTCGGCGGTATTTCTTTCTGCTTTGTATTTTTCATCGAGCAGCGAGGCGCAATCCGAGCAGTAGGTCAAGCCCAAACCAATGTCCGTCAAGCATTTGTCGGTACAGCACGAGCAGACGATACGGCCGCAAGAGGAGCATTTTTTGTGCTTTTCGGAATTGCGCTTGTCGTAATACCTCGGCTTACCGCACTCGACACAATGGAATATGAGCTCGGGATATAAAGTGTTATCGAGAACAAACTGTTCCTGCCCGTTTTCGTCCTCTACCTTATATAGCTCTGTATATTTGTTTTCCGATTCATGCCAAAGCAAAGCTCCCGAAGCACAATAGCCGCATGAAAGCGTGCCGGTGTTAAGAACCTTTTTTCGGATATGATCACTGTCGGCGTTTGCCGCACAATTTGAACAAATATGGCTGTGGCAGATGTCGCAGCAGTTGCTTTCGGTCTTTTTATCATACAGAACGGTTTTTCCGCAGTTCGAGCATACGAATACGTTGCCGCCGTCCGCAATTGGTACGAAGTCGTTTCCGTCCACAAGAGCATATACGGTGCCTATTTTTTTACCGTTTGCGACGCCATCCGTCTTCTTGTAGATCAGGTTGCCGAATCTGATCGTGTCGGTACATTCGCTGCAGTAATGCTTTCCGTCGAGCAAGGTATGCGATTGGTAGTATGCCAGATGCTCGTCTCCGAGGTAGTAGATCGTTTTGAGGCAGGTTTCACAGGTAAAGCTCTGTGCTCCTGCGGTGTATACCGCTCCGAATTTTATTTCACCGTCCTTCAGATAATACTCCTGCGAGAGATCCTTACAATAGTGGAAATCGTCCGTAAGCTCGCATTTTTTGCAGTCGAGCTTAAGTCTCCACTTCCCGTCGGTCTTAACTGCATATTTCTCGAAGAAATACGTGATGATACCGTCTCTTTCAACGGGAACGGCGTAATTGGTGATATACTGATTATAAGCTTCGTTAAGAGTCCATCTATCGGGAGAAATAATTATTTCATCATCCTGCAAGGTTGCCTTATGAGCCAACACAAGGAAATTGAAATTATTGATCGGATGCGGGCTTTTCGTGTTTTTTAAGCCGACGAACTCGCCCTTCGGCGTTATATGAAGATAAAGCTGCGTATTTTCCTCGAATTCTTCCATACCGCTGCGCCAGATGACCGAAAGATCTCCTGTATTATTGCCGCATGAAACCCGATAAACGAATTTTTTCTCTTCGATTGCGTCGATCAGGATCGAGCAGGGCTTTACGCTTATCTGACCGACCTTTGCGTCAATATCCGAAACACGGTCAAGAAAACCTCTGAATCGGGAATTCTCTGCTTCTGCAAGTGTATTCAGCATCTGCTGAATATTCTTCTTACGAACGTTTTCGTCCTTGCGCTTTCCCGGAAACTGACCGTAAAGTGCGAGATTCAATATTTCCTTGGCACGTTTTTGTGCATTGATCATTTCGTTCGGAGCGAGATTTTTCGTAAGCACCTTGGGAGAGATCGAGTGCTTGTAGGTATAAACGGTATTTTGATCTACGCTCAGAAAATCCACCATTCTTTCGTAGGTTTCTCCTATTGTTGCAACGATTTCAACTTCGATCTCGTAGGAGGAGACGAAGCAATCGGATGAGGCTTCTTCCTCCTTTGGAGCATCGATTCCTGTGATTTTCAATGACCTTGAGGCATTAAGCTTATCTTTCAGAATGCTTTCACTCGGATAGAAATCGTTTTCCAGGTAGACGAAATAACAGCTGTAATCCCTCTTGATCTTATCCATCAAGCGCGTCACAAATCTTGATGCGCGAATGGCACGTTCAGCGTAAGGGTGCTCGGGGGAGGGATTGAAACCCAGGCAGAGCTCATAATGTGCTCCGTCGAGATTGCAGGAGATGTATTCACCGTCATCAACGTATTCGGTTATGAGTGCTTCGTCCTTCGCCGCCTTTATCAGGGCGAATATCTGTTTTTCTTCCTCGGTTAAGTAATCTCTTACACTCATTTTAGTTCTCCGAAAGAGCTTTTCCAAACTCCGCTACTCTGCAAAGTTTTCTGATCTCTTCAAGTATATATTTTTTATTCTTGGATGGATTGATATGATAATAGCATTCCAACAGCTCGGAAAAGCTGAATTTTTGGCAATCGGTTTCGTTGGTAAGCCTTATCTTTTTGAAAAGCGAGCCAGCGAGCCCCTTTTCTTTGGCGGTGTTGATCGTATCGCTCAGCTTTGCGCGTAAAATATCCACGATGATGGGCTGAAGGAAGGCTATGTCGGGCGTGTTGTCGCCGTAAAGATCGAAGCCTTGCGGATCGGCGAGAATATCATAATACCATCTGAGAAATTGCGGATCGGGGTTCCTCGATTCATCCTGCATGATTGTGGTAAGAACCGTGATGATCCTGCAGCTCTTTACCTGACCCGTTCTGTGGATCCTTCCGATCCATTGCTCGATATCAACAGGCTCAAGAAGTCTCTTGCCGTTTATATCCATATGAGCAAAGATGAAGGTGCGGTATGCCTGATAGTTGATACCCGCCTGATAACGTTCGTCGACTATGGCGATCTGATTGGGATTATCGAATCCTACGGCTTCTTTTGAATGGTCGTCAATAACGACCTTGTGATCAAAAAAGTCCTTGTCATATTCAATCTTGAACATTTTTGCCATAGCTTGTCCGACCTGTTTGCGCGAGTGGCTGTCGAGAGAGGTAGCGTTACTGAGATAGCATAACGTAGCATCATAGCATAGTCCGCTCAGAAAGGGCTCCACGATTTTGTCGATCAGAAAAGCACGTATTTCGCGGTTTGTTTCCAGATTTTTGATCTGATCTTCAAACGACGTAATGACAAAGCCAACAAAGTCTGTTGAATCGGTCTTGTGAAGCGAATCATTCATATTTAACAAATTACGCGCCAAGAGAAGTGCCTTAGCTGCGTGTTTTTGCGATACGCTGTAAGTGCTACCGAATACCGCCCGGCATACCTTTTCAAGCTCGGCATCGTCATCGTTAATATCAAACGCGATCCCGGTTTTCTTTCTTCTGTTCCAGTTGACTGCGGAATAGGCATTATGTCTTTGAATTCTATCGGTTATTTCTCCGTTTCCGCTTGTTTTGAGCTTGTCAATGATCGCGGAGTCGATAGCTGTTCTCATATGTCGTCTTTTGTCATAATCGGTACTGAAGGTGTTATTTACCCAGCTTAAGTAAGCGGTTTGCGCCAGTTCGTCCACTACTGAGTTCAAGTACATAGATTGCCTGAACATCAGCCTGCGCTTTTGCAAAATGTCCGAAGTGAGAGAATTGAGAAGGTCGGTTCCGATGGCGCGGTCAAGCTCTGCATATGAAGGCAACTCTCCGCGTGAGAGTCCCATCATATCGGCATAAATCTCGTTGACGTGTTTACGGGTAAAGAAGTTGTTTACGAGGCCGAAAAAGTTATTTCGACTTGTTTCGCTTTTTGCACGGAATATTTTGCTCAAGGGGTTGGACTCATTGGCGGATACGTTGCAAATCGTATTATAGAAATAATCTCGAGCCTCTTCCTTGGTGTTTCCGAAACGCTTGCTGTCAACCAGATAAACGAGATCGAATATGTCTTCAAGCGTTGTTCTTATTGGCGTAGCACTCAAAAGAATACAGAATTTTTTCTCGATCTTTGCGATGTAATCCATCGTAGTCGTCTTCGAGCCCGAGAAGGTTATATGTTCGGTATCCGCCATTCCTTCGTCGGATTCGTAAAACGAATGGATCTCGTCGATGATCATCAGGTCGATCGTCGGATCGGCTACAGGTGTTACAGCGCTCGAAATGATATTATTAAGATCGAAGTCGGATAATTTGCTGAATTGAACGTCAAAATATTTTTTGCGCTTTTTAAATTCATTGATATAATAATCCAAACGGGCGATGAGAGCCTTTTTGTAGGTAGTGTCCGCAACCTTCCCGGGAATGCCGTTAACTCGTATTTTGGTTTCTGTCAAGAGAGCGATTGTTCGCTTCAGCTTTTCTTCGGTTGAAATATTATAGCCGAGCAGAGAAAAGGGGGTCAGCGTATTATATCCGTATTTTTCAAGGATATTGTCAATTTCGCTAACAAGACTTTTTAAATTGATGGTATTAAGCTCTTCCTCGAATTTTGAAAACTTTTCGATGTCGCTCTTTCTGAGAGGGTTCTTATAGGGCGAGACCCTGATGCTGACCAAAGCATTGAATAAACCACTGATGCGCTTTTTCAAAATGGTGTCGGTAATGATATAGATATCGTTATCAACGCGGTTACGGTCAGCTTTATTATTTGCCATCACGCCGAAGGTGGCGGCAAGGTAATCTATTTCGTCTGCGGAGTTGATTTGGGTGAGGTCGTTAAGAGTAAATATATTGGGGAACTTTTCCTCGATTTCCGCGATCCATCCGTCCTTGGTCTTTTCGGGGACGATCAGAAGTGCGTTCCTTATAGCTCCGCTTTCAAACATTGCGTGCGCAGTCATAAGAGCCTCGACTGTTTTGCCGAGACCTACCTGATCGCCGAAAACTCCGCGTCCCTCAAAACGGTTGAGCATTGCGTTGACGTTTTCTATCTGGTACTTGAAGGGAACGAAAGGATAGTCCTTCGCAAGCGCACTTACATCCACGTTGCCAAAAAACTTCTGACTCTTTACAGCTCTCGCGGATTCGTGAAGATCTCTGAGATTCGGTGAGTAAGGCCGGATCGTTTTTGTATCGATACCTGAAGCTGCCTCGTTTGAGATATGGAAAGTCAGATTGTTTTCGGTAAATATCATATTATTGTTTTTCTTCATATCAAAACCTCTGTCGTCGGGCGTTGAGTTGCGGATCGGTTTGTGACAAATGGCACAAAACCCACAATAAAATATTTAATATATTATAACATAAAGTATAAATAAAAGCAATAATATTGTCGTATTTTTTCGAAATATATTATTCATTTGCGGCAATATAAAAGCAGGACGAAAAGCCTTGCGGCTTATCGTCCTGCGATTGATTATTTAAGGAAAATGCCCTGCTTTAGGGTATTTTCTTATTTCATAGCCTCTTCGATAGCAACTGCAACGGCTACGGTCATACCAACCATGGGGTTGTTACCTGCGCCGATGAGACCCATCATCTCTACGTGCGCGGGAACGGAGGAGGAGCCTGCGAACTGCGCGTCGGAGTGCATACGTCCCATGGTGTCGGTCATACCGTAGGATGCGGGACCTGCTGCCATGTTATCGGGATGGAGGGTTCTGCCTGTTCCGCCGCCCGAAGCAACCGAGAAGTAGTTTACGCCGTTCTCGTTGCACCACTTCTTATAAGTGCCTGCAACGGGATGCTGGAAGCGAGTGGGGTTGGTGGAGTTACCGGTGATCGAAACGCCGACGTTCTCGAGCTTCATGATAGCAACGCCCTCGGGAACGCTGTCGGAGCCGTAGCAACGTACGTTTGCACGTGCGCCCTTCGAGAAGGGGATCTCCTTGACGACCTTTACGGTCTCGGTGTAGGGATCAAACTCGGTCTGGCAGTAGGTAAAGCCGTTGATACGGGAGATGATGTATGCAGCATCCTTGCCGAGACCGTTGAGGATAACGCGGAGGGGCTTGGTTCTTACCTTGTTAGCGTTGAGAGCGATCTTGATCGCGCCCTCTGCAGCTGCGAAGGACTCGTGACCTGCGAGGAAGCAGAAGCACTCGGTCTCATCGGAAAGAAGCATCTTGCCGAGGTTACCGTGGCCGAGACCAACCTTGCGGTTTTCAGCAACCGAGCCGGGGATACAGAAGGACTGAAGTCCGATACCGATATCTGCTGCTGCGTCAGCTGCCTTCTTGTCGCCCTTCTTGATGGCGATAGCAGCGCCGACTACGTATGCCCACTTTGCGTTCTCGAAGCAGATGGGCTGGGTTTCCTGAACGATGGTGTAGGGGTCGATACCCTTAGAGTCGCAGATCTCCTTGCATTCGTCGATGGAGGAGATGCCGTATTCTTTCAAGCAAGCGAGAATTTTCGCTTCGCGTCTTTCATAACCTTCAAACTTAGCCATTTTAATTTTCTCCTCCTTGTATTATTCCTTGCGGGGATCGATGTACTTGACCACGCCGTCTTCGGGCTTAAAGCGTCCGTAGGTACCCTTGGACTGCTCGTAAGCTTCATTGGGCTCCATGCCCTTCTTGATGAAGTCAGTCATCTTGCCGAGGGATACGAACTCATAGCCGCAAACCTCATTGTTCTCGTCGAGTGCCATTCTGGTGCAATAGCCCTCGGTCATCACGAGGTAACGAACGCCCTTTTCCTTGGTGCCGTACATAGTACCGACCATGGAGCGTGCGCCCTTACCGAGGTCTTCCATACCTGCGCCGATAACGAGACCGCCCTCGGAGAAAGCGGACTGGCTGCGGCCGTAAACGATCTGGAGGAAGAGCTCTCTCATTGCGGTGTTGATAGCGTCGCAAACGAGGTCTGTGTTAAGAGCCTCGAGGAGAGTCTTGCCGGGGAGGATCTCAGCAGCCATAGCTGCGGAGTGTGTCATACCGGAGCATCCGATGGTCTCTACGAGAGCCTCTTCGATGATACCGTTCTTGACGTTGAGGGAGAGCTTACAAGCTCCCTGCTGGGGTGCACACCATCCCACACCGTGGGTGTATGCGGAAATATCGGTGATCTGCTTTGCCTGGATCCATTTGCCCTCTTCGGGAATGGGTGCGGGTCCGTGATCGCAGCCCTTCTTAACAACACACATCTGCGCTACTTCGTGGCTCTGTGCGTAAGGGCATTCACTTACGTTGCTCATTGGTTTTATCTCCTTTGATTTTAAATTTTCATAATTACTTTGCGGCTTCGATCAGAGGCTTTACGGCTTCAGCATAATGCTTGCCGATGAAGGCTCTGCCGTTGTCGTTCGGATGAACTCCGTCCGCGGAATAGAATTTTGGCTCGGGCTGTGTCTTGAGTGCTTCCTCGAAGAGGAGGTCAAGAGGAATGTAAACGTCGGCGAATTCGTCAGCGAGCTTGCGGACGATCGCGATTACATTGTCAACCTCGGGGCGCCAAGCTTCCTTGTCCTCGGAGTCAAGCAGGAAGGGGCAGAGAATTACGATCTTTGCGCTTGTCTGCTTCTTAAGACGCTCGAGGATGGCGCGGTAGTTGGTTTCGATCTGCGCATCGGTAGTCTCAACGCGACCTGCTCCGTGTCTGTGCCAAACGTCATTGATTCCGATGAGGATCGAGATGATGTCGGGCTGGAACGCGATGCCGTCGGTATAGAGTCTGTCGAAGAGCTGATCGGTGCGGTTTCCGCTGATTCCGAAGTTGATGAATTCAAAATCGGTATCGGGAAAGTCCGCGCGGATATTTTCTGCGGCGAATTTGGGATAACCCATGCCGAGCTCGTGATAATTTCTCTTATCTCTGCCGGCGTCGGTTATGCTGTCGCCCTGAAAAAGTATCTTCATTTTCTTACTTTACGATCTCGCCGGTAACTGCGCCGAATGCTGCAGCTGCGTTGCACTCATCGGTGTCGATGTGCATTGCGAGCGCGAAGTTCGGGTTAACGCGAACTACAACGTCCTCGAAGATTACGGGACGTGCGGTGTTGATCTTGACGGAAACGATCTCCTTATCGGAAACGCCGAGGTTTTCAGCGTCTGCGGGAGTCATGTGGATATGTCTCTTAGCGACGATCGCGCCCTCTGCGATCTCAACCTCGCCGCAGGGACCAACGAGCTTGAGGCCGGGCGTGCCTGCTGTGTCGCCGCTCTCGCGGATGGGGGGAGTGATTCCGAGGGTACGTGCATCGGTGAAGGAAAGCTCAACCTGATTTGCGGGACGAACGGGGCCGAGAACGCTCATAGCGAGGCTGCCCTTGGGGCCGACAACGGTAAGCTTTTCGTTTGCGCAAGCAAACTGACCGGGCTGGCTGAGCATCTTCTTGACGATGAGCTCTGCGCCCTTGCCGTAAAGGATCTCTACTGCCTCTGCGGTAAGATGGCAGTGACGAGCCGAGGTTTCAACGATAAAGGTCTTGTCCATTTTATGTATCTCCTATAAAAAATATTTCACTTGTAAAGTCATACCAATTAATTATATCACAAATTTTGTCGATTGTAAATCCCTTTTGCGATTTTTCCTGCCCATAATTAACAATAATAATTGATTTGTGGCAAAAATAAACGGTAATCTTATTGACTTTTAATTATCTTTGTGTTACAATAAATAAAAAACAATATTTAAGGAGTTTGTAATGAAAAACACTATGATCCGCATACTCTGCGCAATGCTTCTTGCGGCAATGCTTCTCGGAGCTGTTGCCTGCGCACAGACACCTCCCGAGAATACTCCCATCACAAGCGACCCCGCCGCAACAGTCGGAAGTGAAGGTCCCGCCGCTACAGAGGAGGAGACCGAGGTCAATGCAATGTCGGTTCTCGGCCCCCGCGATTTTGCAGGCGAGACTCTGACCTTCTATGCCCGTAAGTACAACGGAGCTTGGTCGAGCGACCTTATCGCAGAGGAGGACGGAACCATCCTCAACAACGCGATCTTCAAGAGAAATGCAAAGCTCAGCGAGCAGTATCTGATCAATTTTGAGCAGATCGAGAGTGGCAAGCGCGATTGCGCGGACGATGCCGTCAACCTTATCAGTGCCGGCGACTCCGAGTTCCAGGCTATGTATATGGGTCTTTCGGATGCCGCAAAGATGGCGCAGAAGGGTTATCTTCTCGATATGACCGAGCTTGATAACATCAACCTCGAGGGCAAGTGGTGGACTCAGTCCTCCAACAAGGCTTGGTCGATCGGAAACGCGCAGTACTTTGCTACCGGCGCGATCACGGTTATTGATGACCAGGCTATCCGTACCATGTTCTTCAACAAGGACATCATTGATCAGTACAATCTCAAGACCATCTATGACCTCGTTGACGATAACGAATGGACCTACGACAAGTTCTTCGAGTACGTCGAGATCGCCAAGAGCGATAACGGTGACGGCGTGGTCACCAAGGACGATATCTTCGGCGCAAGCGCACAGACTACCTTCGGCTTTATGATGACTATGGGTGCCGGCGAGATGCTCGTTACCAAGGATGCAGACGACTATCCCATTATTGCCGCAAACAACGGCTCGGACAGATTCGTCAACGTAGTATCCTATCTCACCGAAAAGACCTCGGATAACGACGGTATTTACCTTGGCGACGACGAGGTTATCAGGGAGATCTTCGGTAACGGCAGATCCCTCTTCTATGCCGAGGTCCTTATGCACGCTCAGACAATGCGTACCGGCTTCGAGATCAACTTCGGTATCATCCCGATGCCCAAGTATAACTCCGAGCAGGAGAATTACCATCAGTATTCCACCGGTAGAAATACTACTGTAGTCTGCTTCCCGCACACCGCCAAGGGCGATGATCTTGATATGGCTTCCTTCGTTGTAGAGGCTATGGCAATCGAGTCTGTAAATACCCTGACTCCCGCGTACTACGAGGTATGTCTTAAGGGCAGATACGTTGAGGACCTTGAATCCGCGACTATGCTCGATATTATTACCACAAGCGTTTCAACCGACCTTGCCGAGATCTTTGCTTGGGGCAGCTTCCACTCCACCATTCAGAGCGCGATCTCGAGCGGAACTCCCATTTCGAGCATTCTGAGAAAGAGCTCGAGTGCCGCCGAGAAGGTCATGAAGGTCGCTATCGAAGATTTCAAGGGACTTAAAGGATAAAGAAAAATAAAAATGAAAAAGACTCTTATCAGGATCGTTTCGGCACTTCTGCTTGTTCTGATGCTCGTCTCTGCGGTTGCTTGCGCAGAGACTACAACCGATCAGCAGACCGAGCCTCCCACAGTCACCGATCCCACCGTTGAAGCTCCCGCCACAACAGTTGCTGACGAGACTACCGCCGTCAACGCGGAAAACATTCTCGGTCTCCGTGATCTGAACGGCGAGACCGTAACCTTCTTCAGCCGTCTTTATAACGGCACTTGGGAGAGCGACCTTTTCGTTGACGATATCGACGGTACCGTTCTCAACGATGCTATTTATAACAGAAACGCGGTCATTACCGAAAAGTACGGCGTTCAGTTTGATGAGATCGCCAGCGGAAACCTCACCTTCCGCAACGACGTAGGAAACCGTATCTCCTCGGGAGATACCTCCTATCAGGTCCTCTATATGGGACTTGCCGATGCCGCATATGCTTCTCAGTCGGGCTATCTTCAGGATATGACCGATATGCAGAACATCAATCTTGGAGGTCAGTGGTGGACACAGTCCTCGAACAAGGCTTGGTCGATCGGTAACAGACAGTATTTTGCCACCGGTGCGATCACGACCGTTGACGACCGCGCAATCCGTACCATGTTCTTCAACAAGGATATGATCGAGAATCTTCAGCTTAAGACGATCTATGATCTTGTCAACGATAACGAATGGGTATACGAAAAGTTCTTCGAGTACGTTGAGGCTGCAAAGAAGGACGACGGCGACGGTGTCGTTTCTCTTGCGGATACCTTCGGCGCATCCGCACAGGTTACCTTCGGCTTTATGATGACGATGGGCTCGGGCGAAATGCTTACACAGAAGAATGCGGACGATATCCCCGAGCTTGTTGCGGCGGATAACGCGCGCTTCATTGACGTTGTTACATATCTTACCGAAAAGGTTGCCGACAACGACGGCATCTATCTCGGTGCTGACCAGGATATCAGAGACCTCTTCGGAAACGGTCAGTCCCTCTTCTGGGCTGAGGTCCTTCAGCACGCGCAGACTATGCGTCAGAACTACGATCTGAACTTCGGTATCATCCCGATGCCCAAGTACACTGCCGATCAGGAAAACTATCATCAGTACACTACCGGTTATTGCTGCACTGTAGTATGCTTCCCGACAACTACAAAGGACAAGGAGCTTGACGTTTCTTCATTTGTTGTTGAGGCAATGGCTATCGAGTCGGTTGAGACCGTTACACCCGCGTATTACGATATCTGTCTCAAGGGCAGATATATTGATGACGCGGAGTCCGCGGCTATGCTTGATATTATTACGACAAGCGTATCCTCCGACTATGCCGAGATCCTCAGCTGGGGCGGCTTTAAGACCGCTATTCAGGACGCGATCTCCGCGGGTATGTCGATCTCTGCAGTTATCAAGGCGAACGCGCCTATGACAAAAAAGGCTATCGAGCGTTCTATCCAATCCTTCGAGAAGCTTCCGTAAAAAGATTCAGCCTGTTGCAATTTGCAACAGGCTGAGCTTTATGAGGATCAGTCCTCTTTTTCCGCGGATGCTTTATCGATAATGCTCTCGCCGAGAATGTAGGCGATGAGCACTCCTGCGGCAGAGATGATGGCAGTGACCTCCGCGATCAGCGATTCTCCCGCGCCGCAGACTACAGCGACCGCGCCGACGAATCCGGCAAGTGCCGCCCAGAATTTGCGTGAGGAGAGCTTCTGTTTCCAGTTGATTCCCATTTTATCCCTCCCTTCCGATCTCGAGCAGGCTCAGGCGAGTTTCGTGATCTCCGATCTTTTCGTAAAAAACGCGGTTCTTTTCCGATTGCGCGTGTACGCTTTCGTTGAGATTATGAACGGCGTCCTCGAGCGAAACGATCGTTCTGTTGAGCTTTGCCACGATCTTGAATATCGCTATAAGCGATCCGCAAAGGGTCATAAGACCCGTTAGTATTTCCCAAGTCATAGTGCTTTGTCCTTTCATATGTTCCCGACTCGGCACTATTATACACCAAACGAATGATCCGTGACTGACAGAAATCTGTCGCAAGGAGAAAAATGAAAAAAGAAACAAAGAAAAAAGCCCCCGATACCGAGAGAGGCGAAATAGTTGCCGCCGAGCTTGAGAAGCTCTATCCCGATTCCGCATGCTCGCTTGAGTGGGGAGGGGGAGACGCTTGGCGGTTGATGGTTATGGGCAGACTTTCTGCTCAATGCACGGACGCGAGAGTAAATATTGTTTGCCGTGATCTTTTTGAGAAATATCCGACGCTTTCCTCTCTCGCTGATGCACCGCTCGAGGATATCGAAACAATCGTTCGACCCTGCGGTCTTTACAGAACGAAGGCGGCGTCGATCAAGGCGGCTTGTATCAAGCTTCGCGACGAATACGGAGGCGAGCTGCCGAGAGATATAGATAAGCTCTGCGAGTTTCCCGGAGTCGGAAGGAAGATCGCGAATCTCCTGCTCGGAGACGTTTTCGGTATCCCCGGTATCGTTGCAGATACGCATTGTATCCGCATCTGCGGAAGACTCGGCTTTTATCCCGAGGAATTAAAGGATCCCTTGAAGGTCGAGCGTATTCTGACCGATGCCATTCCGAAGGGGAAGCAGACCGACACCTGCCACCGCCTCGTTGATTTCGGACGTGACATCTGCCGCGCGCAGTCGCCGAGATGCGATGCGTGTCCCGAAAAGCTCAGGGAAATCTGCACGCATAGGACGGTTAACGACAAATAAGTCCTTTCGCTTGTTAATTTTACACAAATTAATTTTGCGTTTTTTGGCATTTTTGCCAATGGAATGTGGAGTTGGTCTGTGCTATAATTAATTAACTTTAAATTCCAAAATAATTGAAATGGAGATTTTGTTATGACAAGAGCACATTTTAAATTTATGGCAAAGCATCAGCTGCGCGGCAACGTAGGAACACTCTTCCTTGCCTGCCTGCTGTTCTCGCTTGCCATGATCGCTTTGCTCGCACTTCCCGCAGTCCTTTACTTCGTCCTTCCCAAGCAGCTCGGAGTAGTGACCTACTTTATCATCGCAGGCGTAGGATCGCTTATTATGCTTTTCTATTCCTTCTTCGCATTCCCAGCATTCAATATCGGTTACATAATGATGATCCAGAAGATCGCAAAGCAGCCGAGCGAAAAGGTTCGCGCAAGAGAGATCTTCCGCGGCTTCAAGCGTTTCTGGGCGGCTTTCAAGGTTCTTTTCCTTGTCGGTCTTTTCACAAGTCTCTGGTCTATGCTTTTCGTGATCCCCGGCATCGTCAAGATGTTCTCTTATTCCCAGTCTCTCTGGATAATTGCAGAGAATCCCGGTATGGGCGCGCTTGAGGCGATCACACGCTCCCGTGAGATCATGCGCGGCAGACGCTTTGATTATTACGTGCTGATGGGACTTTCCTTCGCACCCTGGATGCTCCTGCTCCCGCTGACTCTCGGATTCCTCGGAATCTGGCTCTTCCCCTATATGGATCTCACCAGAACAAATTTCTATAACCACGCAAATACCGTTCCCGGCGTTCCCGAGTATGGAATTCCGACCTACGGCGAGCCCGTTGCGGCACTTACCTATATGTCCGCGTTCAGCAAGCCGAGCGGATATGACCATCAGCCCGAGACTCCCATTGAGCCCGAGCCGGTTTACACGCCTCCCGTCGCTCCCGAGCCCGAGCCCATCCCCGTTTACACTCCTCCCACACCCGTCGAGGAGCCTAAGCCCGCTCCCGCTCCCACAGTAGTTGAGGAACCCGTGGTTGTCGAAGAGCCTGTGGTTGTTGAAGAACCTGCAGTAGTCGAGGAACCTGCGGTTGTCGAAGAACCTGCGGTAGTCGAAGAACCTGCAGTTGTCGAGGAACCTGCAGTTGTCGAGGAACCCGCAGTTGTTGAGGAACCCGCAGTTGTTGAGGAACCTGCAACAGTTGAAGCTCCCGCAGAGGAAGCTTCCGTTGCCGAAACTCCCGCAGAGGAAAACAAAGAAGCATAAGTAAAAAAATCACCCCGATGTTTCATCGGGGTGAATTTTTTATTTATGGATCTGGTCGCACTCGGCGATGAGAGTGTTCTCGTCAAAGACGTAGGAGCCGTTGCAGAAGCGGCAGTTGACCTCGAGCTCGCGGGGCTTGCCCTCTGCTTCCTGCTCGTCCAGGAGTTTGAGAACGTCCTTCTTGCCGAGCGATGCGACCGCGCGGAGCATTCTCTCGCGTGAGCAGGTACAGCGGTATTCAACGTCGTTTTCGTCAAATACGTCGTATTCGATGCCCTCGAAGGCGATATCTGTGATCTCCTTAAGCGTAAGTCCCTGCTCGAAGAGGCGTGAGACGTTCGAGAGTGCAGGAGCGTTCTTCTCGATCTTCGAGATGATATCCTCATCCGCAAAGGGAAGAAGCTGGATCATAACGCCGCCTGCGGCAAGGCAGGTAAGGTCACGGTCAACCAGCACTCCGAGCGCGCAGAGTGTCGGGAGCTGCTCGCTTTCGGCATAGTAGCGCGCGATATCCTCGGCAACCTCTCCCGTTGTGATCGGGATCGATCCGCTGTAGGGCTCGCCGTCGCCGTTGTCGCGGACTACGGTAAGCAGACCCGCGCCGACTGCGCCGCCTACGTCAAGTTTGCCGATAGAGTTTAAGGGGAGCTCAACGGCGGGATTCGTGATATAACCGCGGACGCATCCGAGCCAGTCGGAAACGGCGAGTATTCTGCCCGCAGGTCCGTCACCTGCAAGGGTCAGTGTAAGCGACTCCTGTTCCTCGCCCATCATGATTCCCATTAGGGACGCGGCGGTCAGAAGTCTGCCGAGTGCGGCTGTTGCTGTTGCGCTCGTGTTATGATATTCGTGCGCCTTGTTAACTATATCGCGCGAGTCGATAACGCTGATACGCGCAGAGCCGTCGCGCGAAAGTGCGCGAAGAATTCTTGATTTCTTGTTTTCCATTTTATTGTTCCTTTATTGCCCTTGCGGCGAAATAGAATTTTGAATCGTTTTTTGAAGCGCGCTTCATTTTGGTGCTTCCGTAGACTCCGCAGATCTCAAAGCCCGCCGTCTTGAGCTTTTCCTCGATCTCCTCACGGGTGTAGCATCTCTCGCTCCATTCCTCGTCGCGGCGGGAATAGATCTCCGTGCCGGCTTCCTCCTCGGTAAAAACGCTGAGGTAGAAGCGGCAGATGCCGCGCTTAGCCGAATAATCGTTCTGCCAGTTGCAGAAGACCGCACAGCCATCCTCGGTTTCGGCTTCGATCTGATATGAATTCTTTCCGTATTCTTTCTCGAATCTCGCGGGAGTATTCATATCGAAGATAAAGAGACCGTTCGGGTCGAGATAATTATGTACGAGCGCGAAGGTGCGCTCGAGCTGACCCTTGCGAGTCAGATGATTCAGCGAATCAAATGAGCACGTGACCGCTCCGACGGTGCCGTAAAGCTCGAAGGCGGTGATATCCTGCAGAAGTAGGAGCACGCTCTCGGGACATCTTTCGCGAGCTACCGAGAGCATCTCGGGCGAAAGATCGACACCCGTCATATCATAGCCTCTCTCGGCGAGGATCGAGGTCAGAGTTCCCGTACCGCAAGCGAGATCGAGAACGAGCTCGGGGCGGTTCGGTAAAAATTTCTCAAAGCAAGCCTCGGCAAAGTCAGCCCAAGCCTCATAATGCCGCTCGCCGTTGATCATATCGTAAATGTGCGCTATCGCGCCGTATCCTCTCGCGTTATCCATCAGAGTCCGAGAAGGGGGAAGATGCGGTAGACGGTACCCGCGCCCATAACGATGATGGCATCGCCCGGCTTTGCCTCCGCCGAGAGGATGGCGATGGCGTCGTCAAATGACGCGCAGTAATCGGCTTTATCACCGATCGCCTGAGCAAGCAGAGAAGAGCTTACGCCGAGGGTGTCCTTTTCGCGGGCGGCGTAGATGTCGACCATCAGAACTCGATCCGCGGTTGAGAGAGCCGAGACGAAATCGTCCCAGAGCGCGGCGGTACGGCTGTAGGTGTGCGGCTGATAGATGCAGAAGAGTCTGCCGAAGCCCATATCGCGGAAGCCGCCGAGGGTGACGGCGATCTCGGTCGGATGATGTGCATAGTCGTCGTAAACGTCGACATCGTTCCACTTACCCTTGTATTCCATTCGCCTGCCCGCGCCGAGATAGTGCGAAAGACCTTCGGCTACGGTATCGGGATCGAGTCCGCAGATCATAGCCGCGGCAAATGCGGCGAGAGCGTTGTATACGTTGTGACGTCCGGGAACCGAGAGGGTGATATGCGCGGCATATTCGCCTCTGAAATAAACGTCGAAGGATGCCATTCCCGAAATATATTCGATATTGTATGCGGTGTAGTCGCATCCCTCGGAGAGACCGAAGGTAACGAGAGTTCCCGCGTATCCCGCCATAGCAAGGCGGACGTTTTCGTCGTCGCCGTTGACAACAGCGTAGCCGTTTGTGCCCGTAATCGCGGCGTAATCCGAGAAGGAGCGGCGGACTTGGGTTATGCTCTTGAAGTAGTCGACGTGGTCGAGCTCGATATTGAGAATTATTGCAATGTTCGGGTTGAAATCGAGGAATGAATCCATATATTCGCAAGCCTCGAAGATGAAGTGATCCTCACATCCGATGCGGTATGCACCGCCCATTTCCGCGAGAGTCGCGCCCGAGAGGACCGTGGGATCTCCGCCCGCGTGCATGAAGGAGAGGGCACACATCGAGGTGCAGGTGCTCTTGCCGTGCATACCCGAAACACCAACGCGATTGCGGTAGCCCGTCATGATATATCCGAGAAAATCCGCTCTCGAGATGCAGGGGATTCCGCGTGCGAGTGCGGCGGTATACTCGGGGTTGTCGGGAGCGATAGCTACGGTGTAGACGATGGCGTCATAGCCCTCGATATGGCTTGCCTCGTGCGAATAGAATATCTCGATACCCGCATCGGTGAGTCGGTCGGTCAGAGCGGTCTGCATCTGATCCGATCCTCCTACGCGGAATCCGCGGATGTGCGAAATATGCGCAAGAGAGGACATGTTTATGCCCCCGATTCCGATGAAATACAGGCTCGATGCGCCCGAAAGGATCTCCGCTATGCGAGCGGCTCCGTAATGTGTATTTTCTACAGACATATGAGTCTCCGTTCCGCCGAAAGGGTCGGCTGATAATAATTATGAGAAATTAGGACGGTCTCAATTAAATTTTCCGCCACTTTTCACAGAAAAATTTTATTTTGTTTGAATAACCGTCACAAAAGTAGTGTATACTATAATTGTTAATTAAAAAATTGAACCCAAGGAGTAAAAAAATGGAAATCACCGATGTAAAAATCAGAAAGCTTTTTGACGAAGGTCCTATGAGAGCGATTGCCTCCGTCACTCTTGACAATCAGCTTGCGGTTCACGATATCAAAGTCATTTCCGCAAGAGAGAAGCTTTTTATCGTAATGCCCAGCCGTAAGAACCCGGACGAGACCTTCAGAGATATCGTTCACCCCATCAACGCTCCCTTCCGCGCAGCTCTCGAGACTGCAGTTCTCGACGCATACCGCGAGGCACTTGAAAATGCAGAGGCAGAAGCCGAGGAAGCGGGAGATCCCGTAACCGTTTAATATGGATCTACATCCGGAAGACATCCCGAAAGGGGTGTCTTTTATATTTCTCCGTGGGAGGGAAGTACATCGTTTCCGCTGAAGGTGAGAAGTCCGAAGCTGTGCTTGATTCCCATCCCGATGCTTCCGGGATTGAAGAGGAGCAGGGGACGCTCGGTCTTGCCGATGAATTCGAGCTCTGTTCCCTCGGGAAGATATTTTACTATCGGAACGTGAGTGTGTCCGAAGAGGACGATGTCCGCGCCGTCATCGTATGCGCGAGCTGCGATCCTCTCGAGACCGTATTTGACGTCGTAAAGATGACCGTGTGTCATGAAGATCTTCTTGCCCTCGAACTCGACGGTCTCTGTCCTTTTTGGGAGATAACGTCGGTCGACCTTGATCCAACCGTAGTATTCGCCGTTGCCTTCGATCGCCACGATCGGCTTTTCGTAATTTTCGGGAAGCGGGCGGGTGAGATCGTAGGCTCCGTCGCCGAGATGGACGATCAGGTCCGCGTCTGAGTTCATGGCGAGTGCCTTGTTCAAATATTTTGCCTCCTCGTGCGAATCCGAGAAGATGAGTATTTTGCGAGTCAATCCGACCACCTCCTATAAACTTACATAAACATACATTATATATTATAACACGAAAAAGCGGCTTTGTCTACCTGTTTTTGAAAATTCACCAAGGCGAATTCCCGGCATATACTGTAGTGAACTGATTTTTGGAGGTATACAGATATGGAATTTGACCGATCCGCGCTTTCACGCCTACTTTCGCTGAACGACTCTCAGCTTAAATTTCTCGTTAACAAATTTGCCCGCGATTACGGGCTCGATCTTTCAAGCTACAACGTGACCGAGGGTGACATTTCGAGCGTTCGCCGCGCGCTTGAGAATATCAGCGACGATCAGCTCCGTGATCTCGGTCAAAAGCTTTCGGGAGGACGGAGATGAGCGAGGCTCAGCCTGACCTCGGCGCAATGGTATCAAAGCTTCTCGGAAATCCCGAGCTGATTTCACAGATCGCGTCGACCGTCGGCGTTGATATCCCCGAAGGAGAGAAGAACGAGGAAAAAACGGGATCGGTCGAGGCAAAGCCCGTGTCCGCGGGGATCGATTCGATCCTCCCGATGCTTTCTATGGTTGGCGGAGGCGGTCATTCGGGCGGCAACGCATCGAGAAGGTGCGCTCTGCTTTCCGCGCTCAAGCCCTTTTGCAACGAGCACCGATGCCGCACGATCGACTATATGATCGGCATTTCGAGGCTTTCCGAGACACTTTTGCAGAAGCGAGGTTGACATGTATTCAAGACAGAACAGAAACCCGCGCGCCGAGGTATCGGTCGATCTTCCGCGCGACTACAGCGGAAGCGCGTTCTATCCCTTCCCGTCGTCGATCGAGCAGCCTCTGCGCAATCAAACGGTGAATCCGCGCGGGGATGAAAAGGAAGATGAATGCGAGGAGAAAAGGGAAGAGAAATGTGAAAAGAGCGTCGAAGTCTGCGCTGATTGCAATCCCGCACCCTGTCCGCCGAAGGGGATCCTGCAGGGACTATCGGGACTTCTCGGCGGAAGCATAGGACTCGAGGAGCTTTTGCTTCTCGGAGTGATCTTTCTGATCTTTTCGGACAATGACCTTCGGGATAATGAGCTGCTGATTTGTCTTTTGTTGATACTGTTTATATAGGGCAGAGGAAGTGCAGAATGCAGAGTGCAGAGTGCAGAGTTAAGGAAAATTTCCGAGCGAGCTCGGAAATCAGAAGTTAAATAATTATGTTTTGCTTTGACAAACTATTGTTTTGTGATAAACAATAGTTTGGTAAATAAAAAGATACTCGGAAATCTTTGAAGTAATCTTCATTGATTTCCGAGTTCTTTGTTTAGCTGTTAAACGTTTAAGCTAAGCGAAGTGTTATCAATGCCGAATTGGATTATCCCACAAATATTTTTCGAGCATCGCGAGAAAAATCTCATTAACTCTGCATTCTGCATTCTGAACTCTGCACTCTTCTGTCTTCATTCGGAAAAATAATTATAAATCTTCAATTCCTCTCTTGCATTTGAATTATATTTGTAGTATAATAATTATGTATTGTTATTTTCGCCCGATTGGGCGGTATGGGGGTTAAAATGCATCAGATCGGATTTGACAATGAAAAATATCTGCGCCTGCAGTCGCAGCATATCAGAGAGAGGATAGACCGCTTCGGCGGAAAGCTTTATCTCGAGTTCGGAGGCAAGCTCTATGACGATAATCACGCGTCGAGGGTCCTTCCCGGCTTCCAGCCCGACAGTAAGATGAAGATGCTTCTCGAGCTTAAGGACGAGGCGGAGATCGTTATTGTAATAAATGCGGGCGATATTGAAAAGAATAAAAAACGCGGAGACCTCGGCATTACCTATGACGCCGACGTGCTTCGTCTTATCGACATCTTCAATTTCTTCGGTCTCTACGTCGGAAGCGTTGTTATGACGATGTACGAATCTCAGCCCGCGGCACGTGCATTCCGCGCAAAGCTTGAGTCTCTCGGAATCAAGGTCTACCGTCATTATCCGATCGAGGGCTATCCCGCAAACATAGAGCACATCGTATCCGAGGACGGATACGGCAAGAACGATTTTATCGAGACAGAGCGCAAGCTCGTCGTTGTCACCGCTCCCGGCCCCGGAAGCGGAAAGATGGCTGTCTGTCTCTCGCAGGTCTACAACGAAAATCGCCGCGGTGTTCAGGCAGGATACGCAAAATTCGAGACCTTCCCGATCTGGAATCTCCCCCTTTCGCATCCCGTTAATATCGCGTATGAGGCGGCGACCAGCGACCTCAACGATAACAATATGATCGACCATTTCCATCTCGAGGCATACGGCGAGACCACCGTAAACTACAACCGCGATATCGAGATCTATCCCGTACTCGCGGCTACCTTCGAGAAGATCTATGGAAGCTGCCCCTACAAGTCCCCCACTGATATGGGCGTAAATATGGTCGGTAATTGCATAATTGACGATGAAGTCGTCCGCAAAGCCGCAAACCGCGAGATCGTAAGACGTTATTATAATTCGCTCGTCGCCGTCAGAAAGGGCGAAGAACCCAAGGAGATAGTTTACAAGCACGAGATCCAGATGAAGAAGGCGAAGATCTCGATCGCGGACAGACCCGTTGTTGCCGCGGCTCTTGCAAAGCGTGACCAGACGAACGAGCCTGCCGCCGCGATCGAGCTTCCCGACGGACGCATTATCACGGGTAAGACCTCCAAGCTTCTCGGCGCGACCTCAGCAATGCTTCTCAACGCCGTCAAGGCTCTTGCTGGTATTGACGATGAACAGCATCTTATGCCGCCCGAGATCATCGAGCCCATTCAGCACCTCAAGGTCGAGCACCTCGGCAACCATAACCCAAGACTTCATACAGATGAGGTCCTCATCGCGCTTTCGGTCTGTGCCGTCAACTCCCCCGATGCGGAGAATGCGATAGATCAGCTTGCCAACCTCCGCGGTTGCGACGCGCATTCGACGGTTATTCTGTCACATACCGACGAAAATCTTCTCAAAAAGCTCGGGATCTACATTACCTACGAGCCCTACTACCAGACCAGAACGCTGTATCATAAGAACTGATCCCGCGATACAGCCTCTGTCTCGGCACGCACAAATAAGGATAAATAAATGAACTACAACGAAAATCAAGCTCAGCGTTCTGAAAACAGAGACGCTCCCCGCCGCAAGCCGCAGGATAAGAATTCGATCGACAGATTGACGTCGTCGATGATGTTTGCGGTGACCCTGCCGATCATACTGATCTATCTTGAGCTCATTGTCCATCTTTCCGCTTTTTCGAATATGAGCTCGAGATTCTTCGCGTATATTACATTGTTCTGCGTATCTCTCGGTATGGTGATCGCTCTTGTTTGCACGCTCTTCAATAAAAAGATCAATTATTTCATCAGCCTTATCATAATCGGTATTCTGACTTTGCTTTCCGCCATACACGTTGTGTATTCGGCATTCTTCGGAACCTTTTTTGAGTTCGCAAATCTCGGAATGGCGGGCAATATTGCCGATTATATGGACAATACCTTCAGGGCGATCTTTGCTAATCTTCATTGGATACTTCTTCTTTTTGCTCCGTTTATTCTTTTTGCGATATTTGGCAGAAAGCTCATCGTGCCCGAGAAAATGGGTTGGATGCCCCGCGTCTGCTGTGCTGTATTTGCCGTTTGCTTCTTTATGCTCGGAACACTTTACGTTAATACCGACGAAGAGGATTTCGGCGATAAATTCGCATACGGGGAGGGATTCCTCGTAAACGATGCGATAGGCAGATTCGGCGTTTTCACAACCGCGCGCCTTGAGCTGCAGTATATGATTTTCGGCAACGAAGCCGACGAGCCCGAGGATACGATCGTCATCAACAACGACACCACCGCTCCGCGCGGCGAGGATATCTTCGGCACAAAGGCACCCGTAACATCTGATACTCCCGTAACAAATCCCCCCGACGGTCCCGAGACCACGGTCGGCGGAGAAGAGTCGGGCGAGGTCACTACTGGTGAAAACGGAGAAACAACGGTCCCCGATCCTCCCAAGCCTCCCGCCGTTATCGACAGAAGTCCGCAGAGAATGGACATCGACTTTGCTTCTTTGAAATCAAAGGCTCTTTCGGCGGGCAACAAGAAGGTTTATAACCTTCTGACCTTCCTTGAAAGCCGCGCGGGTACGAATAAGAACGAGTACACCGGTATGTTTGATGGCAAGAATCTCATTTTCATCACGGTTGAGGCGTGGGCACCCTCGGCTATCAACGAAAAGCTGACTCCCACACTTTATAAGATGAAGAACGAGGGATTTGTTTTTGATAATTACTATTGCTCTTGCTGGGGCGGAAGCACCGCAACGGGCGAGTACGCGAATATCACGGGTAATTTCTATTACAAAGCCACGTGTATTGAGAAGAGTGCGTCAACCTATCAGCCCTTCACGCTCGGTAATATGTTCAGAGCAGAGGGCTATGCTACCGATGCATTCCACAACCACACCTATGAATACTACAGGCGTGATCTTTCACATCCGAATTTCGGATATGATTGGCATGCGATAGGAAACTGGGACGTTGAGTTTACCGCGGGTTGGCCTACCTCCGACCACGAGCTCGCGCTCAATTCGCTTTCTTATATTACCGCGGATAAGCCCTTCCATATCTACTATATGACGACCTCTGGTCACGCAAATCAGACCTTCGTCGGCAATGCTCAGGCGGCAAAGCACCGTAATTACGTCACCTCGGTTATCGGCGGCGATTATAAGAATCAGCTTTCGATTTCCTATATTGCCTGCGAATACGAGGTCGAGCTTATGGTCAAGGAGCTTTATGACCGTTGCGCAGAGCTCGGTATCCTCGAGGACACCGTTTTCGTTCTCGCACCCGATCATTTCCCCTACAGCCTCAGCCCCGATGATGCAAACAATCAGGCGGCACTTGCCGAAATGTACGGGCTCCCCGCATCCAATATTTACTACAATTACGAGCTTTACAAAGCACCTCTGATAATCTGGTCGGGCTCGATGAAGAATTCTATCAAGATCGATAAGGTATGCTCGGCTATCGACATTCTTCCTACGGTTCTCAACCTTTTCGGACTCCGATACGATTCGAGACTTATTACGGGTCAGGACATCCTCGATCTTAACGTCGAGGGCATCGCGCCGATCAATTTCGTCAACGAACAGTATCATTTTGTTACCGATTACGGATTCTTCAATATCAAGACCAAGAAGTTCACGCTCTTCCCGGGCTACAGTATCTCGGATCCCAATATGCTTAACGCATACCTCGATCCCAAGAGAGACTATATGTACTATTGGAGGACCTACTCGCCCGACATTCTCAATACCGACCTTTACAGATTTATCTTCAAATGATATCAAACCGCCGCGTCTTCGGATGCGGCGGTTATATTATATAATATTAAAAAATATTAAATACTTTGATATACGTATTGACAGAAATGCCGCAAAAATGGTATAATAAGCTATAATGGATAATTATGCTTTGAGGTATTTTATGAATAAAAGAATTTTGACATATACCGCGTTGATTTTCGCTTTTCTGATGATCTTCGCATCCTGCTCTGCGGAGAGCGTGACTGTCGAGGCGGGAACCACCGATGCATCCGCAATAACGGGTATTGAAGGCTCGGAATTTGCCGAGGGCTTTGACACGGCGACACTTAAAACCGTCGGTAAACACAGCGTTTCGGTCATCATTGACGGTAAGACAAAGAAATACAATGTCGAAGTCATTGACACCACCGCGCCCATGATCGAGGTCGGCGAGATCCGCGTCAACGTGGGCGACGGAATTGCTTGGAAAAAGCAAGCGACCGTGACCGATAATTCCGACGGAAAGATCGATATAAAGGTCGATTCCGTGTCTGTAAACGTGAGCGTTGCGGGCACTTATACCGTGACCTACACCGCGACAGATGGATCGGGAAATTCCTCGAGCGCGACTGCAACGGTTATCGTTGGTACTATGGAGGTCACCGAGGATATGCTCTACGCAGAGATCGATAAGGTCATAGCGCAGATAATTACAGATAAGATGACGGCAGAAGAGAAGGTCCGCGCGGTTTACGCGTACGTTCAGGACAGCATCAGTTATGCCTCGACCGCAGAGACCGATGATTTTGTTTACGCCGCATATATGTCTCTGTTTTCCGCGGGAACGGGTGATTGCTATAGCTACTTTGCCGCGTCAAAAGCGTTTTTCGAGCGTCTCGGTATCGAAAATATCGATATGAAGCGCGCAGATGGCGGTGCCCCCGGAAACCACTTCTGGAATCTTGTCAATATCGGCACAAAGGACGCGCCGAAGTGGTATCATTACGATTCAAATCCGATCGGCGGAGAGTATTCTGTCAGCGGATGTCTCTTGACCGATGCGCAGGTTTCCGCTTACGACGCTTGGTGCGGGCAGGGTTACCGCAAGTATGATGCATCAAAAGTCCCCGCAAGCGCGACCGAAACCATCACCGATATTCCCGAATTAAGAGGTTAAAAATGAGAACAAATATACTTCAGTATCTTGAAGAAACCGCCGCGAGAGTGCCCGAAAAGGTCTCCTTCTCGGACGGTAAAGACTCCGTAACCTTCGCCGAGCTTTATAGCGGAGCGCGTTCGATCGGCTCATTCCTTGCAGAGAGAAACAGCCGCAGACGTGCCGTAGCCGTGCTTATGGACAAGCATCCGCACGCTATCGTCACCTTTATGGGTATCATCTACTCGGGCGCGTACTACGTTGCTCTCGACGCGCAGATGCCCTCGCTCCGTATGCAGATGATAATCGACACGATCGATCCCGCGTTCATTATCACCGATGAAAAGCACAGAAAGACTGCCGATGCGCTCGGCAGAGAAGTGCTTATCTATAACGAAATCGTAAGCCATCCCGAAAACGCGCCCCTTCTCGAAAATATCCGCGCGCACCAGATCGACACCGATCCGATCTACGTGGTATTTACCTCGGGCTCAACGGGCGTTCCGAAGGGAGTTGCGGCTTGCCACCGCTCGGTCATCGACTATACCGAATCGCTCTGCGAGGCGATCGGATTCGATGAAAATACCGTCTTCGGCAACCAGACTCCGCTTTATTTCGACGCTCCCCTCAAGGAGATCATGCCGACGCTGAAATTCGGCTCGACGGCGTATCTGATCCCCAAGCAGCTTTTTATGTTCCCCGTAAAGCTCGTAGAATATCTTAACGAGCACGGTGTCAACACTATCTGTTGGGTCGTTTCCGCACTGACGATGATCTCGTCGCTCGGAGTACTCGAAAAGACACCGCCAAAGCACCTGACGACCGTCTGCTTCGGAAGCGAGGTCTTCCCGAAGAAGCAGTACGAGCTTTGGAGAAACGCTCTTCCCGAGGCGAGATTCTTCAATCTCTACGGTCCGACAGAGGCAACGGGAATGTCCTGCTATTGGCCCGCGACACGTACGCTCGGAGAAAACGATCCGATCCCCGTGGGCAAGCCCTTTAAGAATACCGATATTTTCCTCATCACGGATGACGGCAAGGAAGCACCCGACGGTGAGGTCGGCGAGATCTATATCCGCGGCACCTGCGTGACCCTCGGTTATATATCGAACCCCGAAAAGACCGCAGAGGCGTTCGTTCAGAATCCCTTAAACGACAAATACCCCGAGCTCGTTTACCGCACGGGCGATCTCGGACGCTTCAATTCCTACGGTGAGCTTGAATTTGTCAGCCGTAAGGATTCGCAGATAAAGCATATGGGACACCGCATTGAGCTTGGCGAGATCGAAGCCGCCGCATCGACCTGCGAGGGCGTGCGTCAGGTCTGCGCCGTATATCCCGCGGAAAAGAAGAAGATCGTCCTTTATTACGTCGGCGAGGCTACTTCGGCGGAGCTTACCGCATATCTTCTCAAGCTTGTTCCGAGATATATGATCCCCGGCGAGTACAAAAAACTCGACACGATGCCTCTTACGGCTAACTGTAAAATAAACCGCAAATTCCTCCTCGACGAGGCAAGTAAATAAATTTTTAGGAGAAAAACTATGGAAAAGCTTTTTGAAATTCTTGAAAATCTTCACGAGGGTATCGATTACGAGACCTGCGAGACTCTTATAGACGACGGTATTCTCGACTCCCTCGACATCGTAACCCTTATCACCGATATCAACGACGCATTCGACGTTTCGATTCCTCCCGAGGAGATCCTTCCCGAGAACTTCAACTCTGCCAAGGCTATCTTCGCTCTTATCGAAAAGCTTGACAACATCTGATGAATTTTGCATCATTTGAGTTTCTGGCGTTCCTCGCCGTACTCACTCTCGTTTATTTCCTTGTGCCGAAAAAGGTACAATGGATAGTTCTGCTTCTCGGAAGCGTGGTTTTCTATGCTTTCGCGGGACCCGTCAGCTTCATCTTCCTGCTTTTTGCGATCGTTATCTCATACGTAACGGTGCAAATTCTCGGAAAGAGAATTGAAGCTCTCAAGCAGTATCTTGAGGAGACGAAGACAACGCTCTCGAAGGACGAGCGCAAGGCTTACCGCGCGAAGCATAAAAATACGAGCCTTCTGATCCTTTGCGTCGGCATTTTCGTAATGACGCTTTCGCTCGTTTACGTAAAGTATCTTTCCTCGATGATCGGCTTCAAGATCACCGAGCGCGGTATTTCCTTCGGAAAATACGCCCTCGAGATCATGGGTATATCTTATTATACCTTTATCTCGATCGGATACATGATCGATGTTTACCGCGAACGTGCTGCTGTGGAGCGTAATTTCTTCCGCCACGCGCTTTTTGTATCCTTCTTCCCACAGCTTGCGATGGGACCTATCAGCCGCTATGCCGACACGGGCGAGCAGCTTAAGGCAACTCACAGCTTTGATGCGAAGGAGGCTTGGTGCGGATTTTTGCGCATCCTTTGGGGCTTCTTCAAGAAGCTCGTCATAGCCGATGCCATCGCGCCCGCGATCGGATATATCGTTTCGCAAAAGCTCGGCGGAATCTATTTCATTCTGCTCTGTCTTTTCTATTCGATCAGGATCTACGGCGATTTTACGGGCGGAATCGATATCGTCCTCGGTGCGGCGCAAATACTCGGCATCAAGCTGCCCGAAAACTTCAACCGTCCTTTCTCGTCGAAGTCAACGGCAGAATATTGGAACCGTTGGCATATGACGATGGGAAATTGGTTCACCAATTACATCTTCTATCCGCTTTCGCTGACAAAATCGATGCAGAAGCTCTCGAAATGGGGAAGAGCAAAGCTCGGTACGGGCGTCGGAAAGAGACTTCCCGTTTACACAGCAACGATCATTACCTGGCTTGCGACGGGTCTTTGGCACGGAATTGCTTGGAATTTTGTTGTTTGGGGACTTCTCAACGGCGTTGTTATCCTCATTTCTCAGGAGCTGAATCCTCTGTATGAGAAATTCCGCGCGAAATTCCCGAAGCTTTGGAACAGCGCACCCTATCAAAGCTTTATGGCAATCAGAACCTTCCTTCTGATGTCGCTTATCCGCGTTTTTGACTGCTATTGCGACGTTCCGCTGACCTTCGACCGATTTTTCAGCGTGTTCTACACCTTCAATATTGCGGATATTTGGAACGGCGGTATTCTCGATATCAAGGTTACGGCAACGCAGTATATCGTAATTGCCGTCGGTATTTTGATCATGACGGCTGTCAGCCGACTTTCGATCAAGAAGCCTTTGCGAGAGGTTCTGTGGGAAAAGCCGCTGCTCGGAAACGCGATAATGGCTCTGCTCTGTATTGCGATCCTCATTTTCGGCTCTTACGGACTTGGATTTGATGCCTCCGCCTTCATCTACGGCGGCACGTTTAACTAAGGAGGCACTAAATGAAGAGATTTATAAGAATTATTTCTTTTATTTGTGCGCTTCTTATCGTCCTCGGTGCTGTGTTTTATTTCGGCGCAGTCCTTCAGGACGCAAGGCACGATAACCGCGAGGCGCATCTGCTTTGCGGCTACTACGACACGACCGACCCGCACGACGTCATCTTCATCGGCGACTGCGAGGTCTACGAGGGTTTCGTTCCCGCAACTCTCTTTGAGGAATACGGAATCACCTCCTACGTCCGCGGTTCGTCTCAGCAGACGGTATGGCAGTCCTATCACATTCTCGAGGAAACACTCGAAAAGGAAACTCCCAAAGTGGTGGTTTTCAACGTCCTTGCGCTTCATTACGGCGAAACTCCGATCGAGGCGATCAGCAGAATGGCGATCGAGGATATGGAATGGTCGGAGCATAAGCTCGATGCGATCAAGGCTTCGATGACGGATGAGGAATCGCTCCTCTCGTATTTTCTACCCATTTTGCGCTATCACGCGCGTTGGAGCGAGCTTGACTCGGACGATTTCAAGCACGCATTCGATAAGCACGTTGATATCACCCATCAGGGCTACCTTATGCAGACGGATATCGATCCCGTCGATACCTCGGATACGAGAAAACCCGACGATCTTCTGAATACCTCGCTGCCCGTGCGTGCGATGGAGTATCTCGACAAGATGACCGCTCTTTGCAGTGAAAAGGGCATCGAGCTGATCCTCGTCAAGGCACCGACAAACTCGGTCAGATACTATTGGTATCCGGAGTGGGACGCGCAGATCGTTGATTACGCGGAAGAGAACGGACTTGCTTATTATTCGATGGTCGGAAAGGATGAGGAGATCGGACTTGATTGGTCGCAGGACACCTACGATAAGGGACTTCACCTCAATGTCTACGGCGCGGAGAAGGTGACCTCCTATTTCGGCAAGATCCTTGCGGAAAACCACGGACTTACCGATCACAGAGGTGAGAGCGAGCTTTCCGCGATCTGGGAAGAACGCATCAATTCTTATTATAATGACAGAAACGGAGAAAAATAATGAAAAGATTTATCTCTTTGGCACTTGTGCTCGCGATGCTCGTCTGCTTTGTCGGATGTGACGGTGGAAGCGAGACAAAAAACTATCTTTTTAAATCGGGTGACGTTGAGATCAAGGTCGGCGGCGACGCAAATGCGGCGGTATCCGCACTCGGCGAGGCGCAGAACCTTGTTGAGACTCCCTCCTGCGGCGGAGGTGCAGAGCCCGATCGCGAGTATACCTACGCGGGATTCAAGTTCAACACCGTCAACGAAAACGGCGTTAATAAGATCGTTAAGCTCGTTCTGACCGATGACAGCGTTTCGACTCCCGAGGGTATCACCATCGGCGACGGCCGCGAGGCTGTTATCGAGACCTATGGTGAAGATTTCACCGAGAACGCCTCGGGCACCCTCGTCTATACCGACGGCGAAACACAGCTTATGTTCGGTATCACCGACGGCTCCGTCAGCGCGATCCATTACGTTGAAAACTGAATAAAAATCAACCGTTGGCATGCCAACGGTTGATTTTTTTCATTATTTGTGATATAATTATCGTAATAAACAACGAGGTGACAATATGAAAAGATTTTATATTTGCCTTTTAGCTCTTTTGATGATAGCGGGATGCGTACAGCAACCGGAAGAGGTAGTTATCACTACCGAGGAGGTCACTGAGGCTCCCGAGGTCGAGATCCGTATGGATATTTCGAAGGACTACGTTCTCATCTTCGCGGGTGACGACGCAAGCTACGATACCGCCTATCGCTTCAGCAGACTTTATTCCGAAGCTACGGGCGTAACGCTTAAGATGAAGAAGGACACGATGGTTGAAAAGTCGGAGTCTGCAAAAGAGATCGTCTTCGGCAAGACCGACAGGGAAGAGTATTATCAAGTTGATTACGATTCGCTCGTCTCGGATGCTTTCGTCATTGCTCTGCGCGGCGAAAGACTCTATATCTGCGCGGGAAGCGAGGCGGGATATGAGGCTGCTTTTGCGGCGTTTTTCAAGGAATCTCTCGGAATCGAGGACGTTGATATGATAGAAAAAGTTGATAAGATCCCCAGCCTGCCCGAGGATTTTGAACTGATCTCCGAGCCTTCGGTCAAGCTTGAGGCAGATAAAACGGCATCGGGTATCTCATACCGCGTCGAGGGTGCGGACAGCGGCGCATACAATCACTATTCCTTCAAGGAAAGTATAGTTTATTGGTTTGACACGCCCGTTGGCAAGGAATTCAATTCCTATTCGGTCACCTACTCTACCGATTCGCATCTGAGGGGCGAGATCACGTATCTTTACGAGAATGAAAAGTATACCGAGGAGTTTTTCCTTGAGCCGGGCGAGAAGGTCGATTTCGTCTCTCTTTGCGACAGCGCACTTAAGGGAAAGACCTGCGATTCGATATCGTCGGTAAGAATTTCTGCGATCAGATCGGGAGAGGCAAGCTTCATTCTCGAGGATATCGCGGTATCGGCTCGTGAAGTTCCCACCGAGGACGTCGTTTACATCACCGACGGCAAATACAAGCTCGGCGTAAAGCTGACCTGGGGCGGCGGTGTTTCCTATCTTGAGGACCTTGCCGACGGTGACGATTCTATCTCGAACCTCCTCAACGACCACGACACGGGCAGACTCATTCAGCAGTCCTATTACGGCACCGATTCCGCGCCCTACAAGCCTGCAAAATACGGCGACAATATGTGGTGCTACAACCCCGTTCAGGGTGGAGATCAGTACGGCAACCGCTCAAAGCTCGTTGATTTCAGGATCGCGGAGGACGGCAAGAGCATCTGGGTCAAATGTCAGCCGCTTGACTGGGCGCAGAAGAATATGCGCACGCCCTCCTATATGGAGAATACCTATACGCTCGAGGGCGGATGCATCAAGGTAGACAACCGCTTTATCGATTTTTCGGGTTATACGCACCGAAACGCCCATCAGGAGCTTCCCGCGTTCTATACGATCAGCTACCTCTCGGATTTCGTTTTCTATAACGGAAGCAACGGCTGGAAGGACGATGCGCTGACCGTCAAGAAGGATCTCCCCTTCTGGGCGGGCAATTCGGATGCTTATTTCAATATGAAATCAAAGGAGACCTGGTGCGCGTGGGTGGCTCCGACGGGCTACGGTGTCGGCGTTTATACCCCGATAGCCGAGATACTTCTCGCGGGTAGACATCAGTATAACGGCTCGAAGGACGCTCATAACAACGCGACAAACTACGTCGCGCCGTTGATAACCTATAAGCTTCAAGCCTTCAAGGCGTTTGAGTATTCATATTATATCACAACCGGAAGCGTCGAGGAGATCAGAGCGGAGTTTGCGAAGCATAAATAAAAAATACGGCTTGGACTTCATGTCCAAGCCGTTTGATTTATAATCTTATCTTCGCCCCGTCCTCGGTGTACTCAATGCGGTCGCCTGTAGAGTTCAGGCTGTCGACGTAGTCGAGGTAGGCTTTGGCACTCTCGAACTGAGGCTCGTATTCCTCGATGATCTTCTTGGCTCTTGCCGCGCCGTCCGAAAGCAGGAGCGAGAGCATACCGAGCTGGAGCTTTGCGCTTGCAACGCAGGCAGCTTCGGGGTCGACGATGTAGTAATCGTTACCGTGCGAGGTGCCCGCTGCTCCGCCCGCATAAGGATGGATGACGGGCATTATGCAGGAAAGGTCGCCCATATCGGTGCTTCCCGAGCCGAAGCTGTGCCCCTCCGTCATCGGATACTCGGGAATGACCTCGGCGGCTGCCTCGAGGGTCAGCGCGATCATACCCTTATCGTTGTTGAGTGGCGCGTAGCCGGGGATATCGGTTATGTCGATATTCGTTCCGAGCGAAAGCGCACCGCCGATCAGCGCGCGGTTGACCTTCTTATTGGCTTTCACGATGGCGTCAAAGCTCTTGCCGCGGACGTAGCTTTCGAGCGTTGCCGTTTCGGGGATGGCGTTGACCATCGCGCCGCCGCTTGTGATTATCGGGTGGACGCGGATGATGTCTGATTCGCGGAAGGTCTCGCGGATGGCATTTATCGCGTTGAGACCGCAGTTTGCGGCGTAAAGAGCGTTTCTGCCCGCCCAGGGAGATCCTCCGGCGTGCGCGGCTTTGCCTTTGTACGTGATCTTCTTCGCCATACAACCGACCGAGCCGAGCGCGGTATGGAAGCCGCCCGAGGTGTGGATCATAAATGCAATGTCCACGCCGTCAAAGAGTCCGCGCGAGAGAAATTCGCTCTTGCCGCCCATATATTTGATGATTCCGCGGTCGCGTAGGTCTGAACGGTATTCGATCTCGAGAAGCTCCTCAGCGGGAACTGCGCAGAGGCGGATCCTGCCCGAGAGACCGTCAAGCGCGCCCTCTTCCTTGAGCGCCGCCGCGATGCCGACGAGAGCGGCGCATTGCGCGTTGTGACCGCAGGAGTGTACCGCGCCTGTTTCCTTGTCGGATTCGGGGTGCGCGGGGCAGATGATCGAGTCGAGCTCGGCGAGGATGAGCACCTCAGGTCCGGGTCTTCCCGTATCAAGGACGGTGACAAATCCCGTGATGCCCTCGGCGGGTACGATCTCATAGCCGAGATCCTTGAAGATCTTTTTCATATATGCGTCGGTTTTATATTCCTTGTATCCCGTTTCGGGATTCGCCCAAATGTATCTCTCGGCCTCAAGGATAAGCGCGCGATGCTTTTCTACAGCGGAATTGAGGTTCTTCATCGTTCTGTGTCCTTTCATACTTCTTCGGTCATTCCGTCACGGCAGATGACGATGGGCATACCGTACTTTTCTGCAAATTCGGCGGTCAGCTTTTCCGCGGCGGGACGGTCATCGATGATCTCCCTGCCGTGGTGGTTGAAATACAGCTTTTCGACACCTCGAGCCGCCGCGTATTCGCAGACGTCGATGACCTTGTGGTGCCCCGTTTCCATTATCAGCACGTCAACGCCCGCACCGATGAGGGTGTCGAGCTCGTAGGGACTTCTGACGTCGCCTGAGAAGACGATCTTCTTGCCCTCGGCTTCGATGAGGAAGGAGAAGGAATTGAGCGCGGTTGTGCTGATATGGCAGTTGTGATGCGCAATTACGCGGATATTGCCGTCCTCGAAGATCAATCCGTCTCGGACGGAATGTGAATTGAGATTGAAGTGCATCCGTCCCTTGAGCGTTGCGATCATAGCGATCGCGTCGAGGATCTCGGGGTCGGGGAAGAAGACCTCGAGAGAATTGTCGTTAGGGAGCTTCTTGCCGTACCGCTTGATCAGCTTGTTCATACAGGAAAAGAGATTCGGCAGTCCGCCGATATGGTCGATATGCGGATGCGAGACGAAGAGAGCCTCGGTCTTCATAATATCCATACCCGAGGTGTGTGCCGTGTAGGCGCAGGATTCGCCCGCGTCAAACCAATAATATGCGCCGTTGATTTCGAAAACAAGCGAGCAATGATGCATACCCGCGATCGGTTCTGTGCCCGAGCAGGTGCCGAGAAAATGAATTTTAACCATGGCTTAATAACAATCCCAGTTGTACATAACGTCGGAGAAATCGCGGGCACGGAGTTTCTCGCGAGGGATGAAGAATTGGCATCCGCCGTCATCTCCGAACATAATGAGATCCTCTTCCTTGCCGTTCTCGTCGGGCATAGAGTGGCTGACGATCTGGAGAAGGAGTGTATCGTATTTGTGAAGCTCGTTGCCTACGTCTCGCGGGTCGTCCTGAGTGAAGCAGGGATAACCGCCGATGCGGTGTCCGCCGTAGCTGTTTTCATCATATATAAGATCGAATTCTTCGTCGCTTAAGTCAAATTCTCCGTTTTCGAGTCCTGCTTTTTTCAGCGCGGTATTCATAGCGTCGTTAAAACGATAATCACTCGAAAGCATACTGCCCATGGCGGGCGAGAGACGGACGGGGAGGGCACGCATTATCGGGAAATGCGCGGGGAGATTCGGGTCATCGCGGAGGCTTCCGTCAAATTTGTCCTCGTCCTCGTCGTAAAGAACGCGGAAATCGTTTTGTACGTTCGGCTCGTCGAGATCGAGACCGTAGTAGTCGTTGCCCGAAATATAGAAGCGGAGAACGCCGCGTTCGGGGAAATCTGGAACTCCGCGAACCTCGGAGCACCAGATTGCGGCGAGCAGATGCATCGGATTACCCTCGCTGTCGAGAGGAACGACTTCGTCGACGGGCGCGCCGCCGAGTCTCGTCTTGTTTCCGTCCTCGGGGGCGGGGAGACGTACCTCAACCATCGGAACCGCCGTGTCGCGCTTGATAAATCCGATCGCGCGCTTGACCTCGTCGCTGACGTCGACGGGCTCGGCAAAGGGATTGACGCCCTTCGAGATACTGTCAAGCACAGACATTATCGCATCGGCGTTTCCGCCGTTGGCAACTGCGTGCTCGAAATGCTTTTTGCTTTCCTCGGTCTTTCCGAGGGCGTAGTATGCGACGGCGAGCGCGGTGTCCGCCTGATACATATTCGCTTTCAATTCAAGTGAACGAAGCGCGGGCTCGATGACCTTCTGCCACTGGCAAGCCGTAAGATATGCGTGGGCAAGGTTGTTCCATGCGTATGCGCTGTCGGGATTCACCTTGACCGCGTTGTCGTAGCAACGCATAGCCTCGGATGCCTTGCCCTGCTTTTTATAGAGCAGACCGAGGTTTGACCACGCCGTTCCGTGCTTTGCGTTATATTTCAGCAGAGTCTCGTATTCCTTGATCGCGCTCTCGACCGCGCCCGAATCAGAGTAGCAGAGAGCCTTGAAGAGCGCGACGGCGCAAAAGTCGTCCGCGGTGTTGCATTTATCCTCAAGCTGCTCGAGGAGCTTGAGCGCGTCGCCGTAGCGATTTTCATTGTAAAGTGCGAGAGAACGCAGGAGCTTTGTCTTGTATTTTTTGTTATCCGGGCGCGAAAAGGCGTTGCCGATCTCGTCCTTGTATGCCTTTTCGTAGATGCGGAGCGAACGCGGGGACGAAATACCCGCAATGAGTCGCACGAGCGAGAGAACGAGACCCGCGAGCACGATCAGAGCCTTTGAGCTGCTCGAAAAGCTGAATTTCCAATCATTCTTTGCCGCATCCGAGATGAGCAGTGCGGCGAGAGCAACGATCAAGAGTCCGATAACGACCGCAAGAACGATGCGGAGCTTTGTATTCTTATCCATTTAATTTAATCTTCCTTTCTCTTGAAGCAGAGCGGTACGCCGAGGATGACGATGACCGCCGCTGTGATCGCGACAGCACCTCCGCAACCCGATTTTTTCTCTGCGGGAGCATTGGTCACAGGCTCTGTCGGAGCATCGGTGACGGGCGCGAGAGTGGTCTCCTCCGCGGTGGTCTCCTCCTCGGGCTCGCCGAAGGTGAGGGAGAGTGTCTTGTTTGATTCGCTGAAGTATTTGTCGAGAACCGTGGAATAATATTCGATCTTGGCGTGGTTACCGTCCTCGGTGAAGTACATAAGACCGACAACACCGATGCCGCCGAGCTTGTTGCAGGTCGACTGCGGATCCATCAGCACCTGATAAACGGTGTTGCCCGCGTCGCCCTCGCGTGGAGAGACGACGGCTGAGTCGTGATGCATATGACCGCTGACGATCATATCGACGTTCTCGTGCTTGCTTACGAGCTTCTCCCACATATCCTCGCCGCTGTTGAGCTGTGATTCGTAGGTGTCGGGGGATGCGTAGTCGTTGGTATCGAGGGTGGTTCCGTCGGCGTTGAGATAGCCGTGAGTGATGAGGATACCTCTGTGATCGGGATGCGCGTCGAGGACGTCGCCCGCCCAGCCGAGGATATCGTCTGTCGCGCCGAAGTCGAGATTGATTATGATATAGTTGACCTTACCGACAGAGAAGGTAAGATAGGTGTTGCGAACAGAATCCTCATTGAAGAATCCGCCCGTGGAGGCGACGTGCTGATAGTAATATCCCGTCTTGGGCGCGTAATGCTGATCGAAATACTCGAGCTTATTATTCTTGAGCGTATCGTGGTTGCCGCAGACGAGGGAATAATCGAGATAGCCGTTGAGGCGGTTTGTCTGGCGGACAACGGTAGCCCATTCCTTGATGCCGTTCGAGTTGGTGATGTCACCGAGACCGATCGCGTAGCGTATATTTCTCACCTTTGATTCATTGACGAGAAAATCAAAGACCGCGGTCAGATTCTTCGGATATTTTTCGGTCATGTATTGAATGTCGGGGAGGAAGGCGAGGACGTAGGAGTACTCGTGCTCATCCTCCTTGCGGATCTCGTTCATTTCCTCCTCGGTAAGCCACATACGGTAGTATTTCATATCGTAGCCGTTGCCGCTTGCATCGGGGACGTCGGACTCGGGTTCAGCCTCGGAAAGCTTGTAATACATCATAAGATTTTCGTCCGAGAGATCGGGCGAGCCCTTGTAGTCCGCGAGGATCTCGTCCTCGGTTCTGATATCGGAATAAACCGCAACGTCGCCGAGTATTCCGCGGAAGCCCTGCTCATTGACCGCACGGTAATCACCCGCAAGGCATACTACGTTGTCGATAGCCTCCGGATTCGCCTCGTACCAGTTCGCAACGCTCGACGCTTGCTTGAAGGAGCCGTTGATATAGCAGTAGATTTGCTTTCCGCCCTCGCCCGTGCCGTAGACGATGGAAACGTGCGTCCAGGTATCTGGACGTACGGCGGCTTTGGTGAATTTATAGTCGTGCATCGTTCCGCTCGGATCGTCGATCAGAAGTCTCGGAACGCCGTTTGTGTGGATCTCAAAATTAATGAAATCATCTTTCGAGAAGCTCTGATAGTTTCCGATGATGATGCCGCCGCGTTCGGAATACACGCTTTTCGGGATGTAGACCCAAGCCTCAAAGGTGATGGGTAGCTTTTCAAAACGCTTTTCTGTTACGTAGTACCCCACGGGATGCGAAACGCCGTGAATTTCCGTGCGGTCGAGTGTGATGCCTTTGCGATCATTGCCTGCCGCGGAAATATGCATCGAAAATGCAGATGCGAGCATAATTGCCGCAATAAGAATGGAGATGATTCTTTTCATATTGAGTCTCCTTAAATAAAATATATATTTATTTTATCATAATGAAACAATAATATCAATAGATTCCATAGAAAAAAACACCCCGAGGGGTGTTTTTTTATGAGTTCTTTTTGGCTTTTCTGTCGATGAGATACCAAGGAAGATACGCGACGAAGAAGAGCGCGGTCACAACGGCTGCCATAATAAGCAATCTCAGCGCAAAGTTCGCGGGAAGAATGTCGAGGACCGAGGGAGTGGACTCGGGGCGCGCCATAAAGAGATAGTTTGCGCCGGGACCAATGATGGTGTTGGCAATATAAGCGATGACCGCGAGGATCGCAAGCCATACGTATGAGCGGACCATCGATTTAATATTCGGGCGCATTTTATGTACGAAGATCAGATAGAAAATGCCGATATATCCGATCAGATGCTCTGTCCAGAACTGATAGTAGCGGAATCGGGTCGGACCTGCGTAGGAGAGAACCGTCGGGGTGATGAGCGCGAAGATCGTGCCGCAGAGTGCCCAGAAATAGCAGATATCAAATAGATACTGATTCTTGCCGACGATCATATAGCTTCCGAAAATTACCGCCCAACCGCATACGAATATGGGAAGGTGATCCACGGGGTTGGGTCCGAGCTCGGGAATTCCGACAAGACGCCAGTAATATGACATCTCGGAGATTATCATAATGAATGCGATGGCGTATCTGAATCGATGTTCGTTCTTGTATCCCGCGATCTTGTCGCGGAATCGGTAGATGAGGAATATCAAAGCCGCCGCAACGAGTATCGGAGCAAGATGGGCAAACGTGAAGTTTTCAAACTCGATCTCCGTACCTTGGCCGAAAAAGTAATGGAAAAATTCTTTCATAGCGTCCTCCTTAAAAGAGCATCAGCACTCCGCTGATTATCATTCCTATGTATATTACGTATTTGAGCTTTTGGGCGTCGAGCTTATCGAATACCTTTCTGCCGAGGAAGTCTCCCGCGAGGCATCCGATGAATCCGACGGCGGCGTAGATGAGCAGATCGACCGTAATAAGCCCGCTTATGGCGCGGTTGGCGGTTGCAAAAAGGTTTGTCAGGCAGAAATAAAACTGAATGGTTGCGAAATAAGTGATGTTATCGGGCGTTGCGCTCGTCAGATAAAGCACTGCGGGAGGTCCGCCGGTCGAAAAGAGACCGTTGAGGACGCCGCTGATCGTGCCCGCAATGACGCCGTTTAGCGGCGTGGGCTTGATCTTGATCCTCTTGTTGAAGAAAAGGAAGTAGATGCTGAGGATCACAAGTACGCTTCCGAGGAGTATCTTGAATACATCTGCCGAGACCTTCGCGGAGCAATAGATCGCGATCATAATCGGGATCATAGCGGCGACAAGCATCGGAAGCGCGGTCTTGAAAGCGATATTCTTGCGGTATTTGATCGAGTTGAAGGTGGTCGTACAACATGAAAAGAGACATGAGATCGTGGATGCCGCCGTATTTGAGGGCAGAAAGTGCGGTAGGAACATCATAGCGAAGATGCCGAGCCCAAAGCCGCTGACCCTCTGTACGAATGCAGCGCCGAAGCCGACGAGGATCAGATAAAGATATTCCATCAGAATTCCACCTCGAATCCGTCGTATGAGACGAGATAACCGTATTCCGAAGCGCGCCCGAGGAGATGATCGTGCAGGGGATTGCCGTTGTGCGAGAAGTGATTTATGCAGATCACGGTGTCATTATCGACCGCAGAGAAGGAGCGGAGCTTTTCAACGACGCGGTTGATGTTCGGAAATCCCATATGCGATCCCGTGTCGGGGATCGCGATATCGACGTTCGTGCAGTCAAGGCTGACCAGATCAAAGCGGAAACGATTCTTTTCAATGAAATCAAAGACCTCGTCGAAGAAGTATCCCGTGTCGTGCGCGTAGAGAAGGGTCTTTCCTTCGTTCTCGATTATGTAAAACAGAGGCTCGCCGCCCGGCATATGACGCGCGGGTAGTGCGGTCACGTGATATGAGCCGAATTCAATAGTCTCGAAGGGCTTGATCACATTTACCTTGACGTTTTTCGGCTCACCGATGCGAGATGCGGAATAGTCCGAGCAGAAAACCTCAAGCTCGGGCGCGCGCATATTGTGGGCGTAGCAGCCGTGGCGGTTATAGAGATCGGTCGGGTAGAGATGATCGGAATGCGCGTGGGTTATGATGAGATATTTGATGCGGTCGCCCTCGATACCGTGGGTCAGAAAATGGTGATAGGTGTCGGCAGGGAAGTCGATAAGCAGATCGTCATTTACGAGCGACTGCGAGCGCGTGCGGATGTTCTTTCCACCGAGCCGCCTTGCCTCCTCGCAGTATTTGCAGTTGCAGAAGAGCGCGGGAAATCCCTCTGCCGCCGCGGTTCCGAGATATTTGAGCTTCATAGATTCGCTCCTTTTTGTTTATTGAATTAATTATATCACACAAGACTGATTTTGGCAACAAAAAAATGAAAATAGCCGCTTTTTTTCGACGATTTGTATTGTAATTGAGGCAATTTTATTGTATAATGAAGAAAAAACCACATAAGGAGACAATAAAATGTATAACGAATGGTCACTTGACGTATTTTACAAGGGCGCGGACGATCCCGCGATCGAAGCCGATCTGAAAAAGATCGAGGAGATCGTCGGAGAATACAAGACCGCTGTGGCGGAGCTCGATGATTCTGCTCCCGCGGCATCCCTGCGCCGTGTTATTGATATCAAGGAAAAGATGGGTCTGCTGACCCGCCGTCTTATGGGCTTCTTCAGCCTCCGCCGCTCGGCAAATTCCTCCGATACTGCGGGCGCGGTCTATATGACCAAGATCCAGGGTATGATGGCATCCCTCGCGAAGGTAAACGTCGCGTTCAACAAGTTCGTCGGCACGATCGAGGATATTGATTCCGTCATCGCGGGCGACGAGGTGCTTTGCGAATACGGATTCTATTTTGACGAGATAAAGAAATCGGTCTCGCATATGCTTTCCGACGAAGCCGAGGAGGTCTTTGCTAAGCTTTCGATCAGCGGCGGCAGAGCCTGGGGCGATCTCTTCTCCTATCTTACTGCAAACGTAGAGGTCGATTATAAGGGCGAAAAGACGACTCTCTCCGCGATCCGCGGACTTGCCGAGAGTGATGATGCTACCGTCCGTAAAGAGGCTTACGAGGCTGAGCTTGCTTGCTACCAAAAGATCCGTGATTCTATTGCATTCGCGCTCAACAGCATCAAGTGTCAGGTCAACACCGAGGCAGAGCTCCGCGGTTACGCAGATCCGCTGGCAATGACCCTCGAGGATTCACGTATGCAGAAGGCGACCCTCGACGCTATGCTCGAGGCTATGCGCGAGTACATGCCCAAGTTCCGCGAGTATATGCGCCATAAAGCAAAGCTCCTCGGATACGAAAACGGTCTGCCCTGGTTCGAGATGTACGCGCAGATCGGCGACGCAAGCACACAGACCTTTACTGTCGAGGAGGCGCACAAATACCTCGTCGAGCATTTTGAAAGCTTTGCTCCCGACCTCGCAGAGATGGTCGACCGCGCATTCCGCGAGGAATGGATCGATTTTTATCCCCGTGCGGGCAAGGTCGGAGGCGCGTTCTGCTCGAATCTGCCCTTCATCGGTCAGAGCCGTATTCTCACCAACTTCTCGGGCAGCTTCGGCTCTGTAGTCACACTCGCGCACGAGCTCGGTCACGCATACCACGGTCAGCAGATAGAGTCCCACCGTCCGCTCAACACGGGCTACACCATGCCCGTTGCCGAGACTGCATCGAACTTCAACGAGCTCATCATCGTAAACGACGCGATCTCGAAGGCAGAGGGTGCGGAGAAGATCGCCCTTATCGAAAGCCAGATTCAGGACTGCAACCAGATCATTGTCGATATCTATTCGCGCTTCCTCTTTGAGGATGAGGTCATCCGCCGCAGAAAGAACAAGTTCATGTTCGCGGACGAGCTTGAAGAGATCATGCTGAATGCACAGAAGGAAGCCTACGGCGACGGTCTCGACCCGAATTATCTGCATCCCTATATGTGGTGCTGCAAGAGCCACTACTATCGCGCAGGCCTCAGCTACTATAACTTCCCCTACGCATTCGGCGGACTCTTCTCGCGCGGACTTTATGCGAAGTATCTCGAGGAGGGCGAGGCGTTCCTGCCCAAATACCGCGCGCTTCTCAAGGCAACGACCGTCGAGAGCGTAGAGGACGTCGCTCATATCGCGGGCATCGACCTGACCAAACCCGAATTCTGGCGCACAAGCCTGCAGGTGATTGCGGATAGGATCGATGAGTTTATTGAGGAAACGAGCAAATAACACCAGCGGAAAGTTTTTTGAAGCTTCTTAAGAAACTTTTTTTCAAAAAAGTTTCTTAAGCCGACCTCCGCAGAGGTCGGAACTTCCTTTTCGCTTCAAGCGGGCGGCGTCCCTGCCGACCGCTTGAAAGTCTCAACACCTCACATCGCGGGAGGTGTTGAGACTTTACTTTTAAATTTTGTAATACTGTGCCCCAAAACTAAGTTTAGCATATTAATTAAAATTAAAAATCCGCGCGCCTTTTGGGCACGCGGAGGATGAAAGAGCGAAAACCTACCCTCAAAGGGTAGGTTTTACTCTTTCCAAACGGGCGGCGACACGCCGCCCGTTTGAAGCGCAGGGGGATAGTTTCGCGCTCTGCGGAGCGCGACTTAAGGCGCTGCCTTAAGAATCTGCCACCTTTTGAAAAAGGTGGACGAAAACTTTTTCGCTGCTGTTGTCTTTAGTTTTGAATTAAAGAGTTGAACCAAAGTCCGTAACAAGCGTCTGTCCCGTGATCGCTCTCGATTCATCGGAGGCGAAGAAGAGAAGCATATTTGCTACGTCCTCGGGCATACAGGGCTGAACCTTGAGGTCGTTGTGCTTCATCATCTGACCGAAGATGTTCATATCCATGTTAGCGGGATTCATGCCTGCGACCATGGGGGTGACGATCGTGCCGGGGCAGATGGCGTTGCAGCGTACGTTAGTTCCTGCAAAACGGAGAGCGGTGTGTCTGGTAAGACCGATAACGGCAGCCTTGGATGCAACGTATGCTGCGCCGCCGCAGCCCATAACGCCCGCAACCGATGCTACGTTGACGATAGAGCCGTAGCCCGTCTTTGCCATCTCGACCGCAACCTCACGGGTCATACACATTGTGCCCTTGGTGTTGATGTCGATGACCTTGTTCATATCGTCATCGGAAACGCTGTCGATTGCCTTGAGTCCGTTGTCAAGAACGCCCGCGTTGTTAATAAGGATGTCGACCTTGCCGAATTTAGCCATGGTCTCGGCAACAACTCTCTTGGCGTCCTCGGGCTTGGATATATCGCTGACGACGGGAAGAACCTCGCCGCCCGCTTCGCGGATCTTTGCGGCAACCTCTTCGAGCTGTGCCTCTCTGCGTGCCGTGATGACGACCTTCGCGCCCTCAGCGGCAAATTTCTGTGCGGTTGCGGCTCCTACGCCCGAGTTACCGCCGGTGATAATTGCAACTTTTCCTTCTAAACGGTTCATTGAAAGATCCTCCTGATTTATAAATTTTTATTTTAGTATATCATAAATTTTGTGGTGTGTCAAGATTATTTCTGTATTTTATCAACCCTATTATCGCCGAAGCGAGCACTGCGCATTCGTAAATAATGCCGCCGACCGATAAAACGAGGGCGTTATAGATGAGGCAGAGGGGAGCTTTAATGAGCATGACCTTGCGCGTGCTTTGCGGCTCTGTGAGCGAAAGCCCGATCGCGGTTGCGTAAAGACCGAACATAAGGATGAGGGTGTACCAGGATTCCCAGGTCAGAATGCCGATGACGGTGATCATCGTAATATAGAAGATCGGTTCAAAAAGGCTTTGGCTGCCTCGCTTTGCGCGGAAGTAATACAGGATATTGCTGACCGCCGCCAAGAGATTCAGCGGAGCCGCATCGAACGCGCCGATAAGGAGATAATGCGCCGCGAAGAGAAACGCCACCGTGATCTGGCAGGCGAGGATCTTCTTCGGCGTCTTCATCTGAAATGAGACGAAACCGAGGATCACGGCAACGATGCCGAGAAATTGACCTAGGTAGTAAAGAATGTTGTCAAGCATAATTTGCACCTCTTTCATTTATTTTTATTATATCATAGAAGAGGAGAGAAGTCAAGAAAAAGTTCAGAGTGCAGAGTTCAGAGTGCAGAGTTAAGGAAGCCTTTCTCGCTTTGCTCGAAAAGCAATTTAATTAAAATAATTTTCGGGCGAAGCGCGGAAATTTACCATACCTTTTCCCTTTTCCCTTTCACCTTTCACCTTAATTCTCCCCAACCTATTGCAAATCTTCATTTTTTATGATATAATGGTCTCAACTAAATACTCCAATGGAGGGACAAAATGAAAAAGTTCAATTACGAAACGCTCGGCGTAATGCTGGATATGTCCAGAAATGCGGTCATGAGCGTAGAGGCACTCAAGAAATATTTCGGTTATCTGAAGAAGATGGGCTATAACTGCGTTATGCTCTACACAGAGGATACCTATGAGGTAGACGGCGAGCCCTATCTCGGCTACATGCGCGGAAGATACTCGAAGGAAGAGCTCATCGAGCTTGACGAATACGCATCGGGTATGGGCATCGAGATCATCCCCTGCATCCAGACCCTCGCGCATCTTCAGGGCTTTGTTCCGTGGAAGAAGGTTCCGATCGACAATGAGGACGCAATGCTCGTTGACGATCCCCGTACTTATGAGTTCATCGAGAATGCGATCAAATCCTGCCGCGAATGCTTCAAGAGCAGCCGTCTCCATATCGGTATGGACGAGGCTTGGACTCTCGGACGCGGAAAATTCATGGATCTGCACGGCTACGAGCATCCCACCTCGATCATCAAGCGTCACCTTGCCAAGGTATGCGAGATCGTCCGCAAGTACGATTTCGAGCCGATGATGTGGTCGGATATGTTCTTCCGCAGCATCGACCCGAACAATTCCTATTTCCAGCCCCGCCGCGAGATGCCTAAGGAAGTCATTGAGGCTGTTCCCGAGGACGTTATCCCCGTTTACTGGGATTACTACCGCGACAACGAGGCGGCTTACGACGGAATGCTCTATAACCACGAGCAGCTTTCGAAGAAGACCTGGTTTGCGGGCGGTGCCTGGACCTGGAGAGGCTTCCTCCCGATGAACGCATTTTCGATCCTGGCGATGAGATATGCTCTCGACGCTTGCCGCAAGCACAAAATCAAGAATATTTTCGTAACCATGTGGGGCGACGACGGTCACGAGTGCTCGCGCTACGCGATCCTTCCCGCTCTCCATAACATCGCGCAGTACCTCAAGGGTAACGACGACGAGGAAAAGATCCGCGCGGGCTTCCGCCGCATCTTCGGCGCGGAGTACGACGCGTTTATGTCGCTCGATAAGCTCAACGAGATCGTCAAGAAGGCTAACAGAAACGATGCAACCGCAAAGCTCGTTCTCTTTAACGACTATTTCAACGGCTTCAACGATATCCGTCTCCTCCCGAATCAGCGCGAGTATATCGAGTCGGTTGCCGAGGAATGGCACGGCTACGCTAAGAAGTACCGCCGCTGGGCATACCTCTTTGACAGCGCGGCAAAGCTCGCTGACGCACTTGCAGTCAAGTACGATCTCGGTATCCGCACCCGTCAGGCTTATCTTGCAGGCGACAAGGACATTCTCCGCAAGCTTGCGAAGAAGGATTACGTTGAGGTATACAAGCTGATCGAGAAGTTTGCTCTCGCGTTTGAGAAGCAGTGGAATATCGAGAACAAGCCCACGGGCTTTGACGTTCAGGATATCCGTCTCGGCGGACTTCTCCGCAGAACCGATTCCTGCCGCCGCCGTCTGCTCGACTACACAAGCGGCAAGATCGATGAGATCCCCGAGCTCGCATTCGAGCTCCTCGAGGGTACCGTCCCTAACGGCTCGAACAACTGCTACGGCAAGATGTGCACGCCGAACAGACTTACGCATAAGATTCTTTAATACTAAAATAATTCCCCCGACCTTTGATGAGATCGGGGGATTAGTTTATATTGTCTGAAACAGATAGAAGTTTTCAAAGCGAATTTCCGAAAATTTCATTCCGGCAAAGGGGTACAGCTCTTTTACCATTTCGGATAACTCGGGTGAGCTGTAATTATGCAAGATCACTTTTGTGTCATTATCAAGGATGACAGTCACATCTTTCCGGATTGCTCCGGCGTTTTCACAGCCGGTTACCAGCGAGAAATTGGTATTTCTGCGTTTGACGGATACACCGACGAAATCTACTTCATCGGACGTGTCAATGATTATGTGTTGTTTACCGTAAGTGATATCAGTTTTCATGATCTATCACCTTTATACTGATTATCGTATTTGGATTGTCGATGTTGATTATAGGACCTGTCAATCCCGAGTCTATCATATCTTTGAGAGCTCCCATGTGTAGGAAAGCTTCCTCCCCGATCATCTTTTTGAGGGTTCCGTTTTCGATCGCTTTATTGACAAAAGGAACGGGGAATCGGGCTGTCACGGTTGTGTCACTTGCCTGAACCTCGATAAGAACGATCCTTCGGTCAATTTGATCCTTCGGGGCCTCGTTGATCTGCGGAAGGATTTGTTCTCCGTTTATCAGTTCGTCAACGGTGGTGCCTAGCGTTTTAGCCAAAGCTTGCATACCGGTTATATCGGGGTACGAGGTGTCGCACTCCCATTTTGATACAGCCTGCGAGGTTACGGATAGCTTCTCCGCAAGTTCCTCTTGGGTGAGTTTATTCTTCTTTCTGAAATATGCGATATTTTCGCCGATGGTTTTCATTATTTACCTCTTGATGGTTATTTCGAGCTGTGCACATTCCCGATGGTTATATTTTAGCATAAAACAGATGGGGATTCCACCGACTGACTGTTGGATTCTTGATTATCGCACAACTGTTTGTTGTATTTTTGATGGGACGATAATGAAACGAATAATATTGCCCTAATTATCGTACGAGTCCGTAGGGACCGACGTCCTCGGCGGTCCGGACAGTACGAAATTATCGCGTTGATTATATTCAGAAAACCGAACGCTATTTTCTTGATATAACACACAGCTATATTTTTAATTGGGCTCGGACCGCCGAGGACGTCGCTCCCTACAGGCTCGTAATATAATTTAATCAATAATGAAACATATTTCTCGTTATTATTAGGTGTTGAATACCGTCTTTTCAAGAATTATAACGCCCTCGGGATGCAGACCTTTTCCGAGTTCGTGCGTATGCATTTCTTTAATTGTCCACCCATCCTCGAGATATTTGTTTATCTTATTTGCACTTTCCTGATAACAGAACTGGAAATACAGAACTTTTTGTTTTTTAACAGTTTTTTTTAAACCCAACAGCTCGTCAACGGTTGTTTCAAAATAAGATGCTATTGCGGGAAGCAATGTAATATCGGGACAAGATGAGGCATTTTCCCAACGGCTGATAGCTTGCGGAGAAACTCCGAAAATTTCGGCAGCCTGCTCCTGTGTTAACTGCTTGTCCTTGCGTAAAGTTTTGAATATGTCTGAAAATGAAGCCATAATATTCCTCCGTGTTTTATATGAGTATATTATATCATTTTTCTTTGTTAATTTGAAATCGGAAAATGAGAATTTGTGTCAAGTGTTGGTTGAATACGGGATATTACTCAACAGCCAACCAAATATTAAAAATCGCAAGAGCGATCAAGCCAATGATGACAATAATGTCCTGAAGCGAACTGTGTTTCCGACCGTTCCATTTGCTTTTGCTCCAAATAACGAAAGGATTTCCGTATTGTTCAAGGTTGTGGTAGATGCCCGCAAAGGTTTCTCCTACACATTGGATGATGCAGAAGATTGCGTATATGATAGCTATCGGCAGATGCAAAACATCGTTCCAAGCGAGAGAAACAGAGAGAAGAGTATATCCCAAGCTTCCGAAAAGCAAGATTTGATTCATGTAATATGCAAAACCAAGTTCTTGCTTCAGATTGCGGTAAAGCCAGTAATTCAGAAAGCCTTTTGTGCTTTTCTTGATAAAGGTTTTGCTTTTTTTCTTATACCTCAAATACGAATGAACGCCGATTCTGAAAGAACCGTATAGGCATACTCCAAAGAAAGAAAGGAGAATATTCAACCAGTAAAAGTCCATATTGATTTATTTTTCACCTTTCTTTTTCTTCAATAAAAGAATACAAACCAAAGTGTAAATCAATATTTCCGCTGCCCAGATCCCAAGAAACCCAAAATCCCGTGAAAGAATAAAGGGTACTGCGGAAAATACGAGATATATGGCACTTATGGTTAAAACATACCCGCGTGTTACATGCGTTTTTCTTTTATCCGCGCAAATTATTATGGTTAATAAGATTACTCCTCCGGCAAACGAAAGCGCCGATTTCAGCGTATTAGGATGAAATGATGCCAACAATATCATATTTACATTTATTATCAGCGTGGCTAAAAAAAGCAAAACTTTCAGATTATGCATTTCTTCCTTTGATGATTTTTTCATAACTTATACCTCAATCTCCATTCCATCGTACGCCACGATCATTCCGACCTCTGCGGCTTCTGCGGTGAGCTCGTCGTGGGTGCGGTCGACGAGGTGGCCGATGTGGCTGAGGGCGAATTTGGTGTTATCATCGGCATTTCCGTTCGAGCGGAGGAGGTCTGCCATCTCTATGCACCAATCGAGGTCCATATGCGACTGCGTGATCTGCGTGCCGCGGCGGAGTGTGCAATCCATCGAGACAAAATCGAAGATAATGCCCGAATTCTTGATCCACTCTACGGTATCGGGAAGGAATTTGCCCGTGTCGTGCGCCCATAGGATACTCTTTCCCTCCGACTCTATTACGAAGATCATCGGATCGGGTGCGCTTTTGTGGAGTGCGGGGAGGGGAGTTATTGTGTAATCGAGAATTTTGATGGGCTTGAAATACTCGATGGTATGTACCTCCGCGCGCGTCCACGCCTCGGGATCGCGTTTGCCCGATGCGAAATCAGCCTTGTGCTTATCAACGGTTGCGCGGACGGCTGCTCCCGAGCCCTCGCTGATATAGAAATACACGGGACCTCCCATACCTTTCACGCGGCTGAAAAGATCGGTGGTGAAGAAGTGGTCGTGGTGGTTATGCGTGACGATGACGTGTCGCACCTTGGTCATATCAAGCCCCGCAAAGGCGCAATGATGGAAGGTGTCAACAGAGAGGTCGATTGCAAGTCTGCCGTCAAGCAGAGCCATCGAGCGCGTTCTGATATCCTTACCGCCGTTTTCTCTTGCGTTACGGCATATGCGGCAGTTGCAAAATACCTCGGGAAGTCCGTAGCCCGCGCCCGTTCCGTAATATTTAAGCTTCATTTTGATAGTTCCTTTCGAGTATGGACCGTCCGATATATCCTTGCTTCGGCGGTGGAGATATTGGAGCCGGAATTGTTCCGATTTCATTATAGCATAAAAGCCTATCCAAGTCAATCCCGATTTTTGCCTGCCGATCGCGTAATTTTTTCGGAAATATATTGCCAATCCGCGCGATTTTTGCTATAATTAAGTAAAATAACGATTTGGAGGATCGCCGTGACCGAGCGAGTATTGCGAAATATTGATGAAGCAGATGCGGCTCTGACCGAAAAGCCTATGCTTGCCGCAGATGCCGAGAGAATACTGATAGCGCACGATCTTATGGATCTTGACGCGGATCTGTCCCAGCCTGTACGTTTTGCGCGGGCTCTCACCGCGATCCTCGACCGTGTGAGCGTTCCCCTCGAGGATTACGATCTTATCGCGGGTCGGTCTGTGCAAAGATTACTGACAGATGAAGAAGAGGAAAAATTCCGCGAGATATGCCGCGACAAGAGGTCGCCATACAAGAGCTGTATCTTCAGCTCGGGGCATTGCTCGTATGATTGGGAAATGGTCGTTGAACACGGAATTGCGGGATTGATAGGTAAAGCCCGCTCCTCTCTCGAGAGCAAGCAGGATGAAGGCAGAAGGAGATTTCTCGCCTCAATAATCGAGGTCTATGAAGCGATAACGCGCTATATTTTGCGTTACGCAGAGGCGGCGGAGAAGAGAGGGATGACGGAATTATCGTCAACTCTGAGGAAAGCCGCGCTTGAAAAGCCGTCGGATTTCAGAACGGCTCTGCAGCTCTGTTGGATCATTACGCTGATCGATTGCTCCTACGTCAGCCCGAATCCGACGCTGACCGTCGGCAGACTCGATAAGATCCTATATCCCTTCTACAAAGCCGATATTGAAAGCGGCAGACTCACGCGCGATGAAGCGGCTGAGCTGATAACCGATTACTATTGCAAGCACAATCTCAATATGGGCCGCGGAGAGCATCAGGTCGGCGACGAGACGAATTCCACGACCTTTGCGCGGATATTCAATTTCGATGCGCCGCAGTATCTTCTGCTCGGCGGCACCGATATAGGCGGAAATTACACGGTAAATGAGCTGACTTACCTCTTTGCCGAGTGTATCCGCCCCGAATTCAAGAATCCCGTCGTAGTTTTCTATTATGCTCCGGGAATGGACAAAGCTTATCCCGATCTCTGGCATACGCTGACGGGAAAGGCACTTAAGTCCTCCTCGCTGATGTTCTATAACGACGCGGATATCAAAAGCACGTACCGCAGTCTCGGTCTTCCCGATGAGGCTTTTGTGAATTACCATCATTTCGGCTGCAACTGGCCGTCCCCGGGATCGCACAGCTTCTGGATCAACGGCTCGCCCTCGTCGAAGCATTACGGCGCATTTGAATCAAAGGAAGAGAAGGATGCTCTTCTTCATTCCTTTACCCGCATCCCCGAGCGCGGATGGCAGGACGTGTTTATAAAGATTCTGCGCTCCCTTTGCGATGACGGCAACGCGACCATCGACACGGTTTATGATAAATATTTCGCATATATGGAGGAATTTATCTCGAACAAGACCGATCGCGGTGTGCGTGAGCTTCGAATACGCCGCCGAAAGCCGTATGCGGTATGCTCTTTTACCGATTGCTTCACCGAGCGTCCGATCGAGCGCGGAGAGTGCTTCACCGCCTGCGCCGAGTATTTGTTTGCGATAATGAATTTCCAGATGTTCGGAACGGTCGCGGATTGCTTTACCGTGACGGATGCGCTCGTCTTCCGCGATAAAGTGCTGACACTTGGTGAGCTTCTCAATGCTCTTGATGCGAATTTCGAGGGTTATGAGAAAATTCTTGCCCGATGCCGCAGAGCTCCGAAGTATGGAAGCGACGATGCTTTTTCAAACTCTCACGTGCGGCGTTTGGCGGAGGGAATGGCTTGGATTTCGCGGAAATATGCGGTAAAATATCTCGCTTCGGACGGATTTTTGATCGTTCCCTGCATCCAAAGCGATACCTGGCATCTGAAATACGGAATTGCCTACGGCGCGACTCCCGACGGACGTCTCGCGGGAACGCCCTTTTCGCAGAATTCGCGCCCCGCAAACGGCTCCTGCACGAACGGAATGACCGCGATGTTCAATTCGATGCTGAATATCCCGAGCGACGGCTTCCTTTCGGGCGCGTTGAATCTCGATATTGATCCGAAGCAATTTGAGGGCGAGAGCGGACACGTGCTTTTTGCGGCTCTGCTTGCGGTCTATCTGAATCGCGGCGGGCTTCACGCGCAGGTGACCTCCGTCGGGCTCGAGGATCTCCTTGACGCGCAGGTAAATCCGCATAGGCACAAGGATCTCCGCGTGCGTATCACGGGCTACAGCGGTGTTTTCGTGGACATCACAAAGCCGCTTCAGGATGATATTATCGAAAGAATGAAATAATGAGGTGTACCTATGAAGAATGTTAAGTTGAATAACGGGCTTTCGGTTTCCGAGATCTGTCTCGGCGCGATGATGTTCGGCACGACCGTTTCGAAGGAGGATGCTTACGCCATTCTCGATGCCTATCTCGAGATGGGAGGCAATTTCATCGACACTTCGAATAACTACGCTCATTGGGCGGGCACGGGTGACGAAAGCGAAACGCTTCTCGGCGAATGGCTTCGCGACCGCGGATGCCGCGATAAGGTCGTGATCGCCACAAAGGTCGGCTTTGACCGCCACGGCGAAGGCGCGGGTCTGAAGCGGGAGCAGATCGAATATTGGTGCGACGAGAGTCTTCGCAAGCTCGGAACCGACTATATCGACCTCTATTACGCTCATACGGACGATCCCGATACGCCGATGGAGGAGACGCTTGAGGCGTTCTATTCGCTGATAAAAAAGGGCAAGGTTCGCGTTCTCGGCGGAAGCAATTACGACACCTGGCGTTTTGCCGAGTTCAATCAGCTTGCAAAGGATAATGGTTGTGCGCCCTACACCGTTATGCAGCAGAGATTTTCCTATCTCCATTGCCGTCACGACATCAAGCCGAACTATATTTTCAACGAAAACGTCGGCAGAGAGCGTCTGCGATATCTTGAAAACAAGGATATTCCGCTTGTGGCGTACTCGAGTCTGATCCGCGGCGCATACGAGGATATCTCCCGTCTGCCCGAAAATTACGTTGGCGGCGCACGCTTTGACGTGCTTGCAAATATGGCAAAGGAAAAGGGCATCACTAACAGCGCGCTTGCAGTTGCCTGGATGTGCAATCTCTACCGCATGAAGGGATTTCCGAGAGTGGTACCGCTCTTTTCTTCCTCGAATCCCAAGCATTTCAGAGCCAACTGCGCGGGTGCCGAGCTTGTCCTCAGCGACGAGGAAATGACGATCCTAACAAACGCATGATACCCTATATTTTTGATATAAAGCGCGCCTCGACGGTGGACGGACCGGGAATACGGACTGCGGTATTTTTCAAGGGCTGCAACCTCGATTGCAAGTGGTGTCACAATCCCGAGGGCAAGTCGCCCGAGCCCGAGCTTGCGCTTATGAGCGAAAAATGCATCGGTTGCGGCGTTTGCAAAGAAGTATGTCCAACCCCTGATTCCTGTGCTATTTGCGGAGAATGCGTAGAGAATTGCCCCGCGGAAGCGAGAAAGCTTTACGGTCGCAGATACACCGCGGACGAGCTTTACAAGGTCGTTTCCGCCGATATCGACTACTACCGCGCTACGGGCGGCGGAGTGACTTTTTCGGGCGGAGAATGTATGCTCTATCCCGATTTCCTTGCAGAAATTGCCGAAAAATGCGCCGTGAGCGGTATTTCCGTTGCCATAGATACAGCGGGTAATCTGCCTTGGAGCAATTTCGAGAAGATATTGCCGTATGCCTCGTGTTTTCTCTACGACGTCAAGGCTCTCGATCCCGAGCTTCACAAAAAGGGCACGGGAGCGGATAACTCGCTGATACTTGAGAATCTCGAAAAGCTTATCGGGATGGGAAAGGATATCATCATCCGCACGCCCGTCATTCCCGATTACAACGACGGCGATGAGCTTGAAAGGATCAATAAATATTGTACCGACCGAGGACTCAAGCACGAGCTTTTGCCCTACCACGCGATCGGAGAAAGTAAAAAAGCCGCGCTGAAGGTGGCAAAATAAAAGAAAAGGGAAGACGAATGATTGTCTTCCCTTATTCTATCAATATCTTCCAAGCTCGTGGGCGAGTCTTGCGATCTCTTTCATATTTTCAAAGGAGACCGAATTGGGGATCGAGTGGTCGGATGCGAAAATATAGCCGCCGCCCTCCTTCATAGCGGGAATGATGCGCTCCATTTCCGCTTTTACAAGATCAATGTCATCCCAAAGCTGTGCGTTGATGCCGCCGTGGAATGCGAGTCGGTCGCCGTAAAGATTTTTCAGCTTGAAGGGATCCATTCCCGCCTTGACCTCGAGAGGATTGAGCATCTCGACACCCGTTTCGAGAATATCGGGCAGGAGCGGCTCGATGTATCCGCAGGAATGCATCTCGGTGACCATTCCGCGCTCGTGAGCCCAATCTACAGCCTTTTTGTGGTAGGGCTTCAAGAGCTCACGGTATGCAGCGGGAGAAAAGAAGGGAGAACCCTTATATCCCATATCGTCATACCAGAAGATACCGTCGAACTCGTATCCCGCGTCGAGAATGCGCTGACAGAGATCAAGCGAGGTGTTGAGATAGGTATCAAAAATATCCTCGACCCAATCGGGATCCTCGTACATTGAAATGAGCATATTTTCCGTGCCCGTCAGACGTGTGTGCGCTACGTCAAAGCCGAACCAGATAACAAGCTGCAGAAAGCGTCCTTCTGCTTTCCACTTTGGATAGTTCGTCTCAAGATATTTCCACGGGATTCTGTCCTCGTAATCGGTATACATAGCCGCCTTGGCTTCTTCCCATTTATCGGGCGTGTTATAATAGAATTCCAATACCTCCGGTGTCGAATCAAGAATGTTGAACACCTTCTGCGTACCGCCCCAAGCGGTTGTTTCAATCCTGTAACGCTCGTTTTCCTCAAGGATCTTTCTTTCAAATCTCGGGGAATTATCGGGGCAGATGCGAATAACACGGTCAAAGCCGAAATAATCCTCCCAAGACACGTTTGTCGGCATACCCTCGCGCTTCCAACGGTTTATAGTGCCCCTCCACGCGCTGTCGATCATCGGAATACGGTCGATCTCCTGTCGGCGGTAGGTGCGGAGAATTCTTTCTCTTTCTGTAAGCTGTATCATAATTTCCTCCTTAAAGCAGAGCGGTATAGACCTCTTCGCCGCCGTTGACGAAGACTTCAACGATATATTCGTCGCGGAGGATCTTGAGGTCGTCGATCTTGCCTTCATAAACTACGGGATCGCGCCCCTTACGCTCGATGATGAAGCCGCTTTCGGTGCGCTTTACCGAAGGATCTTCGTCCTTGAGCAGATGTTGCAGTTCCTTTATCGGATAAGCGGTGATCTTGCCGCCATCGAGCTTGATCTCGCGCGGCACCGACATACAACCGACGTCACGCTCGGCGTATCCTCGGTATTTCCAGCCGGGTATCCACGAGATAAGCAGATTTCTGCCGAGATGATCGGTGAAGACCTGCCCCGCGTATTGATCGGGGCCTTTGTCAACCTCGGCGGTGTGCTCGACTGTGAATCTGTCGTTTTCGAATTTTCCGTACATCACGGAAAAATAATGGATTTTGTCGAGCGGGCAGACCGATGCTGCGAGCAGAAATCTGTCTCCTGCCGCCATAAATGACGGGCATTCGGCGTATTTGCAGTTCGCCCATTCCGACATAATGCCGACGTAATCCCACGCGAGAAGATCGTCGCTTCGGTAGAGAAGGAGACGTCCCGTCTTCGTTTCGGGATTTCCCGAAGCCATAACGCAGTAATAGCGGCCGTCGATCAAGCATACCGCGGGATCGCGGAAATCGGGGCCTCCGTCCGCGGGATAGCGGTCGATCACGGGATTGCCCGTGTATTTTTCAAAATTGATTCCGTCTGTGGAATAAGCCACGCTGACGGTCTGGATCTTTTTCTTCGAGTCCTCGGGTGTGCGGATCGAGGCGTAAAAGAGGTAGAGTACACCGTCCTTCACGATTGCGGTGCCCGACCAGCATCCGCCCGAATCGTAATCCTTATCGGGCTTAAGCGCGATCGGAAGCTCCTCCCAATTAAGGAAATCCTTCGTGCGCGCGTGTCCCCAATGCATCGGCTGCATCCAGGGGATCTCAAAATCGGGTGCGTGCTGATAGAAAACGTGGTAGTATCCGTCAAAGTAAACGAGACCGTTCGGGTCGTTCACCCAACCCTTTTCGGGGCGGTAGTGATATTTCAGCTTGCTTCTCGGATTTGCTATAGGATAACTTGCTGACGGATTTTCCATGGTAAATCCCTCCGTGGTCAAAGGTTATTGTCGGGTTAAAATTTCGATATTGCGAATCTATCTCCGCAAACCGCGGGAAATTCCTTCTTGCCCCAGGGCTTATGCCAGCAAAGGCTTCCGCGTAGGCGGCAGTCGGGATCGTAAACACCGTATTCGAGCTGAGATATTTCAGGCTTCAGCCCCGTACCGCACTCGAAATTCAGACTTTGGATAATGACGTTGCAGGGACCTTTTGCGTGTCCGAAGAGCATATCGGGCGCGGTGGTGACGATGCGGCGGTTGTGCTGCGCCACTATGTGATTGATGACGGAGAGGTGGGAGCAATCGTGGAATGCGATTCCGTTTTCGCAGTTGTGAATATATAGATAATCGGCTACCACGTGCTCGCCGAGTACAAAGCCGTACTTGAAGCCCTGAGTGGCGACGTTGCGGAGAACGTTGTTGTCGTTCTGATCGCCCGAGGTCATAAGTCCGACCGTGTGGCAGGGATTCTCCTGCAATTCCTTTTCCTTGAGCGTATCGCCGACGCTTTCGTTGAGGCAAAATTGGCAATCGCTGATCCACACGCGGGAAATATTCTGCAGGTTCGCGGCACTTTGGGTGGGGTACATTTTGTTCGTGTCCATTCTGACACGGAATTCGAGATTTGCCATCGAAAAGTGCGAGAGGCTGAAACGTCCCTTGCAGCTGTCGCCCTCGGGAGCGGATATGATCGACCACGGGCGTTCCGTGGGATCGTGTATCTCGGGAGCCTCCCAATCCGAAAACAGACGGGTATTGTTTACCGATTGACTTCCGAAGGTCGTAGGAGTGAAATTATGCTCTGTTGCGCTGAGCGGACGCACTTGATAGGAATACAGCATCTTGCAGGGCATTTCTCCCTCGAGGAAAATATTAGCGTCGTTTTCGGGAGGGATTACAAGCTGTGCGCGGACCTTACGCCCGTTATACTCTTCTATTCCGGGAGATGCTAGACGGTAACCGCCCTTGGTGTAAGGGAAGAGAATACGCCCGCCTCCTCTTTCGGAGGCATAGTTGATGGCAGATTGGATCGCCGCGGTGTCGTCGGTAATACCGTCGCCCTTCGCGCCGAAATCGAATACGTTTATTCCGAAATTGCTCATTGTGAATACCGCCTTTCTTGGGTTTATTATAGCATACTTTGTGGCGGATTGCAAGATGCTTTGGAAAATGAAATCGCGAGAGGCGCGATGAAATCCTCGCACGGCTCGGATGAAATCTTGGGCGTTCCGCCTCAGATGAAATTAAATCCGTCCTTTTTTCCCGACAAAGTCGGATTTCATCACGAAGTGATTTCATCCCACGATAGTGGGATTTACCCCGTCCGCAAGGACGGATTTAGCTGAAAAAAAGCACATCTGCGTTGCAGATGTGCTTTTTTCTGGAGCGGATTACGGGGATCGAACCCGCCACCTCAACCTTGGCAAGGTTGCGCTCTACCAAATGAGCTAAATCCGCATTAACATTAATATTATAGCATAAAAGGGAAGAAAAGTCAAGAGGAAAAGAAAAATTCGTGTGTAGCTGTGCAAGAGCAACAAGAAATAATGATGAAAAATACAAATAAGAGAAGAAGGTTTTAATTTTTTTCCGCCTTCCTGAGGTTATTATTACACACTTTGGGGCAGTTTGCAATAGTTTAGCCAAATTCCCGGAATTTCGCGCGTCGCGCGAATATTCGCTCGCTCTCCGCCTGGCAAGCGAGATTGTCGATCTCCGAGAGGCGAATGCGGACCGGATTCGGCTACATTGAGATTCCCGATATTATCGGATGAGAAAGTGAAGAGAAGTGCGCCCGATTTCGATTGAAACGCCGAGCCCGATCCGATGAAGGAGTGGCGCCTCCAAAAAAGATGCCTATAAATATTTAGCTTCGTCAAGCGGTGTTAGATCAAAGTGGTGATGTTCAATTTTTCCATAAACGTTCCATGTCTGATCTATTTTATGTGTAGGAAGTTCTGTAGGATCACCGTTACTGTCAGTTGTTGCCCAAATTAATCGCTCAGCTTGTATCCAAGAGGATTCCCTTTTGAGTTCATCAATATGGTCAATGCTTTGATCTCCCCATTGGTCATCGTCAATCCACAGAAAATGTCCATTTTTAAGCAAAAGCAATACACTGCCCATAATATCGCTTATATATCCCATATCAACTTGAATGTTTATATTCATGGAGTGTACACCAATGAAACGGAGAATAATGCTATCTTCTAACTCATCATACTTTAAGAAAAGTTCCGCCGTGTGACTATCGGATAGATAATTAACACGCTCAATCGTGAAATCATGAAAGTGCCAATTGCACTCCATAAAATTATGAATACCTTTTTTTGAATGTTCAACTTCATACCAAATAGCCATATTATCACTCCTTTCTAAAGTATTATATCACACTTTAGGGTATTTTTCAATATTCTCTTTATAATATTTCAATAGCCTTTCATTCGTGCCATTGAGTTCATCAATTTTATTAAGAACGAGGAAATATGCGCGACCGATCACCTTTTGGCATATTCCTCGAAATCGTCCTTCGGCGGTTCTTTGAGAAAGCTTTGCCGCGCGCAGACGAGCGCGTATTTTACTCGGTAATAGTGTTTGAGTTCGTATTCCATATAAAAACTTCCTTTCGGTCTTTGGTAAACACCATTATACCGAAAGGAAGTAATAAGTCCAGATAAGTTTTTGAAAATTATTTTTTATCAATTTTCTTTTCAATCGTGATACACGATGAGGTGAGCATTCTCTGTATTCTGCCACAGAGGTTGCGATAGGTTTTGAAGGTCGCTTCGTCGATCACCTTTGTATTATAAAGCAATTTGAGCCAAGACTCTGTTTCCGTGCACTCTTTTCTTGCAATCTTGAATTTAGAGAGCATATCGGCAAGGCTTTGAGGATACTGCGCCTCAGTGATATTTGCGAACACGCTTGACGAGGATTTGCGAAGCTGAAAAACGGTGTTGGAATTGCTGTTCATGGATTTACAGAGCAACTCACACTTTGTAGCAAGCGCTTCGGAATATTCAAGTAAAAGATTTTTTGCCATTTCGTTCTCCTTTCGCGTCCTTCGCATCAAAATCACGGCGTAGCCGTGGATGAAATCCGCCGCAGGCGGTATGTCCTCAGCCCGTAAGGGCTGCATGGAATCATTCCGAAGGAATGTATGTTATCAAGCCGACGAATATGCATGCTTGCGCGTGATGCCATACGCGACTCCGTCGCAATTACATACAATGCGCAAGCGCATTGATTACATACCAAGCCTCCTTCGTCGGCTTGGATAAAAAATTCCGAAAGCAAAAGCTTTCGGAATTTTTTGGGGGCGCCACCCGGAATCGGACCGGGGATAGAGGTGTTGCAGACCTTTGCCTTACCGCTTGGCCATGGCGCCTAATAATAACGGGTACGTTATAACGTACCCGTGTTTTTGGAGCGGATTACGGGGATCGAACCCGCCACCTCAACCTTGGCAAGGTTGCGCTCTACCAAATGAGCTAAATCCGCAGGTGGTGCCTCCGGTCGGAATTGAACCAACGACACGGGGATTTTCAGTCCCCTGCTCTACCAACTGAGCTACAGAGGCATACAGCAAGGGCGCTGTATTTATGATGGCGACCCGGATGGGGCTCGAACCCACGACCTCCAGCGTGACAGGCTGGCGCTCTAACCAACTGAGCTACCGGGCCATCATGGTGGGAACAATAGGGCTCGAACCTATGACCCTCTGCTTGTAAGGCAGATGCTCTCCCAGCTGAGCTATGCTCCCATGATTTTTGCGCCTCATCGGCGACGGGTATTATTATACCACAAGTTAATCGATTTGTCAACACTTTTTTGAAAGTTTTTTTGATTTTTTTTCAGATTTTTTTGCTTTTTCTTGTTTCAACCAAAAACATGGTTAATTTTCGGGGCTTTTTATGTGAAAATCGACAAAAACCTCTTTACTTTTTCTTGATTTGAGTGTATAATATATATTACATAACTATGCTTATGTAAAGAAAGGCAAATTATGACCGCAAAAAAATTTTTTTCAGCAATTATTTTTTTATTTATACTTTTGGCCGCAGTTACCGCCTGCTCGGGCGGAAGTGAGCTCTGCCGCGTTGAGGGAGAGGATTATACCTACGTGCTTTTCGGCTCGCCGAATGCGATAACGAGGATCTCCGTCATTGACCGTGATAGCGGAGCAGAGATCACCTCGATCGAGACCGAATACCGCGTCAACGAGCCCTGGCTTTCCGACGATAAGGAAAATTACGGCTTTACCCTCCGTGATCTTGACGGCGACGGGGACGAGGATTTCACAGTCCTGAAAAACCGCACGCCCGGGGAAGAGAAGTATCTCTTCTATATGAATAAGGACGGCGAGTTCAAGCTTGAATCGAAGCTTTCGGGCGTCACCGCTCCGATATTCGGCGAGGGCATCGTCAGCTATAAGGTCGAGAGCCGCATCGACGAGCCTACTTACGCAAACGAGCCGCCGATGTACGAGCTTCGCGAGGACGAGTATATCTACGGCTGGACCGAGCACGGACGGCTTGAGGTTCGCGCGATGAACCGATTCAGCTATTTCTCCGAGACCGACATCTATTGCTACGCCGTCTATCTTCCCGATGAAGAGGGCGAGCTTGAGGTCGATTCTCAGAAATGGATCTATCCCGAAAAGCTCGCGGACTACGGTCTCGAGCCGCTTGAATAGAGTGACAAGAATAATACGAACTAGTTTTATGGCGTCAAATATTCGCCATCGGTTCGTCAAACACCTTGATAGTATTAATATACAATCTTCGGCGTTTTCCTGCCGCTGACAAATATTTGTCAGCCAAAAAATCTCCGACCCGCAAGCCTTAATTTTTAGATGATTTTGGGTGCGGAGAACGACGCAAGGTATCAACCTTGCTAGGACGACAAGCCCAAAAGCATCAAAAAGTAAGGCTTACGGGCTAGTTCGGATTATTCTTGTCACTCTAAAAATCAGAAAAAATTTCGGATTTCGTGAAACCTTTTGCGACAAAATCCGTCTTATATAATGTAGTACAATACACAGGAGAATAAAAAATGAGCGAAAAGAAAACAGCAATCATCATCGGCGCGGGACCTGCGGGTCTGACAGCCGCTTACAAGCTTCTCAAGGAGACCGACATCAAGCCGATAATCCTTGAAGAGAGCGAATATATCGGCGGTATTTCGCGTACCGCGCGCTACAACGGCAACCGCATGGACCTCGGCGGACACCGTTTCTTCTCGAAGAACGAGGAAGTGAACGAGCTTTGGCGCGAGCTTATGCCCCTTCAGGGCGCACCCGCATACGACGACAAGAAGCTCGGAGTAGAGAAGGATCTTGCCGAGGGCGGCCCCGATCCCGAGACTGAGGACAGAGTTTTCCTGCTCCGTAACCGTATCTCGCGCATCCTCTTCCTCCACAAATTCTTCGATTACCCGATCTCGCTCAAGCCCGAGACCTTCAAGAATATGGGCTTTGTCCGCACGATGAAGTCGGGATTCGGATATCTCGGAAGCTGTATAGTCAAGAAGCCCGAGGATTCGCTCGAGAATTTCTATATCAACCGCTTCGGCAGACCTCTCTATGAAATGTTCTTTGAGGATTATACCGAAAATCTCTGGGGACGCCATCCCTCGCAGATCTCCGCCGATTGGGGCGCGCAGAGAGTCAAGGGTCTGTCTCTTATGAAGGCGGTCTGGAACGTAATTTCCAAGCCCTTCCGCCCGAAGGACAAGGTTGAGACCTCGCTTATCGAGCAGTATTACTATCCGAAGCTCGGCCCCGGTCAGCTTTGGGAGGCTCTCGCAAACGACATCAAGGAGATGGGCGGCGAGATCGTTATGAACTGCTCTGTCAAGGATATCAAACTCGAGGACGGAAAGGTCACAAGCGTTATCTCCGCCGACGGACGCGAATTCAAGGGCGACGAGTTCTTCTCGACTATGCCCGTTCGCGATCTCGTAAACGGTATGGGTGACGCCGTACCCGCCGACGTTCACCGCATCGCCGACGGACTTCCTTACCGCGACTACATCACCGTAGGTCTCCTGGTTGACAAGCTTCTTCTTGAAAACAAGACCAAGGTAAAGACCCTTACAGGCAACGTGCCCGACTGCTGGATCTACGTTCAGGAGCGCGAGGTTCGTCTCGGCAGACTTCAGATCTTCAATAACTGGTCCCCCTACCTTGTTGCCGACCCCGAGAACACCGTTTGGATCGGTCTCGAGTATTTCTGCAACGAGGGCGACGATCTCTGGGAGATGAGCGACAAGGAATTCATCGATTTTGCTATCGCGGAGCTTGCGAAGATCGACGTTATAGACCCGAAGGACGTCAAGGATTCGACCCGCATCAAGGTCAAGAAGGCTTACCCCGCATATTTCGATACCTATTCCGAGTTCGATACCGTCAAGGATTACCTTTCGGGCATCGACAACCTCTGGTGCATCGGACGTAACGGTCAGCACAGATACAACAATATGGACCACTCTATGCTCACCGCGGTTGAGGCGGTTCGTTCTATCTCGAACGGAAGTCGCGACAAGGCAACCGTCTGGGCTGTAAACACCGAGAAGGAATATCACGAGGAAAAGACCGAGAGCGAGAACAAATGATGAATTCGGGAATATTCACCGAAGGAAGGGACAAGCTGCGCGGAGTCACGAATAAGCTTTGGTTCAGGATCGCATTTGCCGTTCTTGCCTGCCTGCCGATGATAGCCGCGCTCTACCTTGCTTTCTATTATATCTATGGCCCCGGAGAGGGATATTTCCACTCCGATTGCACCGACACGCTCTATTGGGCAAATGCGGCGCTTGAGGGCAACGGAATTTTTGACGATCAGTATAACTACGCCGCCCTTCTGCCGTTTTCCACGGTATGGATCATGCAGCCGCTGATAAAGATCTTCGGCTTCGGCATGACGGCGCACAATCTCGGTATGGCGATCTTTGCCGTTCTCTTCGCGGGAAGCATTTATTTCCTCGCAAGAAGCGCGAAGCTGAGCCATCTTTGGAGTAGTACATCGGTCTTCGCGGTATTTATGGTGCTTTCCTGCTCGGATAAGCTCCGCGAGATGATGTGGGGTCATACGATCTATTACAGCCTTGGAATCGTTCTGCTGTTTTACTTGCTTGGACTCGGATTGCGAGTTGCCGATTCGATCGAGAAGGGCAAGAAGATAAGCACGGTTATCTGGGCACTGCTTTTGCTCGGCGTTTCGATCGGAAGCGCGACAAACGGTATGCAGGTCCTCGTTCTGACCCTGCTTCCCGCCATCGCCGCCTTTGCCGCAGAGAGGATCTTTGCGGGCGGAGAAGGAATTATCTCCCAAAAATCGCTCCCGTCTCTTGCGGCTGCAGCACTTTCTGTTGCGGGCACGCTGATCGGACTCGAGGTTCTTGTCAAGATTACAAACGACGGTGAGATCAAAGCCGGCTATGCCGCAGGATATTCGGGCTGGTCGGAGGTTTCCGCGTGGCTCTCGAACGCGCAGAAGTTTGTAAACCACTATTTCTCGCTCCTCGGAGTCGATATGGAGAAGAACGCTCCTCTCTTTGACGTCGAGTCGCTGAAATATTTCTTCCGAATCGTTGTCGGAATCATTCTGATCGTTATGCCGATCGTGATCCTCTGCCTCTACGGCAAGCTCAGATCAAGGGGCACGAAGGTTATGGTCTGGGCGCATTTCGTGCTGACAGCGGTCGTGCTGTTCGGTTACATCTGCGGTGAGCTCAGCGCGGCAAATTGGAGACTTACCCCCATTCTCGGAAGCTCGATAATGCTCTGCGTTTGCGGACTTCGCGAGCTTGTTTCGGATTTCGGATTAATTAAAGTTGAAGAAAAAGAAGAGATCGCAGAGCCTACGGAGGCTGATGCCGAGCTTTATGACGGCGAAATACTCCCCGAGGAGCTTCCCGAGATCGAGGTCTCGGCGAAAAAGTCGGGCGCGGTCGTGCTCTCGAGAGTCTGCTCGCTCGTACTTGCGGTACTGCTTGCTTCTTCGCTCGTTTTTGCCAAGGAGATCGATAAGCTTCCCGCCGATTACGGAAGGGATAACACCAACCACCGCCTTGCCGAATTCCTCGTTTCTGAGGGACTTGAATACGGCTACGCGACCTTCTGGTATTCGCAGGCGATAACGGTGCTGTCAAACTCCGAGGTCCGTGTCCGCAATATGGATATCAACGAGCGCGACGGCGTTATCGGACGCCATTATCAGTCGAGCCTTAATTGGTACAACGATCAGGAGGGAGTCGACGAGTATTTCATTATCCTTTCGGCTTCCGAATATAAAAAGGTGTTCACTACCAAGACCTGGCAGAGCTGGATGGACGAATACTATCTGAGACATTACGAGAATCCCAATGATGCAAAGGGATTTCAGATCTACGTTTTCTCGGAAAACGTACTGAGCTACTTCGGTTCTGACGCGATAGAACAGTAAAATTCCAATGCCGACGGTTTTCGACCGTCGGCATTAGAATCTTATTAATATTTACTATATTTATTTATAATTATACCCCCCGTAATTCACATATTTCGTGTATCATCTAAATGTGAAAAATAATATTCTGCAAAGGAGGACGAACAATGGAAAGATATGTCGCCCGAAGAAGTAAATACCCCGTTTTTGTCATATTGTGCCTGCTTTGTTTCTGCCTCTGCTTTGCGGGATGTAACCGCGGGGAAGGCGAGGTGACGACAGACGCCGTGACCGATCCCGTTACCGAGATCACGACGTCGGCACCCGAAGTGACAACCGAAATCATCCCCGAAGAGACTACTTCGGAGATAACAGAGGAGGAGACGACCGAGCCTCCCGCTCCCGAAACCACGGTTGAACCAAAGCCCGCGGAGGTTCTTGTTTACGTTTATGAGCTTGACGGAAAATCCATAGCTTATCCCGTTGAGGTTGGAAAGACGTTGCCAAGCTCTGCGCTTGAAGCGATTTCCCTGCCATCGGACAGCAAAACCGTTAAGGTCGAGTTCAAGGGATGGGAATATTCCGTCGGCAATGACGGCGAGAGAAAGGTTTATGACGTTTCCGATCCGCCTGCCGTAACCGACGAAGGATTACATATCTATCCCGTGGTTGAATACAGCTATCTCGTTTCCTTCGGGGCGGGAGAGGGAGCTTTCCGCGAGGGTACTGTTACCGAGTTTTACTTTAAGGCGGGAGAGCTGATAGATCCCGCGGAGCTTCTGGCTCGAATGCCCGAAAAGGCGGAGGACAGCGACTTTAGATATCCGCTGATCGGTTTTTCGCTTGACGGAACGAATATGGTTGAATTCCCGATAACCGTCGGAAAGCAGCCTCTGGAGTTTACCGCACTTTACGGCAAGGAAATGATCGAATATTCGCTCCTGATCCATACCGAATACGGTGAGCTGATCGGCGGAGGAAAATCGAAGCTTATAAGCGGTACAAAAGCCGAGGTCGAGGCGGTACTTGAGTCGTATTCGAGCTATAAACCCGCAGATGTTTATCTTGACAACGCGCGCTACAGATTCAAGGAGATCCGAGTGACCCGCGAGGGCAGAGAATTGGCTCTCGAGCTTATCTGGGATTGCGAGGTTCTGAAATATACAGTTACCTTTGACCACGACGACGGAAACGCTCCGACTCAGTCGCACGTTGCGACCGATGGAAAGCTCGTATTACCGATCGAGCCGAGACACGAGGACGAGGTCAGATATTACAATTTCGTCGGCTGGCGCGATCATAATGGACACCTATACAACGGCGGATATGAGTACACCGTCAGCGAGGACGTGTCCTTCAAGGCTGAGTATATCCCGGGTGCGTTGAAGGTCTATACAGTCGTCTTCGATACCGAGATCGGCTTTTTCCCGAACGGATCGTCCGACGTGATCCTGACGGGTCATTACGGCGATCCTATTCTGCCGCCCGCGCCTCCCGAGACCACCGCGCTTACCTTCGGCGATGTTGTGTACAAGTTTGTCGGCTGGGACAGAGAGGTTGCGCCGACATTTACCGCGGACGCATCCTACACAGCGGTCTATACCACAGATAAGCCTGTTTATTACGTCTATTTTTATATCAACGATGAGCTTTGGCTCAGCGTTCCTCACTATGAGGGCACCCCTCTGACGGCTCCCGAAAGACCCGATGAAGCAAAGGGCAAGATCTTTTCAGGCTGGCTTGGGCTTCCCGAGATCATGCCCGCGCACGATCTTTACGTCAAGTCGGAGATCAGAGACGCAGAGGTCATCTATATCCTCGACGGCGAGGTGATCTCAAGGGTCCGCGCCGAGGTCGGAAGCCTTGTGACTCTTGCGGCACCCGCAGAGAAGCATGGACATACCGTCAGCGGTTGGGTCACGACCGATATCGCGGGCTTGGAGTCCTCCTCCTTTATTATGCCCGAGGCTGACATCCGTTTCAGCGCGGAATCGACACCGAAGCCGCATACCGTAAACTATATCCTTGACGGCGTGAACGTCTATACAGACAGCGTTCTCTTCGGCGAGATCTATACCGTCCGCGGTATCGAGGTCAGACCCGGATACGAATTCACCGGTTGGAGGATTCAGGATACCGCTCTCGACGCATCGGGAGGAATAATCGCTATCCCCGATAACGACGTTATTTTCATCGGCTCTTTCGAGCGATGCAGCTATAAGGTAAATTATTACCTTGACGGAATCCTGCTTTATAGCGACGCCTACGGTTACGGCGAGAAGGTTATTCTACGTCCCGATGAGGAGATGGATGGCTGCAGCTTCGCCTGGAGCTCTGCGGGCGCAAATATCCTTTCGGGATACTTCAATATGCCTGCGCACGACGTTGACGTTTTCGGCGCGTTCTCGGACGGTGACAACCGCATCATCTTCATCATCGACGGCAAGCCCTACGGCACCATCGGTGTCAGAGCGGGACAGAAGGTCAATCTCAGCCTTACTCCGACCAAGAACGGATACACCTTCACGGGCTGGAACGGCGACGATATTGATATTTCGTCGGGCGAATTCATAATGCCCGAGGGCGACGTTATCCTACGCGGAAGCTTTGTGCCGAATGCGCACAGCATAAGCTTTATCGATATCGCAAGCGGCGAGACGATCGGAACAAGCTATCTTGATTTCGGTTCAGTTTTCTCGCTCGGCGACAGAGTTTACTGTGTTGCGGGCAAGGCTAGCACGGGATGGGTCCTTCTCGAGGGCGAAGCTCTGCTTGACGGCGAGCTTTATATCATGCCCGATGCCGAGGTCGTCTTCGGTATTGTCTGGGAGGAATGCCTGACTCTTGAGATCGAGGAGGGATATTGGGTTCCTTATTACGATCATCTTGAGTACGAATGCGAGGGATGCCGATTTGACGAAGAGACGAAAACACTCTATATCTTTGATCCTTCGGTCAAGGTTGCCGGATCGAGCGAGGGAATAACCGTTGTTTTCGATTATCAATAAAATATCAGCCGCATCGCAAGATGCGGCTGATATTTTATTCAGTCAATTTTTATAGTGATCTCAAGTCCGCCGCCATCGGTTTTTTTGAGCATTGACATAATATATTTTGCGATAAAGGATTCTTCAATATAGAGCTCCCATTGCTCAAGCCCCTCGCTGTATTCCGATACATCGATGGGCTTTCCCTCGAAATACACCGAGTTTATCTTGGCGTAGGTCTCTGCCATAAGATCGATAACTCCGTCGGGAAATATTGAATTTGTGATTTCATTTTTGCATTGCCTGCGAGCTGTTTCTTCAAAATGAGCCGTCGCGTAGCTTGCAAAATTCAGCAGATTTTCATCTGTGCTTCCGATGCTTTCGGCATAGGATGCGACGTCGACCGATTTGGCCGCATAGCGTATCTCTCTGCCGTCATATACGATCTCCCCGTAGTGAGAGCCCGTGATCGCCATAGATGACGTTGAGACCTCGGGAACGGTATTGTCGTCAAGGATGCTTTGAATATGGATATGTGCGCTGAAATTGCACTTTACCGAATATTTTTCGTAAAGATCAAGGAGCTTTTTTGAATTGTAGAGCTCGTATTGGAAGGAAAGAAGGTCGTTGTGCGCGTAGAGGTTCTGGTGGCTGACGGCGAAGACGCTGATACCCTTGTCCTGCGCGGCTTTAAGCTCTTCCTCGATCCATTTGAGCGTTTCGTCCTTGACGTAGCACTTTCCGTACGTGTTCGTGTCGAGCATAAGGATGCGGAGCTTTTCGGAGGCTTGATAGATATAGCTCATCGAAACGCTGTCACGGCTGACGGTTTCGGGCATCAGCGGCTCGTAAAGCTCGATGTATTTTGCAGAATCAGCCGCCTCGGTGGCTTTGATGACCTCTTCCGAATAATCGACAGCCGTGCCGTCCACATCGTGGTTCCCGGGAATGATCAGAAGGTCGATTCCCGCATCCTTGACGGCAGTGAGCTTTGAGACAAGCTCACGGTGGCTGACCACGGCGCCGTCCATTGTAAGGTCGCCTGCGAGGATCAATGCCTTCGGCTTCCTTTCGATGACCTCTGCGATGAATGCGTCGGTGATCTCGACTATGTAGTTGACGAGCTTGCCGTCCGAGGGCATATGGTATTGAACGCCGCTGACGTCCTCGACACGATACCCGTTGATCTCGGGGGATATGTAATGAATGTCGTTGGCAATAATAAGCTCCACGGGCTCATCAAGTCTTTTCGGTCCGCAAGAGGCGATGAGGGGAAGGAGCATTGCGACAGCAAGAATAAATGCAAGATATCTTTTCATATGTCACCTGCGTTTTTGTTTTATTATACCACATATTCGGACTCTTTTCAATCTTTTATCTTGACTTTTCCTCCGAATGATTGTATAATCTTAATATATTGTTTTGGAGGTACTACCATGTCCGAATTCAAGTTCCAAGCCCACAGGGGCGACAGCGTTTCATATCCCGAGAATACTCTGGTTTCATACCTTGCCGCAGTTGAGCAGGGATACAAGATCGTCGAGATGGACTGCAAGTTCACCAAGGACAACGTCTGTATCATGCTGCATGACGGCACGATAAACCGCACCTGCCGCCGCGATGACGGCACATCATTCGAGGAAAAGATCGCGTCTACCGCGCTGACTCTTGCCGAGATCAAGGCTCTCGACGCGGGACTTTTCAAGGGCGAGCAGTTCCGCGGAGTTAGAATTCCCACGCTTGCCGAGACTCTTGAAGCACTCAAGCCCACGGGCGTTGACGTCAAGCTCGACAACGTCTTCCAAAGCTTCAGCGAGGAGCAGTTTGAGATCTTCTGCGAGACGGTAAAAGCCGCCGATATGGGCGCGAAGATCGGTTTTACATGCAAGACCCTTCCTTATTTCGATTGGCTTGCAAGGAAGTTCCCCGAGGCACATATGCACTACGACGGTCTTATGACAAAAGAAGCTCTCGAGCACACCCGTGCGGTTGCCGAGGGCAGAGTTACGTATTGGATTCCCTATCAGAACAAGTCGACCGCTTGGTTCAAGGGTAGATTTGCCGATCCCGAATTCTGCGAAGAGGTCCGTAAGTACGGCAATATCGGTATCTGGACCATCGGAACGATGGAGGAACTCAGCGAATCCGTCAAGGTCTTCGGCGCAGTTGCCGCGGAGACAAACGGTCAGCTCAAGCCCTATATGCTTGCGGATATATAAATATCTTGACAAGCGCGCGTATTTGTGCTATAATTGATTATTATTTAGTGAAATGAGGTGCAGTTGATGCCTATTATGATTCCCGAGGGTTATTCCTCGCATCTGACAGCAAGACAAACGCAAATAGCGATCAAGAAGATCAAGGATTTCTTTCAGTCCAATCTTGCAAATCAGCTCAATCTGCGCCGTGTTTCGGCTCCGCTTTTCGTTGACGCTGCGTCGGGTCTGAACGATAACCTCAGCGGACGCGAACGTCCCGTAGCATTTGATATGGGATATTCGGCGGGCGAGTTTGAGATCGTGCAGTCGCTTGCAAAGTGGAAGAGAGTCGCGCTCAAGAAGTACGGCTTTGCTCCAGGCGAGGGACTTTATACCGATATGAACGCTATCCGACGCGACGAGGAGACCGATAATATCCACAGCGTTTTCGTCGATCAGTGGGACTGGGAGAAGATCATCCGCCCCACGGAGCGCACCGAGGAATACCTTCAGCGCACCGTCCGCTATATCTACGACGCTCTCCGTCAGACCGAGAATTACATAGCCGACGACTATAACTTCATCGGTCATCTGCTCCCCGAGGAGATCACGTTCGTTTCCTCCTTCGAGCTTGAGGCTAAATATCCGACTCTGACTGCCAAGGAGCGCGAATACCGCGCGGCAAAGGAGTACGGTGCCGTATTCATCTCGAAGATCGGAGGCGCAATGCCGATCTCGGGCAAGCCGCACGACGGCCGCGCACCCGACTACGACGATTGGGAGCTCAACGGCGACATCATCGTTTATTACCCCGTCCTCGATATGGCTCTTGAGCTTTCGAGTATGGGTATCAGAGTTGACGCCGAGTCGCTTCGCCGTCAGCTTGATATCTCGGGCTTTACCGACCGCGCAAAGCTTCCTTATCACCGCGACCTGCTCGAGGGCAAGCTTCCGCTGACGATCGGCGGCGGTATCGGTCAGTCGAGAATGTGTATGTTCTTCCTTCGCAAGGCGCATATCGGCGAGGTCCAGGCATCCTGCTGGCCCGCGGATGACGTTGAGATCTGCAAAAATAACGGAATTTTACTTCTTTAATATAAAAGGGACTGAGTGAATCAGTCCCTTTTATGGTGCTATAGACATACCTCTTTTTACAACGACGTGGGTATAGAAATCGAGGCTCGCTGTGAGGTCATAGTCGCAGTTTCCTTTGGAAAAGGATATTGAGTCAGCCATCCCGAAAAGGCAGCTGACATTTTTCATAGGAGTGTCAAAGTTGAAAGAAAAGCTGACGCGGATCTTATATTTGAGTCGATCGACGCTGATCTCCGCCCGGTAAAGCTTTGAGACGTCAAAGGCTTCCTTTATGAATTCTTCGCCGAGCTTCTCGCGCATTGGAATGGGTACGTATTGCGTGTCGGCGTATATTCCGTAAGTAAAACTATTTGAAGCCGCTTTTCCGTTCATATTATTTTCTCCAAAAAACAAAAGTGCGACGACCGAAGCCGCCGCACAAAAACACAGACTTCGATAGTCGCCAAACTAATCCAATAATTACCCACAGCGCGTAGCATATAAATAACTCAGGAAGAAGTCTGCGTTTTGTCAAACGCAACTGAGTTATTTTATGCCTAAAAAAGGTACAGTTATACCTTGGGCTGAATGTTGGTTATTGAATTAGTTTGGCTCTTGTATTTTACTATATTTTTGAGAAAAAGTCAATAGAAATCAAAAAATAATCATCTTAATTATAAGAACACTGTGTTCGCACTCGCTAATCGGGGTGCAGTGGCGAAGCCCCATTGGTGGGAACTTAAGAGAATTTAATAGTTGTCGGTACTTTGATCGTTCGTGCAGTACAGACGGTGCTCTCCTCATTCACCGCTGCACGCGGTCCCCTTTCCCCGCTGGGGAACGTAAAAGGGTAACTGCAAACCTCTTCGGATATTCAACGAATATCGTATTCAATCAAACCCATAAAAAGCAATAAGGAATATTTATATTAAATCAATTTGCACTCGTGATGGAGTTTTTGCAAACTTTTTCAATAAAATATTCCTTCTTGCTATGCAAAATTATATTGTTGAATAGTATTCGCTGTAGAAATTAAAGATACGCGATGTACCCTTTACGTTCCCCAGCGGGGAAAGGGGACCGCGTGCAGCGGTGAATGAGGAGGACCGAGTCTGTACTGCAAAAACGGCAAGGCTTAAGTTTCCATCTATGGGGCTTCGCCCCTGCACCTCATTTGGTGAGTGCGATCAAGGTGCATTGATTCTCAAGACAGATATTAATATTTGTAAATATAAAACTCCCAAACGCAATTGCTGACTTCTTTTGCGGCAAACAAGCGTTTTTCGTTATTGATAATTACCGAATAAATGGTGATTTCTTTTTCATTCACAAAAGCTTTTTCTCTCGTGTCATGCCAAGCGTAATCAAAAATGTTTACTCCGAATAATTCGGTATTGCCGTCAGTGCCGGTCGTTTCATGTTGCCAACACTTGCATTTATTCGTTTTCATATCCGAAATTAATTAAACTTCTTAAAATTCGCCTCTCGGATCGCATCGAAATGTCTGGAGCGTACTCGTCTGAACGCCTCGCAGGTGGCGGCCCAGGCGCGCTCGCAGCATTCGCTCTTGTACGTATTCGACTCGCTTCCGCGGAATGCCCAGGAAATGAGTGTGCGTGCACCCGCGTCGTAAGCAGCGTCGGCGGCAACGATGATCTCGTCCTCACGTCCGCGCGGGATGTCGTAGCTCTGGATCCAGATGTGGTTCTGTTTTCCGATCGCGCTTGTCTCCTCGATGATTTGCTTCGAGGACTTGTAAACGTACTCGTAAGGATCGCGCTTGCCGCTCTTGGGATGCCAGTAGGGGTCGATTCCGAAGTCATTAAGGGTAGGGATAGTCATGATCTTCTTCGCGTAATCGAGGGTGTGGAGCATAACGCAAACGCTGTTCTCGATGCCCATAGATGCCGCGTAGGAGCAGACGGTGTCAAAGTAGCGGAGGAGAGAATCAATTCTGAACTCGCGCATCTCGTCGGTCATTTCGGTAGGCATAGGATGACCGTATTTTTCCTCAAAGAGCTTCCGGCAGGTCGGGCAGCAGCAGGAGAAGAGCTCGCCCTTCTGCTTGAAGTGGGGCTCGTCCCAGAAGATCTTCTTGCCTCCGAAGGATGCGACAGCCTCGATCCAGTTCTTTGTGAAACCTATGAATGCGGGTGCGTTGTAGCAGGCGGAAACGGGATCGATCGAGCCGTCCGAGTAGACCTGATGTGCCTCGGGATGGTACTGCAGAAAGTGCGATTTGTCGCCGGGAGGGCCTCCGATGCCCCAGTTGTCGATCCAGACCTCGAGCCCGTTATACTCCGAGATCTTGCAGATCTCGTTCATCACGCCGAGGTGGCGGTCCCAGTCGTTGTGCGAGAACATATGAACGACAACGTCCATATTCTGACGAGCCATTTCTGCCATATCGTCCGCGACGTGGTGCAGTATTCGGTTGCCGTGGTAAGCGGCGCCGGTTCTGATTCTTTCCATATCAAAAACTCCTTTATTCTTCGGATTCATCATACGATTTCATTCCCTGCATCTTCGAGATCGGCTTGAAGCCGTCGATCTCGCCACGCTGTATTGCGCCGAAAATGCGGTAGCGCAGACCCTTGTTATTGCGCTCGATCGAGGCGAGAAGCTGCTTCATATTCTCACGCTCGGTGTTACCGTCGGCGGGACAGGTAGATGTGACAACGGGAAGCTCGGTCTTGGACGCGAAATATCTGACGTCCTTTTCCGGCATATAGATGAGGGGGCGGATGACGGTTATATCCATTCTCGAGAGGTAGGTCACGGGTGAGAACGTGCCGATGCGACCCTCGAAAAAGAGGTTGAGCATAAAGGTCTCGACGACGTCGTCGAAATGATGACCGAGTGCCACCTTGTTGCATCCTTCCTCCACTGCGGCGGTGTTTAAGGCTCCGCGGCGCATTTTAGCGCACAAGGAACAGGGATTCGGCTCCCGTCGGACGTTGAAGATAATGTTCGATATCTCGGTTTTGACGATCTTGTATTCGACGCCGAGCTTCTCGCAGTATTCGGCAACTGGCGAGAAATCCATTCCCTCGAGTCCCATGTCGATGCTGATGCCGATGACCTCGAATTTCTTCGGGTAGAAGCGTCTGAGACCCGCAAGAGCCGTCAGGAGCGCGAGAGAATCCTTGCCGCCCGAGATACCGACGGCAATGCGGTCGCCGTCCTCAATCATATTGTAATCGTCCACGGCGCGGCGCGCGTGGCTGAGAAGTCTCTTGGTCTCGCTCATTCAAAAAGATACCTTTCAAGAGCCGCCGTGTCGTAAAAGCACACGTCGGCGTTATTTTCCATAAACTCGCGGCAAAGCTTGCTCGGTTGTGCCCAGAGCGCGGCGGCAAATTGCACGCCCGCGTTTCTTGCCATGTCGTATCCGTGCTTGAGGTCATCGATGACGAGAAAGTCGGAGAGCTCGAGCGAATACTTTTTCGCAATTTCAAAAACGGCGTAGGGCGAGGGCTTGCGCTTGTCCGCCCCCGCATCCCAGCCGTAAAGCTCATCGGGAGCAGAGTGGAAATTCGCCTTCCAGTCGCGGAGAATATTTTCGGTCTCCGAATGCGATGCGACACAAACGATGCCGCCCTCAGCGCGCTGACGTTCGATGATCCGAGCCATACCGGGGCAGGCGTGCGGCGTGATCTCGCGGACGAATTTCTTCCAGTTGTTATATTCAAAATTCATTTCCTCGCTGTCAAGCGCGAGGATCTTGGTGCAATATTCGAAAAAGCCGGGCTCGAAGCAGAAATCCATGAATGTTTCGTATTCGGGATGGATATCGGGTCGCAGCTTTGAGAGTGTGTCGAGCAGGGCGGGATAATTGACCTCGGCGGTGGAATCGACGGTTGTATCGTCGTGGTCAAGGATCAGGCATTTATATTTCATATTTCAAACGATGTCTTTTCATATATTTTTTCTATCCGCTCGGTGCGGATGCGGGGATTTGTGATCTCGTCGGTGTAGAGGAAGAGGGGCGGCTCAAATTCGAGCAGCGGAGCACCGCCGAATTTTGCCTCTACGAGGACGAAGGCGGGCTTGGAGTTTGTGTCCGCGTAGACGGTACACATCTTCTTGGGCTCGAGCTTGGCGGCTCTCATAGCACAGAAAAGGTCGACGAGTCTGTCGGGGCGGTAAACGCAGACGAAGGTTCCGCCGTAGCGGAGAAGTCTTGCCGCCGCGGCGCAGAAATCCGAGATGCCGCCGTGGATCTCGTGGCGAGCAGATTGACGGATCGAGTCGGCGCTTTCCGGTCCGGGATGCGCAAAATAGGGCGGATTCGAGAAAACACAGTCGAATTCACCGCCGAGATCCTTCGGGTGCGCCTCGCGGATATCTATATTTTTAACCGTGATCTTATCGGAAAGCGAATTGAGCGCGACGTTTCTCTCCGCCAGAGCGGCACTTTCGGGCTCAACCTCGAGCGCGGTGACGTGGTTGAATTTATCAAATGCCGCCGCAAGAAGGGTGACTACACCCGTGCCGCATCCGAGCTCGCAGGCTCTCTTTCCTCGGCGAAGGCGCGCGGCAAGAAGGTAGGAGTCGGAGCCCCAGGCAAGACCCTTACCGTTCGATATCATTTTTACTCTGTCGCCGACGGCGATGATCGACTCATTTTCCGAAATAATCAAGTTTTTATCCATAATTCTTTTCTTTAGCCGTACGGGAGTCGAACATAATTGGTTTTGTCGGGCAGATTTTCCCGATAACTGCAGTTCTTTCCTTGATAATATTAATATATGATCATCGAAAAGAACCTTGTTCTCGAAAAAATCTGCTCCGTCAAAACTGCTCG
>JAZQXP010000066.1:0-382620 GCA_045632925.1 Eubacteriales bacterium | reverse complement strand
TTTGAATCAATTTGCACTTACAATTATGTTTTTGCAAACTTTTTCAATAAAATATTCCTCTTTTGATATGCAAAATTATATGTCAGAATGATATTCACTGCACAAACGTAATAAGATTGCTACCTACTTTACCTTCCCCGGCGGGGAAGGGGGACCACGTAAGTGGTGGATGAGGGGAAGAGACGGAGATACTGTGTTAGTACCAAAAGTAATTACGAGTTGTGTTTCTATTTGTCATTATCAGCAAAATCCTTCGTTTATTCCAACAATTAGTCTACTTAAAGGGCTGATCCATTGATTTGTCAATGAATCAGCCTCTTTCGATTATTATAATATCGCCAAAAGGAAATATATCAGCGAAGCCGAGCCGACGGCGTATTTTGCGGCTGCTGCCTTGCGCTTGGAATATTCCTCGGAATTGCTCCATTGAATGACCAATGTTTCATATTTTCTCTGAAAGATCGAGAAAAGATAGGTTGCGATCAGGAGAAAAATTCCGACGATCAGATGTCCGATTGTAAAATCCTTTGCAAGAATCAGCATTACGGCGGCAATGACCGTGCAGAAGATCGCAAACCACGTGTTTTTAAGCAGATAAAGCGCAAAATATTTATTGAAAACGAAGTGCTCGCGGTCTTCCATAACGGGCGGCTCGTAGGTCAGAGTGTTTCCGCAGATCGGGCATTCCTCGCGTGCGTTGACAACCGATTTACAGATATTGCATTTTTTCAAGGTATGCGTCTCCTTTGCGTGTTATTTGAAACCATTATAACATATAGATTTGTATAAATATTGAACATTTTTTCTAAAAAAGTATTGACATCGATCATTTTTTGCAGTATACTATGATAAACCGATGAGAAAGAGAAGTAACAAGCTTCGAATCCCCACAGAGAGCCGTCGGCGTTGAGAGTACGGTGGGATAGGGCTTGTGAATGGACTTTTGAGGGCGAGGCGAAACCGAAAGGCAGTAGCCGAGACGGGAGTTCCCGTTACAGAACGAGTGTATGAAGTACACGTTGAGTGGACGTCAGCTTTTGGCTGACTCAAGCAGGGTGGCACCGCAGGTATTTCCTGTCCCGGCAAGAGCCTTACGGCTACGGGGCGGGGATTTTTTGTTTTTAGCCGCCCGAAAATCACTCATCCGCGAAAGGAGAATCCAAAATGGACAAAAAACAAATTCCCTACAAAATTTATCTGAGCGAAAACGAGCTGCCGCGCGAATGGTACAACCTCCGCGCCGATATGCAGAATAAGCCCGCGCCGCTTCTTGATCCCGGGACTCACAAGCCGATCACGGCAGAGGCTCTTTCTGCGGTTTTTTGCGATGAAGCCATCCGTCAGGAACTTGACGACACTACGAGATTCTTCAAAATTCCCGATATAATCCGCGATTTTTATAAAATGTACCGCCCCGCGCCCCTCATCCGTGCATACTGCCTTGAGGAGAAGCTCGGGACACCCGCGAAGATCTATTATAAATTTGAAGGTAATAACACCAGCGGAAGCCACAAGCTCAATTCCGCTATCGCGCAGGCTTACTACGCGAAGCTGCAGGGACTCAAGGGCGTAACCACCGAAACCGGTGCCGGCCAATGGGGTACCGCGCTTTCCATGGCTTGCGCATACCTCGGACTCGACTGCAAGGTTTATATGGTCAAGGTCTCATATGAGCAGAAGCCGCATCGCCGCGAGGTTATGAAGACCTACGGTGCGACCGTAACTCCTTCGCCCTCACCCGATACCGTTGTCGGCAGAAAGATCCTCGCGGAGCATCCCGGTACCTCGGGAAGCCTTGGATGTGCAATTTCCGAGGCTGTCGAGGTTGCTACAAACACTCCGGGTTACCGTTACGTTCTCGGAAGCGTGCTCAATCAGGTAATGCTCCATCAGTCGGTCATCGGTCTCGAGACCAAGACCGCACTCGATAAATACGGCGAGAAAGCTGATATCATCATCGGCTGTGCCGGAGGTGGCTCGAACCTCGGCGGACTTATCGCGCCCTTCATGGGCGAAAAGCTACGAGGCGAGGCTGATTACCGCTTTATCGCGGTCGAACCCGCATCCTGTCCGTCGCTGACGAGGGGCAGATACGCATACGACTATTGCGATACGGGTATGGTCTGCCCGCTTGCAAAGATGTATACTCTCGGAAGCGGATTCATCCCCGCACCCCATCACTCGGGCGGACTCCGCTATCACGGTATGAACACCACTCTCTCCGCGCTCTACGATCAGGGTCTTATGGAAGTCGTTTCGGTCAAGCAGACCGAGGTCTTCGAGGCGGCTGTCGAGTTTGCTCGCGTTGAAGGAATCCTCCCCGCACCCGAAAGCTCGCACGCGATCAAGGTTGCAATCGACGAGGCACTTAAGTGCAAGGAGACGGGCGAAGAGAAAACCATCGTCTTCGGTCTGACAGGTACGGGCTACTTCGATATGCTCGCTTATGGCAAGTACAACGACGGTCAGCTGACCGATTACGCTCCCACCGACGAAGAAATTCAAAAAGGCTTCGACGGTATGCCCAAAATCCAATTGTAAAACTGCGTTTTACAATTGATGACCGCGCACTTATCGCCGCTTGACAAAATCAAGGATTTTGTCAGCTCCCCTCGGTGCGCGGACTCGCTAAGCTCGTCTTATTGGTGTTTTTTCGTCGGCAAAGCCAACGAAAAAACGTAATTAATTGTAATATGCATTTTTAGTAATTGATGTATCAATAAATAAATTGAAGATAAGGAAGTAAAATTATGAGCGAAAAGAAGGGTATGATATTCGATTTCAACGGCACTCTCGTGCTTGATTCGCATATTCACAAGGCGGTCTGGCAGGACTTTTTCCCCGAGCACGGCAAGGCTCCTCTTGCCGATGACGTAGCGGAAAAGTATCTTCTCGGCTGCAGCAACACAGAGATCCTGACGCGCTTTTTCAGTCCTCTGACTGTGGAGGAAATCGAAAGGTTCACCTATGAAAAGGAAGCCGAATACCGCCGCCGTGCGGTTCTCGATCCGACCTTCCACCTTGTTCCGGGAGCGGAGGAATTCCTTGATTATCTCAAGGCGGAGGGCTATCAGATGATGATCGCGACGGGATCGGAGATCAACAACGTCAAGTGCTATTTTGAATATTTCCACCTCGAGCGTTGGTTCTCGTGGGATAGGATCATCTATGATGACGGTATAATGCCCGGCAAACCCGATCCCGATATCTATCTCCGAAGCGCGGCTCTTCTCGGCAAGAAGCCCGAGGACTGTATGGTATTTGAGGATTCGCTTTCGGGCGTCCTTGCCGCAAAGCGCGCGAATATCGGCAGAGTTTACGGCTTCGGACCCGGTTACACCCCCGCGAGATACGAATCTGTCGGCGGTGTTGAAGGCGCTTTTGACGACTTCGCAAACTGGCGTAATTTCGATCTTTCGTAATAAAATTCCGTGCGGTTGCATAAACCGCACGGAATTATTTATTATTGACGTGAAAAAATCGAAAAAGTACTTGACAAATCGCCTCTAAAGTGGTATCATTTTAACATGCTAAAGGGCTAAAGCAATTACACCTTAAAGGAGTAGCTTGAATTATGAATAAAGACATGAGAAATATACGAGGCGAGAGAGCGGAACAGCTCTGGCGTGCGATCATTTCGCTTGACAGCGCAGAGGATTGCGCGAACTTCTTTACCGACCTTTGCACGGTCGCCGAAATCGATGAGATGGCAAAGCGACTTGAGGTTGCTATGTGTATCGACAACGGGATGTCTTACGGTGACGCCGCCGAAAAGACGGGCGCAAGCACGGCGACTATCAGCCGCGTAAAGCGGTCGCTTTATTACGGAAACGGCGGATACCGTATCGTTCTCGACAAGCTCGAGGGAAAGGCGGAGGCTTCCGATGAATGAGCTGAAATGCGGACTCATAGATGAGCTCCCGCGCCTTTTGCGCGAGCTTTATACCGAGTGCGGATATTCGCGCTACCGCACGGTAGGCTTTGAGGAATACGATCTTTTCTCCGAATACCGCGATTTTCTGACCGGCGGTCAGATGATAACTTTCACGGGTGCAGGCGGCAGACTTCTTGCGCTCAAGCCCGATATTACGATGTCCATCATCCGCGATGCCTCGGAGCAGAGAGGAAGGACAGATAAGCTCTTCTACAGCGAGAGCGTTTACCGCGTTCCCTCGGGCGGCGACGAGTTCAAGGAGATTCTACAGATCGGTCTTGAATGCATCGGCGACGTTTGTGCTTACGACCGCGCAGAGGTCGTCTCTCTGGCTTGCCGGACGCTTGCCGTGACGAGATGCGACTATATGCTTGATATTTCGCACACGGGACTTATCGAGGGCATACGCAAGCTTTTCGGTATTTCCGACAGACTCAGGGGCGAGCTCGCGAATGCGCTGAAGGATAAAAACGCTCCCGCACTTTCTCTGATCTGCTCCCGCGCGGGACTCGGCGAGGAAGAGATCTCAAGAATGATCGAGCTATCGAGACTCTCGATTCCGATAAGAGAAGCGGGCGAGATGCTCTCGTCTCTCGGGTTTTCGAAATATGCCGAATCCGCGGATGCGATCGGAGAGCTTCGACTGATCGCAAATGCGCTTACCGACGAGGAAGCCGAGCACGTCAGAGTCGATCTTTCTGTCATACACGGGATGAATTATTATGACGGTGCGGTATTCAACGGCTATATCGACGGCGTATCCGAGGCAATACTCAAGGGCGGAGAATACGGCAGACTTATTACGAAGATGGGCCGCACGGGAAGCGGTCTCGGATTTGCACTTTATACCGATCTACTCGAGCTGATCGAGGGTTATTCGCCGAAATACGCGGCGGACGTTCTGCTCGTTTCGGCTGACCGTGATCCTTCAATGATCTCGGCGGCGGTCAAAAAGCTCAAAGCCGAGGGCAAGAGCGTTCTCGTGCAGAGAAGTGCCGCTGGCGCGGAAAGGTGCGCTTGCGTGATGAAGCTGAACGACAATGGAGAGGCGGAGGTCATCTGATGGAAAAGAAAAAATATTTGAACGTCGCTCTGCCTAAGGGAAGACTTGGCGAGAAGGTCTACTCCTATTTCGAGCGCGAGGGAATGGAAGCCGAGGGTATCCGCGAGGAAAGCCGCAAGCTGATTTTTGAAAACGCCGAGGGAACGCTTCGCTTTTTTTGGGTCAAGCCCTCTGACGTTGCAATTTACGTTGAGCGCGGCGCGGCTGATATCGGCGTTGCGGGAAAGGATATTCTCCTTGAATATTCTCCCGACGTCTATGAGCTTTTCGACCTCGGCCTCGGCAAATGCCGAATGGCTGTGGCGGCAAAGTCGGATTTTACCGATGACCGCTCCAAGACCCTGCGTGTGGCAACAAAATTTACGCACATCGCGGGACAGTATTACGCATCCCTCGGTAGAAGGATAGATATTATCAAGCTCAACGGCTCGATCGAGATCGCACCACTTCTCGGCCTCTCCGATGTTATCGTCGATATAGTCGAGACGGGAAGTACGCTCAAAGCCAACGGGCTTGTGGAATTCAATAAAATTTGCGATATCAGCGCGCGACTCATCGCCAACAAGGCGAGTATGAAATTCAAGGGCGAGCAGATAATGCGTGTTTGCCGCGCGTTTGAGAACAAGGAATGACCCAATTGTAAAACTGCGTTTTACAATTGAAAACGCGAGCTTATCGCCGCAGTCAAAATCGAGAATTTTGACTGCTCCCCTCAGCTCGCGGGCTCGCAAGGCTCGCCTGAAAGGTGTTTTTTCGGTCGGCAAAGCCGCCGAAAAAACGGATTTTATAAATCAGAGCGTTTACAATTAACTAAATAAGGATTAAAACCATGATCAGAACAGTATACAGAAAAGAGATCAGCGACAGCGAGATCTTTGACAGAATAAACGACGCTTCGGATATTTCCGAGGTGGTAGCGAATATAATCAATGACGTTAAGGCGCGCGGAGACGAGGCTCTTATCGAATACGCACTGAAATTCGACCGCGCAAAGCTCAAAAAGCTCGAGGTCACGAAGAAGGAGATCGATGCGGCGTGTGCGCAGGTAGGCGAGGCTTATATCGGTATGCTCGAGCGCGCGGCTGCAAATATCCGCGATTTCCACAGCCGTCAGGTGCGTCAGGGCTTTGTTTGCAACAGCCGCGCAGGTGTTTTCGCGGGTCAGAAGGTCCTTCCTCTCGAGAGAGTCGGACTTTACGTGCCGGGAGGAACCGCGGCTTATCCCTCGTCTGTTCTTATGAACTGCATTCCCGCCAAGATCGCGGGCGTTGACGAGATCGTAATGGTCACTCCTCCGAGCGGAGGAAGCATCCCCGCACAGATCCTCGCGGCGGCGAGAGTCGCGGGTGTCGGAAGAATATTCAAGTGCGGTGGCGCGCAGGCTGTTGCGGCTCTTGCATACGGAACAGAAAGCATCCCCGCGGTCGATAAGATCGTCGGACCCGGCAACGCATACGTCGCAGAGGCGAAGAGACAGGTCAGCGGTAAGGTCGGCGTCGATATGATCGCGGGACCGAGCGAGATCCTTGTGATCGCAGACGGCAATTCAAATCCCGTATACGTTGCGGCGGATCTGCTTTCTCAGTCAGAGCACGACAGACGTGCCTCCGCGGTTCTTGTCACCGACAGCAAGGAGCTTGCGGAAGCGGTCACTCTTGAGATCGAAAAACAGCTTCTGAGCCTCCCGAGACAAGCGATCGCGCGAGATTCGGTTGATACACACGGACTTATCATCATAGTTGACAGCATCGCGGAGGCGGTCGATATGTCGAACAGAATTGCCCCCGAGCATCTTGAGCTCTGTGTTGACGATCCCTTCGGACTTCTCGATAAGGTCAGAAACGCGGGATCGGTCTTCCTCGGCAGAAACTGTCCCGAGGCGGTCGGCGACTATATGGCGGGGCCCAACCACACGCTTCCAACGTCGGGAACGGCTCGATTCTACAGCCCGCTCTCGGTCGATGATTTTGTCAAAAAGATGCAATTCACATATTTTTCCGCCGAGGCACTTGCAGATATCGCGGAGGATGTCGATATGTTCGCCCGCAGTGAGGGCTTTGACGCGCACGCCAGAAGCGTTATGAGACGTATGGGGAGAGAATACGAATGAGCCGCTTTTTAGCCAAAAAATACAGAACGCTTGACGCCTACGTTCCGGGCGAGCAGCCGAGGGACAAAAGGTATATCAAGCTCAATACCAACGAGTTTCCCTATCCTCCCGCGCCCGACGTTATAGCGGCGGTGAACACGGATGTAGTATCCGATCTGCGTCTTTATTCCGATCCGACGGCAAAGGCGCTTAAGGATGCGCTTGCGGAGTTTTACGGAGTTTCGGCGGAGAACGTGTTCGTTTCAAACGGCTCGGATGAGTCGCTGAATTTCGCGTTTGCATGCTTTTTTGAGGACGGCGTTGCTTTTGCCGACCTGACTTATGGATTTTATTCGGTCTTTACAGATCTTTACGGTATAGACGCGAAGATCATTCCGCTCGATGAGGATTTTTCGATAGTGCCCGAGGATTATCTCGGTCTCGACCGAGGTGCCGTCATAGCGAATCCGAACGCCCCGACGGGAAAGGCTCTTCCTCTTTCAGAAATCGAAAGGATCGTTGCATCGAATCCCGAGCGTGTGATCGTGGTCGACGAGGCATACGTCGATTTCGGCGGCGAGAGCGCGATCCCGCTTACGAAAAAGTACGATAATCTGCTCGTTTGCGCAACATATTCGAAATCGCGCGGAATGGCGGGCGCGAGACTCGGATACGCTATCGGAAACGCCGAGCTTATCGCCGATCTCGAGCTGATGAAATATTCGACCAATCCATACAATCTCGACTCTCTCGCCCTCAAAATGGGCGCGGCAGCACTTACCGATTCCTCGAAGGCTTATTATGCGGAGAAGGTCGGCGAGGTCATAAGGGTAAGAGAAGAGACCGCAGAGAAGCTTGCGGCACTCGGTGTGACCGTTTTACCGAGCAAGGCGAATTTCATCTTCGTCAAGCTCCCCGGCGTTTCGGGAGGTGAAGCTTACAGAAAGCTTCGCGATCGCGGAATACTCGTACGTCACTTCTCAAAGGAAAGGATCAGCGACTATCTGCGCATCAGCATCGGCACGGCTGAGGATATGTCCGCGCTTGTGAATGCCGTTGCGGAGATCATTAAGGAGTAAATAATGAGAACATCTACTATAGAAAGAAATACCGCAGAGACCAAGATCAAGCTGACGCTTAATATAGACGGCGAAGGCAAGAGCAATATTGACACGGGCGTGGGATTTTTCGATCATATGCTGACACTTTTCGCCCGTCACGGCGGATTTGACCTTGACGTTGTCTGCGACGGAGATATCGAGGTCGATGCTCACCACACGGTCGAGGACGTCGGAATCTGTCTCGGCAAGGCTTTTGCCGAGGCTCTCGGTGACCGCCGCGGAATCTGCCGTTACGGTGACATCATTCTTCCGATGGACGAGGCGCTGATGATGGCGGCTGTCGATCTTTCGGGCAGAGCATTTCTTGACTACAGAGTTGCGATAAAGAGACCGCGTGTCGGTACCTTTGACACCGAGCTCGGCGAGGAGTTTTTCATTGCATTCGTTCGTGAATCGAGCATCTGCCTGCACCTGCGCAAGCTTGCGGGCAAGAACGCACATCACATCCTCGAGGCGGCTTTCAAGGCGACTGCAAGAGCAATGCGTGCCGCCGCCGCTGTGGACAACCGTTTTCCTGATAAGATCCCCTCGAGCAAAGGAGTTCTCTGATGCTTTGCGTTGTTGATTACGGAGTAGGTAATCTCTACTCGCTTTGTTCCTCGCTTGCGGCTGTCGGTGCGGAGGCTGTTGTCAGCGGCGATCCCGAAGTGATTGCCAAATCGGATAAGATAATTCTCCCCGGCGTTGGCGCATTCGGAGACGCGGCGGCAAAGCTTCGTCAAAACGGACTTGATAAGCTTATCATAGAACGTGCGAATGCGGGCATACCGCTTATGGGGATCTGCCTCGGAATGCAGATGCTCTTTGACGAAAGCCACGAATTCGGATGCCACAAGGGTCTCGGTCTGATCCCCGGCAAGGTCATTTCGATGGATGGAGTCATTGCTCCCGAGCTTAAGATCCCGCAGATGGGTTGGAACGCGCTTCATTTTCCGAATGCGGAGCTGAAGGCGTCCTCCCCTGTTTTCCGAGATATTCCCGAGGGTGAATTCGTTTATTTTGTTCATTCCTATTATGCATCCGAGTGCGACGCGGATACCGTTGCGGTCTGTGATTGCGGAGTACCGATAACGGCGGCTGTCGTTCGCGGAAACGTGATGGGATGCCAATTCCACCCCGAAAAGAGCTCGCGGGCGGGACTTAAAATGCTGAAAAACTTCTGCGAAGGCGATTTCGGAGGTGCAAAATGAGAATAGTACCCGCAATCGATCTGATCGGCGGTAAGGCGGTCAGACTTACGCACGGTGATTATAACAAGCTGACGGTCTATGACAACGATCCGCTCGCGGTCGCAAAACGCTTCAAGGCGTCTGGCGCAGAATGGCTCCACGCGGTGGACCTTGAAGGCGCGAGAGACGGAAATACGCCGAATATCGAGACGGTTTCGAGGCTTGCGAGAGAAAGCGGTCTCAAGGTCGAGATTGGCGGAGGTATCCGTTCTGTTGAGACCGCAAAAAAATATCTTGACGCGGGCGTTGAGCGCATCATTCTCGGAACTGCGGCTGTGACCGACCCCGCAATGCTCGAGGCTTGTCTTCGCGAATGCGATGGCAGAGTCGTTGTCGGAGTCGATCTCCGCGGCGAGGCGGTTGCGATCAAGGGCTGGCTCGAGGAAGCGCCGATGAAGCGCGATGATTTCTTCGCCTCGATGATAGAGAAGGGCGTGCGCGACTTTATCGTGACCGATATCTCGCGCGACGGCGCAATGAAGGGCTCGAACGTGGCTCTCTACGAATATCTTTGCAAAACCTATCCCGGATGCAATATCGTTGCATCGGGCGGAGTGTCTTCATATTCCGATATAGAGGCGCTTCTCAGGATAGACGGGCTCTGGGGCGCGATCGTCGGTAAGGCTTGTTACACGGGCGATATCGACGTCGGACGTGCAGTCAGTATGACGGAGGCGGAAAAATGATCACAAAAAGAATTATACCCTGCCTTGACGTGCGCGACGGACGAGTCGTCAAGGGCGTAAACTTCGCCGAACTCCGCGACGTTTCCTCGCCCGAGGTACTTGCCGAGTTTTACAGCGATTGCGGCGCCGACGAGCTCGTCTTCTATGATATTACCGCGTCGTCGGACGGTCGCCGTCTTTTTACCGATGCGCTCAGACGGGTAGCATCCAAGGTCTTTATCCCTCTGACGGTCGGCGGCGGCATCAGAACGCTTGACGATTTCGACCGCGTTCTCAAATGCGGTGCCGACAAGGTCAGCGTAAACTCGGGCGCGATAAGCGATCCCGATCTCATTCCGCGTGCGGCTGAACGCTACGGAAGCCAATGCGTGGTTCTCAGCGCGGACATCAAGCGCGTTGACGGCAGATTTATGCTTTTCAAAAACGGCGGACGCATCAATACGGGCATCGACGCCATCGAATGGATTGAGCGCGGTGTCAAGGGCGGCGCGGGCGAGATAGTTGTCAATTCGATCGACACAGACGGCGTAGGCGGTGGATTTGACATAGAAATGCTCCGCGCGGTCTGCGAGGTAGCCGACGTTCCGATAGTTGCATCGGGCGGAGCGGGTTCGATTGAAGATTTCATTACGCTGTTCAATACGCTACCCGGCGTTGATGCCGGACTTGCCGCAACGATATTCCATTTCGGCAAGATAAAAATCCCCGATCTGAAGGCGAGCCTTCACGATGCAGGAATCTCTGTGAGGTACACAAATGTTTGATATCAAGAATCTTAAATACAATCAGGACGGTCTCATCCCCGCGATCATAACCGATGCGGCGGACGGCGCGGTCCTTATGCTCGGATATATGAACGCCGAGAGCCTCGACATCACTCTCGAGCAGAAAAAGGTATGCTTTTACAGCCGCTCGAGACAAAAGCTCTGGCTCAAGGGCGAGACCTCGGGTAATTTCCTCAACGTCGTTTCGATCAAGACGGATTGCGATGCCGATACTCTTCTGATCACGGCAAAGCCCGACGGACCTACCTGCCACACGGGCGCGCGCTCCTGCTTCTTTGAGGATATTTATGAGGATGAAGATGCGGAATCGGCTTTCTGTCTCGACGATCTTATGAAGCTCATCGAGGGCAGAAAGACGAACCCGAAGGAGGGCTCATACACCACATATCTCTTTGAAAAGGGAATCGACAAGATCCTAAAGAAGGTCGGCGAGGAATGCACAGAGGTCATCATCGCGGGTAAGGGCGGCGATCGCGCGGAGGCTATCTTTGAAATCGCGGATCTCACCTATCACATAATGGTAATGATGACCGAGATGGGCATCTCGATCGACGAGGTGCGCGCAGAGCTCGCAAGCCGCCACGTTGTTGACAAAAAGATCAAGCAGGAGAAGATGAAATAATGGGTTATTTCAATTATCACACCCATACGAGATACTGCGACGGCAAAAACACGCCCGAGGAGATGGTTCTCGAGGCGATAAAGCTCGGTTTTGATACGCTCGGATTTTCGGGTCACGCATCTGCCCCCGAGGCTGAATCCTACGGCGTCAAGGATGTCAGAGGCTATATCGACTGCATAAACCGCCTCAAGGATAAGTATTCGGATAAGATCACGATCCTTTGCGGTATCGAGAGGGATATTTTCTCCTATCCCGACGACAATGACTACGATTACGTCATAGGCGCCGTTCACAGCCTCAGAAGAGGGAATAAGTATTATTCGACCGATATGTCTCCTCAGTCCTTCAAGGCTGCCATAGACGAGCTGTACGACGGTGACGGCGAGGCTTTTGCTATCGAGTATATGAATCTTGTCAAGGACGTCGCTCGTATCACGAATTGTGATATTATCGCGCATTTTGACCTCGTTTCGAAATTCAACGGTGACGGCGAAAACTTCTTCTTCGATACCTGCGCCGAAAGCTACCTCGCGGCGGCAAAGGCGGCGATCGAGGAGAACGTCAAGTATTGCGATCTCTTTGAGCTGAACACAGGTGCGATAGGACGCGGCTGGCGTAAGACGCCCTATCCTACTCCCGAAATGCTTGATATGATCCGTGCGGCGGGCGGCAAGATGACCTATGGCGCGGATACACATTCGGTAACGACTATTCTTTGCGCTCATGACGAGGGCGAAGCGCTCATCAGAGCACACGGGTTTGACGGGTTTACGAGATTATCAATTAAATAAGATCCATTTTTGCCGGGGACTTTTTGCGCCTCGGCAAAAAAATACCGATTTTTTGTAAGATTTTCTCCTGTAGCCCGTATTAATATATGAAAGAAGGAATTGACGGAGGTGAAGAAATGCGGGATGCCGAATTATTGACTCTTCTGAAAAACGACCCAAATCGCGGAATAAGAATAATGACAGAGTTGTATTCGGGGTTGGTTTATTCCGTGGTCAGAGGCAGGTTGTCAGAAAAAGAATTCTGTGTTGCCGACATTGAAAATTGCGTTGCCGATCCCTTTACCGACTTTTATTTATCCGTTGAAAGCTTTGATCCGCGACGGGGCAGTATACAGGCACGACTTTGCGTAATTGCGAAGAACAATGCAATCAATTTGTTACGCAAAAGAAAAATGGAACGCGAGATATTACCTCTTGAAGTTGCAGAGAATGATTTGGCGGATGACTATACGCTTGAGGGGGATTTTTCCCGAGAGGAAACAAGGCGAGAATTGCTTGAAGCAATAAATGCTCTTCCCGATTGTGACAGGAAAATCATAATCAGAAAGTTTTATTTGCGTCAACCTTCTCGATTAATAGCAGAGGAAATGGGGCTGACTGTGTCGAATGTCGATGTCAGAACTCACAGAGCGATAGAAAAGCTGAGAAAAAGGCTGAAAGGAGAAGCCGAATGAAAAAAAGGCTCGATGCGATATTTGATAGTCTGAGCGAAAAAGAACTCGATATTCTGCTCGGAGACGGTGTGGAAATAAGTCTCCCTGCCGAAAGCTCGGCAGAGGTGATTGAAGGTCTGACGGCTGAACGTGTAGCTTTGTCCGTAAAGAACAGACAAAGAAAAAGACGCGGCAGGAGTATTCTTTTGATAGCGGCTTCGTTTGTGCTTTTGCTCGCCGCGTCGTTGGGCTTGTACGCTTGCGCCGAAGAGGTAAAGGAGTATAATCGGGCGATTGAATTCTTTGATAATACATCCTTGCCTACCGAGGGTCTCAGCCGTTCCGAGATCAAGTCTGTGTGGCACGATATTACCGAAGGAAACTTTTCTGATCCCAAAACCGCGGAGATTTTGATCGATGCTATTAAAGAATCCGGTATTTCGGGGAATGAAAGCATTGGAGCGGACACGACGCCGAATACCGTGAGAAAGCTTTATTGGAAATGGTGCGATTTTCTGATCAATGGATATGAGGATGAGGCTGGGCGTATAGTAAGATTTGATATAGAAACTGAGTACGGAAAAGAAGTACGCGATCCGAACATTGTTTATCTCGTGAAATACGAAAATGATGTTCGGGTATGGAAGGTCCTGTGTGATGGTATGGAAAACGCTGAAAGCCATCTGGTCGGCGATCACGTGTTAGTATACGGTCGTCCGAATAAATTGATATGCTTCCGTGCAGAGAACGGAGAGCCTATGTGGTCACATACTTTTGATCTTGGGATCAATGAGCGTGTGGAATCAATAATAGACAACGGCAACGTTGCTTTCACTGCGTTTACAAAGGGAAGTCGGAGAGAAAAGGTGGATGGAGTAACCGTAAAGACCTCTTGGCTTGGCGTTACAAAATTTGATTTTAGCGGTAATATTTTATCCCGAAATCTGACCGATATTACTGACTTCGGACAGATCGATGTTATAGAGAAATACGGGGACGGCTTTATTCTTAACGCATATGGCGACGATGAAACTGTTCAGAAATTTGTAAGACTTGACAGGGAAGGTAATTTCGTTCAAACGGTGGAATATACCGTTAAGCAAAAGGACGAACTGTGCGTGTCGGATATAATCGAGTATTCGGGAAAGATCTACGTATCGGCGTATTATTATCCCGAGAAGGCTGCGGAAAAATGGAGTAAATGGAAGAAAGAAAACGTTTATGTCACAAATACCGGGCAGACTCCCGAGATACTTGATTTGATAGAGGACAGATATGTTGCCATACTTGTGATTATAGATCTTGATAAGGAAACGGGTGAGATCATTCGTTCCGTTTCCGGCGCGCTCGGCGCGGAGCTGAATGTCAGTGAAAAAGGACAATTGCTCTGGGATGTGAAGGTGGTGAAGGGCGCACAGTATGTGCCGTTTTATTCGGGAAGACCGCCCTTGTGTGTGTTTGTCAACGTTTACAGATATTGCTTTGGCAGCACAGGCTCACTGATCGATATTTATGATACCGGATATTCAACTTTATTTGACGATCATTAATTTTTTTATAAAAAGGTGGAACTTTTCCGATCTTTCTCCGTCTTTATAAGTAAAGCCCCGAAAGGAGAAGAAGAATGAAAAGATTTTTGCTTTGTTTTGTGATTCTTGCGCTTTGTGTTTCAATGATCTCGTGCGACGAATTGCTTGTGGGTATCGGAAACGAGAGCGGCGAGGCAGAGAAGACCAAGGAAAACGGTATAGAGCCAATGCCGCCCGAGACTTGGTATGCTTCAGGTACCGAGACCGAGGAAAGTATGATACTTGTTGATTGGTCGGATTTTGTTCGAGTAAACGGCATAAGCTATAACGGTATGTTTGAGAATAACACCGTAGATGAGTCGCTTGTCGGAAATAAGATCGGCGAAATTATGTATCACGTCAAGTCTTCCTATTCAAGCTACGAGGAGCTTGATGCCGCGCAGAAGCGTGATTTTACCGCTTGGCTCAGACCGATCGGCTGCGAGATATTTGAGGTCAAGAATGACAAGGATTCTATTGCCGTCCTTGATAACGGAAAGTATTATCTCTATACTATTCTCGACAATGCATCGATACCTTTTGAAGTTTTCGGAGGAGAGGGATATTCATTACCGAGCGAAGAGGATAAAAACCGCGGAGTCACCATCAATACCTTTGATCAGCTTTGCGAAGCATACGGCGGCGCAGAGAATATGCCCTCCGAGATCCTGAACCGATATTCGGGAGATGCATTTTCAAATATTACCTTGATCATCGTCGAGCTTGTTTCGGGCTGGGGTGGCACCGATTACGGTATATCCTCGGTAAATAAATCGGGAGAAGATCTGCTTGTGAGTGCCGTTCAATTCGACAGCGACGGTATGGGCGACTGCGCGATGCATTATTGGACCTTCTTCATTGAGATCCCGAAGACGGATGATAAGGACGTAAGGATCAGCCTCAATACCGTAAAACCGCTCGAGATCGATTCCACGCTCACATTGATCTCATCCTCCCAAATTAGTAACTATATCTATTACGATCCCGAGGTCGACTACGGCAGATACGAGGGTAAGGCGGTATATAACAAGGGTGTTGCCGAGGAGATCGTCCGCTCGGCGGGTGATTACGGAGGCTACAGCGCGTACGTCAGATTCTGCCCGACGAACAACTATTGGCTCGTATCTCTGTCAAGATTCGGAGAGAGAAGCACACATATAGTTGATACGGTTATACGCGCCGCCGACGGAATGATCATATCGCAGTTCGAAACGTTCGGTTGCTCATAATCAAAAACGACCTCGCGAGAGGTCGTTTTTTCAATAAAATGTAAATTTGTTTTGTAATTGATCGAAAAATACAAGATTTTTCTTGACATTTGGGCAATATAGAGGTATAATATATTGTAAGTTTGCTTACACAAAATTGTATTCTAACACCCAAGGAAGGTGATTTTTATGGAAAGACTTATCGGAACAGTATCAAGAGGCGTTCGCGCACCCATAATCAGAGCAGGCGATGATATCGCGGCTATCGTAGCGGACAGCGTTCTTGCAGCCGCAAAGTCGGAAAATATCGAGATTCGCGACCGCGACGTTATCGCAGTTACGGAGGCTGTCGTTGCCCGCGCTCAGGGTAACTACGCAAGTGTTGAACAGATCGCAAAGGACGTAAGCGCAAAATTCCCCGGCGGTGAAGCTGCGGTTATTTTCCCGATCCTCTCGCGTAACCGTTTCTCTATCTGCCTTAAGGGCATCGCAAAGGGACTTAAGAAGATCGTTCTTATGCTCTCCTATCCCTCCGACGAGGTAGGAAACCATCTTATCAGCCTTGATGACCTCGACGAGGCAGGCATCAATCCCACAAGCGACGTTCTTACCGAGGCTAAGTACCGTGAGCTCTTCGGCTACCGTAAGCACAGATTTACCGGCGTCGATTATATCGAATACTACCGCGAGCTCATTGAGTCCTGCGATTGCGAGTGCGAGGTCATTCTTGCAAACGATTGCAGAGCTATCCTTGACTATACTAAGCATATTCTTTGCTGTGACATTCACTCCCGCGCACGTACCAAGAGACTTCTCAAGGCTGCGGGTGCAGAGACTGTTTACGGCATGGACGAGATCCTCACCGCTCCCGTTGACGGAAGCGGATGCAACGAGGCATACGGTCTTCTCGGCTCGAATAAGTCGACAGAGGACTCGATCAAGCTTTTCCCCAGAGATTGTCAGACCGTTGTTGAATCTATCAGAGACCGTATTCTCGCCGCTACAGGCAAGTGCGTAGAGGTTATGGTATACGGCGACGGCGCGTTCAAGGACCCCGTAGGAAAGATCTGGGAGCTTGCAGACCCGGTCGTTTCTCCCGCATATACCGCAGGTCTCGAGGGTCAGCCTAACGAGATCAAGCTCAAGTACCTTGCTGATAACGATTTCGCAGGTCTCTCGGGCGAGGCTCTTAAGGCGGCTATCTCGGAGAGGATCAAGCAGAAGGATTCCAACCTCGTAGGACAGATGGAATCGCAGGGAACAACACCCCGCCGTCTCACCGATCTCATCGGTTCGCTCTGCGACCTTACATCGGGCTCGGGCGATAAGGGTACTCCCATCGTTTGGATCCAGGGTTACTTCGATAATTACACAAACTGATAATATGAAAACCGTCTCCCGATTTCGGGAGACGGCTTTTTAAGTGGAAAGTGTAAAGGAAAATTTACTCGCGTTGCTCGGAAATTGATTTTATAAAAAAACGGAAATCGCATTGGTTTTGCGGTTTCCGTTTTTTTATTGCAGACCGACGGTCGACGGTAATGCAAGGCGGCGATTTTTGCTGTCGACGGTGGGATCGATGCTGTCGAGAAGTGGAGATGCTTCGGGTGATTTGATTCCAAAATGTAAATAAATAACATTTTTGATAATAAACAGGAAGGGTTACACTAAATTACATAAATAGTGCCGATAATCGGCGTCACGTGGGGGTTATTGCGATAAAATTTTTACTTTTTCGGAGGAAATTTCGCAAAGTACTTGATTTGTCACTCTAAATGTATTATAATTATGGCACTTAGATTTGGCGCAAATTGGCGCAGGAATCCGCAAATTGGTTGGGAGTCCCACGGGAAAAAGTGGGATACTATCCACGGATAGGGCGGAGAAAAGGCTTCGGTGGAGCCAAATGGCGCAAGAAAGCATAAAACTTTGACGCAAAAGAGGGAAGGAGTGATGAAAATGGCAGAGTTTACCCCCATCATGGGCACAGCCACGCATAATCTTGATGCAAAGAACCGTATTTTCATCCCCGCAAAGCATCGTGAGGCACTTGGACCAAACTTTGTTATCTTCCCGAATATAAAAGACAGCCGTTCTCTCGTTATATCCACTGTGGAATATCTTGAGAATCTTATGAACAAGATCCAGAACTCTGAAAAGCTTACCGGTAAGCAGAAGGCGAAGATGATCTCTTATCTCAACGGAAACGGTGATACTCTCTCTCCCGATACTCAGGGAAGAGTGGTAATTGCCTCGTCGCTCGTCTCCTTCACGGGACTCGGCGGAGCAACGGTCATCCACGGTTGTTATGACCACGCCGAGATCTGGTCGGAAAGCGTATTCAAAGCCGTTACCAAGGAAGAAGCCGAGGAGATGGCGGAGCTCTATGAAGAAGCTGATCTGATATGAGCACTATTAAAGAACTTAATCTGGGTAATTCCGACACGGGCGTGGAATTGCCGCAGTTTTCGCACAAGCCCGTATTGCTCGAAGAAGTCCTTGACGCACTCTCCTTGCGCGAGGACGGAATGTTCCTTGACGGAACTGTTGGCGGCGCGGGGCATTCGAGCGCCATCGCCTCAAAGCTTACTACGGGCAAGCTGATCGCTCTTGACAGAGATGATACAGCGATTGCCGTAGCCACCGAAAGGCTTTCACGCTTTGGGGACCGCGCCGAGGTCGTTAAATCAAACTTCGCGGATATGGCGAAGGTTTGTAATGATAAGGGCATCAAAGCCCTCGACGGAATTCTTCTTGACCTCGGAGTTTCCTCGCATCAGCTCGATACTCCCGAGCGCGGATTCTCCTACGTTCACGATGCTCCTCTCGATATGAGAATGGACAGAACGGCACCCATTGACGCCGCGTACGTCGTGAACAATTATGAGAGACAGGATCTGATCCGCATCATCCGCGATTACGGCGAGGAAAAGCTTGCAGTTCGTATTGCGGACAAGATCTGCAAGAGAAGAGAAGAAAAGCCGATCGAAAGAACCGGCGAGCTCGTTGATATCATCAGAAGCGCGTATCCCGACGGCGGCAGATCGATGAAGCATCATCCCGCTATGAGGACCTTCCAGGCGATCCGCATTGAGGTCAACGGCGAGCTTGAGATTATCGGCAGAACCGTGAAGGATGCGGTGAATCTCCTGGCACCCGGCGGCAGACTTGCGATAATCACTTTCCACTCGCTCGAGGACAGAGCGGTCAAGGAGGCTTTCGCAGAGCTTGCTCAGGGATGCACCTGCCCCCGCGACTTTCCGATCTGTGTTTGCGGAAAGAAGCCGCAGATCAGGATCGTGTCCAAAAAACCGATCGTATCCTCTCCCGAAGAGCTCAAAGACAATCCCCGCGCTCACAGCGCAAAGCTCAGAATAGCAGAAAAAATATAACTCCAATCTTGCCGCAGCATAGGCGGAAAGGACAGGAAAATGAAAAAGACACATAAGAATTACCGTGTTGATTACAGCGAAGCGATCAAGTCTCTTTCGTTTAACGACGAAGAATACGAATCGCTGAAGGATATAAAAGCAGAGCTTGAGCGTCAGGTCGAGCGCGAAAGAAAGAGCGCGTCCGAGTACCCTGCATCATATAAGCTCAACGATATAATGAGCTCCGTGGGCGGAAACAGCTACAGAAGCGGCGATGCGGACGGAGTCAAGGTCATGACTCACGAAGACTACGTCAGACTCATCGTAGCCGAGACGCGTATTCCCGAATACGGAAAGAATCCCCGCGCGACCTACCACGTCGACCCCCGTCCCGCAGCGGTCTACAACGTCCGCGAGTGCGGAAAGGCGCTTGCAGAGCGCGAGGGTATGATCTCCTCTTGCGAGAGCGTTATTGACGGCGATGGATTCGGTGTTTCGAGAGTAGAGTATTCGGATACCACGATCTCCGGCACCGTTACACGATTCTTTGATCAATGGTTCCCCTCGCATACCGTCCTGAAGCCCGAAAGAAAGTACCGCAGACGCGTTGCTTCATCTGCGGCGGGTATTGCTTGGGTTATGATCTTCGCGCTTGTCATCGCGCTTCCGATAACCCTTTCGGTTCTCAAGAGCGAGGCGATGTCCGATCTTACCGAGAAGAAAGAGACGCTCGCGGCTCTTGAGCAGACCGAGGATCGTCTTGAAGCTGAATTCGAAAGCGGCCTTGATCTTCGCGAGATCGAAAGAATTGCCGTAGATGAATTTGGCATGATAAAGCTTAATGAAAGCACGGTTCGCGTGCTCAGACTCAATGACACCGACTCGATCGAAAGCTTTTCCGAGCACGAGCGCACGACAGTCGTTCCGGCACTCCTCAGCGCACTCGGAATTCGCGTTTCAGGCGAATAAATCGTCCTTGGTCTGAATAAAATTCATAGGGAAAAGACTGAAAAATCCGGATCGTTTCCCATTGTGAAACGGGGTTGCTTGCGGCATGCGGCACCCCGATTTCCGCAACAAACCGATTAAAACCGATCAAAATGAGGAATTTTTTATCATGCAGAGCACAAAAATCAGCACAAAACTGACCAGAAGATCCTTCTTCGGACTCGGTGTGATAGCCTGTGCGTTTCTCGTTTTGATCATCAGAATTTTTTGTCTCCAGACTGTCGATTTTGATTACTACAAAGACAAGGTTCTCGATCAGCTGACGACCGAGTCCACGATCCTTTCCGAGCGCGGAAATATCTACGATTCTAACGGCGTTCTCCTGGCGACAAACAAGACCGCGTACCGCATTTTCATCGCTCCGAAAACGATCCACGAGGAAATGAAAAAGGCGAAGGAAGACGGAATCAGCGAGAGACTTGATCTTGACGTCAAGATCAGCCGCGGACTCTCCGAGCTCCTCGGAATCGACTACGAAACAATATTTGCAATGACGGGCAAGACCAAGAGCCTTGATGCCACCGTGCTTCGAGAGGCAAGCTCCGAACAGGCGGATGACGTTCTCGAGCTGATATCCGAGCTCAAGATCTCGAATTGCGTATACGTTGAGCCTATGAGCGTAAGATACTATTGCTACGGCGATCTTGCAACTCACGTTCTCGGATTCACGGGACGTGACGGCGACGGTCTTTACGGACTTGAATATTACTACAACAAGGATCTTGCCGGCACTCCCGGTAAATTCGTAACCGCGAGAGATGCTTACGGTAACGAGATGCCGTATAAGTATCAGAGCATGATCGATGCGGTTGACGGATATAATCTCAATACCACGCTCGACGTCAAGATCCAGGCGATCCTCGAGGAACAGCTTGAGGCAACCTACGTTGAGTCGGGAGCTCAGGCGGGCGTTGCGGGTATGGTCATGAACGTCAAGACCGGTGCGGTCTACGCTATGGCAACCTATCCCGACTTCGACAGCAACGATGCCTGGACGCTCAGCTCCGAATACGCCGCAATGCTTGAGGCAAGCGGCCTTACCTCGGATGACGAGGGGTACTCCTCGATGCGTGCGTCCCTGCTCAATCAGATGTGGCAGAACAAGGCTCTGACCTTCACCTATATGCCAGGTTCGACATTTAAGATCATCACAACGGCGATGTCGATCGAAACGGGTGTTGATAAGCTCGTGCCGACCCTTAAATGCCGCGGCGAGCTCAACGTCTATGGCAGTATAATCCACTGCCATAAAAAGGGCGGTCACGGACTCCTTACCTTCGCGGGCGGACTTCAGCAGTCCTGCAACCCCTATATGATGGAGCTTGCGGCGAAGATCGGCAGACCGACCTTCTACAGTTACGTTAAAAACTTCGGCTATCTTGAAAAAACCGGAATCGATCTTCCCGGCGAGGGCAACAGCAGCTTCTGGGACGAGGACTCGTTCGGACCCGTCGACCTTGCGGTTGCATCCTTCGGTCAGAACTTCAAGATCAGCATGATACAGCATCTGACAGCGATATCCTCCGTTGCAAACGGCGGAACGCTGATTCAGCCATATATGGTCGAATCTATGACCGACTCGGACGGAAATATCGTCTGGAAGCATGAGGTCAAGGAGATCCGACAGGTCGTATCCGAATCGGCTGCACGTCAGGTCGCAAACATCCTTATGGAGGGTGTTGCGGGCGACGGAGGCTCGAAGAACGCATACGTTGCGGGCTATCGCGTAGCGGCAAAGACGGGTACATCAGAGAAGATCGGTGATGACGAAACGCTTCGTATCGGCTCCTGCGTGGCATTTGCACCCGCCGAGGACCCCGAGATCGCGATCATCATCATCGTCGACGAGCCCACATGCTCGAACGTGTACGGAAGCTACGTTGCGGCTCCCTACATCGCAAACTGCCTAGAGCAGATGCTTCCCGCGCTCGGCGTTGAAGCTGAGTACACCGTCGCGGAATCGGCAAAGCTTGAGGTCGAGGTCGGCAACTATCTCGGTATGATGTCCTTCAGCGCACGTCAGACGATCGAAAAGAACGGACTTAGCGTTGAGATCATTGGAAACGGAGAGAAGGTAACCGCGCAGGTCCCTGCGGCGGGAAGCAAGCTTTCAAAGCAGAACGGAAAGGTCATCCTCTACGTCGGAGATACCGCGCCGAGCAATGAGCTGACCGTGCCGAACGTAATCGGTATGAGTGCATCGGCGGCAAACCGTGTGCTTATCAACGCGGGCTTCAATATCAGCATTGAGGGCGCGACAAACTACGAGGCGGGCAGCGGAGCAGTCGTTGTGGCTCAGTTCCCCGATGCGGGAACAGAGGCAACACGCGGAGACGTTGTATCTGTCACATTCAGACACACCGACGTAAGCGACTAAAAGACAAATAAAAACAAAGAAGAATATACTCAAGGATGATAAAAGATAACAATCATCGGAGGGTATGTATGCTTCTTAGCGAGCTTTTGCGCTCTGCGGGTATCTTTTACCGCGCGGAGGGCGACGAAAACATCGAAATAACCAAAGTAACATCAGACTCGCGCTCGGTGGGAGAGGATTCTCTCTTCGTGTGCATTCGAGGCCGCAATCACGACGGTCATTCATTCGCAAAGGATGCGGCGGCAAAGGGAGCCGTTGCGATCCTGGCGGAGGATGATCTGCAAGACCTGCCGAGCAGAGTCACAGTAATATACACACCCGATTCCGCAGCCGCACACGCGCGGCTGTGGGATGCGTGGTATAGTCACCCCGCGCGCGATATGAAGCTTATCGCGGTCACGGGAACGAACGGAAAAACCACGACTTGCTTTATGCTCGATGCAATTTTTTCCTCGGCACTATGCAGATGCGGTATCATCGGAACCGTCTATTGCAGAACTCCGAAAAAACTCGTCGAGATACCCGAGGGAAGGGGAGGAATGACAACTCCTGAGCCCGATGTGCTCTACGGTGTCCTTGAAGAAATGCGCAAGGACGGCGCGGAATACGTTTTCATTGAAGCAACCTCTCATGCGTTGGCTCTCGGAAGACTTGCTCCCCTGAGCTTTGAGGCTGCGATATTCACCAATCTCACAAGCGAACACCTTGACTTCCATGGAAGTCTTGAGAATTATTTTCTTGCAAAGGCATCTCTCCTCGAGAAGACGAGGCTTGCGCTCATCAATCTTGATGATCCCTACGCCTCACGCTATCGCGCGTACGCGCGCGCGACGGGTTGTTCGGCAGAATTGCTGTTTTACTCGGCTGAAGGAAAGCGAGAAGCCGATTACAGAGCTGATAGCGTTCGGCTCTGCGGCGCAAACGGTATCAGCTATACGCTTGCCGCCAGGAATCTGATGCGCGAGATCAGATCTCCGATCCCGGGAAGGTTCTCGGTTGACAATACACTTGCAGCCGCATCTCTGGCGTCAAGGCTTGGGATTGGCGGATCGAGCATTTCGGAGGCGATCGCGGGATTTGGCGGTGCACCCGGAAGGCTTAAGAGGGTGCGAACTCCATCCGGCTTTTCGGCATCGGTCTACGTCGATTACGCACATACGCCCGATGCACTGGAGAACATACTTAGGGCTGCAAGGCAGTTTACCCCCTCGGGAGCGCGGCTGATCACAGTCTTCGGTTGCGGAGGCGACAGAGATCGCACCAAACGCCCGATGATGGGAAGGATCGCGGGTGAGCTTGCCGATCTGAGTATTATAACATCGGACAACAGCCGAAGCGAGCTTCCCGAGGATATAATCGGCGAGATCGTCGGCGGATTTGATAAAACAAAGGCGCACGCGGTAATTCCTTCGCGTGCGGATGCGATAAGATATGCCGTTGAGAATGCGGGCGACGGAGACGTTATCCTGCTTTGCGGCAAGGGTCACGAAAAATACGAGCTCGGAGCCCGCGGAAAACGCGATTTCGATGAGTCGGCAATCGTCGATGAGTCGGTGAAGAGCAGGCTTATCCGCGAGAGCGGAGAAATAAAGGAACAGAACTAAAATGAAGGTTAATTTTGCTAATAAGATCCCGACAGTTGAAGAAATAGCCGCTCTTTGCGGCGGAGTCGTTTACGGCGACGGCAAGCGCGAGGTTAAGTCGGTATGTACCGATTCCCGCGAGGCAGGCGAGGGCACGATGTTTATCGCCATCGTCGGCGAAAGAGTTGACGGTCATAATTTTATAAATTCCGTAATCGCATCGGGCGCGGCTTGCGCGCTTTGCAGCCGTATTCCCGAGGGCGCGGAGAATTTCCCGATCATTCTGGTTGAAGACACCATTACCGCACTCGGCAGACTCGGACACGAGTACTCGAAAAACTGCAAGGCGAAGAGAGTTGGAGTTACGGGAAGCGTCGGCAAGACAACGACCAAGGAATTCATCGCTTCCGTGCTCGCAACTGCCGGTAAGGTATGGAAGACAGAGGGTAATTTCAACAGTACGATCGGTCTTCCAATGTCGCTTCTGACCCTTCCCGAGGACGCGGACTATGCGGTTCTTGAGATGGGAATGACGGGCCCCGGCGAGATCAAGCTTCTTTCCGATATCGCAGAGCCCGAGATCGGAGTTATTACAACGATCGGTACGGCTCATATGGAGCTTCTCGGCTCGCGCGAGAATATCGCGGCGGCAAAGCTCGAGATCAAGAGCTCGCTTGCGAAGGACGGATACCTCCTCCTCTGCGGAAATGAGCCTCTCCTTGAGAACGAGTGGAAGCACGACGGTCGCGTCAGATATTTCTCCACAGACGACAAAACAAGCGATTATCTTGCATACAATATTACCTCCGACGAGGCGGGAATGACCTTTGATGCCTCTTGCAGAGGGAAAATGATCTACGATCTTGAGATCCCCGCGATCGGCAAGCATAACGTAGCCGCTGCTCTCGCGGGCGTTGCCGTGGGATGTATGATCGGACTTGACAGCGAGCGCATCAGACGCGGTATCGCGGCGTACAGACCCGTAGGTCTCCGTCAGCAGATCGCGGACGTTGCGGGCATCAAGATCATCTCGGATTGCTACAACGCAAGCCCCGAGTCGATGAAGGCGGCAGCGGCAGTTCTCTCAACGGTAGCATCGCACAGAAACGGCAAGAAGGTCGCACTTCTCGGCGATATGCTCGAGCTTGGACAGCGATCCCCCGAGCTCCACTTTGCGGCAGGCGTTGCCTTTGCCGAGGCGGGAACCGATATGGTCGTAAGCTTCGGCGAGAGAGCAGAGAAGATCGCGGACGGATTTGCATCTGTTTGCGGTGAGAATAGAGTCCTCCGCTTCAGCGACAGAAGCAATGCCGAGGCTCCCGCAAAGGCTCTCGCAGAGCTCCTCAAGCCGGGCGACACCGTCATCCTCAAGGCGAGCCGAATGATCGCCGCCGAGAGAGTAGCGGAAGAACTTAAAAAGCTGCTTCAATAAATTTAAGTAAACAAGAAAAGGAAGACCGCCATGAAGGAACGGATGCTTATAGAATTTTTCTCGATGACAGTGGGAGTATTTCTTGTAACATGGCTTATCCTGCGCAAGCTTATCCCCTTTCTCAAGAGCAAAAAAATAGGACAGAAGATATACGATATTGGCCCTCGCTGGCATAAGGGCAAGGAAGGCACGCCGATCATGGGCGGCCTCGGATTCATAATCGCGACCCTGCTCGGACTCGCCGTGATAACGGGCGTGTATATCTACTTCGGCAGAGCGAGCGAGCTCCTCGGCGTTTGGCTGACACTCGCGCTTGCACTCCTCAACGGTCTCATCGGATTCTTTGACGACTATACAAAGCTCATCAAAAAGCAGAATCAAGGCTTCCTCGCATGGCAGAAGCTTCTCCTGCAGATAATCGTTGCCACGGCTTATCTCTGGGCAATGAGCGCATGCGGATTCATTGATACCGCACTCGAGATTCCCTATTTCGATATCGAGATCAATCTCGGAATTTTCTATTACTTCCTTGCGGTGCTCTTCATCGCGGGAATGGTCAACTCCGTCAACCTCACCGACGGAATCGACGGTCTCTGCTCGAGCGTTTCGGCAGTCGTCGGCGCATTCTTCGCGGTCGTAGCGTTCATTATGCTTCGCCCAGAGCTTGCGATCTTCCCCGCAACCGTCATCGGCGGCACCGTGGGATTCCTTATGTACAATTTCTACCCCGCAAAGATCTTTATGGGTGACACCGGATCGCTCTACCTCGGCGGTGCCGTAGTCGGTATGGCATTTCTGATCAATGAGCCGCTGATCATCCTTCTCGCGGGAATCATCTATCTCGTTGAGGTCGCATCCGTTATCCTTCAGGTCGGATATTTCAAGCTGACCCACGGAAAGCGCATCTTCAAGATGGCTCCGATACATCATCATTTCGAAAAGTGCGGATGGAGCGAGGTTAAGATCGTCGGAGTATTTACTCTGATCACCGCCGTAGCTTGCGTTATCGCGTATTTCGGCTTATAATCAACATTTACTGACATTTTCCCGGAGGTTGCCGCATGGCGTGGTTTGATAAAAGAAAACATTCGCCATCGGTCAGCGGCGACGGCATCAAGCGTAAGCGCGCTACGGGAAAGAAATCGCTTCTCCTCAGCGGACGGAAGGATAAATCACTCATCGAGGGTGACGAAAAGACAGTTCTGATAGTTCAGAGCCGTCCCGATACCTTCTTTACCGTGCTCTACGTTCTGCTTCTCGCGCTTGGCGCGGTACTTTCCTTCAGCGCGGGCTCTGCCTATGCGGAGGAGGCTTACGGCTCGGGATTCTACTTTGCGATGAACCATCTGAAGCACCTCGTCAGCGGTCTTGCGGCTTCTGCATTCATATATTTCTGCTCACAGCCGAGATTTATGAGAATGCTTTCGATCGCTTTTTACGGCGGGTCGATCATTCTGCTCATCGCGGTACTCTTCGTCGGTGTTACGGGCGGCGGAGCGCAGAGATGGCTCGACCTCGGATTCTTCACGCTTCAGCCCTCCGAGCTTGCCAAGACGGGAATCATTCTTCTGATGTCCCTCTACCTTACACATCACGATAAGGCGGTAAACTCAAAGGGACTCAACAGATATTCCTTCATCCACGGATTTCTTGTACCTTCGCTGATATTCCTGCTCGTCTGCGTGCTTGTCCTGCTTGAAGACCATTTTTCGGGCACGATAATCATCGCGGCTATCGGATTCGGAATGCTCTACCTCGGCGGCACCTATCTCGGATGGTTCCTCTCGGTGATCCCCTTCGCGGGAGTCATCTTCGGACTGATACTGAGCACCGATTATGCCCGCCAGAGACTCGAAAGCTTCTTCGATAAGAGCGGGGATTCGCTGACAAACAACTGGCAGTCAACGCAGGGACTTTACGCGATCGGCACGGGCGGACTTTTCGGAGTCGGACTCGGTGAATCGAGTCTGAAATACGGATACGTCTCCCAGCCGCAGAACGACTTCGTTTTCACGATAATTTGCGAGGAGCTCGGCTTCTTCGGAGCGGCGGCGATACTTTTGCTCTTCTTCACGCTCGTTGCAAGAGGAGTTATCCTCGGCAGCCGCGCACCCGATAAATTCACCTCGCTAGTAATATACGGACTCACCTTCAAGCTCGCGATCCACGTTATCCTCAACGTCGGAGTCGTCAGCGGAGTCCTTCCCAATACGGGAATCTCGCTGCCCTTCTTCTCGAGCGGAGGAAGTGCCACGATCTCGCAGATGATCGATATGGCGATAATCCTCGGGCTTTCGAGATTTTGCACACAGAAAAAATAATCTGAAAGGAGCCCGCATATGAGGGTTCTTGTAACAGGCGGCGGTACGGGAGGACACGTCAATCCCGCACTTGCCATAGCCAATACCATAAAAGAGAATATACCCGATGCTGAGATCGCCTTTGTCGGCACGGTCCGTGGACTTGAAAATCAGCTTGTTCCCAAGGCGGGATATAAGCTTTTTCACGTCGACGTCCGAGGCATAAGACGTTCGCTCTCGCTTTACAATATCCGTTCCCTCTGGCTTGCGGCTGTCTCGCCGATCAAGGCAAGGAAGATCATAAAGGAATTTAACCCCGATATCGTCGTCGGAACCGGCGGATACGTCAGCTGGCCGATCCTTGTTGCGGCATCGAGGATGAATATACCGACAGCGGTCCACGAATCGAATGCGGTTCCCGGACTCGCGGTCAGAAAGCTCGTTCCTTACGTTGATAGAATCTTCACCAACTTCGCGGTAAGTGCGGAGATCCTCGGTAAGAGCGGAAAGGTAATGCAGGTCGGATGCCCGATGCTCGGACAGTTCGGCAATATCAGCCGCGAGGAGGCAAGAGCGAAGCTCGGAATCGGAGCGGAGGAGAAGTACATCGTTTCCTTTGGAGGAAGCCTCGGCGCGGCGGCTATGAACGATATGGCGATCGAGCTGATGCAGGGCTACGTAAGCTCGCATCCCGAGGTTCGATACACTCACGCTACGGGCGGCGATCATTACGATTCGGTCCTCGCGAGATTCAATGAGGCAGAGCTTGCCAAATACGCTAACATAGAGCTTTTACAATACATTTACGACATGCCCTACAGAATGGCGGCGGCAGACCTGGTTATCAGCCGCGCGGGCGCGATCACGATCTCCGAACTTGCCCGTCAGGGTAAGGCGGCGATACTGATACCTTCACCGAACGTCACCGACGATCAGCAGACAAAGAACGCTCGCGCTCTTGCCGATATCGGAGGCGCATGTATGATCCGCGAGCCGGAACTCGAGGGCGGAAGAATACTTTCCGCAGTAGCCTCTCTTCTCGAGGACGACGAGAGACGAAAAAATATGGAAAAAGCAATTTCGGAATTCGCCCCGGGAGATCCGAATAAGCTTATATTCGACGAGCTGATGAGGCTCGCCGAGAATAAAAAATAATTCATAAGAAGTAATATGAAAGAGGTGAGCGCCCTATGAATCTGGAAAAACTTAATACCCGCGCAACAACGCGCGGCAATAGCGAGGGCGCTGAATCCTCTAACGTTTCTACCTTTGTTAAAAAGGAAGAGAAGACCTACGTCAGAAGATACGCGATGACGGAGGGCAAACGCAGACTGTGGCTTGAAAACTTCAGACCGGATGACGGCTACGATATCATGTTCCCGCCTGCCCGTATGATGAAGGCTGAGGAAGCCGCATCCGACGTCGCAAGAAGAGAGAAGGCAAAGATATTGCTTGTCTGCCTTGCAATCGCGCTTGTACTTCTCTTGCTCTATCCGCTTGTCAGATTCGCAATGTCGAGGCTTGTAATAGCAGACGTACTTGTCGAAGGAAGCGGACTCTATTCAGCCGACGAGCTTCTTGAAGCGAGCGAGCTCAACGTCGGTGGTAAACTTCCCGTACTTGCGGCAAGCACTGCGGAGCAACAGGTCCTTTCAAGAATGCCCTACATCAGCTCGTGCAACATCTCGGTTAAGCTGCCCGGAACGGTCATCTTCGAGATCGAGGAGGAGCGCGCCGCAATATGTGCTCAAATCTCGGGCGAGTATTACGCACTTACCGCAGATCTGCGAGTCCTTGAGCGTTCGGAAACAAAGGATAGCTTCAAAAGCCTGCTCTACGTCGAGCTCCCCTTTGCGGAGCGCGCGGTTGTCGGCGAGAAGCTTACGTTCCCCGATGGCGAGAGCGGAGACTATATCAGAAATTTCCTTGAGCTCCTTTCTGATTCCGAGCTGAACGGAAGGATTGGGATCATCTACTTCGATGAAAAATTCGATATAGTTGCATCGGTTGACGGAAAATTCCGCGTACTCTTCGGTTCACCCGCCGATATGAAGCTCAAAATCGCGGCGGTTGCTCGGATCATCGATGAGAATTCGGAGAAATGCGAGGGATGCGGACTCATCGACGTAAGAGTCGTTGACGTCGCGGGCGTGACTTTGAACGTCGTTATTGATCCCGAGAGCAGGGAATAACTTCCGGCTTTGGAAGAAAAAAGATGTAACAATTTACGCAAAACCACTTGAAAATAATCACAAAAACGTTTATTATATTATATAGTAAATTATAGCCGGAAGGCGTACCTATAAAATCGGAGGAAGAAAAAATGGCATACGATTACGAACACGAAAATTTCAACACAAACGATGATCTCCTTGAGAGCGGCGTAAGCATCAAGGTCGTAGGAGTTGGCGGCGGCGGTAACAACGCGGTCAACAGAATGATCGACACAAATATCAGAGGCGTTGAGTTTATCGCGGTCAACACCGACCGTCAGGCTCTCCGCAATTCAGTTTCCCCTACACTCATTCCCATCGGCGAGAAGATCACAAAGGGTCACGGCGCAGGCGCAAACCCCGAGATCGGTCAGCGCGCGGCTGAAGAGAACGCCGAGGAGATCCGTGCAGCTCTTGCAGGCGCGGATATGGTATTCATCGCAACCGGTATGGGCGGTGGTACAGGCACAGGCGCAGCTCCCGTTGTTGCGAGAATCGCACACGAAATGGATATCCTTACGGTTGCAATCGTAACCAAGCCCTTCCTTTTTGAGGGTCGCCGCCGTATGCTTCAGGCGGAAAAGGGAATCGAGGAGCTCCGCAACTACGTTGACTCCCTCGTTATCATCCCCAACGAGAGACTCAAGCAGGTTTCCGAAACCAGAATTACACTTAAGAACGCATTTGAGATCGCCGACGACGTTCTCCGTCGCGGCGTACAGAGCATTTCCGAGCTTATCAACGTTCCCGGGTTCATCAACCTTGACTTTGCGGACGTTACAAGCGTAATGCGCGATGCGGGTTATGCTCATATGGGTACAGGCTCTGCTACCGGTAAGGACAAGGCAGAGATTGCTGCAAAGGCTGCAATCTCGAGCCCGCTTCTCGAGACCTCCATCAAGGGCGCAACCGGTATCCTTGTAAGCATCACTATGTCTCCCGACGTAGGACTCGAGGACGCAGACCTCGCTTCCACCATGATTACTGCAGAGGCTCATCCCGATGCGAACGTAATCTGGGGAGCTGCTTTCGATCCCGATCTCGAGGACGAGATGAAGATCACCATCATTGCAACCGGCTTTGAGAATCCCGGTCACGAGGAGCATAAGGCACCTGTCCGTCCCGCACAGCCTGCTCGTCCCGCTCCCGCGCAGAGACCTCAGCCCGCTCCTCAGCCTGCACCTCAGCCCGCACCCCAGCCGGCTCCCGCTCCCGCTCAGCCCGTAGTACAGCAGCCTGTTCAGCAGCCCGCACCCCAGCCCGCACCTCAGCCTGCGGCACAGCCCCAGAGACAGACTGCTCAGAATCCCGGCGACAACTTTGACGATATCATGTCCATCCTTCGTCAGCGTAAGCCGAGATCCGATTTTGGCAACGGCAGAAGATAATTAATCCCAAAAACAGTCAGGAGACAGACAATGACTCTTTCTGAATTCCGTGAACTCCTTTCAAGCGACAAGGTGATAGATATAATTCTCGATACCGATACCTATAATGAGATCGACGACCAGTTTGCGCTGGCATACGCGATGCTCTCGAAGCAGAAGATCAATCTTCTCTCGGTAAACGCCGCGCCCTTCAAGAACAGTCGTTCCGAGAGCGCAGCGGACGGTATGGAGAAGAGCTACAATGAAATCTTTAATATCATGAAGCTGACCGATGCGGAGGCGGCCTCGCAGGTACCCGTTTACCGCGGAAGCACGCGCTTCATGACTTCAAAGACCGATATAGTCGAGTCAGATGCATGCGACAACATTATAAGTACTATAATGTCGCGTGAAACTCCCGTCGTTATCGTGGCGGTTGGTGCCATCAGCAACGTAGCGTCAGCGTTAGCTAAGGAACCCGAGATCGCCAAGAGAAGCGCGGTCATCTGGCTCGGCGGACACGCCCTCGAGAGACCCGACACGAAGGAATTCAACCTTCGCCAGGATATTCCGGGCGCGCAGGTCCTATTCGACAGCGGAATCCCATTCCTTCAGATTCCCTGCGACGGTGTATGCTCATCCTTCATCACCACCCCGGCGGAGCTTGATTATTACCTCAAGGGCAAGAACGATCTTTGCGATTATCTCTGCTCGATCACGGGTGATTACATAAACCGCGGATACGGACGCTCGAAGGTAGTATGGGACGTTACGGCGATCGGTTGCATGACTGTTCCGTCCTCGATGGAGATCGTCGAGATTCCCGCTCCCTACGTAACAAGCGATTGCCGCTATGCGTTCGACAGCGCGCGTCATCACTATCTCTACGTCAGAAAGATCCGTCGTGATCCCCTATACGCTGACCTCTTCAAGGTTCTCAGCGAGAAATAAATTTCAAGAAAAACCGCACTTTTTTGAAAAAGTGCGGTTTTTTTATTGCAGACTCAAAGAAAAAATGGTATAATATATTTGATTATATTTTTTCTTTCAACGGAGGGCTGAATTTATGAAAGCTAAGAGATTTTGCGGTGGTCTTCCCGCGGTCTTACATGCGGCACCTGAATACGTTATCGCGGATAATCCCTTTTCGGTAGCCGCCGCTTGCCGTGTTTTCGGCGAAAACGCTCCCGAGCGACTTGTTCTTCGGATAGAGGACGGCAAGGATTTTTACCTGCTTCCCTCGGATAGATACGAGCGTCGCGGAGTTGAATATATGGTCTACCGCGCCGATATTCCTGCATCGTCGGTTACGGGAGACAGACTCGCTTACAGAATCGATATTGAAGGCGAGATCAATGCAAAACTTCCGCCCTATATCTGCAAGGTCGCGAAGGCGGATGAGCTCCCCGAGCTTTCTCCTCTTGTCATCACCGAGATCTTCGGCAGACCCAAGGGAAAGGATCATACCTGCTACGTTGAGTATTTCAACCCCACCGACAAGGCGGTTGACCTTTATGACTACGAGCTTCTCGTGTATGCCGCAACCAAGGCGCCCGATTATGCCGCAGTTGGCGAGCCCAAGGGCAGAATTCCGCTTGCAAGAGAGGCGGGCGTGAATATCCTCGGTGCGGGCGAATCCGCCGCAGTATGGGGACTTACTCTGAAAAACTATGCTCCCGAGGTCAACTGTCTGACTCCCGATGAGCTTATCAAAGAAATCAACACGGCTTACCTTTACACCAAGGAGCCCCTTGATGAAACAAAAGCGCGCGTATTTCCCATCGATCTTACAGAGATCGATCCCGAAAGCGGCTCAAGAAAGAATCTTGCCGGTATCTGCGCTCTCCCGAACGCTCACGATAGCACGACTTTGCTTATTGTACCTCGCGGAGGAGACGCTTCAAGCGCGATCTTCACTCTTGTTTACAGTAATTGCTACGCCGAATGGGATACTCCCGTCCATCGCTCGTCTTATTGGACCTTTGATCCCCTCGATCCCCGCAAGGCGATCAATCTTTCGCACGCAGAGCTCGCAACTCCCGGATATCCCTGCCATCTCGAGACGGGTATCTTCGATCTGATTGCTCCGCTTCCCACTATCCTTCCGCTCGCTCCCATTAAGGAAGCATACCACGGAGATTACTGCGGAACCATTGAATTTGTTGTTCTTCCCGCCGACAGCGATCACGATGTTGGCGTTACCACGGTCACTGTCACGCTTCCAAACGGTGAAAAGCGCGAATTTGAGGCTCTCGAGGAGCATGACGGAGTTCGTCGCGCTCGTATTCCCGAGGAGATATTTGAGGAATTCTCCGAGCTTGAGTATGAGATAAGCGCATATGACGGCGCAAGAACTGTCAGACTTGGCAACGTGCTCCCGATCAGAGTTCCCGTTTATGATAACCGCGGACCGCGGATCATCGATATGGTCCCGACACGCGGATATGCCTTTGACGGCACAAAGCCGATCGTTATCAAGGCGTCTTATACCGATCCCGCAGGTATCCGCATCAAGGATTGTTATCTCAAGCTGGACGGAAAAGACGTAACGAACGATACGACCATCACCGCGACCTCGCTCGTTTATGAGCCGAAAAAGCCCCTCGAGTTCGGTGAGCATACGCTGACCATCCGCCTCAAGGACGGACTCGGCAACCGCACAACGAGAACCGTCGATTTCACCGTATCCGATATGAGCGAGCTTAACGCTTATTTCGGCGAGATCCACGCTCATACGGGTGAATCGGACGGAAACGGTATGGGGCGCGATGCGATCGAGTTCGCATATGATAACGGTGCCGATTTCTTCTCGGTAACCGAGCATTCGCATTACTTCACGCAGAAGGCTTACGACGCACAGAAGGCTGCGGCAAAGTCTCTCGACCGCCCCGGCAGATTCGCCGCGCTTAACGGTTGGGAGATGACCTGGAACAACACCTGCGGCTATTGGGGACATATGAACGTCATCGGAAGCGAGAAGGTCGTATCCGATATCCACGGTGTCAATATGCCCGACCTCTTCAAGTGGCTTGAGAGTGAGCCGAATGCCGTCGGTATGTTCAACCATCCCGGAAACAACTGGGGTGACTTCGAGGATTATGGTTTCTGGACTCCGGAAGCTGACAAGCAGATGGCTCTTGCCGAGATCAAGGGCAGAGGCTATGACCAGCAGTATGCTCTCCTGCTTTCGCGCGGATGGCACGTTGCGCCCTCCTTCAACGAGGATAACCACGCTCCCAACTGGACGATAGCAAGTCCCTATATCACGGGCGTTCTCGCTCCCGCGCTGACACGCGCAAATATTATGGATGCCTTCCGTGCGCGCAGAGTATATTCGAGCGCAGATCCCACAATGAAGATCTTCTATAAGATCAACGGCGAATGGATGGGCTCGAGACTTAATAATCCCGATGAGCTTCGCGTTTGGATCAAGATAACGACCGAAAACGAGAACGGCATCGGACGCATTGAAATCATCGGTGAGGATAACATCCTCGTTACGCAGAAATTCGTAGGTGCACGTCAGAGCTACGAGTGGAATATCACACTCCCCGTTGAATTTGACTATTATTATCTCCGAATCTCGAACGGCGCGCAGTATTCGGTTACCGCGCCTGTCTGGATCGAGAACAGAGGAGAGCCGAAGGTGCTCTCGATGACCCGTTCGGCGTCTTACGATTCGCACGAAAGCTCGGCTGTTACGATTAAATTCGAGAATCCCACCGATAAGGTCATGAGCGAGGTCAAGGTTGACTTTTATCTGACGGGAATCGAGGGATTCTCGCTCCGCGATGCGGTTCCGTATGCCAAGGTCTGCCTCGGCAAGCTCAAGCCCGGAAGAAGCGTGACTGTCACACGTCAGCTCCCCGAGATCTCCAAGAATCGCCGCGTCAGTGCAATTATATCCGCCGTATCCGATAACGCAACGAGAAAGTCTACCGCTTATATCCTTGCTTCGCCCATCAGCATCACCGAGGTCCTCTGCGCGACCGCTCCCTTCGAGCTTGACGGAAATGTTATCGAAAATCCCTTCCCCTACGTTACTCTTTGCAACAATTCGGGCAACGATATTACTTTGAAGGACTCGAAGATCGCTCTCTGGACTATCACGGGTAAGCCTCCGAAGGATGAAAACGTCTGGATCTCCGACGGTATTACGATACCCGCGAGAAGTGCGGTCGTCGTATGGTACCGCAAGCCCGATAATGCCGCTCTTACGGTCGAAGATTTCAACAGAAGATACGCAACCGCTTTGATCGAGGGCGAGAGCGTTTATATTTGCGAAAAGCCCATCACCTCGAGAGCAACCGCAGGCAGAAGACTTGATCTTATCGTCGGCGGTGAGGTCATCTCCCGTGTAACGTGGAATATGGGTCTGCGCTACGGTCAGACTGCCGAGGTCGATGAGGCATATAAGTATCGCTTCTCCTGCGATATGTCGCCTCTCGGAATCTTCTGTGGCACGGGCATTCCTGCACCCGGATCGATCGACTATAAGCAGCTTGGCGCAAGAAAGAACGTTGAGCCTACCACGAAGGAGATCAAATACGCGAAGAAGCAGACCAAGGTCGAGCAGAAGAGAGCAAAGCATAAGTCCAAGATCAAGTACACCGCCGCAGAGGCGAGCGCGATAGCCGCAGGCTCGGCAGCTCTCGCAGCATTTGCCGCCGCAGGCATCACAAAGCTGATATCGAAAAAGAAATGAATTATCCGCTGATACTTTCTCATATTTATAAGGAGCGCGTTTGGGGCGGAAGTCGCCTCCAGATCACAGACCCGCCTACGGGCGAGGATTGGGTGCTCTCGGTCAGAGATGACGATAGCAGCATCGTCACAAATGGCGAATACGCGGGCAAGACTCTTTCCGAAGTGCTCGGTATTCGTGGCAAATTCCCGTTACTCATCAAATTTATCGATTCAAAGGAAACTCTTTCTATCCAGGTCCATCCCGATGATGAAACCGCCGCCCGTATGGGCGGCGAGGGAGGGAAGAGCGAGATGTGGTATATCATAGACGCTCTGCCGGGGTCATATATTTATCTCGGTATGAAAGAAGACGTTGATATCGAGGAATTCAGAAAAGTTGTGCTTAGCGGTGCAGATCCCACGCCTTATCTGAAAAAGACTTCGGTTCGCGCCGGTGAATGCTACTACATCCCTGCTGGAACCCCCCACGCTATTGGCGGCGGTAACTACATCTGCGAGGTTCAGCAGAATTGCGATACCACCTTCCGTATGTATGATTACGGCAGACCGCGTGAGCTTCATCTCAAGGAAGCGGCGATGTCTCTCAAGAATATCGATCTTCCCGCGCCGACTACATCGAAACTGCTTGCCGAATGCGAGTATTTTCGCGCTGAGCTTCTTGAGGTTGACGGTTCTGCGGAGATTTATGGAAAAAAGGACGGCTTTGTTTCGCTGACTCTCGTTTCGGGTGAAGCTTTAATATCCCTGAACGGTGAAAAACATCCTCTGTATGAGCGCGATTCTGTATATATCCCCGAGGGAGCAGAGAAGTACATTCTCGAGGGTAAAGCCAAGTTTATCAAAACTACGCTATAGCCGAAGAGAGCCAAACCCATAAGCTCTTCGGCTATAAAACAAAAAACCGATGCGTTTCCGCATCGGTTTTTTGCACAGCAAGGATTTTCGGATGTGCAAATATTTGTTTTGATTAAATTACTTAATCTCAACGGTAGCGCCAGCCTCGGTAAGAGCAGCCTTGATGGACTCAGCTTCTTCCTTAGCAACGCCTTCCTTAAGGGTCTTGGGAGCACCCTCAACGAGCTCCTTAGCTTCCTTAAGGCCAAGACCGGTGATCTCACGAACAGCCTTGATAACGCCAAGCTTGTTAGCGCCGAAGGATGCGAGAACTACGTCAAACTCGGTCTTCTCTTCAACTGCTGCAGCAGCGGGAGCTGCGCCTGCAGCTGCACCTGCGGAAACGTTAGCAGCGGATACGCCGAACTCTTCCTCACATGCGGATACGAGCTCGGAGAGCTCAAGAACGGTAAGTGCCTTGATGGATTCAAGGATAGCGGTAATCTTTTCGTTTGCCATTTTAAATGACCTCCTGGAATATTTAAATGTTATGCCGCGAGAGCTTTACGCCTCTGCGGGAGCTTCTGCAGCCTCAGCGGGCTGCTCGTCCTTCTTGGCAACCTGGTCAAGAACATAGACGAATTTGGTAAGGGGAGACTGGATGCAAGCGAGCAACTGTGCAATGAGAGTTTCCTTCGAAGGAATGGAAGCAAGTCTTTCAACTGCAGCGGCGTCGATAACTTCGCCGTCACAATAACCTGCCAGAAGAGTGAAGGACTCGATCTTGTCAGCATACTGCTTGAGGATCTTAGCGGGAGCTACTGCATCTTCGGGGCTGACTGCGATAGCGGTCATACCGGAGAGATACTGCTTGATATCACCGTAGCCGCACTCTTCGCATGCTCTGCCGGTGAGGGTGTTCTTAACTACCTGATAGGAAACGCCTGCTTCGCGGAGTTCCTTACGGAGCTTGGTATCATCCTCAACGGTGATTCCCTGGTAGTTAACAACTACACCGGAAACCGAGTTGCGAATCTTCTCGGAAAGCTCGGAGACAACCTGCTGCTTCTGCTCAAGTATAGCTTTGCTGGGCATGTGTTTAACCTCCTAATGGTTTGTGTTCGTAAAAAAAATATCCTTCTCCCGAGAGCGACGCGCACCGAAAGAAAGACATAGATCAAGTATTTAACTGATTAATCTTCCTCGGCAGGATGGCATTCGCTTTTACGGGAACCTGCTGTCTTTGGATAACGGCATAGATTATACCATATTTCGATCTGTTTGTCAATAGGTTTTTTAAAAAAACTTTCGGTTTTTTAAAAATATTTTTGTTTCGTAATATTTTTCTTTAATTACGGGAATGAAGATGCCGTTGTTTACATCAGGTTCACATTTCGGGTGTATAATAAAATGAATATATATTATAGAAAGGTAATGAAATGTCTTTTACGATTTTGAGCCGTGACAAAGATTCGGCTTTGAAAAATATTGAGCTTTTCTTTATGATCGCGCTGACCTTAGCTCCGCTTGCGGCTTTGATACGCTCTATCGCGTTTTTTACCTCGTTTGACGCCGAGATCGGTTATTTCAACGATGGTTTCTTAACTGACACGGTCAGCTCAATGATCGTTGTTTGCTCGCTTTTCTTCCTTACCGGCTTTATATTTATATCAAAGGAAGCAAAGCTTTCGGCGAAGATCGACAACAGCGCAAATTCCATCTTTTTTTCGGCTTGCTTCGCGGGCTTCGTTATGCTCGCCGACTTTGCCTACAAGGTTTACACTTTGATAGGCGAGGATAAGTTCACTTACTACAAGTTTATTTTCAATCCTGCATTCAAAGCGGAAAATGCCTATATGATTCGTGCGACCGCGATCATTGAGATCGCCGGAGCACTTGCATCGATCCTTACCGCGATCTGCTTCTTCGTCCGTTCCTCGAAGATACCGAAGGCGAAGCTCTCCGCGATCCTCGGATTCTTCCCGATCATCCGCGCACTTGTAGGTGTTGCCGAGATCTATTTCGATATGAAGGTTCAGATGAATCATCCCTCGAAGCTTATGCTTCAGTTCGCGCTTATTGCCATTATGTTTTATTTCCTCTGCGAGGAAAGATTTTACGTTTCGGATGAGCATGCACGTCCGCGCAGATTCTTCATCAGCGGATGCCTTGCTTTCTTCCTTGCGTTTGTTGGCGGAGTTTCTGAGATCGTAGGCTTTTTCTCGGGTAAGCTCGCAAAGGGTGACTTCTGCATTGAGGCGTTCTTCTGCCTTGTTATGAGCTTCTATATTCTCGCAAGAACCAACGCGTTCGTAAGATGTGTCAAGATTGAACCCGAGACGGAAGATGTTCCCGAAGAAGAGAAGGGCGAAGAATAATTCCTTCCTATTATATATATATCACAAAATTCATCATTTTCTCCGCGCGTGAGAAATGAGAGGAGCGGACGTATGTCGGTCGATTTTGCTGTTGAAAGAATAATTTGGCTTCATAAAAGAATAAAGGACGAGTACTATCCGAACGCTATGCGTCTGTCAGAGAGATTCGGTATCTCCCACCGTCAGGCTCAGCGCGATTGCGATTATCTTAAGCGCAAGATCGGTGCGCCGATGGCGTTTGATCGCTCGAGACAGGGATACTATTACACCGAGCCCTTCTCGCTGCCCGATTCTATCAGAGTTGAAGACCCGCGTGATATTTCCAATATCGTGGCTCTTGCCGATATGCTCGGAGGATCGGATGAATCAACGCAGATCTCGATCCCCTATTCGGCTCTGCTTCAGATCCCCGATAAGCTCGTTGCTCTTGAGCTCGCGCCCTTTGTGACAAGACGCGTTGGCAGCAAGGGCAAGTACATATGCGAGTTCCAAAACATCCGCGTCTTCTTCGGAGCGCTTATCGCGTCGGATGCGGAGATACGTATCCTTGAGCCCGAATGGCTGAGACTTGATTTCTGCAAGTCACTTGACAGATTGAGGATAGCAAACAGCGAGATTCCTGATCAAGAGGAGCAAATTGACGAAAATAACGAGGAATGATTGAATAAACTCCTCTAAAATATTGAGTTTTTAGCAAAAGAACCAAAAATCCGCCTCCGAATCGCCATTCGGAGGCGGTAAATTTGTGCAGTTTTGAACAAAAAACAAGGATATTTGTTAAATATGCACAAAAACACCATATAAACTTTGGTAAAAATTTTATTAAAATGTTTATTGAAAACAGATGAAATATATGATATAATATTCAAGCTTGATGTGCGAAGTATGCGTTGAAGCGAAAGGTTGCCGTAAGAACATACGGGTAATTTTCGTGGAGAAGTCCGAATTTGATCGGGCGCGTGGGCTATGTCAGGCATCGGGTGGCCTTAGTTCAGAGGTTGCTTCGTGACGACGGCTTTGTAGCCGTACGATCCGGAATTCGCGTCGCGCCGTGCTTGCGTGACGGCGGCGAGTGGCGGGTTTCGGCTTTTGTATGGCTGCAAAACGAAACGCACGGAACGGTGCATAACAAAATCCGCTCCTAACTTTTCTCAGCGCTGCGCAAATGGCTACATTTTATTATATTCGCACGCACGCGAGAGAAAAAACAAGGAGGAAAACACAATGGCAGTTAAGGAACAGCTCAGAGTCAAGCTGAAGAGCTACGATCACACCCTCGTTGACGCGGCAGCCGCAAAGATCGTCGAAGTTGCTAAGCGCAACGGCGCCGAGGTTTCGGGTCCCATTCCGCTTCCCACCGAGAAGGAAATCGTAACCATTCTCCGCGCGGTCCACAAGTACAAGGACAGCCGTGAGCAGTTTGAGCTTCGCAACCACAAGAGACTCATTGACATCAAGAAGCCTTCGAAGAAACTCACCGAAGAACTGATGAACATTGAGCTCCCCGCAGGCGTTGATATTCAGGTTACCCTCTAATCAACCCTGACCCCCACCCACACAACGCTCCGAGTGAGCGCTTGTCGGTCAAGTTGGCGTAATACCGAGAGGTAAAATTCACAGCGTCAACCAATAACCTTCAGGAGGAAAAAACATGAAAAAGGGAATTATCGGTAAGAAGATCGGTATGACTCAGATTTTCGACGAAGTCGGAAACGTCATCCCGGTAACGATAATCCAGGCAGGTCCCTGCGTAGTATCGCAGAAGAAGACCGCTGAACAGGACGGCTACAATGCCGTACAGCTTGGCTTTGAGGATTGCAAGGATAAGCACGCAACCAAGGCTGAGATCGGACATTTCGCAAAGAACGGACTTACCACAAAGAGACATCTCAAGGAGTTCCGCCTTGAAGATTGCTCCGGCTACAACGTAGGTGATGTCGTATCGGTCGAAACCTTCGCCGTTGGCGAGAAGGTCGACGTAACAGGTATGACCAAGGGCCGCGGTTACACCGGTGCTATCAAGCGTTGGAACCTCGCTAAGCTGAGAATGACACACGGCGTTGGCCCTGTGCATCGTCAGTCCGGTTCTATGGGTGTTATCGACCCTGCGAGAATTTTCAAGAACAAGAAGATGGCAGGTCAGTACGGTAACGAACAGGTTACCATTCTTAATCTTGCCGTTGCTAAGATCGATGCAGAGAACAACCTTATCGCAGTTCGCGGCGCTATTCCCGGTGCCAAGGGCGGTATCGTATTCATCCGCGACTCGATCAAGGCGTGACGAAACAAGGAGGAATGACAAATGCCTAACATTAAAGTACTTGATATGACAGGCAAGGAAGTCGGCGAAATGAGCCTCTCCGAGAAGCTTTTCGGAGCTGAGGTAAACGCTTCCGTCCTTCACGCTGCAGTCAGAGCTTACATGCTCAACCAGAGACAGGGCACTCAGTCCACCCTTACCCGTACCGAGGTAAGCGGCGGCGGTAAGAAGCCCTGGAGACAGAAGGGTACAGGCCGCGCACGTCAGGGTTCCACCCGTGCTCCTCAGTGGGTACATGGCGGTATCGCTCTCGGTCCCAAGCCCCGCACCTATCGCACCGACCTCAACAAGAAGACCAAGAGAGTTGCTCTCTTCAGCGCACTCTCCGATAAGGCTGCTAACGGCAACCTCATCATTCTTGACGAGTGCAAGCTCGAGTCCTACAAGACCTCCGAGATGGTAAAGATGTTTGCCGCTCTCGGTCTCCAGAAGGACGTAGAGAAGAACTACAAGGAAGGCGGCGAGGTTAAGACCCGCACCGAGACCGTAGCATGCAAGACCCTGCTCGTTCTCCCTGAGGCTGACCGCGTTGTCGTTAAGAGCTGTGCCAACATTCCCACTGCTGAAACCACTCTTTGCAACACCCTTAACGTTTATGAGATCCTCAACGCTGAGAAGCTCGTAATCACCAAGGCTGCAGTAGAGAAGCTCGAGGAGGTATACGCATAATGAAGAAAATGGTACAGGACATCATCATCGCTCCCGTTATCACCGAGGCGAGCATGGACATGATGAATCAGAAGAAGTATGTATTCAAAGTTATGACTTCCGCAACCAAGCCTGAGATTGCAAACGCAGTTGAGGTTATGTTCGGTGTAAAGGTTGCAGCAGTCAATACCATCATGATGAAGCGCAAGGAAAAGAGAGTTCGCTACAACTATGGCTACACCGCAGAGTGGAAGAAGGCCATCGTTACCCTTACTGAGGACTCCAAGACCATCGCCTTCTTCGACGGTATGAACTAAGTAGGAGGAAACGAATAATGCCTACAATCAAATATAAGCCTACGACACCTGCCAGAAGACATATGTCTGTTGCTTCCTTCGAGGAGATCACTAAGTTTTCTCCCGAGAAGAGCCTGGTAGTTATCAAGAAGAAGCACGCAGGACGTAACTCCTACGGTAAGATCACCGTTCGTCACAGAGGCGGCGGAAACAAGATCAAGTACCGTATCATCGACTTCCGTCGTAACGACACCGAGGCTGCAAAGGTTATCGGTATCGAGTACGACCCCAACCGTACCGCTTACATCGCTCTCCTCGAGAACGAGTCCGGCAAGAAGAGCTACATCATTGCTCCTGTAGGACTTAAGGACGGCGACGTTGTTTACTCCGGCGCAGAGGCTGATATCAAGCCCGGTAACACCCTGCCCCTTGCAAACATCCCCACCGGTACTTTCATCCACAACATTGAGCTTCACCCCGGCAAGGGCGGTCAGCTTGTCCGTTCCGCTGGTTCCGCAGCTCAGCTCATCTCGAAAGAGAATGATCAGGCTCTCATCCGTCTTCCCTCCGGCGAAGTCAGAATCGTTGCTCTCAACTGCAAGGCTACTATCGGCCAGGTTGGTAACATCGAGCATGACACCGTAAAGGTTGGTAAGGCAGGTAAGACCCGCCACAAGGGCATCAGACCTACCGTTCGCGGTTCCGTAATGAACCCCTGCGATCACCCCCACGGTGGTGGTGAAGGTAGATCCCCCATCGGTCATCCCGGACCGCTTACTCCTTGGGGCAAGCCCGCTCTCGGTTATAAGACTCGTAACAAGAAGGCTCTTACCGAGAAGTTCATCGTAAAGCACAGAAACGCTAAATAAGGAGGGAATATAGAATGAGCAGAAGTCTTAAGAAGGCGCCTTTTGTTGAAGAGAAACTCATCAGCAGAGTTCGCGCTATGAACGAAAAGAACGAGAAGAAAGTCATCAAGACCTGGTCCCGTGCATCTACAATATTCCCCGAATTCGTAGGACACACCATCGCGGTTCACGACGGCAAGAAGCATGTTCCGGTATACATTATCGAGGATATGGTTGGACACAAGCTCGGTGAGTTTGCTCCCACACGCCGTTTCCCCGGCCACGCCGGAACCAAGACATCCAACACCGGTAAATAATCGAGGAGGAAGAAAGAATAATGGAAGCAAGAGCTTATCTTAAATATTTGAGAATTTCTCCCCGTAAGGTAAAGATCGTTCTTGATCTTATCCGCGGTAAGGATACCAAGGTTGCTATGGCAATTCTCAAGAACACCCCTAAGGCTGCATCTCCCGAGCTCGTAAAGCTCCTCAAGAGTGCAATCGCAAATGCTGACCACAATTTCCAGATGGACACCGCAAACCTTTACGTTTCCGAGTGCTTCGTCTGCCCCGGTCCTACTCTCAAGAGATACATGCCCAGAGCTAAGGGTTCGGGCAACAGAATTCTCAAGAGAACATCTCATGTAACCCTCGTGGTTAAGGAAAGAGAAACTAAGGAGGTCAATGCCTAATGGGACAGAAAGTTAATCCTCACGGCCTTCGCGTTGGCGTCATCAAGGGCTGGGATTCCAGATGGTGCGTCAAGGACGAGGTTTTCGGAGATACACTTGTACAGGACTACAAGATCAGAAAGCTCCTCAAGGAAGAGCTTCAGAAGGCAGGCGTGCCTAAGATCGAGATCGAACGCGATCAGTACAGAGTCAGAGTTTTCATCCACTGCGCTAAGCCCGGTATGGTTATTGGCCGCAGCGGCGACAACATCGAGAAGCTGAAGAAGGAAGTTGAAGCTATCGTAGGCAAGGATGCTAACGGTAACGTAATTCCCGTATCGGTTAACGTTGTTGAGGTTCGCAACCCTGAACTCAACGCACAGCTCGTAGCAGAAAACATTGCAGCTCAGCTCGAAGGCCGTGTGGCTTTCCGCCGTGCAATGAAGATGGCTATCAGAAACACCATGCGCCTCGGCGCACGCGGAATCAAGATCACCTGCGGCGGTCGTCTCGGCGGTGCGGAAATCGCACGCTCTGAGCACTACCACGAGGGTACCATTCCGCTTCAGACCATCCGTGCAGACATCGACTACGGTTTCTGGGAGGCTAACACCACCTACGGTAAGATCGGTGTAAAGGTATGGATCTATAACGGCGAAGTCCTCAACGAGGGCGCAGCTCGCGAGAGAAGAAACGATCGCAGAAACGATCGCAGAGGCGATCGCAGAAATAACGGCGAGCGCCGCGACAACCGCGGTCCCCGCAACAATGACCGCCGTCAGGGACAGGGCAGACCTCAGGGCAACAGACCCCAGGGTAACCGTCCTCAGGGCAACCGCCCCCAGGGTGCACGCCCCACTACTCCTAGAGAAGGAGGCGCTAAATAATGTTAATGCCTAAAAGAGTAAAGTTCCGTCGCGTACAGCGTGGCCGCCTTACAGGTAAGGCTTCCCGCGGTAACGAGCTGGCGTACGGCTCTTACGGTCTCGTAGCACTTGAGCCTGCTTGGATCACCTCCAACCAGATCGAGGCTGCCCGTATCGCAATGTCCCGTTACATCCGCCGTGGCGGTAACGTATGGATCAAGATCTTCCCCCATAAGCCCATCACTGGGAAGCCTGCTGAGACCCGAATGGGTTCCGGTAAGGGATCTCCCGAGTACTGGGTAGCAGTTGTTAAGCCCGGACGCATCATGTTCGAGATGGACGGCGTATCCGAGGAAGTTGCAAAGGAAGCTATGCGTCTTGCTTCGCATAAGCTCCCCATCAAGTGCAAGTTTGTTTCTAAGGAGGTAACAGAATGAAGATCAGCGAGATCAGAGCACTGAGCATCGAAGAACTCGACGCTAAGCTCAAGGAACTGAAGGAAGAGCTGTTCAACCTCCGCTTCCAGCTTGCCATCAACCAGCTCGAGAACACCAACCGCATCAGCGAAGTCAAGCGTGACATCGCTCGCGTTATGACTGTTCAGAACGAGAAGAACGCGTAAGGAGGCTAAAGTAAATGGAAGACAGAAACCTCAGAAAAGTAAGAGTCGGACTTGTTGTAAGCAACAAGATGGACAAGACCGTTACCGTTGCTATTGCGGACAACGTAAAGCACCCCATCTACGGTAAGATCGTTAAGCACACCCTCAAGGTTCACGCTCATGACGAGAACAATGAGTGCGGCATCGGCGATAAGGTCAGCATTATGGAGACCCGTCCTCTTTCCAAGACAAAGAGATGGCGTGTTGTTACCATAATCGAAAAGGCTAAATAATCTAGCGGCACAATTCATACAGTAAATACGTCAAATATCGTATTGAAACAGGAGGAATCTTAAGTGATACAGCAAGAATCAAGAATGAAGGTTGCCGACAATACCGGCGCCAAGGAGCTTCTCTGCATTCGCGTTCTTGGTGGCACCGGCCGCAGATATGCAAATATCGGCGATGTTGTTGTTGCTACTGTTAAGAAGGCAAGCCCCGGCGGAATCGTCAAGAAGGGCGACGTTGTAAAGGCAGTTATCGTACGCAGCACACACGGCACCAAGAGAGCAGACGGCTCATATATCAAGTTCGATGAGAACGCAGCGGTCATCATCAAGGAAGACCAGACCCCCCGTGGCACACGTATCTTTGGCCCGGTGGCAAGAGAACTGAGAGAGAAGCAGTACCTCAAGATACTGTCGCTCGCTCCCGAAGTACTTTAAGGTAAGGAGATCAAAACGATGAATATCAAAACTGGCGATACTGTCGTACTTCTCACCGGTAAGGCAGCGGAAAAGAAAGATAAGAACGGTAAGGTTATCACTCATGAGGTAATCGCAGTTTCTCCCAAGGAGGACAAGGTTATCGTTAAGGGTGTTAACACCGTACACAAGCACGTAAAGGCTCGCCGTCAGGGCGAGACCAGCTCCATCGTTGAAACCGAGGGCGCTATCTACGCGTGCAAGGTAGCTCTTTACTGCCCCGCATGTGATAAGGGCGTAAGAGTTAAGACCGTCCTGAAGGACGGCAAGAAGATCCGCACATGTGCAAAGTGCGGCAAGGAACTGTAAGGAGGTAGGGAATTATGGCAAGACTTAAGGAAACTTATAGAAACGAAGTAGCTCCCGCACTCATGCAGCAGTTCGGTTACAAGAGCACCATGCAGATCCCCCGCCTTGACAAGGTTGTCCTCAACGTAGGCTCCAGCGAGGCTAGAGACAATGCAAAGGTCATCGAGAACATCATCGGCGACCTCACCCTCATCACCGGTCAGAAGGCAGTTCCCACCAAGGCTCGTAAGTCCGTCGCAAACTTCAAGGTTCGTGAAGGCATGACCATTGGTGCGAAGGTTACTCTCCGCGGCGAGAGAATGTACGAGTTTGTTGACAAGCTCTTCAACTTCGCTCTCCCCCGCGTACGTGACTTCAAGGGTATCAACCCCGACGCTTTCGACGGCAGAGGAAACTATGCTCTCGGACTTAAGGAGCAGCTCATCTTCCCCGAGATCGAGTACGATAAGATCGACAAGATCCGCGGTATGGATATCTGCTTCGTAACCACCGCTAACACTGACGAAGAGGCTCGCGCACTGCTTGCAGCGCTCGGCGCTCCCTTCGCAAAGAACTAATCAAGGAGGTAGGCAAAAATGGCAAAGAAGGCAATGATTAACAAGCAGCAGGCTAAGCAGAAGTTCTCCACCCGTGAGTACAACCGTTGCAAGATCTGCGGCCGTCCCCACGCTTACCTTCGTAAGTACGGCATCTGCCGTATCTGCTTCCGTGAGCTGGCTTACAAGGGCCAGATCCCGGGCGTAAGAAAGGCATCCTGGTAAGCAATTACCAACCCCACACTATCGGTAGGAAATTAAGCTGCGGCCCGATTTAACCGCCGATACGCCGCCGTTTGCCAACGGCAGCAAGATAAATTAAACTTGCATATGGAGGAAAATTAAAATGCAAATGTCAGACGTTATCGCCGATATGCTCACAAGAATCAGAAATGCTAACGATGCAAAGCATGCAACTGTGGACATTCCGGCATCCAACATGAAGAAGGCAATCGCCGAAATCCTCGTAAACGAGGGCTATGTTTCCGCTTTCGAGACCATCGAAGACGGTAAGCAGGGAATCATCCGTGTAACCCTTAAGTACACCGGCAAGAAGCAGAAGGTTCTCCGCGGTATCCGCAGAGTATCCAAGCCCGGTCTCCGTATCTACGCAGGCTGTGAGGAAATGCCCCGTGTAATGAACGGTCTCGGCATCGCTATCGTATCCACTTCCAAGGGCATCATGACCGACAAGCAGGCTCGTAAAGAGAAGGTTGGCGGCGAAGTGCTTGCCTTTGTATGGTAATTAAGGAGGTAGAAAGATGTCCAGAATTGGTAGAAATCCCATCACCCTCCCCGCAGGCGTTGAGGTTAAGGCTGAAGCAGGTCTTGTAACCGTCAAGGGTCCCCGCGGTACTCTCACCGAGAAGATCTCGGAGAGAATGACTGTTAAGGTTGAGGCAGGCGTTCTTACTGTTGAGCGTCCCACCGATGAGAAGGCTGACAGAAGCCTCCACGGTCTCACCCGTACACTTATCAACAACATGGTTATCGGCGTAACCGAGGGTTACACTCGCGTACTTGAGATCCACGGTACCGGTTACAGAGCAACCATGCAGGGTAATAACCTTCTCCTTTACGTAGGTCACTCCCTCGTAAACGGAAAGCCCCAGGCAAAGTTCACAATCGCTCAGCCCGAAGGCATCACCTTCGAGGTTGCAGAGAAGGTCGTTCCGATCACCATTACCATCAAGGGTAACAGCAAGCAGGCTGTAGGCCAGATCGCAGCAGTTATCCGCGGTAAGAGACCTCCCGAGCCTTACCACCAGAAGGGTATCCGTTACGCAGGCGAAAATGTCCGTCGTAAGGAAATGAAGAAGAAGAACTAAGAGAGAGGAGTAAAGAGAAATGGTATCTAAGAAGGATAAGAACGCAGCGCGTATCAAGAGACATACCAGAGTCAGAGCAAAGATCTCCGGCACATCTGAGCGTCCTCGTCTCGCTGTATATCGTTCCACTAACAATATCAGCGCACAGATCATCGATGATGTCAAGGGCATCACTCTTGTAAGTGCTTCTTCCTACGAGAAGGATTTTGAAGTTGGCGGCAACAAAGAGGCTGCCAAGAAGGTCGGCAAGCTTGTTGCCGAAAGAGCAATCGAGAAGGGTATCACCGAAGTCGTATTCGACCGCGGCGGCTATCTTTATCACGGACGTGTATCGGAACTGGCTGACGGCGCTCGCGAGGGCGGCCTGAAGTTCTGAGTCGCAAGACTTTATTCCGGTTTGTACACTGTTCAACTAATATTAATTGAACAAATTAGGAGATTAAAATGGCATTCAGAAACAATAATTACGAGGAAAAGCAGTACATTGAAAACCTCGTAGCACTGAACCGTGTTTCCAAGACCGTTAAAGGTGGACGTATCGCTCGTTTCGCTGCTCTCATGGTAGTAGGCGACGGCCAGGGACACGTTGGCGTAGGTATCGGCAAGGCTGCCGAGGTTACCGAGGCCATCCGTAAAGGCGTTGAAGACGCAAAGAAGAACATGATCACCGTTTCCCTCAAGGGCACAACCATTCCTCACCAGGTTATGGGCGTGTTCGGCGCAGGCAAGGTGCTTCTCAAGCCCGCTGCTCCCGGTACCGGTATCATCGCAGGCTCCAAGGTTCGTATGGTCCTTGAGGCTGCAGGCATTCACAATATTCGTGCAAAGTGCCTTCGTTCCAACAACCCCATCAACGTAGTTAAGGCAACCCTCGCAGGACTCTCCGAGCTCCGCACCGTTGAGGAAGTTGCTCGCACTCGTGATATCACCGCAGACGACGTTAAGGGAGGTACTCAGAAATGAAGAAAGTAACTCTCGTAAAGTCCCTCATCTGCGCTAAGCCGAACCAGAAGCTCACCGCTGCTTCTCTCGGACTCAAGAAAATCGGTGACTTTGTTCTTCACGAAGAAGGTCCCGTACTTGACGGTAAGGTAAGAGTTATCTCCCACCTCGTATCCGTTGAGGATGCAGAATAAAGGAGGAAGCAGATATGAAGCTTAATGAACTCAGACCCGCAGAAGGTTCCGTTCAGGAAAGATACCGCAAGGGTCGCGGACCCGGCTCCGGCAACGGCAAGACCGCAGGCAAGGGCCACAAGGGACAGAATGCTCGCTCCGGCGGCGGTGTAAGACCCGGTTTCGAGGGCGGACAGTTCCCGATCTACAGACAGCTTCCTAAGAGAGGCTTCAACAACAAGAGATTCGCAACCGTTTATGCTACCATCAACGTAAGCGATCTCAACCGCTTTGAGGACGGCGCTATCGTCGATATCCAGACTCTTCTTGATGCTCGCGTAATTCGCAAGGCACAGGACGGTCTCAAGGTTCTCGGCAATGGCGAGATCACCAAGAAGCTCACCGTTAAGGCTGCTAAGTTCTCTGCAGCAGCTAAGGAAAAGATCGAAGCAGCAGGCGGAAGTTGCGAGGAGGTATAAGGATGTTTGCGACATTCAAAAATGCCTGGAAGGTAGCCGAGCTCCGCTCTAAACTCCTGTTTACTCTGCTGATCCTCGTTGTTTACCGCCTTGGCGCGCAGATTCCCGTTCCCTTCATCAATCCCGATGCGTATGCTATGTTCGCACAGAGCGCATCCGGTTCAATTTTCACCTACCTCAACCTGCTTTCGGGTGATGCATTCGCAAAGGCAACTCTGTTTGCACTTTCCGTATCCCCCTACATCACCTCCTCGATCGTTATTCAGCTTCTCACAGTTGCGATCCCCGCACTTGAGAGACTCTCGAAGAACGGTGAAGAGGGCAGAGCACTCATCACCAAGATTACCCGTTACACCACAGTTGGTCTTGCCGTTCTTACCGCTATCGGTTATCTCGCATACATGGAGACAGCCGGCATGCTCGTAAGCGACATCACCTTCTTCGGTAAGGTAGTCATCGTTGCTTGCTACTGCGCAGGTGCTTCCATCATCATGTGGCTTGCTGAAAAGGTAAATGACCACGGCATCGGCAACGGTGTTTCCATGATCCTTTTCGCAAACATCGTGGCAGGTCTTCCCGGAATGATCGGTTCTCTTTGGACCACCGTTTTCGAAGGACCCTCCACTTTCGCAGGCTTTAACCTCGGCGGCCTCTTCGTAGCACTCTTCGCAATCGTATTCGTTCTCGCAAGCGTTGTATTCATCGTTTGGTTCACCGAATCCGAGCGCAGAATTCCGATCCAGTACGCTAAGCGCGTAGTCGGAAGAAAGATGTACGGCGGTCAGTCCTCTAACCTGCCGATGAAGCTGAACATGAACGGCGTTATGCCCGTTATCTTCGCAAGCTCCATCGTATCTCTCCCCGCAACCATCGCAGCGTTCTTCCCGAGCAGCGGTTTTGCTAAGTTTATTAACGAGTTCTTCAACTATAATACTTGGCTCTACCTCATCATCAACCTCGGCCTGATCATCGTATTTGCGTACTTCTACGTACTCATTTCCTTCAACCCTGTTGAGGTTGCGAACAACATTCAGAAGAATGGCGGCTCGATCCCCGGCATCCGTTCGGGTAAGCCCACCATCATGTATATCAAGAAGATTCTTAACAGAGTTACTCTTATCGGTGCGATCTTCCTTTGCATCATCTCGGGTCTTCCCATGCTCATCAACATCGTTATCACGACGATCGATCCCCACAGCGTAGCGTTCTCCGCAATCGCTTTCGGCGGTAACTCGCTCCTCATCGTTGTTGGTGTTGCACTTGAGACCGTACGTGATCTCGATGCGCAGCTCGCTCTCCGTAATATGAGCGGCTCCAAGACTAAGGGTCTCTTCGGTTAATACCGGCCCGCGGATATTTTCGGAGGAAAGAATATAATGAATCTTATCATTATGGGCGCCCCCGGTGCGGGTAAAGGCACACAGGCCGAAATCATTGCCGCAAGAGAGAATATCCCCGCGATTTCTACGGGACAGATCCTTCGCGACGCTATGGCAGCAGGTACCGAGCTCGGTAAGACTGCCAAGGGTTACGTCGAGAACGGTGATCTCGTCCCCGATGAGATCGTAATCGGCATCGTCCGCGACTACCTTAAGTCGGACGCATGTGCGAACGGATTCATTCTTGACGGATTCCCCCGTTCCATCGCGCAGGCAGAAGCGCTCGAGAAGATGGGCGTCGTGATCGACGCTGTCCTTTCGATCGACGTCAGCGATGAAAGAATCGTAGCTCGTATGTCGGGCAGACGCGTTTGCAAGTGCGGCGCATCCTACCACATCGACTACAAACCGTCTAAGGTCGAAGGCATCTGTGACAAGTGCTCATCGGAGCTCTACATCAGAGCCGACGACAAGGCTGAAACAGTACTCACCAGACTTCATAACTACCACGCGCAGACCGAGCCGCTCCTCGCGTTCTATAACGAGAGAGGCAAGCTTATCCGCGTTGAGGGTCAGGAAGAGGTTGAGGATACAACAAGACTCGTGCGTGAAGCACTTGTCAAGGTTGGCGGCAGATAATGATACCGATCAAAAATCCCCAACAAATAGCCGTCATGAGAGAGGCCGGCAGGATAGCCTATGAGGCGATGTTCAAGGCGCGCGAGATCATCCGCGAGGGTGTCTCCACCTATGAGATCGACAAGGTTATCAGAGCACACATTGAAAAGTGCGGTGCACGCCCCGGCTTCCTCGGATACGGCGGTTTCCCGGGAAGCGCATGTATCAGCGTCAACGACGAAGTTATCCACGGCATTCCGTCGAAGAAGAGAATACTCTTTGAGGGTGACATCGTTAAGATCGATACAGGTGCCTTCTATAAGGGATTTAACTCTGATATGGCAAGAACCTTTGCTGTCGGCAGCGTAAGCCGCGAGACAGCAAGGCTGATCGAGACCACAAAGAAGAGCTTCTATTGCGGATTCAATCAGTGCCGTGAGTCGAACAGAATCGGCGATATCGGTCATGCGATACAGAGCTGCGTAGAGGCCGAAGGCTTCAGCGTAGTAAGAAGGTATATTGGTCACGGAGTCGGACACGACCTCCACGAGGATCCCGAGGTACCGAATTTCGGAACAGCGGGACGCGGAGTCAAGCTTATGGCGGGTATGACCCTTGCCATCGAACCGATGGTAAACGTAGGCGGCTGCGAGGTTCGTCAGTTATCCGACGGCTGGACCGTCAAGACTGCAGACGGAACGCTCTCTGCACATTATGAGAACACCGTCGCAATCACTCATGAAGGACCCGTGATCCTCACGGCTCCGCTTGAGTGAGCTCAACCGAAAATATGAATGGAGAAAAGTTATGCCTAAGAACGACGTAATCGAATTTGAAGGCACTGTCGTTGAGGCACTGCCCAACACAGTCTTCAAGGTTCAGCTTCCCAACGGCCACATCGTGACCGCACATATTTCGGGAAAGCTGAGACAGAATTTTATCAGAATTCTGCCCGGTGACCACGTAACCGTTGAGGTGTCTGTATACGACCTCAATAAGGGACGAATCACCTGGCGTACGAAATAAGTACAAATTTCAGAAAGGTATGGTTAAAAATGAAAGTTAAGCCATCCGTTAAGAAGATCTGCGAAAAGTGCAAGATCATCAAGAGACACGGCCGTGTAATGGTCATCTGCGAGAACCCCAAGCACAAGCAGCGCCAGGGTTGATAGCGAATTTAAGAGAAAGAAAGGATTAACAGAATGGCTCGTATAGCTGGTGTTGATATTCCTAATTCCAAGCGTGTTGAGATTGCTCTTACCTATATCTACGGTATCGGCCGCAAGAGTGCAAATGACATCCTTGCAAAGACCGGCATCAATCCCGACACCCGCGCTAAGGACCTCACTGAAGATGAGGTTGCTAAGCTCCGTGACGAGATCGAGAACAACTACGTTGTAGAAGGTGACCTTCGCCGTGACGTTGCTCTCAACATCAAGCGTCTTGTAGAAATTAACTGCTATCGCGGTATCCGTCACAGAAAGGGACTCCCTGTAAGAGGTCAGAGAACTAAGACCAATGCAAGAACTCGTAAGGGTCCCGTTAAGACTATCGCAAACAAGAAGAAAGGTTCGTAAGTTATGGCTAAAGTTGCAAAGAAGGTTATCAAGAAGCGCCGCGATAAGAAGAATATTCCGAACGGCCAGGTACACATTCGTGCTACCTTCAATAACACCATCGTTACCGTAACCGATGCCGAGGGTAATGCAATTTCCTGGGCTTCCGCCGGTGAACTCGGCTTCAAGGGCTCCAGAAAGTCTACCCCCTTCGCCGCTCAGTCCGCTTCCGAGACTGCTGCAAAGGCAGCAATGGAGCATGGTCTTAAGTCGGTTGAGGTTTATGTCAGAGGCCCCGGAGCAGGACGTGAGTCCGCGATCCGCGCACTCGAGACTGTCGGTCTTCAGATTACAATGATTAAAGACGTTACCCCTGTACCCCACAATGGATGCAGACCCCCCAAGCGCCGCCGCGTTTGATCTAGAAAAGGAGGAACCACAATTATGGCAAGATATACAGGTCCTGTATGCAAGCTTTGCCGCAGAGAGGGCGTAAAGCTCTTCCTCAAGGGCGAGCGTTGCACTTCCGGCAAGTGCCCCTTTGACCGTATTGATCCCAATTCCCGTAACCGTAATGCAGGTCCCGCAGCTCCCGGTCAGCACGGTGCTGCTAAGAAGAAACTGCAGGAGTACGGAAGACAGCTCCGTGAGAAGGAGAAGGTAAGACGCGTTTACGGCGTTCTCGAGCGTCAGTTCTACAACTACTACGAGAAGGCAGACCGTATGCCCGGTATGACCGGTGAGAATCTTCTCATTCTTCTTGAGAGACGTCTCGATAACGCAGTATTCCGTATGGGCTTCGGTGAGTCCAGAACTCAGTCCCGTCAGCTCACACTCCACGACCACATCCGTGTAAACGGCAAGAAGGTCAACATTCCTTCCTACTCTATCAGAGTTGGTGATGTTATCTCTGTTGCAGAGAACGCACTCGAGAAGGATTCCATCAAGGCTCTCGTAGAGGCTATGGGCAGCAAGAACGCTCCCAAGTGGCTTGAAGTAGACGCTGCAAAGGCATCTGCAAAGGTCATCGCTCTTCCCACCAGAGAAGACGTAGGCTTCGACTTCAACGAGCAGCTCATCGTCGAGCTCTATTCCAAGTAATACCGCACATTCTCCCACAGGCTGCACTCCGGCTTTGGGGGTGTGCGTGAATACGTGGGAGCACAAAACATGCGCATAAACTATTATCGCAAGCTTAAAATTTATTGGAGGGTATAATCTGGAATGATAGAGATTCAAAAGCCAAATATCGTAACGGTAGATGAAAGCGAAGACGGCAGAAGCGGTACATTTATCGTTGAGCCCCTTGAGCGCGGTTACGGAACAACACTCGGTAACTCGCTTCGCAGAGTTCTTATGAGCTCGCTTCCCGGTGTAGCTGTCACATCTATCAAGGTAGACGGTGCATTACACGAATTTACCTCGCTTCCCGGTGTTGCAGAGGATCTGACAGAGATCGTCCTGAATATCAAGGGCATTGTTGCAAAGCTCTATACTCAGGCTCCCAAGACTGTCATCCTTGACGCGGTTGGTCCCGACAATGTAACCGCTGGACACATCAAGCAGGACTCCGATATCGTTATTCTCAACTCCGATCACCATCTTGCAACACTTGCAGAGGGTGCACACCTTTACATGGAGCTGACCTTTGAAAACGGACGCGGCTATGTATCCCAGGACAAGAACAAGCTTCTGCATGCAGATAGCTTCGGTACTGCGGTATCCGCACCTATCGGTCTGATCTACACAGACTCGATCTACACACCCGTTTACAACGTCAGATACAATGTTGAGAACACTCGTGTCGGAAGCAATATGACCGATTATGATAAACTCACGCTCGAGGTTCTGACAAACGGAACCATTACGGCAAAAGAAGCGATTTCGCTCGGTGCCAAGATTCTCAACGAGCATCTCAACTTGTTTGTGGATTTGTCGGATGAAGCAAAGAACGCGGAGATCATGATTGAGAGACCCGAAAAGGAAAAAGAAAAGGTTCTTGAGATGACCATTGAGGAACTTGACCTGTCTGTACGTAGCTTCAACTGTTTGAAGCGCGCAGGCATTGACACGGTAGAAGATTTGGTCAGCCGCTCCGAGGACGAAATGATCAAGGTTCGTAACCTCGGTAAGAAATCGCTTGAAGAAGTCATCCTTAAGCTCGAAAGCCTCGGTCTTACACTTCGTAACGACGAGGAATAAGAGCAGGACGATTTCATTCACAACACAGATTCATTAAGGAGGAGCATTAAGATGCCCGGAACTAGAAAACTCGGCAGACCTACCGCTCACAGAAAAGCAATGCTTCGCGGTCTTGTTACCTACCTGCTTCAGAACGGCAAGGTTGAGACCACTGTGACCCGCGCTAAGGAAGTCCGTGCACTTGCTGAGAAGATGATCACTCTCGGTAAGCAGAATACACTTGCAAGCCGTCGCGCAGCTCATGCCTTCATCACTTCCGATGAGGTTATCAAGAAGCTGTTCAGCGAGATCGCACCTCGTTACGAGGACGTAAACGGCGGTTACACCTGCATTTACAAGCTCGGTCCCCGTCGTGGTGACGCAGCAGAGATGGCTCTCATCACTCTCGTAACCACCAAGGCAGAGGAAGAGGCTGCAGCAGCTGCAGAGGCAGCAAAGAAGTCCAAGAAGGCTAAGAAGGCTGCAGACGCAGAGTAATTCACATTACGAATCAAGCCTACCCGAAATTCGGGTAGGCTTTTTCTAGTCGTCGAACAAAATTAGATTCGACTCCCGTGCGGCTATCTATATTTTCCCCGCGTGATGTCACGGACTCCTTCTGCGAGTCGGTAGACGTCTTCTGCGGTGTTGAAATGGGAGAATGAGGCGCGCACACTTCCGCTCGTATCGCTTCCGAGAGCGGTATGCGCCAGAGGATTGCAATGAAAGCCTCCGCGGACGCAAATATCCCGCTCGGAGAGGAGATTGGCAACCCTGTCGGATGGAAGCCCTGAGATATTGAATGAGATTACCGATCCCGCCTGCATCGGCGCATATACGGTGACGGACGGGATCTCGGAGAGGAGTCTACGCGCCTTTGAGAATAGCATCTGCTCGTGTGCGGATATCTTGTCAGGGCCTATGCCGCGCAGAGCCTTGATTCCTGCCTCCAAGCCCACGATAGCAGGAGTCGAGAGAGTGCCCGCCTCGAGCCTTTCGGGCAATTCGAGGGGCATATCTGGCTCGAGAGAGGCACTTCCCGAGCCTCCGTAGAGCAGAGGACGGGCGGGGAAGTCATCCGAAACGATCAGCGCACCACTACCCTGAGGGCCCATAAGTCCCTTGTGCCCGGGCAGAGCCAAAGCCGAGATGCTTGAACGCTCCATGTTGATATTGAAGTGCCCCGCGCCTTGCGCGCCGTCAACGATGAAGAAGATTCCGAGCCTTTTGCAGAGCGCACCGATCTCATCAAGCGGCATTATCTGTGAACAGATATTTGGGCAGGCAGTCGATATCACCGCGACCGTTTCGGGACGAATGAGCGAGGAGATCGAGCGGCATATCTTGGCGGGACTGCGATAGGGATCGCGCGCGTGCGAATCAAAAAGGGAATAGCTGCATCCTCTTTCGCGGACGAGATATTCGAGCGGACGGCGGACCGAATTGTGCTCCATATCAGAGCAGATGAAGTGTGCGCCATCGCGTGTGAGGGCTTGGATCGCGAGGTTCAGCGCGGCTGTGGCATTCTGGCAGAAAATGACGTTCTCGGGTGCACTTGCTGAAAAGAGATCCGCGAGCGCGACTCTGCAATCATAGATCTTTTCAGCCGCCGCAAAGGCAAGCTTGTGCGAGCCGCGCCCGGGGTTTCCACAATACTCGAGCATACAGCGCGACATCTCTTCGATAACCTCTGGCGGTTTTGGGAAGGACGTCGCCGCATTGTCAAGATAGATCATAGCCTACTCCTTAATTATCTCGCGCTCGGGGATCGACTTGTTGGAAAAGATCATTCGGACGGAGAAGAGAGCCTCCTCGTCGAATGCAACTCCCCACGAACAGCCTCGTCGCGTGCGCGATGAATCAACCTTCACGACCTCAGCCGCGATATTTTCACTCCGAAGCGCACGACTCGCCTTCTGCGCCAGAGTCAGCGTCGGAAAAACCGCAATATACCTCATTTTTATGCAGCTCCTTTGTTTTTGAAGACTTTTGTCTTCTAATGTAAGTATATGGCGAAGGATGTCGAAGTGATACAAAAACAGGATGCCGATTTGGCATCCTGTTTGTTTTAATTTTGTTATTTCGTCTTAAGTATCCTCGAGCTGTTGATAAGCACGACGAATGCGCCGACGTTATGGAAGACTGCGCCGAAGAGGGCGGAGATGACTCCGAAGAGCGAAAGTCCGATCATCGTAAGGCTGATAAGCACCGAGAGGATGAGATTCTGATAAATGATCCTTCTCGTCTGCTTGGAGAGCTTGATGATGAAGGGGATGTTTTCGAGGTTGTTGTTCATAAGTGCGATATCCGATGACTGAATTGCAAGGTCCGAGCCCATTGCGCCCATTGAGATTCCGACGTCTGCCTGACGAAGTGCGGGAGCATCGTTGATACCGTCTCCGACTGCCAGAACGCAACTGTTCTCGCGAAGAGAATTGATTGCTTCAAGCTTATCCTGAGGGAGAAGCTGGAATTTTACGTCGTTGGCTCCGACCTCTGCCGCAATCTTGCGTGCGGCAATCTCGCGGTCGCCTGTGAGGATAACGGTGTTTTTGATACCCATCTCCTTAAGCATAGCTATGCTCTGAGCCGCCTCTGCACGCGCTGTGTCATTGAATCCGAGACAGCCTATAAGTTCGCCGCCGCGTGCAACGAAGCTCACAGAGCCTGTAAAATCGTCTCCGAAGCCTTCGGGAATGGAGATTCCGAGCGAATCAAACCAATATTTGTTTCCGAGGATAAGCTCCTTGCCATCGGCATCCTTTCCCTGCATACCCTTGCCGGGGATCTCCTTGACCTCGTCGAGGGTCTCGTAGTCCTTGCCCTCGATAGCCTCGGTGACCGCGCGGGAAACGGGATGGTTCGAGCCGCAGGCAAGAGAAGCGGCAAGCGAGAGAAGGGTATCGTCATCGTATCCTTCTGCGGGAAGAATATCGGTCAGAGAAAGCTCGCCGACAGTCAGAGTACCCGTCTTGTCGAATACGACGGTTTCGACTTCGGTCATTTCTTCAATGAACTTCGAGTTCTTGATCAGAATTCCGCGCTTGGTTGCCGTCGAGAGCGATGCGATCATCGGCGCGGAGCTTACGAGCATCTGCCCGCAGGGGCAGGATACGACGAGTATCGCGATCGCCTTGGAAAGATCGTTCGTGATTAGTGCGACAGCCGCCGCAAGCGCAAGCACAAAGGGAATGTAGTAGCGCATAAAGCGGTCGATGAGCCTCGATTCGGGGATCGAGATGTTTTCCGCCTCCTCGAGCATTGTCAGAATGTTCGAGAAGGATGTGTCGACGTATGCCTTTTCAACCTCAACGAGGATTCGTCCGTCGATATTGACCGTGCCGGCGTAAACCTTGTCGCCAACCTTGATATGAGCGGGAAGGGGCTCGCCCGTGAGAGATTTCTGGTCTACGTTCGTCTCACCCGAAATGACCTTACCGTCGATCGGAATACCCGATCCGGGCTTTACAACGATGATCTGACCAACCTCGAGAGAGGACGCTTCAACCGTCTTTTCCTCCTCGCCGTCAAGCAGAACTGCGGTGTCCTGTCTCATTCTCTTGAGACCGTCGATAGCCTCGCGTCCGCCCATAATGCTTCGCTCCTCGAGCAGATGCGCGATGTTGAGTATCAGAGGAATGAGGACCGAGAGGATCAAGTCGCCCGAAAGATAGCAGGCGAGGATCGCGATCGCAACAAGGATCTCCATCGCGTTTGTGAAATTGCGCGAAAAGATGCCCTTGAGCGCGGCTACGAATACGGGAATGCCTTCGATGAGGAATCCGACGGTGTAGAGAAGCGCGGGGACGGTGGTTTTGTCGGGGAAGACCCAGCTGTAGATAAGTCCGACCGCGATACAAACCAGAGCCGCGGCGGCACTCAGCAGATTGACCGTGAGGCTTCGCTTGTTTTTCTCGTTCAGATTGTCCTTCGCGAGGGCTTCAAGGCTCTTTTTAGCAATATTATCTATATTTTCCATGCGAGCCTCCGATCAGTCGATAAATATCTTGGAATCCGAATCGTCAACGACCTTGATCGTTCCGATCTGACGGATAATATTTGTGATTGCGGTGTTGTAAAGACGCACGCGGACAATGTCGGGATTTGCGTTGTATTCCTCGAGAACGCCGTAGAATTCATAAAGATCTGCGTTTGCCGCGGCAGTGTAGTTCGAATAATTTGCGCGAGCCTCGGAGATGAGAGCCGCCGCTTCAGCCTCTGCACCGGGGATGCGGGTCTCGTAATACTGACGAGCCTGCTCTATGCGGGTGCTTGCCTGAATGTTGGTCGAGTTTACGAGCTCGTAGATGTCGCGGACCTCCTCGGGCATTCCGACTCGGGTCAGCTCGAAGTGGCTGAGCGCAACGCCGATACCGTTTTCGTCGAGCTTTTCCTGCGAGAGTGCGTGGACGGCTTTGGTGTACTCGTCCTTGCCCGTGGTGAGAATGTCGTCAACAGCGTAGTTTGCCGCAACGTTGATCATAGCGTTGCTGACAACGGCATTGATGATGTACTGAGGATCCTTTACAGAGAGGGCGTAGGCAACGGGATCCGAAATCGTGTATTTGACCGAAGCTGAAAGGATCGCGATATTGTTATCGCCCGTGATGACGTAACCGTTTCTGTCGTAGGTGGTCATCTCTCCGTCGGTGTAATGAGTGTTGACGGTGAATTCCTGCACACTTCCCGTGGGGATCGTGATGACCTCGTCTATGATGTAAGGGAATGCGAAGAGGATGCCGGCATCGTGGACCTGCTCCTCGGGGGTATCGCCGACTATCTTGCCGAAGCGGAGGATCACAGCCGATTCGCCGCTCTTGATGAATCTGATTCCCGAGCAGCAGATGATCAGCACGACCGCGATGATTATTACGACAAAATAGCGCGAGACCGTCCTTAAGATATCTTCAAACAAAAGGTTCTTTTTCATTGTGCGTTACCCTTGGAGGCAGCCTCGAGAAGTGCACCGATCTCTGCGATGAGGGTGTTTCTGTCGGTCTCGTTCAGCTGCGTGAGAATGTAAGAAAGATCTTTTACGATGGTTTCGTCACCCTCGGTCGTGAGCATATCGGAGTAATCCTTAAGCGCGCTGAAGGGATATGCGTCCGTGCTGATGATGAGCACGGTGTTAGAATTTACCGATGCCGCAAGAGTATCGAGGCTCTTGAGGAAGGTGAAGAGCTCGAGGTTTGCCGCTTGTGCCTGCGCATAGATCTCGGAGACCGCCTTTTCGGTCTCCGCCTTGATGGCGGATGCCTCGTTGGTTCCCTTGGCGATTATTGCTTCTGCCTCTTCTTCTGCGGCGGAAGTGATCTTGCTTGCTTCCTTTTCAGCGTTTGCGAGGATGGTGTCGATATCGGTCTGTCTGTCCTGACGCATCTGATCGAATACGCTCTGGAGGTTGATATCGGGGAGGCTGAGGCGGAGTATGCTTACGTCGATGATAGAAACGCCGTAGTTCTTCTCGCAGTTTTCCTTGACCTTCTCGAAGATCCTCTGCTGGATCTCTTCGGTCTTGATCGTCTCGCTGTCAAGGGAGACAAGCTCGGTCAGGTCATAAGTACCCATGGTACTCTGCGTTGCACTTCGTACCTGCTGATCGATGTAGGTCTCGGTGCTTCCGTATGCGCCGACGCTGTTGTGGAAGAGAAGGGGATCCGAAACCTGCCATACAACGTAGGAGGAGAGGATGATATTTCTCTTGTCCTTGGTGACGGTCTCCTGAGCGTTCGACTCGAGATACTGCATTCTGTTTTCATACTGAACTACGTTCTCGAAGGGCCAGGGGAGACGGAAATAGAGGCCGGACTCCGTGATCTCTGCTCTCGGAGCGCCGAAGCGGAGAACGACCGCACAGCTGCCCTCGCGGACCTCGAACATAAAGCCGAAGTAAGCGATCGCAACCACCATGATAAGTGCTATGAATATCTTCAAAAAGCGCATACCGATGCTGCTCTTCTCGCGGGGCTCGCGGGAGATGGATGCGCCTTCGTTTTCTGTGATCTTTTTATTCTTTTTCATGATTATCACCCTGTCTTATTTGTTGATTGATCCGAAATAGATGCGGGACTGATCGACATCCTCGTCAACTATAATGATGTTTGCGTTTCCGTATGCGTTCTTTACCGCGCTTAAGTACTTGTAGTATCTGTAAGCGTCTCTGTATTCGGTGTCTGCGGCAACGCTTGCCATAAATTCCGCAACCTCAGCCTGAGCCGATGCGATCTTTGAAAGCTGATCGGCTTTGGCTGCGGATACCGTGGAGTTGTATGATGTTTCCGCTTCGAGGACACGTACGGTTGCTGCCGCCTCGGCATACATGATGCGGGTCGTTGCCTCGATCTCCGCGCTTACGAGTCGCTGATAGATATCGGCGATTCCGAGCGGAGGATGGATGCTTTCAAGAACAACGCTTACGATCTCAAGTCCCGTGTTTCTGACGCTGATCTTTTCGGTAAGATCGGTCATAAAGTCTGCGGCGAATGCCTCGCGGTCGACCGAAAGGAGAGTGTTGAGGTCGGTTACAATCGTTTTATCGGCAACAAGCTCGTATGCGCTCGCCTCGAGGATCGCCTCGGGATTTGCACAGTTGAGCAGATATGCGTTGAGGTCGTTGATCTTGTATTCGATGCAGAGGTTGATCGAGACGAGCTCTTCGCCTCCGCCGAGCAGAAGCTCGTATTCCTCCGAGCCGTGGCTCTGAGTCCATACGTTGTCGCCCGAGGTATCCGAGCGGTAGCCGATGGTCATGGACGATACCGCATCGGTGTTGTAAATGACGGTCTTGCCGAAGGGCCAGGGAAGTGTCAGATGAATTCCGGGCTCGAGGGGCTCCTCGTGGAGCTTACCGAGATTATAGAGAGCTCCGTGCTGTCCCGATCCGATCTCGATGATTCCCGTTGAGATCCAGAGCATAAGGAATATTGCCACAAGAGAGGGCACGATCAGCTTTCTAATCAGCTTAACGCTCCAGAGTCCGCGCATCGTGATGCCCGTGTTTTCTTCAAGGTAGGATATGACGCCCATATCGCGTCCGCTTCCGCCCGAGAAGGGGGTGGGGATGCGGATATCGGGTGCGCTTGCAAGCTCCTGCCTTACCGCTCTTGCAAGGTAGGAGAGGAGGGTGAAGAGCGATGCCCAGTAGAAGATTACCGCCATCGCGATGACGACGTATTTCTGCAGCTCGAAAAGTCCGAGCAGCTTGATGAATATCGAGGGGATGATGAGTATCAGCGCAAGTCTTGCGACGGCGAGGATCGAACGGATGTTGCATCCGAGAGCCGCGGCATATTCGTCGGCGTCCTCGTTGTGAAGCATCCATTTGTCAAGGACTATGAATATAAGGAAGACCGCGATGAGAAGCACGGCGTAGGCGTAATTAACTACGTAGAGCGAGGTCGCCGCCTTGAGCGAGATAGCGAAGAGATACTGCACAGCCGTGAATACAAGTGCCGCGGAAACGAATCCGAGGTACTTGACCACCTTCGGTGCGTCGATCCTGCCTCGGATGAATTTCCAGGCGATCACAAAGGGTTTGGAAATTGCACGCAGGACCTTTTTGATCTTCTTCGGCTTTGCTTCGGTTTCGAGGGGATCGGAAGCTTCTTCGATCACCTTTTCCTTAGCCTTTGTCGGAATCTTGAACAAAAACAGCGTGAGATTGACAAGAGACGGCAGAAGGATTATCAGACCGAGAAGATAAAAGGGAAGATATCTTGTCGGCGTGTAGAGATAGACCATGCCCATTCCCGCCGCGATCGAAGCCAAAAGCGATATGATCGGCGGGATCAGCGAGCGTATTTTTTTCTTATTCATTTGCTCCTCCCGAGTAGTTGAATACCTTGTTCAGATTATTGAAGCTCAGTATATTGTCATTGGTTGAGATAGCCTCGAATTCCTCCTCGCTGCCGCCGTAGAGCATAAGCCCGAGCGACATGCAATCGGTGAAATCGGATGACTTGAGGGACGTTAATGTTTTGGGTACGTAGACAACTCTCATTGCCTGGCAGTATTCAAAAGCGTTGTCTCCAAGCTCGGTAAGGCTCTTGCCGAGATAAACGTATTTGATGCCGTAGCAGTTGAGACAAGCCTGATATCCGAGGAAGCGGAGCGTATCGGGGAATATGAGCGAGGTAATGCACTCGGAGCCCGAAAATGCCTGCTCGCCTACGTATACGAGCGAAAGACCGAAGTTGATCGAGGTAAGGTTGGGACAGAAGGAAAGTGCCATATCCGATATGGAAAGCACACCGTTACCCAGCGTCAGCGAATAGAGATCCTCGCGACCCGCCAGAGCACCGCCGAGGTGGCGTACGCTGTCGGGGAGAGTGAGCGCGCGGCTCGTGCCGTTGTAGGCTATGAGAACTCCGTCGCCAACCGTGACGAATTCATCGGTCTGCGCCGCGAGCCACGGGGTGTTATCGAATGCAAAGGGAGCTATCCTCCACAGGGATGACGGGAAGGATACCGACTCGAGCGCGGTGCAGTCGGAAAAGGCGTAAATGCCGATCGACTCGACTCCCTCGGGGATAGTGACCGATGTGATACCGACAATTCCGAAGAAAGCACCGTCACCGATGGCGGTGACCTTTCTGCCTCCGAGCGAAGAAGGGATCTCGACATTTCCGCTTGCGAAAGCCTCGGTGATCATTACGCTTCCGTCGCTCAGGACGACGTAAACGAATCCGTTTTCGGATGCGGTCTCATCGGTGGAGGTCCTTGCGGTGAATTCAAAGCTTTCGGGCTTGAAGTTGTCTGTTGTCTGCTTGCCGCAGGAAGTAAACGCGAGGGTCAGACAGAGGAGGGCGGCGATGAGAGAAAAGATTCTTATCTTCATTATTAACCTCCTCAGCTTCCGAGGGCTTCGTTGCCCTCGCCTATCGTGATGCTTGCGCGCTTACCGGCGAATACGATCTCCGTCAGCGCATCGCAGGCGTGGAAGGCGTAGCTTCCGATATTTGAAACGCCCTTGCCGAGCTTGATGCTGTAAAGCGAGATACATCCGCGGAACGCCTCCTCGCCGATGGCTGTGACGTTGTCGCCGATCGAAATATCGGCAAGCATCGTGCAATTGAGAAATGCGAACTTCGAAAGCTCACAGCTTCCGTTTACTTCAGCTTTTGCAAGGCTCTCACAGCCCCAGAAGACCGACTCGCCGAGATAGGTGAGTGCTTCGGGAATTGTGACCGAGGGGAGCGAAGTACAGCCTCTGAAAGCCTCGGCACCGAGAGAGGTAAGTCCCGCAGGCAGCTTTATGTAAGCCAGAGCGGTGCAGCTTGCAAATGCCTGATCGGCGATCTCGGTTACTGCGGAAAGCCCTTCGATAGTGGAAAGATTTCTGCAATCCTCAAACGCGCCGAGAGGGATCGACGAAACCGAGCCCGCAAGATTTACCGAAACGAGCGAGGTGCAGCCCGAGAAGACGCGCTTGCCGAGCTTGATGACGGTGTCGGTCGGAAGCTCGAGATAGAGAAGCGTAGCGTCGTCGGCAAAAGCCGATTCGTAAAGCTCGACCACGGGCATGCCGTCTATCTCGGTAGGGATCTTCAGAATGAGAGGCATGCTCTCGATTCCCGTGATCCTCACGGTCGAATTTTCGTATTTATCGTAGATGAATCCGTCTGCGGAAATAATTCCTTCGCTGACAACGGCGTATTCGGTATTTGAAAAGCTGTTGCAGGAAGCGAGCGCGGGCAGAGCCATGCAGAAAAGCATAAAGAGAGCCGCCGCTCGTAAAACTTTGCTGTGTTTCATTTTGGTTCCTTTCGGAGATATAATATAATTAATCAATTTATAATAACATATTTAAGCGGAATTGTCAAGAAGTTCGGCGAAAAAGCGGACGGATTTTTTGCAGTTTTTGCGGTAAAATCTCAATATTTTCCATAGATACAAAAATAACACGACAGATCTGTCGGGAGATTTATTCGTTTGATCAGATATGATCCTCGCTGCTGAGGTCACCGAGGCTGTCCGAGAGCGGATTGATCAGAGGACGCGCGGCGTTTCTCTTGAGCGGGTCGTAGAGGAATTTGCGGCATACGTGCGAGGAGGAAACAACACCCTTCATATCGCATACCATATGCAGACGGTCGCCCTTGAGGAGAGTGGCGTGCTCACAGCAGGCACAACAATCGGGCTGATCGTCTTCGTCATGCTCACGGCGTACGTTCTTTTTCTTGTTACTGTGATTCATCAAAGCCGCGCGGCGTCTGCGCTCGAGATCCTCCTTGACGAGCTGCTCGGGAGACTTGACGGCGATGAAGGAAAGGAAATATACGATAAGGTAGTTAACGAGTATCGCGAGAGAAAGAATCTCGATGCCCGATTCGAGGATAAAGCCGGGGAGGAAGGAGAGTGAATCGAGGAAGGGGAGCACTTCTTTTATGTAAATTACACCGCCGTCATATCTGAGTAGTCCGACTTCGGATAAGTCGATGTAAGCGGTCCAGGTGCTGTATACGACGAAGATACTTGCACCGAGGCATATCAAGGTCACCGCGGTGTTGAGGATCGCGCCGCCCTTCTTGAGAAGTCCCGCACCGCAGATAAGAGCGGTGAGATTGAGACAGAGAATTCCGAGCGCAATCGCGGAAATGAATCCGACTATAGGAGGATACTTGAGCCCGAGCGAGGAGAGCAGATTTGTCATAACGCTTCCCGTGTCGCTCAGAAATACGACGATAAGTACGACGAATATCGGTATGATTATGAAAAATCCGAGCATCTTGCGGTGCAGCTTTGCGCGCCTGAGACAGACAAAAGTTGCTATTGCCGCTATGATGGGAAAGAGTATGGCGCAGAGCAGAGTCCACAAAGGATAGCTCATTATCAGCGAAAGAAGGTTGAAACCCATTATATATCTCCGTAGAACCCGAAAAACGGGGTAATATGACGATTACTGTCGTAATAATATTATATCAAATCTTGCGCCGTCTGTCAAGTTCTTTGTAGAGGTAAATGAGGAGCGAAAGAATAAAAATTATATTTATCCCGGAGATGAAGTGCGCAGGGAAATAGGGCATTCGCAGAAACGCATCCGAATCGGGTAAAGTATTCGGAAAAAGAGACGGTCGGATGCGTATCGCGATCAAGGTGATGCACGGACAGAGGATCGCCGCGAGCGTCTTTGACGCCAGATAATCTTTCATTGAAATATCGCCTCTCGCGGTTCTCGTGAGCGAAAAGATCTGAAAGAATACCGAAAGCCCCGACCACCCCGAGGCGGCGGATGCGAGTATCACTCCGATCTGCCTTTGCCCGAGCGACGAGCACGCTGCCGAGCCCGAAGTCAGCTCAAAGAAGGAAAAGAGGATCACCCGAAAATGTTCTCCGAATCCTGCAAAAACATTGCCGAGACTGCCGACAGCGCAGGTAAAGAAGGCAACGTAAGCGCATACGTTGACAGTAGACCACGCGGCAGACGTTACCGACTCGGTGAAGATCCTTATCATAGAAAGACTTTCGGATATCATAGATTGCTTTTCGGGGTAGAACCCCGGGCGCTTTCTTCCTTTGATGAAATTCAATAAAATACCGCAAATAAGCGTCACTGCAAGGACGTTCAGATAGAGAAAGACACCAAGCTCGCGGCTGCCGAAAAGCTTTTCTCCGACGGCAAAGATCATAAATGGTGCGCTCGGCAGATTGCAGAAGGACATAAGTCTTTCCGCATCGGTTTTGGATATATCTCCTCGTTCATAAAGTGCCGCCGCGGTCTTTCCTCCAACGGGAAAGCCGCAGATCAATCCGAGAATCAAAGCCGCCGCACCCGAACCCGATACCCCGAATAGCACTTTCATGGGCTTTGAAAGGATCGGTGAGATGAAAGAAGCGATATCTGCGCGCACAAGTATCTCTGATATGACCATGAATGGAAAAAGCGTCGGTATGAGCGTTCCTGCACAGAGTGAAAGTCCGCGCCCGAGCTCTCGCGACGATTCCGCGGGATCGTAGAGAAAGAGCATTATGAAGATCGCGCAAAGGACAAATCTTGCTATCGGAAGCCTCTTTCCTTTTTCGGTGTTCAACATGTAATTGCCGCCTTTCATTTTGCATAGGATTTAGAAGTGATAAAATCTTATTTGCTGTTCGGAGGAAATATGAAGCATCCGAAAAATAAAAAAACTCAACACGAAAAGCCGACTATCGCAGAGCTTTTCAGCAGTCTGATCGACATTCCTGCGGACGTGAGCTGCGGCATGACGCTTGAGATGCGGGGACGCAACGAGCTTCTGCTTTGCGGCTGCAGCGAGATACTCGAATATTCCGAATCGAGGATCAGGGTCGTACAAGGAAATAACGAGGTCTGCCTTGTCGGCAGAAGACTCAGAATGTCGTCCTACACCGAGGGCAGGATCGGTGTTTGCGGTGAGATCGATGCCATCGACTTTTGCGGGGGTGCTTGCTTTGACCAAGGTAAGGAATAGAAGAGGGATCGACGGAGCGGTCTACGGTCTCTCTCGGCTGACGGTAGACCGTGAAAGCCTCATAGACCTTCTGAACGTCCTGCTCGAGCTCGGAGAAAGCTATAAAAACATTCGAAGTGATGAAGAATCGGCATCCCTCGATCTCGCGTATCCCTCGGCAAAACGAGCGGAAAAGCTCTGCCGAGAGAGAGGTATTGAGGTTAAAAACGACCTTTTCTACGGCTTGCCCTATCTGTTCTTCAAGCTGATGAGAAGGCCGGGGCTCATAGCGGGTATCTTAACGGCTCTTATATTGCTCAGCCTCGGAAGCCGAGTGCTTTGGGACGTGCGGATCGAGGGAAATTCATCTCTTTCGGAAGCCGAGATATTGAGCGAATTATCGGATCACGGAGTACGCCCCGGCGTATTTCTCAAAAGCCTGGATATCGGCGCGATTCAAACAGAGATCGAGCTCGAAAACGACTCCATTGCGTGGATCTCGGTTAACGTCATCGGAACGGTCGCGTACGTTGAGGTCGTCGAGGAGATGACACCACCCGCAAAGGCACCGCCCGAGGGAGACGGCGTAAACCTTATCGCGGAGCGAGACGGTGTGATAGTCGGACTCGAGATCATCGCGGGCGAGCCTATCGCTGTGACGGGACAAACGGTGCGAAAGGGCGAGCTTCTTGTCGGAGGTCTTGTTGACAGCGAACGCTTCGGATACCGTGCCATCGAGGCAAAGGGTAAGGTCTTTGCTGTCACCGAGCGGACTTTTGAGGTCGAAATTCCCTATGACTACACCGTCCGAACGCCCGAAAAGCGCGAAATTTGCGAAATTTCGCTGATTTTTTTCTCTTTCAAGCAAAAAGTTTTCAAAAAGGGTGGATTTTTGGGGTCGGAATATGATACAATATATTCGGATAAATATATATACTCTTTAAACGGCGCGAGGATACCCGTCGGTTTATCGGTTGCGACCCGACCGATAATCACCGAGACCGAGTGCAAACGCACTCCCGTCGAGGCTGTCGATCTCGCTTATTACGAGATCAACCGAATGCTCCTCTCCGATATCCCCGAGGCTGAGATCCTCGAGAAGTCGTATATCGGCGAAGAGACCGAGGATGGAAGCGCGTACAGACTGGTTTGCAGGGTCAGCTGTATCGACGATATCGCGACGCCCGCACCCTTTTACATCAACCCATCCGAGTGAGGAAACAGTATGGAACAAAAAATTGTTAAAATTGGCTCTGCGGAGCTTGCCGCCAAGCTTTACGGTGCCTTCGACGCAAATATGAAGCTCGTTGAAGCCGCCTTTGCTGTCACCGTCCATAACCGCCCCGACGTTACTGGCTACGGCGAGGTGCTGACGGTCAGCGGAAGCACGCCCGAGGGAGTTGACGCCGCCGCCCGCGCGATCGAAACTCTTTCGAGAATGGGCGAGAGAAGCGAAACTCTCGCCGAGCAGACAGTGCTCTACGTTATTAATATGGTCCGCGACGGACGCGAGGGCGAGCTCGAAGCCTTTGATGAAAACTGCATCTGCGTTACAGCCAAGGGCAAGCCGATCAAGCCGAAGACGGTCGGTCAGCAAAAGTATATCGAGGCTATCCGCAACAACACGATAATCCTCGGTACGGGACCTGCTGGTACGGGTAAGACCTTCCTCGCGGTCGCTATGGCAGTAAAGGCTTTGCGAGATAAGAAGGTCAGCCGCATCATTCTGACCCGTCCCGCTATCGAGGCGGGCGAAAAGCTCGGCTATCTCCCCGGCGACCTTCAAAGCAAGATCGACCCATATCTCCGTCCGCTCTATGACGCCCTCTTCGAGATGATGGGTCCCGAGAATTATCAGCGAAACGTCGAAAAGCAGATCATCGAGGTCGCCCCCCTCGCGTATATGCGCGGACGCACGCTCGACGATGCCTTCATCATCCTCGACGAGGCGCAGAACGCGACCTTCGAGCAGATGAAGATGTTCCTGACCCGTCTCGGAAACAATTCCAAGGCGATCGTCACGGGTGACCTTACGCAGACCGACCTTCCCGGCGGACAGGTCAGCGGTCTCTGGTCTGCGGTCAAGATCCTTGACGGGATCGAGGGCATCGCGATCCATCAGTTCACCGACCGCGACGTCGTGCGCCATAAGCTGGTGCAGAAGATCATACTTGCCTACGACAAGTATGAGAAGGAAAATCAGAATCAGAACAAGGGCGGACACAGCTACCGCCGCAAGAATTATTGACGGAGGACTAAAAAATGCTGACAGTAGAATATTCGGTCAGATGCCGTAAGGAAAAGGTGACCGATGAGCTCAAAGCCCTCGTCGAGCGCGCGATCTCGACTGCGCTTGAATACGAGGAGATCGAGGACGACTGCGAGGTGTCCGTCACCTTCGTCGGAAATGCGGGAATCCGCCGTTTCAACGAAGAATACAGAGGCATCGACCGCGTCACAGACGTTCTCTCCTTCCCGATAGCCGATGATGGCGATCTTGAGGAAGCCTTCGACGGCGAAAAGCTCTGCCTCGGCGATATTGTTTTGTCCCTCGAAAGAGCACGCGAGCAGGCAAACGAATTCGGTCATCCATTTGAGCGCGAGGTTGCATTCCTCTGCGTTCATTCGACACTTCATCTTCTAGGCTACGACCACGAGACGGGAGAAGAGGATGAGGCTGATATGCGCGCCCGTCAGCGCGAGATAATGAAAATCATGGGACTTGAGGTGAAATAAAATGAAAAAGATAAGAATCTTATGCTTGATGCTTTCGCTATCTGCGATCCTCTGTCTCCTCTCGGGATGTGCCCGCAAGGAAGAGAAAAAATCGGTGCTGACCGTCGAGTCGGTGGTCGCCTTTGCAGATTCCGCAAGAGACGTCGGACTCTCCTATTTTTCAAAGTACGATTACGTTCAGCTCGGCTCGAGCGAGAGACCGCTCTATTATTTTCAGCTGAACGATCCCGATTTCTCGCTTTCCGTCGGAATTGACGAGGATGGCGCGATTGAAAGCATGCTCTTCTCGCATATTTCGGGCGAGGAGATCTACATATTCCATAAGAACCCCGGTCAGCTTGACCCGAACGCAACGCAGTATACCGAGGACGCAAGCTCCTACGACCTGCAGAATTTTATAGATAAAATGACGGAGAACTAAAATGAAAAGAACAGTATTTATCTCGATAGTAGGCAGACCCAACGTCGGCAAATCGACCATTATGAACCGTATTCTCGGCGAGAAGGTCGCAATAGTTTCAAATAAACCGCAGACCACCCGTAACTGCATCCGCGGAATACTTACCGAGGGCGAGGATCAGTTCGTATTCTTCGATACCCCCGGTATCCACCGTCCGCAGAACCGCCTCGGCGACTATATGGTAACCGCGGCAAAGTCGGGTATGCAGCAGGGTGACGTCGTTATGCTCGTCGTTGACGTAAACAAGCCCGTCTCGAAGACCGAGGAGGAGATCATCGAATACCTCAAGAGAGAGGGTGTGCCGTCGGTTCTCGTTCTCAATAAGATCGACACCGTCCGCCGCGACATGATCGCGGAGAAGATCGCGGCTTACGCATCGAAGCATGATTTCGACGCAGTTGTGCCCGTTTCCGCAAAGTCGGGTAAGCACGTCGACGAGGTTATGGACGAGCTTTCGAAATTCCTCCGCGAGAGCGAATGGTTCTTCCCCGAGGATGCCGCAACAGATCAGCCTATGCGTCAGTACGTTTCCGAGATCATTCGCGAAAAGCTGCTCCGTGCACTTGACCGCGAGGTGCCCCACGGAATCGCCGTCGTCATCGAGGAATACCGCGATACGGGTAATCTCACCAAGATACGCGCCGAGATCATCTGCGAAAAGCAGTCGCATAAGCAGATCATCATCGGCAAGGGCGGAGAAGTGCTCAAGAAGGTCGGAATGTATTCTCGCCAGGAGCTCGAAAAGGTTACGGGCTCGAAGATATTCCTCGATCTTTGGGTAAGAGTCAAGGAAAACTGGCGCGAGCGCGAGGGACTTGTCTCGAACTTCGGCTACAACAAGAAGGATATTGAAGATTAATTTTTGAAAGGAGACCGTCATGGCAACCCACGATATATCAACAGACGCGCTCGTTATCCGCGCGGTGCCGCAGGGCGACCATGACAGGCTCCTGACTCTGCTTTGCCCCGAGGAGGGCAGGATAACCGTTATTGCAAAGGGTGCAAGGTCACTTAGGAACAAGCTGATGTCGCCCTGCCGAGCCTTTGTATGGGGCAATTTCGAGCTTCATTTCAAGGGCGATATGGCTTGGGTGCGCGATGCGTCGGTGATAAAATCCTTTACCGCGCTCGAGAAGGATATCGAGCTTATGTACCTCGCGCAGTATATTTCCGACGTCTGCTGTGAGCTGAGCGGTCAGGGAGAGCCCGCGGGCGAGCTTTTGCCATTGGCTCTCAATACATACCACGCGCTTTGCTCGGAGAAATACGACCGCGCTCTCGTAAAGGCGGCTTTCGAGCTCCGTGCGGCGGCGATATCGGGTTATCTGCCCGAGCTTTCGGAATGCATCAGATGCGAGAAGACCGAAGCTCCCGCCTTTTATCTCGACGTAATGAGCGGCGGTATCGTCTGCTCGGATTGCATAGCCTCATCTCCCGAAAACGTACAAGCCTCGGACGCGGAGCTGCTCGTCGACGCGCTCGGAACGCGCTCGATCATCATCCCGATAACGGCGGGTGTGCTTGCTGCGATGCGATACGTCGTAAACGCGCCGCTCAAACGCCTGCTCTCATTTGACATTTCATCCGAAACCGATAAAAACACTTTCAGCCGCGCGGCTGAGACCTATATTCTCAATCATCTTGAGCGCGGCTTTTCATCACTCAGCCTCTATCACGAGCTGAGCAAGAAATAAGGAAACAACATCATGATGTACCTACCCGAAAAAACAGTAAAATTACTTGAATTCGATAAGATCAGAGCAATGCTCTGCGATTGCGCCCGTACCGAGGGCTCGCGCGCGGCGGCACTTACTCTCGCACCCGAATCCGATCTTATCCGCGTCCTCAATATGCAGAGGCGCACAAGCGACGCAAAAAGACTTGCCGCGGAGAAGGGTCAGCCTCCCTTCGGCGGTGTCAAGGATATAACCGCACATTGCGAACGTGCCGATAAGGGTGCGATGCTGACACAGCGCGAGCTTATGGATATCGCCGACATCCTTCGTACAAGCCGCGTTCTGCTCGATTACAGCCGAACGAACCGCCGCTTTGAGACGGTTCTTGACGAGGTCTTCGAGCGTCTTCTCCCCGATAAAAATCTCGAGGAGCGCATCAGGACCGCGATCATCAGCGAGGAAACGATGGCTGACGACGCATCCCCCGAGCTCTATAATATCCGCCGCAAGATCCGTCAGACCACCGCAAAGGTCCGCGATATCCTTGCAAAATACACCACGGGCGCATATTCGAAGAGCCTGCAGGAAAATATCGTAACCATCCGTAACGGACGCTTTGTTGTTCCCGTAAAGGCTGAATGTAAGAACGAGATCAAGGGCCTCGTTCACGATGCATCGTCGACGGGCGCGACCCTCTTCATCGAGCCGCTTGCCGTCGTTGACGCAAACAATGAGATCCGCGAGCTCGAGGCAAAGGAAAAGCACGAGATCGAGCGCATCCTCTACAATTTCTCGGCAGAGGTTGCCGCGATCTCGGATAAAATCCGCTATAACGGTGCAAATATCGACGAGCTTGCCTTCGTCTTTGCCTGCGCAGAGCTTTCGTTCAGAATGAATGCCTCACAGCCGAAGATCTCGTCGGATAACAGACGCACGGAGCTTCGTAACGCGCGCCATCCGCTGATTCCGAAGGAGCGCGTGGTTCCCGTAAATATCCGCCTCGGCGGTGATTTTGATACCCTCGTCATTACCGGTCCCAATACGGGCGGTAAGACGGTTACGCTCAAGACACTCGGACTCTTCGCGCTTATGGCGCAGTCGGGTCTCCATATCCCCTGCGACGATAATTCCACCGTGCCGATCTACGGCAGAGTCCTCGTTGACCTCGGCGACGAGCAGAGCATCGAGCAGTCGCTCTCGACCTTCTCCTCGCATATGGTCAATATCGTTTCGATCGTCGACGATCTGACCGACGATGCTCTCGTCCTCTTCGACGAGCTTGGCGTCGGCACCGACCCCATCGAGGGTGCGGCGCTTGCCATCGCGGTCATCAGCGAGGTCAGAGCCGCGGGCGCGACCTGTGCGGCAACCACTCACTACGCAGAGCTCAAGGCGTACGCGCTCAACACTCCCGGCGTCAAGAATGCGTCCTGCGAATTTGATATCGAAACTCTCCGTCCGACCTATAAGCTGACTATCGGTACACCCGGACGCTCAAATGCACTTGCGATATCCGAAAGACTCGGTCTGCCGAAGCATATTATCGACCGCGCACTCGCGGAGGTAAGCTCGGACAACAGACGCTTCGAGGACGTTATCGACAAGCTCGAGGCGGCTCGCATCGAGGCGGAGAAGTACCGTGAGGAATCCGAAAATATGCGCCGCGAGTATGAAAAATTCAAGGTCGAGGCAGAGGCGAAGATCAAGGAAAAGATCGCCGCCGCCGAGAAGGAAGTCGAACGCGCGCAGAAAAAGGCTGCCGAGATGGTCGAGGGCGCAAAGATCTCGAGCGAGTACGTTTTCGCTCAGCTCGATAAGGTCCGCAAGGCGCGCGACAGCGAAAGACTCGGGCAGGAGCTCGACGCGGCGCGCAAGAAGGTCCGCGAATATATGCGTGAAAACGAGGATAAATACAATCCCGTTGACGAAAATATCGACGAAGAATACGTTCTCCCCCGTCCGCTCAAGAAGGGCGACGCCGTTTATCTTATGAATATCGGTCAGGAGGGAGTGGTCATTGCAGATCCCGACCGCAGCGGAAACGTAAGCGTACAGATCGGCTCGGTCAGAACAAAGACCAAGGTCAAGAACCTCAAGCTGATGGACGACGTTATCACCGTCACAGACTCTCAGGGCAACAAAAAGACGGTCAAGGAGTTTGCCAAGACCACAGTAAGCCGCGCTTGCTCGGATGAGATCGACCTTCGCGGAATGACGGGCGACGAGGCTTGGTACGAGGTCGACAGATATCTCGACGAGGTTCAGCTTGCGGGTCTCCGTACCTGCCGCCTCATCCACGGTAAGGGCACGGGCGCACTCCGCGCGGCTCTTTGGGAAAAGCTCCGCCGTGAAAGCCGTATCGCAAATTTCCGTATCGGTCAGTACGGCGAAGGCGATGGTGGCGTTACCATTGTTGAAATGAAATGATCCCAATCGTAAAACTGCGTTTTACGATTGATCACCCGCTCCGCGGGCGCGCGCTTATCGCCGCTTGACAAAATCTAGGATTTTGTCAGCTCCCCTCGGCGCGCGGACTCGCCCTGCTCGTCTTGGCGGTGTTTTTTGAGCGGCAAAGCCGCCCAAAAAACGAAATTAATTATATAAATTTTTTCGGAGGAAATAAAAATGTCCGACAACAAGATCAAAATGTTAGGTATAGACATCGGCGGCGGAAGCGGTCGCGGTCTGATCGGCTCCTTTGACGGTGAAAAAATGGAGATCGAGGAGATCTGCCGATTTGAGAATAAACCGATCTACAAGGGCGATATGCTCGTCTGGGATGCACCGATGCTTCGACGCGAGGTAGAGAACGCTACACGCCTCGGCTCATCTATGGGCGCACAGAGCGTAGGTATCGACACCTGGGGCGTTGACTACGGTCTCGTCGATAAGAAGGGCGAGCTCGTCTGCGATCCTTACAGCAACCGCGACGTCAGAACCCGCGGCATCGGCGACTATTTCTCGCAGTTTATGCCTCTTTCGAGACTTTACGAGATCACGGGTATTCAGTATCTTGAATTCAATACCGTTCTCCAACTTGCGGCAGAGAAGAGGTTCACCCCCGAAAGACTCGAAAAGACGGATAAGATCCTCTTCCTTCCCGACCTCTTCGGATATTTCCTCTCGGGCGAGCAGGTCAGCGAATATACCGTCGCATCCACGGGCGCGATCGTTGACGCACACACACGCGATTTCTCACCCGAGATCCTCTCGGCACTCGGTATTTCCAAGGACAAATTTGCTCCGATCGTCGATCCCGGCGTAGTCGTCGGCAAGATCAAGCCCGAATTTGCATCCGATATGAAGCTTATCACCGTTCCCTCGCACGATACGGCAAGCGCGGTCTTCGCAACCCCTGCCGAGAACGATGACTTCATCTACATAAGCTCGGGCACCTGGTCGCTGATGGGCTGTGAATTGAAGGCTCCGCTTATTTGCGCGGAAGGCGAAAAGCGCAACTATACCAACGAGGGCGGCGCGTGCGGAACTATCCGTTATCTAAAGAACCACGTCGGACTCTGGCTCGTTCAGGAATGCCGCCGCGCGTGGCTTGCCGAGGGCAAGAAGGTCACCTACGACAGCATGACCGAGGAAGCTATGAACGCAAAACCCTTTGTTTCCTTTATCAACGTAAACGATCCCGTGTTTATGCCTCCCGGTGATATGCCCGCGCGCATCGCGGAATACTGCCGCAAGACGGGTCAGCACGTTCCCGAGACGGTCGGCGAGATCATACGCACGATCTTCGACAGTCTTGCACTCTGCTACAGATATACAGTTGAGGACATCAAGCATCTTACGGGCAAGAACCCGAGCTCGATCAACATCGTCGGCGGCGGATCGAAGGATCCCCTGCTCTCGCAGATCACCGCGGACGTCTGCGGTATGCCCGTCGTTGCGGGACCCGCAGAGGCAACAACTCTCGGCAACCTTCTCGTTCAGGCAATGGCGCACGGACTCGTCTCGGGCATCTCCGAGGCTCGTGAGCTCGTCCGCAAGTCCTTCCCCGTGAAGACCTATCTTCCGCGCGGTAACAAGAGCGATTACGATTCCTATCTTGAATATTATCTCCGCCTTATCGACAGAAAGTAAGGTAAGAAAATATGCTTGATAATCTGATACTGAGCCTCAATACCGTGACGCCGGTGCTGATACTGACCGTCCTCGGTATGGTCCTCAAAAAGATAAAGCTTCTGCCCGATTCCTTTTACGAGGCGGCTGATAAATACGTTTTCGATATCGCGCTTTCATCGATGATCTTTCTTCAGGTCGCGGGCGCGGATATGTCGGGCGGAGGAAATCTTATGAGACTTCCGATCTTTACGGTGGTGATGCTGATAATCACCTGTACCGTATTTTCGGTTACCACTCACTTTATTGTCAAAGATCCGGCGCGCGTCGGCGCGGCGGTGCAGAGTATGTTTCGCTCGAACTCCTCGATCCTCGGCGTGGTATTCATAACGAATATCTATGCAGGCACTCCCGAAGCCCCCGCAGCACTTGCGGGCTACGCGATAACGATGCCCTTCGTTATCCTTATGTATAACGTCCTCTCGGTCGTAGTGCTGACGATATTTATGCCGACCGCTGAGGGAGAAGAAAAGCAGAAGATCAATATAGGAAAGATCCTGATCAACACGGCAAAGAATCCGCTTATCATCGCGGTAGTGCTCGGTCTGCCATTTATGATCTTCGGCTGGGAGCTCCCGAGAATAGTTGAAACCTCAGTCGGTTATCTTTCCGACTCGACTACGGCTCTGGCACTCATAAGCCTCGGCGCGGGATTCTCATTCTCGGCGCTCAAGGGAAATATCACCCTCGCGAGCGTGACCTCGATCGTGAAGACCGTCATCCATCCGATCATAGGCGTTGCGGCGGCATACCTCTGCGGCTTCAGAGGCAACGAGCTGCTCATCACCTTTATCATCTTCGGAACCCCCGCCGCCGTCAGCAGCTATATTATGGCAAAGAATATGAAGAGCGACCACGAGCTCGCGGGACAGATACTCCTGCTCTCGACTCTTTTCTGCATTTTAACCATCTTCCTCGGCGTTTTCCTGATGAAAACCGTCGGGTGGATCTGATAAACGGTCGGCAATATAAAGAAAATACAAAAAAGTTGACGAATTTTGCAAAAAAATCGAAAAAAGTATTTGCACATTTGCGAATTATATGGTATAATAAAATATCAATTAAATAACTCGGATTAAAAGGAGTCAAAATGAAGGAAACAGTATTTGGCAAGCTGGGCATAGTTGCAATGAAGGGATGCGAGGAATTTGCAAACCGCGTTGATAATTATCTCAGAGAACGCAGAGGCACCAATGAATCTTATCTCGTAGAGGTCGATTGCCCCCGCTTCGGATCGGGTGAGGCAAAGGCACTTCTCAAGCAGTCGGTCAGAGGTCTTGACATCATGATTATCTGCGACCCCTTTAACTACGGCGTTACCTATAAGATGAGAGGTAACGATATCCCTATGACCCCCGACGAGCATTTTGCTGACCTTAAGCGTATCGTCGGAGCTATCGAGGGCAAGGCGCGCCGTATCTCGGTAATTATGCCGATGCTCTATGAGGGCAGACAGCACAAGAGAACCAACCGCGAGTCTCTCGACTGCGCTATGATGCTCCGCGAGCTCGAATTCTACGGCGTTAAGAACTTTATCACCTTCGACGCACACGACGACCGCGTTCAGAATGCAGTTCCCCTTATCGGCTTTGACAACTACCGTCCTACATACCAGATGGTAAAGGCACTTGTCAAGGCAGTTCCCGACATTTCCTTTGATAAGGAACAGCTTATCATCATCTCTCCCGACGAGGGCGCAATGGGCAGATGTATGTTCTTCTCCTCGGTTGCGGGACTTGACGTAGGTATGTTCTATAAGAGACGTGACTATTCCCGTATCGTAAACGGCAAGAACCCCATCGTTGCGCACGAGTACCTCGGCCAGGATCTCACGGGCAAGGACGTTATCATAGTTGACGATATGATTTCCTCGGGCGACTCTCTCTTTGACGTTGCAAAGCAGATCAAGAAGCGCGGCGCGAAGAGAATCTTCAACTTTGCAACCTTCGGACTCTTCACAAACGGTCTCGAGGGCTTTGACAAGGCATATGAGGAAGGTATCATCGATAAGATCTTCACCACAAACCTTATCTATAACGATCCTGCGCTTGCAACCAAGCCCTGGTACGTTGAGGTAAGCATGTGCAAGTACGTTTCCTACATTATCGATACCCTCAACCACGACGAGTCGATCAGCCTCATCCTCGACCCCGTAAAGAAGATCCACGCTCTTATCGACAAGCATACAGCAGAGCTTGGCGGTCAGCTTAAGATCGATTTTTGATTCCGATAACCAATAAATTTTTGCAGAGCCGATCCGTCGGCTCTGTTTTTTATTAGGGTGACAAGAATAATCCGAACCAGCCCGTGAGCCTCAATTTTTGGCGCTTTTCGGCTTGTCTTCCTAGCAAGGTTAATACCTTGCGTCGTTCTCCGCACCTAAAATCACCTAAAAATTGAGGCTCACGGGTCGGAGATTTTTTGGCTGACAAATATTTGTCAGCAGCAGGAAAACGCCGAAGATAGTATATTAATACATTCTAGGTGTTTGACGAACTGATGGCGAATATTTGTCGCCAAAAAACTGGTTCAGATTATTTTTGTCACCCTAAACGAATAAAGAGTTCATAACGAATTCACAAATATGGGATATAATTAAATATCAACAAATTTAAAGGAAATTATGATATGAGCAATAAAAACGAATCCGCATCCTGCCCCGCGAAGAAGACCTCTATAGGCGGTCAGGCTCTGCTTGAAGGAATTATGATGCGCGGTCCGAAGAAGAGCGCGATGGCTGTAAGACGCCCCGACGGCGAGATGGTCATCGAGGTAGAGGACCTCAAGAGCGCAAACCGCAAGGGCATCCTCAAATGGCCTGTGATCAGAGGTGTTGTAAACTTCATCGACTCTATGGCAGTCGGCTACAAGGCAACTATGCGTTCCGCCGAGCTTTCGGGTCTCGACGAGGCTATCGAGGAGGAAGAAAGAGAAAAAGCCGCAAAGAAGGCGGCAAAGGAGCAGGCTAAGAGAGCAAAGAAGCTCGGCATCAGCGTCGAGGAGCTTGCCGAGAAGGAAGCAACCGAGACCGCTGCCGTAGCAGAAGAGGTAAAAGAGGAAGTCACCGAAGTTTCCGTCGAGGAATCCGCTCCCGAAGTCAAGGCAGAGAAGAAGGATAATTCGGGTATGATGACGGGCGTTATGGTCGTCGCACTTGTGCTTGGCCTCGGACTTGCACTCCTGCTTTTCAAGGTTCTTCCCGAATCGATCTATGAGCTTATCACCTGGGCATTCCCCTCGCTCGAGGGCGAAGGCTATTGGTTCAATCTTATCCGCGCCGCCATCACGGGCGTGGTCAAGATCGCAATAATGGTCGCTTATATGGCGTCCGTCACCCTTATGAAGGATATCCGCCGTACATTTATGTACCACGGCGCGGAGCACAAGACCATCTTCTGCTACGAGCAGGGACTTGAGCTCACCGTCGAGAACGTCCGTAAGCAGAAGAGATTCCATCCCCGTTGCGGCACCTCCTTCCTTATTCTTATGCTTCTCGTTTCGATCGTTGTCAATATGTTCATTCCCGCAACGCTTGTCGACCATAAGATCCTCAATATCGTTGCCAGAACCGGCATTGGTTTGATCACCCTCCCCTTCATTATGGGCATCGGCTACGAGCTTATCCGCTTTGCGGGCAGACACGATAATCTCTTCACAAGAATCATCTCCGCACCCGGCGTTTGGCTCCAGCATATCACGACCAAAGAGCCCGACGACGATATGATCGAGTGCGCCATCGCCGCCGTCAAGGAGGTCATTCCCGACGACGGAAGCGATAATTGGTAAACCAAAATTAAGAGTGCAGAGTTAAGAGTGCAGAGTTGTGGAAAATTTCCTCACTTTGTTCGGAAATTATTTTATTAAAATACTTTTCGCGCAACGCGAGAAAAGTTACCTTAACTCTGCATTCTGCACTCTGAACTCTTCACTTAAAAAGGACGAGCTACTATGTTAGAACGAACTGTAAAACGAGTGTTCAGTAAGCCCCCTACGCTTATGACCCGCAGGCTGACTCTGCGTGCTATGAAGCCGATCGACTCGTACGATATGTTTGAATACGCCTGCCGCGCCGACGTAACGAAATATCTGACCTGGCAGCCGCATCCCTCGCGCGAGTATACAAGGGACTATCTCGAATTCATCGGCAAATGCTACCGAAACGGTGAGTTCTACGACTGGGCACTTATCTGGTGCGCCGACGGCGACTACCGCGAAAAGATGATCGGCACCTGCGGTTTTACGCGATTTGATTACGATAACAATGCCGCAGAGGTCGGTTACGTTATCAATCCCGAATACCGCGGCAGAGGTGTCGCTCCCGAAGCACTCGCACGTGTGCTTGAGTTCGGATTTACCGAACTGAAGCTCAACCGAATCGAGGCAAGATACATCGTCGGAAACGAGGTCTCGCGCCGAGTGATGGAAAAGGTCGGTATGAAATTCGAAGGTATTCGCCGTCAATCGCTTCTTAACCGCGGAGAATACGTTGACGTAGGGTATTGTTCGATACTTGCAAGTGAATACTTTGGATAGAGTGCAGAATTAAGAGTTAAGAGTGCAGAGTTAAGGAAAATTTTCTCACTGAGTTCGAAAATTATTTTATTAAAATACTTTTCGAGCCTTGCGAGAAAAGTTACCGAAACTCTGCACTCTGCATTCTGCACTCTGCACTTGAATATCTCTCTCCATTCGCGTCAATAATCCTCCTGTACCAAAAAAACAGGAGGATTTTTATATGAACGCAACAGTTCCCGCACCTACACCCCTCAAAGACAGGCTTGAGGGCACCAAAACACAGGAGAATCTCCATACCGCGCTTTCGGGCGAATCGCAGGCGCATCTTCGCTACACTTGGTTTGCAAGCAAGGCGAAAAAGGACGGTTATCAGAAGGTAGCGCAGATCTTCGAGGAGACCGCAAGAAATGAAGCCGAGCACGCGGAGATTTGGTTCACTCTTCTCGGCGGTATGGAGGAGAGCGAAAAGAATCTTGAGGTTGCCGCAAACGGTGAGCACTTTGAATGGGACAAGATGTACCGCGAATTCGCAGAGACCGCAAGAGAAGAGGGATTCGACGAGATCGCCGGACGCTTTGAGCGTGTTGCCGCGATCGAACGCCGCCACGAGGAAAGATACCTCAAGTATCAAAAGCAGCTTGCCGACGGCAATGCTTTCGTGAAGACCGCCGAGGACGGAAACACCCCTTGGGTCTGCCTTGCCTGCGGTCAGCTCATCGCAAGCGAAAATGCCCCCGAGCATTGTCCCACCTGCGGACATCCCAAGGCGTATTTTGCGAGATTCACGGAATGAATGCAAAATTCAAAAGCAGCAGAACATTTCATTCGATGTTCTGAATATAAAAGGACTGAATCGTTTTGGATTCAGCCCTTTGTTTATATAGAACAAATAAGTTAAATTATCTGTTCATTTTGCATTATGCATTTTGCATTTTGCATTATATTATTTTCTCGCCTTATTAAGAATAAGGTTAACGATGATACCGAGAATGAGTGCGCAAGCGATAGCGGTGATGGTTACCTTACCGATAGCCATTGCCATACCGCCGATACCCGTGATAAGGATAACAGAAGCGGTGAAGAGGTTTGCGTTCTGCTCAAGGTCGATCTTCTGGATCATCTTGAGACCCGAAACAGCGATGAAGCCGTAGAGGGTGATACAAACGCCGCCCATTACGCATCCGGGTATCGAATCGAGGAATGCTACGAAGGGGGAGATGAAGGAAACTACCATTGCCATAACAGCGGTAACGGTAATGGTGATTACAGATGCGTTCTTGGTGATAGCAACGCAACCGACAGACTCACCGTATGTGGTGTTGGGACAGCCGCCGAAGAGGGAGCCGACGATCGAGCCAACGCCGTCACCGAGAAGGGTGTTGTGGAGTCCGGGATCCTCAAGAAGGTCAGCCTCGATGATGGAAGAGAGGTTCTTGTGGTCCGCGATATGCTCAGCAAATACAACGAATGCAACGGGAACGTATGCTACAACGATGGTTGCAAGATAGGAAGCGCTGAATTCGCCCGTGCCTTTGAGAGCTGTAAGGAAGGTGAATTCGGGAACTGCTACGAAGGTGGAAACGCCAACGCCGTCAGCAACGAGCGCTTTGAAGGGGGCGAAATCAATGATCTGGATCGCAGAATTCTCGGTTGCGATACCGATGAGGGTGAATACGAGACCAACTGCGTAGCCCGAAAGGATACCGATGATGAAGGGAATGAGCTTGACCATCTTCTTGCCGTAGGTCGAGCAGATGATAACAACGAGAAGTGTTACGATAGCGCAAATGAAGGATACCCAAAGGGTGGGAGACATGATGAACGCGCCGTTATCGTCCTGAGGACCGTAAGAGAATACATCCTTTACTGCCGCGCCTGCAAGCGAGAGTCCGATGAGGGCAACCGTAGGACCGATAACGACGGGAGGCATAAGTACGTTGATCCACTTAACGCCCGCGACCTTGATGATGATCGCGATGATAACGTAAACGAGACCTGCGCTGAGCGCACCGATCAGAAGACCGAGGAAGCCGAGTTGCATCGAAACGCCGCCGGCAAAAGCTGCGAGCATCGAGGGGATGAATGCGAAGGAAGAGCCGAGGAATACGGGGCTCTTGAACTTGGTGAAGAGCTGATAGATGATGGTTCCCGCGCCTGCTCCGAAGAGAGCTGCGGAAGCTGTCATACCGTTTCCAACGATTGCGGGAACGGCGATGGTTGCCGCCATGATGGCGAGAAGCTGCTGGATCGCGAAGACGATAAGCTGACCGAATTTCGGCTTATCCTTTACATTGTAGATGAGTTGCATGCGAAATCCTCCTAAAATTTCCGAAGCTTTTGGCGTCCGCTTCGGTTTCTTTCAATATGATACCATATTTTTCGGTAAATGTAAAGTCAATTTTGAAATAATTTTTTCATATTTTGTTGAATTTTGTCGATCGCACTGTAAATGCGAATTTATTTTTTGATTTTTATCGGCTGCTATTGCAAAAGCATCAAAAAAGTGATATAATTAATTTGAATTTTCATTAAGTAAGGAAATAATACTATGTCGGATAAATTTTATACAATAGGCGATTTTATCGAGGCGCTTGACAATTCGGGGATGCTTATGGGCACCGATATGTGGGATGACTATGCTAAGACAGAGGTGACCGAGCTCACCTTCGACTCGAGAAAGGTCACCCCCGGTACGCTCTTTATTGCAAAGGGCGTCCATTTCAAGGAGGAATATCTTTTCTCTGCTATCGAAAAAGGTGCAGTCTGCTATCTCAGTGACAGGATAATTGCCGAAAGAGAGCACTATATCGCGGTAAACGATATCCGCGGAGCGATGGCTCTCGTTGCCCGTATGTTCTACCGCGACCCGCAGAAGGAGCTTACAACCTTCGCGATCACGGGTACTAAGGGCAAGACCACGACCTCATATTATCTCAAGGAGATCCTCGACACCTATGCCGCAGAGACAAAGACCCGCGAGTGCGGATTTATGTCCACCATTGATACCTATGACGGCATCGAGCGTTTCGAGTCGACCAATACAACGCCCGAATCCCCCGACGTATGGCGTCATTTCTCGAATGCGGTAAAATCGGGAATCGAAAACTACGTCGTTGAGGTCTCGGCTCAGGCACTCAAGTACAAGAGAGTCGAATGGGTCAATTTCAACGTCGCGGGCTTTACAAATATCGATAACGACCATATAAGCGACGTCGAGCATCCCACCTTCGAGGATTATTTCTATTCCAAGCTCAAACTCTTCGATAATTGTGGGATCGCTTGCGTCAATACCGACGACCCGAAGAGCGATATTATGCTCGATTATATAGATGGAAGGATCCCCGTCATCACCTTTGGCTCGCACGAGACCGATACCATCTCCTGCCGCAGGATCGAAACCCTCGGGGACGGTATTTATTTCGACGTCGTAACTCCTCTTTGGGAGAAACGAATGAAGATCACTATGCCGGGCGAATTCAACGTAAAGAACGCTCTTTGCGCGATCGCGATGTCTTATGCGGTCGGAATCCCTCCCGAGACGATGGAGAAGGCTCTCGCGGTCGCGCGTACCGCGGGAAGAATGCAGGTTTTCAAGAGCGAGGACGAAAAGGTCATAGTTATTGTCGACTATGCGCATAACAAGAACAGCTTCGAGACTCTTTGCGAGTACGTTTGCCGCACCTATCCCGAGAGAAAGAAGATCGCGTGCTTCGGTCTCCACGGCTCAAAATCGCAGAACAGAAGAGAAGAGGTCGGAAAGATCGTCGGTGCCTGCTGCGACTATGCCGTAATCTGCGAGAAGGACCCTGCGGACGAGCCCTTCGAGAAGATCGCTCGCGAGATCACCGTACACCTCGAAGCCCTCGGCTGTCCCTTTGACGTCGAGCAGTACAGAGGGGATGCAATCCGCAAGGCGGTCTTTGCCGACATCGGCGAGAGCGTCATCATGTTTGCGGGACGCGGCGCGGAGACACATATGATCCGCCACGGCGGAGTTTATCATTACCCCTCGGATATTGAATCTACCATCAAGGTTCTTGCCGAGTATGATGCAGAGACGGCTGCAAAAAAATCATCCGTTTAAGGAAAAATCCCTGTTTTTCAGCGTGCTTTTTGAAAATATGCAAGAAAAATTGCGTAAGATTGCAAAAATAAATGAAAATTTACTTGACAAACCGACTTAAATAGTTTATAATTACTTTTGGCTCTTAATTAAAATATAGGAGGCAAAATGAATGAAGCGCAATCTTATCGCAATGATCGAGGAGGGTATGCCAACCTTCTCGAAGGGTCAGAAAAGAATAGCGAATTATATACTTGAGCATTACGACAAAGCGGCGTACATGACCGCGTCGAAGATGGGAACTCTCGTCGGAGTTTCCGAGTCCACCGTCGTAAGATTTGCCATCGAGCTCGGATTTGACGGCTATCCCGATATGCAGAAGTCGCTCCAGGAGCTTATCCGTATGAAGCTGACGTCCGTCCAGCGTGTCGAGGTGACGAACTCTCTTATCGGAGAGGGCGACGTCCTTGAAAAGATACTGATGTCGGATGCGGAAAAGATCCGCCGAACCCTTGAGGAGATCGACCGAGAGGCTTTCGAGGCTGCTGTTGACAAGATCGTAGCCGCGGAGAAGATTTACATAATCGGCGTGCGCTCTTCGTCGTCTCTTGCGGGATTTTTGAATTTCAATTTTCGCATGATGTTTGACAACGTCAAGTTTGTACAGACAACGTCGGGCAGCGAAATGTTCGAGCAGATCATGTCGATCGGCAAGAATGACGTTATGATCGCGATCAGCTTCCCGAGATACTCGAAGAGGATCGTTAATGCCGTCGAATATGCGCATAATGCGGGCGCAGACGTTATCTCGCTCACGGACAGCCATCAGTCGCCGATAGCAGGCGTTGCCGATCAGCTTCTGCTTGCAAGAAGCGACCTTGTCTCCTTCGTCGATTCGCTTGTGGCACCGCTTTCGATAATCAACGCCATCATCGTTGCCGTATCGCGCAAGAAGATGGATGATATCCGAGTCCGCTTTGATAAGCTTGAAAAAATCTGGGATGAATACGAGGTCTACGATAAGGCTCAGGACTGATGCCTGCTTGTCGGAAATTTTGGTATGAATAATTTTGATAATTCTACGGAAAATATCCGCGTAGCCGTAATAGGCGGCGGCGCTGCCGGAATGGCGGCCGCCGCCTTTGCCGCGTATGCGGGAGCCGAGGTCGTTCTCTATGAAAAGAACGGACCCGGCAAAATGGGATGGAAGCTCGCCATAACGGGTAAGGGAAGATGCAACGTCACAAACGATTGCACCCGCGATGAATTTCTTGAAAACATTCCCCGAAACCCGCGATTCCTTTATGCTGCATATTCCGCTTTCCCTCCGAGCAGGGTCATCGAGCATTTTGAGTACCTCGGCGTCCCGACCAAGGTCGAGCGAGGACGCAGAGTCTTTCCCGAGTCGGATAAGGCAAGGGATATCGTCGATGCTCTCGTGCGCGATCTCGAGTATTCGGGAGTCAAGGTCATCGGCGGCGCGGTGAAGGATATTACAAAGGAAAACGGAGTATTTACCGTTCATATGACTCACGCCGAAAAGCCGCGTGAGTTTGACCGTGTGATCCTTGCAACCGGCGGAGTATCCTACCCGAGAACAGGATCGACGGGCGACGGCCACGGATTCGCAAGATCGCTCGGACATCATCCGACCGCGCTTACGGCATCGCTCGTTCCTCTCGTATCCCCCGGAAAGCTCTGCCCTTCGATGCAGGGTCTGTCGCTCAAGAACACCGCTCTGAGTGTCGTCGAGCGCGCGAGCGGCAAGAAGGTCTATGAGGATTTCGGCGAGATAATGTTTACTCATTTCGGTCTGACGGGTCCGATGGCACTTTCTGCGTCGGCGAGACTCGAAAAGATCACTCCCGATAAATACGACGTTCTGCTCGATCTCAAGCCCGCACTTGACGAGCCGACTCTTGATGCGCGTCTCCTTTCGGATTTCTCGAAGTACAAGAACCGCGATCTCGCAAACGCACTCGGCGATCTTTTGCCGAGCAAGATGATCCTTCCCTTTATCGGAATGACGGGCATCCCGCAGGATACCAAGGTCCATTCGATAACCAAGGAAATGCGCAGAAAAATGGTCTCGACCTTCAAGGCGTTCCGCATACCGATCTCGGGTCTGCGCCCGATAAATGAGGCGATAATCACCCGCGGAGGTATTCCTACGGATGAGATCGACCCGCGCACGATGCAGTCGAAGATTTGCGAGGGGCTTTACTTTGCGGGCGAGATAATCGACGTCGACGGTTACACCGGAGGCTACAATCTGCAGATCGCGTGGTCGACCGCTTTTCTCGCGGGAAATGCCGCGGCAAAGTGAGATCACCGGCTTAACAGCTTGTTTTGAACTGAATATATAAACATTTTGTAAACAAACGAAAAAACGTGAAACTTTTTGTGATTTTTGGAGTCTTATATTATGATGGACAAAAATATTACCATGAAAATTGCCATTGACGGTCCCGGCGGAGCGGGCAAGAGCACGCTTGCAAAGGCACTTGCGAAGAAGCTCGGATTTGCTTACGTTGATACCGGAGCGATCTACCGTACGGTAGGTTACGCTGCTCGCAGCAAGGGCATCGCTCCCGACGATGCGGCGGCTGTATCGGCTATGCTGAAGGATATCAAGGTCGAGGCAAAGTTCGAGGACGGACGTCAGGATATGTATCTCGACGGCGAATTTCTCGGCGACCGTATCCGCGAGCACGAGATATCGCATTATGCTTCTGCGGTTTCCGCGATCCCCGCGGTACGTGAATATCTCTTCGATATGCAGAGAAGCATCGCGGATGCGAATAACGTTATCATGGACGGAAGAGATATCGGAACCGTTATCCTTCCCGATGCACAGCTCAAGGTCTTCCTCACCGCAACCGCAGAGGAGAGAGCTCTGCGCCGCACAAACGAGCTGATAGAAAAGGGACAGAAAGCCGACTACGAGCAGGTCCTCGCCGATATCAAGGAGCGCGATGACCGCGATTCGAGCCGCGCGATAGCCCCCCTCAAGCCCGCGGATGACGCGATCATGTTCAATAATACCGGCTTCACGCCCGCGCAGTCACTCGAAAGGCTTCTTGAGATCGTAGCGGACAGGCTTGGTATTGGGGAGGTACGGGATGAAAAGTAAGCTTTATGCCGTTCTTCATTTCCTGCTCGCGTGGCTTGCCAGACTCGTTTTCTGCATTTCCTGCAAGACGAGAAAGAAGGAGCCCCCTCTTTCGGACGGCGGACTTCTCGTCTGCGCAAATCATATTCACGTTCTTGACCCCGTGCTTATCTGCGCGGTACTTAAAAAGCATCAGCCCCGCATTATGGCAAAGAAGGAACTTTTCAAGGTTCCCGTGCTCGGATGGCTTGTCCGTCAGCTCGGCGCATATCCGATCGACAGACAGGGCGCAAATGCGGACGTAATAATCAAGACGATCAAGATGCTTGAGGACGGCTATTGCGTCGGTATGTTCCCGCAGGGAACGAGACGCGCCGGCGTTGAGCCCGAGACCACTCCCGTCAAGGCGGGCGCGGGTCTTATCGCTTCGAGATCGAAGGCGAAGGTCCTTCCCATTCATATCAAGACCAAGGATTACCGTATCAAGGCGTTCAGAAGGATCAAGATCATAATCGGCGATCCGATCCCTTACGAGGAATACACCAAGGGCGGAGAGCTTGAGGGCGATTCGAGAGCAATTACGCAGTACATCTTCGACCGCATCTGCGAGCTCGGACGCGAGGAAGAGAAATGACGCGGCATGATATAACGGTCGCAAAGCACGCGGGCTTCTGCTTCGGAGTCAAGCGCGCGACCGATATGATAGCGGAGAAGATAGCGGCTCGGGACGGCGACAGGATCTTCACGCTCGGTAAGCTCATACATAACGACACCTACAACGCGCAGCTTGCCGCTGACGGCGTCGGTATCACGAGCATCGACGAGCTTGAATCTCTCGCGAAGGAAACCGAAGACGGACGCCCCGTGGCGGTCTTTGTACGCGCACACGGAGTGACAAAGGAGACGAGCGCACTGCTCGATTCACTTTCGGAAAAGTATCCCGGCTTTTCATACGTCGATTGCACCTGCCCCTACGTCAAGAAGATCCACCGTATTGCGGCGGAAAACTGCATTCCGAAGAATGAGGGCGAGGAGCCGATCTTCGTTCTGATAGGTGCCGAAACGCATCCCGAGGTCGTCGGAATCGTCAGTTATTTCGAGGGAAGACATTTCGTCTATTCGACAGCCGCGGAGCTTGAATCTGCAATAGAGAATAAAATATTACCAAATAATTCCAATGTCGTGCCGATTGTAGCGGCACAGACCACTCAAAAGTTAACGGAGTGGAAAAATTCATTAAATATTATCAAAAAATTATATACAAAGGCACAAATTTTTGATACAATATGTAATGTTACGGAAATTCGGCAGCTTGAAGCGGAAGAGCTTGCTAAAGCGTGCGAGACGGTCATAGTCATCGGCGGACGCGACAGCTCAAACACAGCAAAGCTTTACGCGATCTGCAGTGAGCATTGTAAAAATACGATCTGCATTTCCGAGCCGCAAGAGCTTGAAGGATCAATTCCGAGCATCCCACAAAAAGTGGGGATTGTCGCAGGTGCATCGACGCCCGGCGGCATTATAGAGGAGGTATACAACAAAATGAGCGAAATGAAACTCGACAAGGCAGAAATCAGCTTTGACGAAATGCTCGACTCAGCAATCAAAACTTTAAGTTCAGGAGACACCGTTACCGGTACTGTTATCGCAGTAAACGACGTTGAGATCAAACTCGACCTCGGCGCAAAAGTTACCGGCATACTGACCGCCGATCAGATATCCGACGATGCTTCTCTGAAGCTGAGTTCCGAGTACAAGATCGGTGACGAGATAGATGTATTTGTTATCCGCGTCAGCGATGTTGACGGATGCGCAACCGTTTCCAAAAAGCGCGCAGATCTTGACAAGAATTGGCATATCATCGTTGATGCCAAGGAAAGCGGCGAGAACCTTGAGGGTGTTGTTGCCGAGGCAGTCAAGGGCGGCGTAGTAATCAAGCTCTACGGCGCAAGAATTTTCGTACCCGCATCGCAGACCACAGTTCCGAAGGGCGGCGACCTTGCAACCCTCGTTGGCCAGACCGTTAAGTTCAAGGTTATCGAGCTCAAGGGTCAGGGTAAGAGCGCAGTCGGTTCTATCCGTGCGTCCGCAAGAGAAGAGAGAAAGGCTCTCGAGGCTGCATTCTGGGCAGAGATCGAAGAGGGCAAGTACTACACCGGTAAGGTAAGAGGAATGACCGAGTACGGCGCATTCATCGACCTCGGCGGCGTAGACGGCATGCTCCATAAGAGAGAAATGTCCTGGAAGCCGATACATAAGCCTGCTGATATCCTCAATATCGGCGATGAGCTTACTGTATTTGTTAAGTCCTTCGACCTCGAGAAGAAGCAGATCACTCTCGGCTACCGCACCGAGGAGACCCATCCTTGGAAGGTATTCAAGTCCCAGTACGCTGAGGGCGACGTTCTCGATGTAACCGTTTCCAACATCATGTCCTACGGCGCATTCGCAAAGATCACCGACGATGTTGACGGCCTTATTCACGTTTCCCAGATCGCTCTTACCCGCGTTGAGAACCCTGCCGACGTTCTTACCTCGGGCCAGACCGTTACCGTTAAGATCACCAAGATCGACGATGAGCAGCAGAGAGTAAGCCTCTCTATCAGAGCTCTCCTCGAGGAGACCGCTGAGGAGCCCACCGAAGCTGAGATCGACGGCGGCTACGCAGAGGATGCTGAATAATTCCATTACGAAATAAAATCGGATCTGACTCATAAGAGTCAGATCCTTTTTTACTTCTTTATCTTAAATCGTTCCGGTGATGCGAATGACCGCGCTGCCGGGCACTACGCCGACCTCGCCCGTTGCGGGATCGGTAACGTAGGTCGCCGCGGGAAGCGTGATCGCGCCGGGAAGAGTGGTGAAGAGACCGCTCGCCTCGTCGTAGGTGTAGTCGGTTCCCTCGGTCCAGATTGCGCCATTGTAGGTCACGGTGATGTTCTCGAGAATGGGATCAAACGTGTCGCTGACAGAAAGATCGGAGGTCACGGGCGCGTTGCCGCGGTTCTCGATAAGGAGAGTGTAGGTCAGCGTGCCGTTTTCTGCGACCGTCTCGGGCGAGAGCGACTTGAGGATCGAGAGCAGAGGAGTCTCTGCCGCGCTGATAGTCTCGCTTGCGGTGATGTCGCCGAGCGCGGAATTGCCCGATACCGTGACGGTATTTGTGATCTCGGAGCCGACGTCAAGCGGAGCCTGCGAGTTTACCGTTGCGCTGTAGACGATGAAGGAAGAGCCTCCCGCGGGGACGGTTATTCCGCCGAGCGTCAGAGGATCGGTGGACGTGACGGTCGGAGGAGCCGTAAGATCGCCGTTCACGTAGTAAAGCAGAGATCCTTCGTTGAAGGTGAGGGGAGTGATCTCGACGCCGCCCGCATTCGTGAATCTGCCGAGATCGTCGGTCAGCATAAGTCCGCCGAGACTTGTGATGCCGCTGTTGCGCAGAGCAATGACGTAGGTCACGGTCGAGCCGGGAATATACTCCTCGGAGAGTGCGGTCTTGGTGACGGAAAGAGTCTGCACGATCTCGCCGCTTACGGTGTTCGAGGTGATCGAATTCGCGCCGTAGGTCAGAGTCGCGCGGTTGAAGAATGTTGCCATATCGTTGTCCTTTCGCATGTTTTTTCTTCGGGATTTTTTATCCCAATAACATTATATGACAAACTTCGGGCAAAAGCGTCAAAAAAGGTGTGCGGAATTTACCGAAAAGACTTGAAATTCCCTCTGAAAACGAGTATAATATAACTAATAATATAAAAACGAAAGAGGTACAAATTATGCTTACCAAAGACAGAGTTATCGTTTGCAAGGATTATGATGAAATGTCCCGCCGTGCGGCTGACGTTTTCGCCGACTACATAAGAGAGAATCCTACGGGAATTCTCGGTCTGGCAACAGGCTCCTCCCCCGAGGGCATCTATGCTTGTCTTATCGAGGATAACAAGGCAGGAAAGATCGATTTCTCGGGCATCAAGTCCTACAACCTTGACGAGTATTATCCCATTGAGCCCACCCACGAGCAGAGCTACCGCTACTTTATGAACGACCGCCTTTTCGACCACGTAAATATCGACAAGGCAAACACCTTCGTTCCCGACGGAAAGTGCGCTGATCCCGATGCATTCTGCAAGGCATACGACGAGCAGGTCGCAGCCGCAGGCGGTGTAGGAATCCAGCTTCTCGGCGTTGGACGCAACGGTCATATCGGCTTCAACGAGCCCGGCGAGGAGCTCATCGGAGCTACCCATCTTACCTCTCTCTGCGAGAGCACCATCGACGCAAACTCCCGCTTCTTCGAGACCCGCGATGACGTTCCGTGCCACGCTATCACCATGGGTATGGATGGCATCCTTTCGGCAGAGTGCATCGTTCTCGTTGTATCGGGCAAGGAAAAGCACGATGCACTTATGATGCTTCTCAGCGGCAAATACACCACAAACGCACCCGTAACCCTCCTCCGTTCGCATAAGAACGTATACGTATTCTGCGACGAGGCGGCATATAACGGTTAATTATGAGCGAATTTTTTGATAAAGTAAAGCTCGAGGCGGAGACCGTTCTTTGCGAACTTCTCGCCGAGGCAAAGCTTAAGAAGGGCGATATCCTTGTCATCGGCTGCTCGACCTCCGAGGTTGCGGGCGGAAGGATCGGTAAGGACTCATCCTCCGAAGCCGCAGAGGCGATCTTCTCGGCGGTCAAGCCCATCCTTGACGAAAAGGGAATATACCTTGCCGCGCAGTGCTGTGAGCATCTCAACCGCGCGCTGATAGTCGAGCGCGAGTGCATGGATAAGTATAACCTCCCCGAGGTCTGCGTAATGCCACATCCCCACGCGGGCGGCTCTTGGGCAACGAAGGTATGGTCGGAGCTTGAATCTCCCGTAGCAGTTGAAAGCATTTCTGCACACGCGGGAATCGATATCGGTCTGACCCTTATCGGAATGCATCTTAAAGCAGTTGCCGTCCCCGTCAGAGTAAGCATCTCAAAGATCGGAAACGCAACCATCACCTGCGCCCGCACCCGCCCGAAACTCATCGGCGGATGTCGCGCGATCTATCCCGATTAAAATACAAAAGCCGATTCATTCATTCGAATGGTCGGCTTTTGTCAATTATTAGAGAATATAAAGTTAAAAAAGCGTTAAAAATATTTATAAATTCGATTGACATTGATACCTTTGTTATGGTATAATATAATATATGTTTCTGTAAGGAGGGTAACGGAATGGAAACCGCTAAATCGGTACAGCAAAAAACGAAAACCTTTCTGATAACCTCCTGTAAGGGCGGTGTCGGAAAATCGACCGTGGCGGCGAATATTGCTATGGCTGTGGCGAATCACGGCAAGCGTGTTCTGCTCGTTGACTGCGACTTTTCAAACCGCTCGCTCGATCTTATCCTCGGCTGTGAGGAGGAGGTCGTGTACGATATCTGCGATCTTGTAACGGGTCGCGCTCCCGCCTCGAGAGTCGTTATGCAGGACGGCAGAGAGGGAAGACTCAATTTTATCGCCGCTCCCCATTTCAAGAAGGATGAATTCACGCCCGAGCAGTTCGCCGAGGCGGTTGAAGCGGCGGCAAAGGAATTTTTCTGCGAGTACGTTTTCATCGACACACCCGGTGCGCTTGACGGAACGCTTCCGCTTGTAGCACGTGCGGCGGACGGCGCGCTGATCGTCACCTCGCATCAGCCCACGACCGTCAGAGGAGCCGAAAAAACGGGCTATCAGCTCGAGGATCTCGGCGTCAAGGAGCAGTATCTTATAATCAACAGCTACGACAAAAAGGGCGTCCTCGACGGCACAAGCCCCGGTCTCAACTGGCTGATCGACCACACCCACGTGCCGCTGATCGGTGTTATCCCCGATTCAAAGGATCTCGAGAAGGCACAGATCTCGGGCAAGCTTGCCTGCGAGATGCGCCGCGACCGCGAAAAGGCTCGAGACGCCTTCGACGAGGTAGCGCGCAGACTCTGCGGTGAGAGGATACCGATAATGTCCTACCTCCCCGAAAAAAAGAGAAGAAAGCTTCTTTATTCATAAAGGCAACTTAAATTCAAAGCGAAAGGAATGAGATAAATGGAAATAGCTATTGTTGCGCATGACAAGAAAAAAGAACTTATGGCAGAATTTTGTACCGCCTATTGCGGCATACTCTGCAAGCATAATCTTTATGCCACAAGCATCACCGCGAAATATATTTCCGAGGCAACGGGACTCTATATCGAGCGTCTCCTGACCGGCGACCACGGTGGAGAAGAGCAGATCGCCCAGCGAATCGCATATAACGAGATCGACCTCCTCATCGACTTCCGCGATACTGACCCCTCTGTGCTTGTCAACGAACGCTCGAACGAGCTTCTCCGTCTCTGCGATATGTACAATATCCCCGTCGCTACCAATATCGGTACCGCCGAGGCTCTTATCATCGCGCTTGACCGCGGTGACCTTGATTGGAGAAACTTCGTAAATCCCCGCACCTCGCGCAGACATTAAAAGATTTTTTTCGCCGCCTCTTGACAAATTTTGTTTTGAGGTGTATAATATCATGTAATCAAAAATGCAACGGACATGTCCTTGCGCCATTTCGCCCACAGAGAGGAAGCGCACGCTGAAAGCTTCCGACGAAACCGCAAAGGGTACCACCGCTGTGTCATTATGCATATTTTTTTAAAGATATAAAATCGGGTGGAACCGCGCAAACAGCGCCCCGACGGCATCATAATGCTGTCGGGGCGCTGTTTGAGTTAAGAGTTAAGAGTGCAGAGTTAAGAGTTAAGGTAACTTTTTTCGCTTTGCTCTAAAAGTGTTTTAAGAAAAATAATTTCCGAGCTTGCGAGGAAATTTTCCTTAACTCTGCATTCTGCACTCTGCACTCTGCACTTTTCTCCTCCCGCAAACTTAATACAGAAATTTATTATTATAGGAGAAATAAAATGAACGTAAGAATCAATGCTATCGATTATTCGGTAGAAAACGCATCAACTGTTTTTGAAGCCGCTTCTGCGGCAGGCGTTGTTGCCCGCGAGCACATCGCCGCAAAGGTAAACGGTGTTGTTTCGGCAATGTCGGCTCCCGTTAAGGAAGGCGACGAGATCGTTCTTCTCACCTTCGCTGATGAAGAGGGTAAGAAGGTCTACCGTCACACCGCATCCCACATCCTCGCTCAGGCTGTAAAGAGACTCTATCCCGAGACCAAGCTCACCATCGGTCCCGCAGTCGACAACGGCTACTACTATGACTTCGATAGCGAGATCTCCTTCACACAGGATATCCTCAAGGCTATCGAGTCGGAAATGAAGAAGATTATGCGCGAAAACTTGCGCATCGAGCGTTTTGAGCTCCCTCGCGAGGAGGCTATCGCGCTTATGACAGAAAGAGAGGAGCCCTACAAGGTTCAGCTCATCGAGGAGCTTCCCGATGACGCTGTTATCAGCTTCTACCGTCAGGGCGAGTTCGTTGACCTTTGCGCAGGTCCTCACCTTTTCTCTACCGCAGCTGTAAGAGCCGTAAAGCTCACACAGTGCACCGGTGCATATTGGAAGGGTGATCAGAATAACAAGATGCTCCAGAGAGTATACGGTATCGCGTATCCCTCCAAGGACGAGATGAACGCATATCTCGCGGCAGTTGAAGAAGCAAAGAAGCGCGACCACAACAAGATCGGCCGTGAGCTTGAATTCTTCACCACAGTTGATTGCGTAGGTCAGGGTCTTCCCATTATGCTCCCCAAGGGCGCAAGAACAATCCAGATCCTTCAGAGATTCGTTGAGGACGAGGAGAGAAGACGCGGCTGTCAGCTTACCAAGACTCCTCTTATGGCAAAGCGCGACCTTTACCGCATCTCGGGTCACTGGGATCACTACCTTGACGGTATGTTCATCATCGGCGATCCCCACGACGAGACCAAGGAATGTCTTGCTATGCGTCCTATGACCTGCCCCTTCCAGTATCAGGTATTCCTCAATAAGAAGCGCTCCTACCGCGATCTTCCCATGAGACTGACCGAGACCTCCACCCTCTTCCGTAACGAGGATTCGGGCGAGATGCACGGTCTTATCAGAGTCCGTCAGTTCACCATTTCTGAGGGTCACTACATCCTTTGCCCCGATCAGCTTGAGGAAGAATTCCGCGGCTGTCTCGAGCTTGCAAATTATATGCTCAAGGCTGTAGGTCTTGACGGCGACGTAAGCTACCGCTTCTCGCAGTGGGATCCCGCCCGTACCGATAAGTACGAGGGCACTCCCGAGCAGTGGGAAGAGGCTCAGGGCGTTATGAAGCAGATCCTCGACAATATCGGTCTCAAGTACTCGATCGGTATCGACGAGGCGGCGTTCTACGGTCCTAAGCTCGATATTCAGATCAAGAACGTACACGGTAAGGAAGACACTCTTATCACCATTCAGATCGATATGCTTCTCGCTAAGAAGTTCGGTATGGAATACACCGATTCGAACGACAAGCGCGTAACTCCTTACATCATCCACAGAACCTCTCTCGGTTGCTACGAGCGTACACTTGCACTCGTGCTCGAGAAGTTTGCGGGCGCACTTCCTCTTTGGATGGCTCCCGAGCAGGTTCGCGTTCTTCCCATCGGCGTTGAGCACGAGGAGTATGCACAGAGCGTTCGCGAGAGACTTGAGGCTGCGGGCATCCGTACCGAAGTTGACGCGAGAAACGAGAAGATCGGATACAAGATCCGTCAGGCACAGCTCGAGAAGGTTCCCTATATGCTCGTCGTTGGCGAGAAGGAAGCTGCAGAGGGCAAGGTTGCCGTCCGTAACCGCGGCGGCGTAGACCTCGGCGCAGTAAGCGTTGACGAATTCCTCCTCAAGGCACTTGAAGAGATCAGAACACTTAAGCTTGACTAAATAAAACAAACACGACCATCGCGATTGCGGTGGTCGTGTTTGTTTAAGTGGTCAGTGATTAGTGGACAGTGGACAGAAAGATGCGAATAAAAACAGTGGGAAGTTTTGATCGAACTTTTTCAAAAGTTCGTGGGGGATGGGGCAACGCCCCATTTCAATGCGAAGGCTTCAGCCTTCGCTTCTGCGTTTCGAGCCCGTGAAGCTATGCTTCTCGGGTTCGGACAGAGTCAATCCTTCCCGAATGTAGGGAAGGATTGCGCTCTGTCATTCTTTTTTATTGCGTTTGGCACGCCGTTTTTCGATTTTTTGATTGATTTCTCGGATGTTTCCTAAAGCAAAAAATCCGAGAGCCGTGTTTACCAAAATGGCTAAAACTAAATATATTCCAAAACAAATAAGTCCGTCGCGAGGAAGGTTGCCGATGTTTTCGTTTTTCTGATCAATCCAATCTTGCTCGGAAACTATCATTTCTTCATCGTTTGAAATTGTATATGCCCAAGGGTAAAACAACCCGACATAGTATGTGATCTCATACGTTTCACCTTTGACGAAATCATCTTCATCGGCAAACTTCAATGCGAATATTTCTCCGGTCGACGAAAGGAAACGAGCCGGTCTTCTCGCTCCTTTTCCGCTTTGTTTTCTTAAATATTCGCTGAATACGTGAGTTTCGGTTATCAGATCCTCGGGTAACGGCTTGAATGCATTAATAAGGAAAGACGAAAATATAATTATCGGAAATATTAGTACGAAAGCATTCAATCCAACAAACCATTTGATCTCTTGACGCTTTTTTCTTTGTAAGTCTCTTATGTACCCATCGGCTTCTTTTTCAATCTTTATACTCATCCTCGGCTTACCTCCTTTGCAAACAATATTCAGAAGCACAAATTAAATTAAAATCCGTAGGGACCGACGTCCTCGGCGGTCCGTGGGCATAAAATTATATATTTGGTGAAATACAGAAGCTATAATGATATTTTCTTGATATATTACACAGCAAAATTTTGGTTGGGCCCGGACCGCCGAGGACCTCGGTCCCTACGGACTCGTAATATAATTAGTTGAATAATTTAATGATAATTTCGTTATTTGAATATGATTTTACTCATTTCCAACTAATCTCCTTCAGCACAGGAATAAAGTTATCCCTTTCGGTCTTAGTCTCCTTAACCTCCGTGCCTGACGTAGGCGAATAGAAATACTGATAGCAGAAGTAAGCGACGCCGATGCATTTATCGAGGCTTTCGGTGTGCTCGAGACAACGCTTGAGGACGTCCTTGTGTTCAGCCCATTCATTTTTGCCCGTGCCGGCGTAGTTGTCTGTTCCCGATTTTGCTTTTCCGAGAGTCATACCGATAACGAGCTTGACCTTGTCGGTCTTGATGATGTCGGAGAAAGTCTTGCAGACCTTGACGAAATCGTAATTCTGGTGCTCAAGTCCGAAATAGACCTGCGGGCAGATGTAATCTATGTAACCCTCGCAGGAGCACCAGGTGTCAACGTCTGCGCCGTCGCGGCGGACGTTGTTTATGTTGCCCGCGGGGCTGATTCCGAAGATCATATCGGGATTGACCGACTTTGTCATCTGCCAGAGTCCCGAAACGAGCAGATTGAGATTCTCCTTGCGGAAGTTTTCAACCGACTTCTTGCCGCCGTTTGCCTTATATTCCTTGTAAGCCGCAGCATCAAAGGAGGTCTCCGTGGTGGGATAGAAGTAGTCGTCCATATGAAGACCGTCAACCTGATAATTGAGAAGAATTTCTCGTGCGCCGTTGATAATTAGATTGCGTACATCCTCATATGCGGGGTTAAGATAATAATTGTTACCGTTCGCAACAACGTACTTGCCCTTTGTTTCCTTATCCTTATACCATTGCTTGATAAGGTAATCGTTCGATACCGACGCGATCTCGCTCGTGCCCATCGCGCGCATCGGGTTTATCCAAGCCTGAACCGAGAGCTTTCTCTCGTGTGCCTCCTCGATCATAATTGCTAAGGGATCGTATTTTGCATCCTTGCCGTAGCTTCCGACAACGTATTTTGACATCGGATAGTATTCGGAGGGATACATGCTGTCGGCGTTCGGGCGTACCTGAACGATGACGGTGTTGAATCCGTTTGCGACGACGTTGTCAAGGATCTTATCGAGCATCTTGCGGTAATTTGTCTCGCTTGTCTGCGCTCCGCCCGAGCAGTAAACGCTGTTCAGGTCGAACTGTGAGAGCCACATTGCCTTCATGTCCTCGTAGTTGAGGGGAGTGTAGGGATTAGTCAAGCCTGCCATGGGATCTGTTGTAACCTCCTCTGTGGTTTCTTCTGTGGTTGCTTCTGCGGTCGTTTCGACCCTTTCCGTCGGCTCTGGCGTTACGTCAGCCTCAATTGCCGAGGTCTCTGATTCTGTCGCGGGAGTGCATCCCGATAGGGCGAGAATCGCGAGAGCTGTTGCGAATACTCTTATAAGCTTATATTTCATCTTTTTCCTCCGCGTGGTATTACTGCCTATATTTTATATCAATCGATCGGAAAAGTCAATAGAAAAGTCGATTTATGCAGATTTTCCCTTTGATCTTGCTTGGGGTATTGAAATTACACAATAAATATGATATAATAATTATTTGTAAAATAACTTTTCAAGAGAGTGAAAAATGAAAAAATTATGGAAGTACACAAAGGGCTACAGGCGACAGACCTTCGCCGCACCCTTTATGAAGCTCGGAGAGGCTCTGCTTGAGCTATTCGTTCCTCTGCTCGTTGCCGAGATAATCGACAAGGGTGTCGGCGAGGGCGGTGACAGCGCGCTTGTCTGGCGCATGTGCGGACTTATGGTCCTTTGCGGAACCGTCGGAATGATCATTTCGCTGACCTCGCAGTATTTTTCTGCTCAGGCTGCCGTCGGATTCTCCTGCGCATTGCGCCGCGACCTCTTCAAGCACACGCTTTATCTGCCCCGCGCGGAGTCGGATAAAGCGGGAGCATCGGCTCTGCTGACGAGGCTCACCGCCGACGTTGACCGTCTGCAGAACGGTATCAACCTCGGTCTGCGTCTGCTTCTGCGCTCGCCCTTCATCGTCTTCGGCGCAGTATTTATGGCTTACGTGACCGATCCCGAAATGTCGCTGATCTTTGCGCTTTCGGTGCCCGCGCTTGCGGTAGTCGTTTTTGCCATCATCCTTCTCGGTATCCCGATGTTTGCGAAGGTGCAGTCGAAGCTCGACAGACTCACGCGCCACACGCGCGATAACCTCCGCGGCGTCCGCGTTATCCGTGCATTCAATCACGAAAACGAGCAGGTCGAATACTTTGACGAGGCAAACGACTCGCACGCGAAGGAGACCATCTTCGCAGGTCGCGTATCCTCGCTTCTCAATCCTCTGACCTACGTTATCGTCAATATCGCGATCATTATGATCGTCAAAAACGGCGGACTCGCCGTCGATTCGGGCAGACTTACGCAGGGTCAGATCATCGCGCTCTATAACTATATGTCGCAGATCCTCGTTGAGCTTGTCAAGCTCGCGAACCTCATCGTAACGCTCACAAAGGCGGGCGCGTGCGCAAAGAGAATCACAAGCGTTCTCTCGATGCCGCTTGAGAGCGACGAGGAGCACGAGACCGTCGAGATCGACGAGACCGCACCCGCGATCGAGTTCCGTTCGGCTTCCTTCCGCTACAGAGACAGCAAGGGCGATTCGCTGACCGATATCAGCTTCCGTCTTGACGGCGGCAAGCGTCTCGGTGTCCTCGGCGGTACGGGATCGGGTAAGACCACGCTCGTCGACCTAATTCCGAGATTCTATGACGTCACGGACGGCGAAGTCTTCGTCTTCGGCAAGAATGTCAAGGACTATCCCGTAATGGATCTGCGCAAGCTTATCGCAGTTGTACCGCAGTCCTCGCATCTTTTTGCGGGTACTGTCGCTGAAAATATGCGTTGGGGCAACCCGAACGCGACGGATGACGATATCCGTGCCGCCCTCGAAGCAGCGGGCGCACTCGACTTCGTCCTTACAAAAGAGGGCGGCATCGAGGCTCGCGTTGAAGCGAGAGGTGCAAACTTCTCGGGCGGTCAGAGACAGCGTCTTGCGATCGCACGCGCTCTTGTCCGCAAGCCGAAGATCCTCATTCTCGACGATAGCTTCTCGGCTCTCGACTACGCGACCGACCTGCTTGTCAGAAGCAATATCGCAAAGCTCGAGGATACTCCCGCAACCGTTATAATCTCGCAGAGACCCTCTGCGGTCAAGGACTGCGACTGTATCGTTGTCCTCGATGACGGTGCATCCGCGGGTGTCGGTACTCACAGCGAGCTTATGGAAGACTGCGCCGTTTACCGCGAGACCTACGCAACACAGTACGGAGGTGAAAACTGATGGCAAAGAATAAGAAAGCCTCCAAGCTTACAAAGTCGGAGCAGAAGTACGTCATCGGACGCCTCCTTGGCTTTGCAAAGAGATTCATTCCTCTTTTCGTGATCGCATTCATCTTCGCTGCGGCATCCGCGCTGATGTCGCATTATATCCCCGTCCTCGTCGGTGACGGAATCGACTTGATCGTCGATAAGGGACAGGTCGACTTCGACGGAATCGCAAAGCTCCTTCCCGTGATCCTCGCGCTGACTGTGGCGGGCGCGGTGCTCGATTGGTTCGTCAGACTCATCGCGACCCGTGCGGGCACGATGATCGTCCGCGATATCCGCGCCGAGGCGGTGCGCAAGCTGCAGAAGCTTCCCGTGTCCTACTTTGACAGCAACCCCTCGGGCGATATTCTTTCGCGAATCATCGCAGATACCGACCGCCTCTCCGAGGGACTTCTGACGGGTATCATTCAGCTTTATTCGAGCGTGCTCGGAATCGTTATCACACTCGTTTTCATGATCATCATCGACTGGAAGGTCGCGCTGATAGTTGCGGTTCTGACGCCTATGTCGATGTTCGTTGCGGGCTTTATCGCATCGAGAACCTTCTCGCTCTTCAAGAAGAGAACAGAGACATCCGCAGAACAGACGGCTCTGATCGACGAATCGGTCGGCGGACGCGACGTTATCACGGCGTTTTCGCATCAGAAGGACAGCCTCGCGGCGTTCGATGAGATCAACGACCGCTACCGCAAGGTAACGACTCGCGCGGTGTTCTATTCCTCGCTTACCAACCCCGCAACGAGATTTGTCAACAACCTCGTTTACTGCGGCGTTGCTCTCGTTTCGGCTCTGCTTTCGATCAGCTCGGGAAGCACGATCTCTGCGGGCGGCATCTCTTGCCTTCTGACCTACGCTTCGAACTACGCCAAGCCCTTCAACGAGCTTTCGGGCGTTGTTACAGAGCTTCAGTCCTCGCTTGCAAGCGCGCTCCGCGTATTCCAACTTCTAGATGCCGAGGAAATGACTCCTGATGCAGAAGACGCCGCAGAGCTTAAGCCCGAGGCACTCGCAGGTAAGCTTGAGGCACATTCGCTCGCTTTCAGCTATACCGACAAGCCCTTTATGGAGAATATGAATTTCTGGGCAAAACCGGGTCAGAGAATAGCCATCGTCGGTCCTACGGGATGCGGAAAGACAACGCTTGTCAATCTCTTTATGAGATTCTACGAGCCGACGGGCGGCAATATCGAGGTTGACGGCAAGGATATCTCGAAGGTCACCCGTAATAGCCTGCGCTCCTGCTTCGGAATGGTTCTTCAGGATACCTGGCTTTCCTCGGGCACTATCCGCGAGAATATCGCAATGGGACGCCCCGATGCGACCGACGAAGAGGTCGAAGCGGCGGCAAGAGCGGCTCACGCACATTCCTTCATCAAGCGACTCCCGCAGGGATATGACACCCCCCTCGGCGAGGACGGCGGCAGACTCTCGCAGGGACAAAAACAGCTCCTTTGCATTGCCCGCGTAATGCTCTGTCTGCCCCCGATGCTCATCCTTGACGAGGCAACCTCCTCGATCGACCTCCGCACCGAGATCAAGATCAACCGCGCCTTCGGCGAGCTTATGGAGGGCAGAACCTCGTTCATCGTCGCCCACCGACTCAACACGATCAAGAACGCTGATTGCATCCTCGTTATGCGCGACGGCAAGATTGTCGAGCAGGGCAACCACGAAGAGCTTTTGGCAAAGAACGGCTTCTACGCCGAACTCTATGGTGCACAGTTCAAGCACGTTGGTGCGTAAAAAATAAAAACAAGCAACCTCGGAAATGGGGTTGCTTGCTGATTAAGGAAATATTAGATAATACATATGAATAATGAAATTAGAAATGGGTTTTTAGAACTAAAAATCACAGGTCAGCGTTCAGCAATTACAATTCAAGAAAAAAGAGACAATGATTTAAAATTAATTGCTTATCTTAAATCGCTAATAGATAATAATGTTGTTGCGGATTTTGAAGATATAGGATTTTGTTATTGGAATATTTCGGATAATTACGCTTTTCTTAGAGATGGATATTCATTGTACAAGAACCACAAACAATTTCATGAGCATATTATCAACAACGATCCTTGTTATTTGTTTTGGCTTGTTTGCGATGCTACTCAGAGACTCGCATTAGAAAATGACGGATTCGGTGACTATTGGTGGGATTTGTATAGAGAAGCAGTAGAGAATAATCCAGATAACAAATGGCATTTTGCCGAGTTCAATGTTCACAGAGCGGCTTTTTATTCTAACAAAACCTGCACTCTTTCCGGAGATAACTTTAATTATGTAAAGCAAAAGTATGAGAGTTTTATTGCAAAGACAGAATCGGATTCCGAAAATATCTTTTACAAATTGATATACTTTTCGCAGCTAGCAAGTTTTTTGCGGATTGATAACAAGGAAATATGTGCTTTAAGCAGAGAGTTGCTAAATTATTTATCTTTGCCACAAACATACGATGACTGTTTGTGCGGAGAGTGGAAAAGTTTTACTACACCTTTTGATAAAAGAAAGCAAGCTGTAGTAGGTATTATTTCTGCGGTTAATGCCTTGATAGATGTCAAAGATATAAAAAATGCAAAAGATTTGTATTGCGAGGCTTGTAATATTGGTATGTCGCAAAATCGCTATATCGAAAGAAGATTGAATGAGCTTTAAACAACAATGGGAAGGCGAATAGCCTTCCCATTCGATTATATAAATGAAATTTGCCCCAGGGCAAATTTCTACCTTAACCTTTCGCAATAAGCGAAAGATTTCACCCGCACCAAGCGCGGATTTCACCTTGCGACAGCAAGATTTCACATTTCGCCGGCGGCGAAATATTTCACTGCGAAGCCCGACGGGATTCACGAACCTATATCTGCGCGCATAATTTGTGCGAAACTGATGTGCTGCGATAGCGCGCAGATTTTAGGTGTTGCGGAGCAACACCTAGAGGTTCTGAATCCATACAGGTCTAAAAAGATAAGAGGTAGCCGAAGGCTACCTCTTATCTTTTTGGAGCTGGTGACGGGATTCGAACCTGCGACCTGCTGATTACGAATCAGCTGCACTACCGGCTGTGCTACACCAGCGACTGTAATATTATATCACATATATATAAATTTTTCAAGTCTTTTTTTGAATTTTTATTTTTTTCTTTTCTTTTTACCGATTTTTCCTTGACTATTTACAAATTATATAGTATCATATATTATGTATAACTAAATTCTATCCACACACGGAGAATATAAATGAAAATTGGATTTTTTTCCGACCTTCATTGCGGAAGGGAAGAAATTACAAACAACAACCGTTATCCCTCGCGTTCACTCGGAAAGCTGCAGAAGCTTCTTCTTGATTTTGAAAATATCGGCGTTGATCTCGCGATCTGCCTCGGCGACGTTATAAACGGTAGTGTCAGCCGCGCGGATGATATCGAGCATCTTTCGCGCGTAGCGAAGGTCATACGCGACAGCTCGATTCCCGTTCTCGTTATGCAGGGGAATCACGATTTCAAGAATCTCGACGACGATACCTTCTACCGTATATCGGATTTTGTCCGCCCGCCCTTCGTTTGCCGTGCGGGAGAGGTCAATCTCATCTTCCTTGATGCCAATTATTGCTCGGACGGTACGCGCTACGGCAGCGGCGTCAAGTATAATTGGAAGGATACCATCATCCCCGCCGACCAGATCGAGGCTCTGCGCGAGGTCTTTCTGAACGCTCCCGAGGGCAGCCGTTTCTGGATACTTTGCCATCAATGTCTTGACATAGGCGTTGAGGAGCGACATATCGTAAACAATGCCGACGAGGTTCTTTCCGTCATCGGAAACGAGGGACGCGGAATGGTCGAGGTAGTTATCTGCGGACATTACCATCCGGGCGGATACAGCATCGACATCGGCGCCGAATTCGTAACTCTCCCCGCCGTCTGCACGGGCAAGGAATTTAATCCCGGCGCGGCACTCATACTCGATACTGCACATAAACCGAATAAGGGGTTAATATGAATCTTTGTGACATCAGAACAATAAAAGATACAATGGCAATGTTCGGTCTGACCTTCCGCAAGGAGTTCGGACAGAACTTTCTGACCGACCGCGAGGTCGTTGCCGAGATCGCGGAATCCTGCGGCGGACCGAATACCAAAACCGTCCTTGAGATCGGTGCGGGTTGCGGATCGCTGACGCACGAGCTTGCTCTCATTTATGAAAACGTCATCGCTCTCGAGATCGACCGCGGACTCATCCCACTGCTCAAGTTCACTCTCGGCGAGCACAGAAATATCAAGGTCATCAACGCCGACGTTATGAAGACCGACATCCGCGAGCTCCTCGGCGACGCATTCGAGAAGGGCGGCGTTTCGGTCTGCGCAAATCTGCCCTATTATATCACGACTCCGATCCTCCTCGAGCTGCTTGATTTGCGTCTGCCCTTCGACAGCATCACGGTCATGATCCAGTCCGAGGTTGCCGACAGACTCTGCGCGCTTCCGGGCACTCCGAATTACGGCTCTGTCACGGCGTATCTCAATTATTTCGGAACCTGTCGTAAGCTTATGAAGGTTCCCGCAGGCAAGTTCCTGCCTCCTCCCAAGGTCGATTCTGCCGTAGTCCGCATCGATCTTTACCGCGACCGTCCCTGCAAGCCCGCAGACGAGAAGATCTTTTTCCGCACAATGCGTGCGGCTTTCGAGCAGAGAAGAAAGACTCTTCCGAACGCTCTTTCCGCAGGCTTCGGCGAGCTTTCAAAGGCAGAGATCACGGACGCCATCCTTTCCTGCGGATTTGATGCAAATATCCGCGGCGAGAGACTGTCGGTTGCCGAATTTTGCGCTCTTTCGGACAAGCTCACGGAACTTATCAACAGTAAATAATTAATGGTGAAATATGAACAATAACGAATTTCAAAGAACAGAAAATCTGCCCTTTGAGATAGACGAGACTAAAAAGAGGCGCAAGCCGAAGAATAAAAGGGATTTCAAAAAGGTGATCATCATCCGCTCCCTTATCTCCGTCGCGCTCTCCCTTCTCCTCGTCTTTTCTCTGTCGTGGACCCTGCTTTATACCATTGTCCACGGCCCCAGCGAGCAGATGCGCGATCGGTTCGTCATAGAAGCGTACGAGAAGCCTTCTACAAGCTGGATCCCTCATCTCGTTCTCCCTGCGGACGAGATCGACTCGATACTCGAGGCGGAGGGAGAATAATATGGCAATGAAAATGAATAACGGAATGACGAGGGGCAGACTGATCTTCATCTGCACCTGGCTTGGGATTTTTGCCGCAGCATTCCTGATCTGGGCTGCCGTACTCGGCGGTGTTAACAAGGATCTGGCAAAATATGAGGAATATCAGCCCGTATACGCGGCTGACGAAGCCTTCCGCGAGTATTTCAAGGAGACCGATGCCGCCACGATCGCGGGCTACAGCCAGCTTCCTCTCCTAAAATACGACAAAGCGGACGCTATTGAGACCTATCTTGAGGACCTCCTCTCGACAGGCGAGCTTACTTGTATAGAGGCGGCATCCGAAGACGGATCTGTTTGCTATAAGGTAATGGCTGACGGCGAGGTCTTTGCGGGCTTTACCGTAATCGAGGACGAGGACTCGGAGGAAATCTTCGGCAGACGCGGATATACGATCGGTGAGGTCTACCTTCTGATCGAGCCGAAATATGAGGCGAATATCATCGCTCCGAAAAACTCTGTTGTTAAGATCAACGGCGTGGTTGTTGAAGACGATATGAGAGTCGGAGACTACAAGGAGCTTGAGGATGCGGAGTATTTCCCCGCAGACGATCCCGATGCGCGCCTTATGGCTGTTTATCACGTCGACGGACTCTTTGCCGCTCCCGAGGTTAGGGTAACCAATAAGGCGGGAAACATCGCTTACGGCGTTGAGCTTGACAGGACGAACTCCCTTTACGATACCGAATACTCATACCGCGCAGTGCTTTCCGAGATCTATAACGGTACCTTCGTTGAGCCCGACGTGCCGATCGTGACTCCGGGGACCGACAATACAGATAATGACGTTCCTCATTCGGATTTTCTTTACGAGGCTCTGACGATCTATGAGAAGTATACCCGTCTGACAAATGAGGAAAACGATCAGGCGGCGTGGCGCGTGCTTTCCTTCTTCAAGCCGGGAACCGAGATCTATTCGGTCATAATGAGCTATTATAACGATTCGAATTTCTTCCCGGATAACTATGAATTTTCCGATGTGAAGATAAGCGATTTCGCGTGGACCGATGCTACGGAGAAGGGTTTTACCTGCACCTATGAGATGAAGGCGGTCATGTGGGTCAGCGGAAAGAACAATAAGGTCACCGAGACCCTCCGCTACTCCGTTGAGGTCGACGTCTCGGGCGCAAAGCCGCTTATAGTTACGCTGAGAAAGACAAACTGATAAATAAAACAGTCTCCGACTCGGAGACTGTTTTATTTATTATATTTTTAATGATTTAATGTTGCTTTTTGTCGAATAATGTGATATAATTTAAAATTGAGATTCTATCACTATAGGAGGTTCGCATGACTTTTTACAGTCCGGGGTTTATTTTCATTTTCCTTCCCGTTTTCATTGTAATATATATGCTGCTCGGGCAAAAAATGCGCGCTTCCGTGCTCTTTTTCAGCAGTCTTGTATTTTATTGGTTTGCCTCGGGCGGAAACCTTATGGCTATGGCTGTCGTCCTGAGCCTTCTTCTTTTCAACTACGCCGCGGGTCTCTTCATCGGAATCGTGGAGGGAAGAGCAAGGACCTCTCTTTACGCCTTTTGTGCAATAATCGACGTGCTCGCACTTCTGTCTCCGAAGGTGATCGAGATCATATCGGACTCCTTCGGTTCGATCCTGCCTGCGGAGCTTTCATTCGCCGCTCCCGTCGGCTTCAGCTTCTATATGTTCAAAAACATGTCTTATCTGCGCCAGATCTATGATAAAAAGGTCAATGCCGAGCTCTCGTTCCTTTTCTTCGGAGCATACAGCATAAACTTTGCGCAGGTGCTCAGCGGACCTATCCAGACCTACGCTGATTTCAAGGCGAGTATCGAAGAGGGAAGAGTCGGCCTTTCCTCGGTCAATGGCGGAATGTACGAGTTTATCATTGGTCTTGCGCTTAAGATACTGCTTGCCGACCGTATAATCAGAGTGTGGACGGCGGGCCTTTACGGCATCAACAGCATCGGCGCCGACTCGATCTCCACGCCCCTTGCTTGGCTCGGATTTATCTCCTTCCCGCTCTATCTCTATTTTGAATTTTACGGTTATTCTCTTATGTCCCGCGGCATCGGAATGATGCTCGGATACGAGACACCCGATAACTTCACCCATCCATATATGTCGCGCTCGGTCAGCGAATTCTGGCGCAGATGGCATATGACCCTTGGCGAATGGTTCAAGGAGAATATCTATTTTCCGCTCGGCGGAAGCAGATGCCCGATGCCGCGGACGCTCTTCAATCTTTGCATTGTCTGGCTTTGCACGGGCGTGTGGCATGCTCTCTGCTTTGACGGAAACGGAATCAATTTTATGCTTTGGGCGGCATTCCTTCTGGTATTCATCCTGCTTGAAAAGCTCGGAGTGCTGAATTTCATTACGAAAAACAGCATCCTCTCGCATATTTATCTGCCCGTCGTCATTCTATTTTCCTGGGTGATATTCAATCCGAATCTTTCGACTCTTGCCGACCTCGGTAACTATTTTTCGCGGCTCATCCCCATCCTCGGAGATGTTCCCGAATACGTCAATCCGAGCGATTGGCTCGTACATATCAAGGACGTCGGCGCGTATATTGCCGTCGGCTTGATCTTCCTGACACCCATGCCCCGAAGAATATATGAAAGCATCAGAAGCCGCAAGCTGATCTGCGTGATCCTTATGCTCGTCCTTTTCTGGCTCTCGGTATATCTGATATTCTGCGAGGGTGCAAATCCCATGGTCTATTGACCCGAAAGGAGACCGATTTGAAAAATAATAATCCCGACGGCGGTCTTCTTACGATCTGCCTTTTGATGACCCTCGTTGTTGCCATAGCGGCGGGTCTCCTCATCTCCGCCGACAGTATGAATCCGATAGAAACGCTGATGTTCTTCGTCCGCGACGGATTTACGACCACGGAGGATATCGGCGGTGCAGATGTGCTTGAGGGCGAGGATACCGAGCCCGACTTTATCGTTCCCGACATATCCTTCCCCTCGGTTACTACCGAAGAGGAGATCACTGTGCCCGATACAACGCTCACTCCCGAGGTATCGACAGATCCTCCCGAGACAACAAAACCGAACACAAATCCTCCCGAGACCACCAAAAAACCTCCCGAGACTACTGTCAAACCGCCCGAAACTACTGTCAAGCCTCCCGAAACCACCGTAAAGCCGCCCGAGACCACGGTCAGACCCACCGAGACAACAAAGCCTCCCGTCAGCGACGAGGAATATTTCTCGGATACGCTTTTCCTCGGCGACTCGAGAACTGTCGGCTTTGCTCTCTATGCCCGTATCCCGAACGCGACCTATTTCGCGCGTACGTCGATGAACGTCTCGAACGTCTTTGACGACAAGCCCTCCGAAACCTCGGATACCAAATCCTACGCTAATCTTTCGGAGCTTCTGACCGAAAAGAAATTCGGAAGGATATATATCCTCCTCGGTATCAACGAGATCGGATATTCCTATACCTGGATCCTCAATAATTACTCCAAGACACTCGAGTATATCAGAATGTATCAGCCCGATGCCAAGATCATCATCCAGTCGAATATGCACGTTACAAAGAAAAAATCGGATGCAAATCCGAACACCTTCTCGAACGCGAGGATCGACGAGCTAAACAGCCGTCTTTCGAAGCTTGCGGACGGTAAAAACGTATATTATCTCGGCTTTGAGCAGATTTTTGACGGTGCGGACGGCGCAATGAGTTCCGATTACTCTGGCGACGGAGTACATCTCTACGGCAAGTGCTATAAGCTCTGGCGTGATTGGATCCTTGAGAACGGAAAAATATATTAAAAAATAACAATTTGTTCTTGATTTTTTATATCAAGGGTGATATAATATCGCTTGTTTGCACACCCCATATGGGGTGTGCAAAAATTTGTGAAATTGGGAGATTACAATGAATTCCGCTCACGCAAATCATAGCCGAAAATTTCATCTGCCGCATATAGATATTGCTTCTTTTTTCAAGAAAAATGCCGTGGTTCTGATCGCGTTCTGCGCGGCTTTGATCACCTCGCTGATTGTTCCGCCCGATGCCGAATACGCGGGTTATCTTGATTTCAAGACCCTGACCTGCCTTTTCTGCGTACTCGCGGTCGTCTGCGCGCTGAAGAATATAAACTTCTTCTATATGCTCGCGCGTAAGATCGTTCAGTGCTTCAAAACGGCAAAGATCAGCATCCTCGCGCTCGTTTACATAACCTTTATCGGCTCGATGCTGATCGCAAACGATATGGCTCTGCTGACATTCTTGCCGCTCGGCTACTTCGTCCTTTCCTCGACTGGAAAAGAGAAGTATATGGCGTTCACCTTCATTATGCAGAACATTGCCGCAAACCTCGGCGGAATGCTTACGCCCTTCGGAAATCCGCAGAATCTTTATCTCTACTCCTTCTTTAATATCCCCACGGGCGAGTTTATGTCGATTATGGCACCGCCCTTCATACTCGCGGTCGCGCTGATAACGCTCTGCTGCCTTATCTTCGTCAAGAATGAGCCGATGGAGATCACCGACGAAAAGCTCGAGCTCAACCCCAAGAAGACGGTCATTTACCTTGTACTCTTTGCGCTTTCGATCGCGATCGTTTTCAGAGGGATTCCTTATTTCATCGGACTAATCGTTATTCCTCCCGTGCTTATCTTTATGGACCGAAAGGCGCTGAGGGACGTTGACTACGGACTCCTCCTGACCTTCGTTTTCTTCTTCATCTTCGCGGGAAATATGGCGCGGATCGACATCGTACGTGACTTTCTCTCTTGGCTTCTCGATAAGAACACACTCCTTGTCAGCACGCTTTCCTGCCAGTTCATCAGTAACGTCCCCTCCGCTATCCTGCTCTCGCAGTTCACGGAAAACTACGCAGACCTCCTCGTCGGTGTCAATATCGGCGGTACGGGCACTCTTATCGCATCGCTCGCAAGCCTTATCACCTTCAAGGAATACGTGAGCCATAACCCCGGAAAGACTCTGAAGTATATCGTCACCTTCTCGGCGTTCAATTTCGGATTCCTCGCGGTCCTTACCGCGGTTATGATGATTATTAAATAAAATGAAACGGAACGTCTGCGGACGTTCCGTTTTTTGTATTAATTAATTTTTACAAGCAATTTTCCGAACCTCGAAAGCTTCGGCTCCATAAATTCCTCCGCGGCTTCCTCCATAGTCAGCTCACGGTGGATGATCTTTGACGTATCAAGCATGCCCGATGCGAGAATGCGGACAGAACGCTCGGTGGTATAGGGGTTTATATAAGAAGTCTTGATCGTCAGCTCCTTGATAAAGGCATCGTAGAGCGAGATCGGAGTGGTCTTTGCCGAGTCTGCAACACCGAACATTACGACAGTCGCGCCGCGTCCCGCGACCTTGAGCGCGGTAAGCTGTGCCGAGGTGTTTCCGACGCATTCGATGACCTTGTCGACGTTATACTTTGCCGCGTAAGCGTTGATCTTTTCTTCATCCTTCGAGCATATGAAGAGGTCAGCCCCGAGCTCGTACGCAAGCTTTTCCTTGGTCTCGTCGTATTCAACGACAATTATCTCTCCCGCACCCGCGGACTTGATAAGCTGGATCATGATCGTACCGATCGCGCCGAGACCGACGAGAGCTACGCGCTCACCGTGCTTGACTCCGAGGAGATCGGCACCTCGCAGACAGCAGGCAACCGGCTCTGCGAGAGCCGCGTCGCGGAGCGAGAGCTTTTCGGGAATATGATATACGTTTTCAACGGGCGCGTTTATGTATTCCGCCATACCTTTGACGACGCCGCGGCTGTTCTTGCAGAAAGCCTTTTTTCCGTCCTTGCAGAACTCGCATTTGCCGCAACCCCAGTTGGGATCGACGGTCACGCGATCGCCCGCCTTGAATTCGGTGACACCCTCTCCGACCTCGGAGACGATGCCAGAGATCTCGTGTCCGAGTGCAACGGGATAGGTTACAGGTCTCGTATTCTTTTTGCCGCTGACCTTGTGATGGTCGCTTCCGCAGATACCGCAGTACGCAATTTTTACTCTTACCTCGCCGAACGCAAGATCCTTGAGGGGAAGCTCGCCGACGGCTACGTTTCCGGGTCCGTATAAAACAACTGCTTTCATTATTTTTCTCCTTTACTGCAATGCCGCGCCGATAACGGTGCCAAACTGCGACATCTCGGGAACTATGAAGTTCACTCCGAAGGTGGGCGCAAGGCTTGCCAGAGTATCGCAAACGGGTTTGATCGAGGTCAGATTTCCGCACATAACAATATCCTTGATGCCAAAGGAGCGTGCCGCGAAAATGGACATCATTGCTACCGTCTCGGAGACCATATTGAAGATGCCGAGCGCGATATCCTTCTTTGATGCGAGGTCTGAAAGGTTACCGAAGTTCGATGCGGTAAGATTTTCATTGACGCCCTTGAAGGTGCCCGACTTTGAGATATCCTTGATCCTGAGGTCGACCTGACCGAGGTCACCGCCCTCCGAGATCTGCTCGAGATGCTCGATCGAGCCGATTCCGAGCATTTTGCGGGAGAGACCGAGGATCGTTCCGCCACCAACGCCCGTACCGCCGAGATAATCGGTAACCGCGCCGTTTTCCGAACGCTTGGCGTGAATGATCGCGGTGCCCGTTCCGAGGCTTACAACTATCGCTTCGTCGAGCCCCGAAAGATAAAGACCGCCGATGCCCGTGCTTGCGAATTCGGAAACGCTCTTGCATTCGCGGTTGTATATGGTAGATCCGATCGCGCGGCTTCCCGCGCCCGTCATCATGATGCGGTCAATTTCATCGAGGGAGAGTTTGTTCTCAAGCGTGAATTTGCCGAACGCGCCGTAGATAGAGGTCACGGGGTCTGTCGCCTGAACGAACATGGGTGAGAGAAGTCTGCCTCCGGGTGCAAAGCCTACGATCTTTGTCGTGCTTCCGCCGACGTCGATGCCGACGACGGTTTTCTTGTTATCGGGTTTTATGATATAATCAGCCATTATTCTTGTCCTCGCGGCAAAAATTTCATTTTTATTCATACTGATATTATATCAAACTATTGCAAAAAAATCAAGACTGTGATATAATATTTAAGAAAATACTTAATAAAACGGAGAAGAAAAATGGCATTCAAGAATCCCGATACCGCTATCCTTAACGAAAAAGAGCTCTATATCTTTGATATGGACGGAACGATCTATCTCGGCTACAACGTTTTCCCCTTCGCGATCCGCTTCATCAATAACCTCCGCGCAGCGGGCAAGCGCGTTCTTTTCTTTACAAACAACGCATCCCACACCTCTGATTTCTACGTTCAGAAGCTGTCGAAGCTCGGTTTCTCTCCCACACGTGATGAGATCATGACCTCGGGCGACGTAACCATCGAGTTCCTCCGCCGCCATCGTGACGGCAAGAGCGTATATCTTGTAGGAACCGACGAGCTCGTTGAGAGCTTCAAGGATGCGGGCATCAATATGCTCACAGGCGACGAGGAGAAGGCTGACATCGTTGTTACCAGCTTTGACACCTCCATGACCTACAAGAAGATGGATGACGCATGCCGTCTCGTTCGCGGCGGTGCAGAGTATCTTTCCACGCATCCCGATTTCAACTGCCCCACCGAGACCGGATTCATCCCCGACAGCGGCGCGATCGCGGCATTCGTAACCGCATCCACGGGCAAGACCCCCACCTACTTCGGCAAGCCCTACAAGGAAACCGTTGAGATGATCAGCGAGGCTACCGGCGTTTCGGTTGAGAAAATGTGCATCTTCGGCGACAGACTCTACACCGACATCGCTCTCGGCAAGAAGCACGGCGTAACCGCAGTTCTCGTTTACTCGGGCGAGACCACTCCCGAGGACGTTGAGGCTGCTACCGTAGCAGAGAAGCCCGATTACGCATTCCCCTCGCTCGACGAAGTCGATCAGGTAATGTTTGGCTAATATCTTTTATATAAACGGATACTCGAGATCATTGCGGTCAAGAGTATCCGTTTTTTCAATAAAAAACGTCTTTTGTCTTGAACAATTTATTGAGTTATGTTATAATATAAACAATTCTTCTGTGTACCGAAAGGAAGTACTCTTATGAAAGAAATAATTAATATTGGATATATCGGTCTCGGTCGCCGCGGACGCGGAATGCTGAAGGCGTGCTTCTCGCAGATGAAGGACGTCAACGTAAAGACTATCTGCGACGTCTCCGAGGAACGTATCGAGATGGGCAAGCAGATCGTTCTCGAAAAAGGCGGATACACACCCGCTTCGACGACGGATTATCACGAAATTCTCGCCGATCCCGAGATTGATGCGGTAGTCATTATGACGGGCTGGAGCGGTCGAATTGCTATTGCAAAGGAATCGATGCTTGCGGGCAAATATACCGCTATTGAGGTCGGATGCGCAGATACGCTTGACGAATGCTTTGAGCTTGTGCAGACTTACGAAGAAACCGGCGTGCCCGTTATGATGCTTGAAAACTGCTGTTACGGCCGCCGTGAGATGATGCTTCTGAATATGATCAAGCAGGGACTCTTCGGCGAGATCGTTCACTGCACGGGCGGTTATCAGCACTATCTTCCCGACGAGGATCTGTTCAAGAATATCGATACCGAAAATCCCCCGCATTACAGACTTCCTCACTACATCAAGGAAAATCGCGAGAATTATCCGACTCACGAGCTCGGTCCGATCTCGAAATTCCTTTCGATCAACCGCGGAAACCGTATGGTTCGCCTTAATTCAATAGCAACCAAGAGCGTTGCACTTAACGAATATGCCGTGCAGAGATTCGGAGCGGACAGCAAGTACGCGACGATGGAATATGCTCATGGCGATATCGTCAATACGATCATCACTTGTGCGAACGGTGAAACCATCCTTTTGACTCTCGATACCACTCTTCCGCGCTCGCATTATTCGCGTAACATCTCTGTTCGCGGCACGAAGGGTATGTCAATGGAAGATCGCCGCGTGGTCTATCTGCACGGTATCACTCCCGAAAAGACTCAGGATAACGAGGCGGAATTTTTCGAAAAATACGATCACCCGCTGCACCGTGAGTATGAGGCAATGGGCACTCGCGGCGGTCACGGCGGTATGGACTGGCTTGTTTCGCGCGCCTTTGTTGAAAGCGTGAAGAACGGCACGGATACGCCAATCGACGCGTATGATACCGCCGCGTGGCTCTCTATCGGTTGCCTTTCCGCAGAATCAATCAAGCAGAACGGCGCACCCGTTGACATCCCCGATTTCACAAACGGTAAGTGGCGCGATCGTGAGCCCGCTATCAAATGTAAGTACTGCCTCGATGAAATAGTTGAGGATCTTTCAACACCGATCTTTTAATTTGAACAGTAAAACAGAAAGGCAGAATTCAGATGATTGACATTGAAGTTTGGACACGGCGATTATTGCATAAAGCTGACGAAGCTTTTGGAGAACGACTGTGGTTTGTTGGCTTGCAGGGAAGCTACGCGCGTGGCGAAGCCACCGAAACGAGCGACATTGATATTGTTGTGATACTTGACGATCTGTCTTTTTCGGATATACAAAAATATAATTCAATCCTTGACGGAATGCCGCATAGAGAATTGGCTTGCGGATTCCTTTCGGGTAAAAAGGAACTGTTCAATTGGGAACCTTCCGATCTGTTTCAGTTTTATTACGATACCGTACCGTTGCGTGGAAGCCTTGACGAATTGCTTGGATTGCTTGATGTCAACGTGATCGATCGCGCAATAAAGATCGGCGCGTGTAATGTCTATCACGGATGTGTACATAATATGCTCTATGAAAAAAGCGATGAGATTTTGCGGGGACTTTATAAATCCGCAGCTTTCGTCGCACAAGCCCGCGCCTTCAAGCTGACGGGCGGATATATCAAAAAGCGCGACGAGCTGTTGGAGCTTCCGGATGGCGAGATCGTTAAAATATCATCAGATCTGAAAAACGGCGGACAGGTTGATTTCGATGAAATGTCGAAAAAATTGTTTGAATGGTCGAAAAAATTGATTAATGAAACGGAGAAGCTAAATGGTAAAAACATATAACATCGGCATCATCGGCTTCGGCAAACGAGCGAAGGATATATGGGGCAAGAGCATAACGGCGTATAATTCCGTCCCCAACAATGACAAATGTCACCTTGTCGCAATAGTAGATCCTCGCCCCGAGGATGAGCTCCGCACAGAGCTTTCTGTCTGCGGCGCGCCCGATGCTCGCATATATCGCGATCCCGTGGAGATGTACGAGAACGAAAAGCTTGACGGAGTTATCATCGGCACACGTTGCTCACTCCATACAAAAATGGCGCTCATAAACGCTGAATATGGCATTCCCGTGCTTCTTGAAAAGCCCGTTTCAACCACAGAAGAGGATCTTGCCTCTCTTGAGAGCATTCTTGACACGATGGATGAAAAGACGCTTATCTCATTCCCGCTCCGCGTTGCACCCCTTGCCGTCAGAGCAAAGGAAATAATCGACACGGGCATCCTCGGCAAGATCAGCCAGGTTCAGGGAGTCAATAACGTGCCTTATGCGAGAGGATATTACCATAAATGGTATCGCGACGAGAACGAAACCGGTGGGCTGTTTTTGCAAAAATCCACGCACGATCTTGATCTGATACAGTTCATTCTGAATGAACCGAAGCCCGTTATGATCAGCGCGACCGAAACGAAGAATATCTTCCTCGGCGATATGCCCGCGGGGCTCAAGTGCAAGGATTGCCAAAAACGCGGGAGCTGCCCCGAAAGTGACATTAACGTTGCAACTTACGGTGACAGATATGAAATCGGTGAATATTGCTCTTTCGCTGTTGACACCGGCAACCACGACAGCGCTTCTGTAATAGTTCAGTACGCGGACGGAATGCACGCCGTTTACACCCAGAATTTCGTTGCGCGCAAGGCGGCGGGCAGACGGGGCTTGCGAATTATAGGATACAACGCAACGCTTGAATTTGAGTTCAATTCAAATTGCATAGATATTTTCTACCATAACGAAAACAAAAACGAACATATTGATATGACCGAACTCTGCAAGCACTCGCACGGCGGCGGAGATCTTAAAATGATCGATTCCTATGTTAAGATGCTCGGCGGTGCAAGGTCGCCCGCGCCGCTCTCCTACGGCATTCTTTCGGCAAAGCTTTGCCTTGCCGCGAAAAAGTCTGCCCGCGACAATGTTTTTGTTCGGATAGATTGACAAAACCGCCATTTTGAAGTATAATTAGTCGATATCATAATCGAGGTAGTGACAAATGTTACTTTTACTTCCAACAGGCTTGCTTCTCGCGGTGTCCTTCGTTTTTAACGTGGCAACCGTCGTAGTCAAAAAGCTCTATAACAAGACCGCTCCCGCAGGCAAGGAGAGCAATTGGTTTTATAATACCTGTATGAGCCTCGCCTGCCTTGTATTTATTTTGATCTTTTCGATAGATCCGACTGCGGCGGATCCGTTTGGAGCAATAACCGATTTTTCCTTTGCTTCCGCGGGACTTGGGGTACTTTTCGGTATTCTCGTGCTGGCTCAGAGCTATACTTATATGTGGGCACTTGAGATCGGACCGTTTTCCTACACGAGCGTTATCGTGTCGCTTGCGAGTCTGATTGCGGCACTCAGCGGTATTTTCTTTGGCGAAAGCATTGATATTTATCAGTATGTCGGCATGGGCATTATGGTCTTTTGCATTGTATTCTCGACCGATAAAAACAACGGCGGAAGAAAAACATCGCTTAAATGGCTTCTGATTGCGCTGATCTCGTGCGTGACAAACGGCTTTGTAGGCGTTATGCAGAAGATTCATCAGAGCACGGAATACTCTGCGCAGAGCACGGCTTTTCTTGTTTCGGCATTTGCTTTTATGACGTTGGTTTCGGCTATCATCTGGCTTTTTGAGCGCAAAAAGTCGGGGGACGGACGTTTTGAACCGAAGGTACGCCAAACGGCTTTAGCGCTTATAAGCGGTGCGACCTTTGCCGTTCCGCACACGGCAAATCTCTACCTCGCTGGCGCGATGCCTTCGGCGGTATTCTTCCCGATCGTCAATACGGGCGGACTTATTCTCACGCTTCTTGCGGCAACGCTTTTGTTTAAAGAAAAGCTGACACGCCTGCAGTGGCTGGGAATCGTGCTCGGTTTAATTTCAAGTTTATTTGTAAGCGGAACCGTTTCCGCTTGGATAGGATAATTTATGGCATTTGATGCAGGTTTCCTCTCGGCGGTTTTAGCCGAAATCAGAGCTTCCGCAGTCGGCGGAAGAATAGAAAAGGTATATCAGCCGCGGGCTGATGAGATCGTTTTGCAGATGCGCGGACGGGAGGGCGGAAAGAAGCTCCTCTTCCGTTGCGGAGCATCCGATCCCCGCGTGGCTTTTACCGAAAATATGCGCGATAATCCCGCGGTCCCGCCCTCGCTTTGTATGCTTCTCCGTAAGCATCTCGGCGGAGCGTTCCTTACTGACGTGCGTCAGGAGGGATTTGAGCGTGTTGCTGTTTTCGAGTTCGGAACGCGTGACGAAATGGGATTCGATTGCAAAAAGCTCCTGATCGCAGAGGTCATGGGCAAAAACTCGAATCTCATCTTCGCAAACGAGGACGGCAGGATTATCACCGCGCTTCGCACGGTTGATTTCACGACCTCACGCCTCCGCCAGATATTGCCCGGTATGCGTTACGAAATGCCTCCCGCGCAGGAAGGGAAGAGCGATCCTCTCACCGAGACTATGGAAGGCTTTATTTCACGTCTTTCCGCCGCTCCTTGGGAGCAGAACGCGGCTAAGTTTATCAATCAGAATTATCTCGGGGTCGCGCCCGTCGTGGCTCGTGAGATCGTTTTCAGAGCCTCGGGCGACGCCGCGACCGATTGCGGAAGCATCGACCCTTACCGCCTCTGGCAGGTCTTCTCGGGCGTCTTCAGCGACGTCAGAGAGGGCAGATTCGTTCCTTCGGCTGTTTATGACGGCAACCGTCCGATCGAATATTCCTTCCTGCCGCTGACACAGTACCCGATCGAAGCACAGCGCACCTATGAGAGCTTCGCGAAGCTCCTTGACAGCTATTTCGGCGAGCGCGACCGCGCCGCTCTCGTCACCGACCGTGCCTCAGACCTCAAGCATACCGTCTCGTCCGCAATTTCTCGCGTGCTCCGCAAGATCGAGGCGCAGAACGCCGAGCTTGCTGAGTGTGAGCAGGGCGAGGATTTCAAACGCGACGCCGATCTCATCGTTGCGAATATCTACCGCCTCAAGAAGGGCGACGGCGAGGTCAGACTCACCGATTATTCCGAGATGACGGAGGACGGAGAGTTCCCCGAGCGAACGATCAAGCTCGATACAAGGCTTTCACCCTCGGAAAATGCGCAGAAGCTCTATAAAAAGTATAATAAATGCAACACCGCACGCCGTGAGCTGACGCATCAGCTTGAGCTTGCGGAGAGGGAGGCGGACTATCTCTATACCGTCCGTGACGCGCTCTCAAGAGCCGAAACGGGCGCGGATCTTGCCGGACTCCGCCACGAGCTCGAGCTCGGAGGTTATCTCAAGCAGAAAAAGGGCGCGGCACCCGCAAAGTCGGTCAAGAATCCGCCCCTGCGATATATCACAACAAACGGCTACGAGGTCCTCTGCGGCAGAAACAATCTGCAAAACGAGGAGATCACCTTCAAGACTGCGGCAAAGGACGACTATTGGTTCCACGCCAAGGGCGTTCCGGGTTCTCACGTGCTTATGAAGACCGACGGCGAGGAACCGCCCGCACTCGACATGACCGAGGCGGCAGAGATCGCGGCGTTCAATTCGACCGCGGAGGGCAACAATATCCCGGTTGACTACGCCTTTGCAAAGCATATCAAGAAGCCCTCGGGAGGCAAACCGGGTCTCGTAATTTACCATACGAATTACACCGCATACGTCACTCCCGACCCCGAGCGCATCGCTTCGATGAAGCAGAAGTAATTTTCACAAAAAAACTTCAAAAAAGTCAAAATATTTTCCTAAAACCTATTGCAATCAGGAAAGTTTTGTGGTATAATATTCAACTGTGAAGTATTCGTAGCGTAACCTCTCAGGCGTAACGGATACACAAAAATAGGGAGGTGAATCTGTTGGCAAACATTAAGTCCGCAAAGAAGCGTATTCTTGTAATCGAGAAGAAGACTCTTAAGAACAAGATCGCTCGCACCAAGATGAAGACTATCATCAAGAAGTTCTATGCTGCTGTTGAGTCGGGTGATAAGGCTGCTGCTACCGAGGCATACAAGGTTGCAGTTAAGTGTGTTGACCAGGCTGCTGCTCGCGGTATCATTCATAAGAATGCCGCAGCTCATAAGAAGAGCCAGTTTACACTCGCCCTCAACAAACTCGCGTAAACCTGAATATAGAAAAAGGGATGCAAGTCGTGCTTGCAGCCTTTTTCTTTTTTTAAAAAACTTTTTCATTTTTTGAAACCTTGACCGATTTTTCCTGTCTTAATGTATGAAAGCACATTAAGAGAGGTTCCTTTTATGAAAAGATTGCTTTTGCTATTTCTGACGGTTACAATGATTTTGTGTTTCGTGTCCTGCAATGACGGCTCAGTAGTCGGCGCATCGGAAGACGAATTTAACAAAAAAGGATAGCCCGATTCTGGGTTATCCTTGTTTTTAATTTAGGTAAATAAGCTTTTCGCTTATTAACGCTTTCTGATTTCTTTATCAGCGTCTTACAGCGACTATCTCTCCGCAAGCTATCTTATTACCTGCGTTGCCCGATGGTTGGGTGGTGAAATCGTCGTGCTTGTCGTGGATTATGATCGTTTTACCGACGATCTCAGCCACCGTGAATCGGTCGGAGAGAAAGGCAAGAAACGCCATACCATCCGCGGAGAAGAGAGGCGGCATATCGCCTGCGTGATATGGATGCGGACATTCGGTGGGATTATAATGCATACCCGCGTCGGCGAATACATCTTTCTCGTTTCCGGTGCATGATGCGCCAGAGTGAATGTGAAAAGCGAAAATGTCGTTTCCACATTTCTCGGTCGGTGCGGACAGACCGAATATCTCTGCAACTGTCAGCACTCCACGCGCCGTCTGATAAAACTTGACGCTTCCGTTTATCCCCGGATATCTCGAGCTGCCGTGAACCGTCGCCACTGCATCGGGCAGATTTCGCAGTAATGCGTTAATATTGATATCGTTCGTTCTGTGATACATAATGACCTCGCATATTGTAATATCATTACATAATATGCAAAATCGGGATATGCGTTACTTTTTATTCGAATAATAAATGCACTTATGTGTCTTGCCTCGGTATTCGATCTCGGCGGTCATTTTTGTGCGCTTCATGCCGCATTTTTCCATAACGCGGATGCTTGCGATATTATCTTCAAACGCGCCTGCGATTATTTCCGTAAAGCCTTTTGAGAGCAGAGACTTTATGACCGCGGAGAAAGCCTCGGTGGTATATCCTCGGTTTTGATAATCGGGATGCAGAGCGTAGCCCATCTCGATGCATTCGTCATTGATCTCGCAGTCGTTGATAAGACCGATCAGCTTGCCGTCAAGAAAAATGCCGAAGAGGTATCTGTCCTCTCTTTGGGAAATATCGCGCAGATACTCAAATAACTCGAGCTCGGCTTCTCGCGTGTCGAGGTCGGGGATCCTGTAGGTTGCAGCCACGACGTCATTTTTCAAGACGGACATCATATCGTCAAAATCGCAATCGCGTATCTCGCCGAGGGTCAGACGGCGGGTTTGGATTTTTCTCATATTATTTGCTTTCCTCAATCTTCTTAACCGAATCTTTCCTCAATTCCTCTCGAAGCTCGCGCGTCCATTCCGACCATTCGGCGTTTTTTTGACCGTAGACGAGATTTTCCTCGTATTCAAGCGGGATCCAGGTGGAGAGGTCGGCTTCATTGTGAGACACGACGGCTTCCATATTGTCGAGTGCTTTGAAAAGCTTAGCCTCGGGAGTTTTAAGGGCGTTCATTTCATCAAAAAGCGCGGTGAGCTCGGCACAAATGTCATCGGGAAGGGAAGAAAGCAGATCGCGGATCGCTTTTTCTTCCTCTTTTTCGTGATTTTCGGTTTTGTAAAATGACGGAATGTCGCCCGTTACCGCCTCACCGAAATCGTGGACGAGGCACATTCTGATCACCTTATTTATGTCAAGCTCGGGATATTCGTCGGCGCAGAGCAGAGCCATTACCGAAAGCCGCCACGAATGCTCCGCAACGCTCTCGCGCCGCCCGCTCGACGTCCACGAATGTCGCGTGTTGCATTTGAGCTTTTCGATCTTATTTAAAAATTCAATATATTTTCTTTGTTCCATTCTTAATGCTTTTTAGCCTTGACCAAAAGGAAATTCGGCTTGTGAAGATCCTTTTCCCAGCTTTTGTCCATTTCGATGGTTTCCTTTGTCGGAATCGGTTCCATCATTCTTTCGACGGAAAATCCCGCCTCGCAGAGGCAGTTGACGATCTCGGAAAAGGTTCTGTGATACTTCCTGACACCGTCAACAAACCATTTTGTGCTGCGCTTGCCGCCGCGTGCGTAGTCGGTTAGCTTGTAATGAAGAACGTTGCCGTCGTCATCCCTGAACCATCCCGCGCCCGCTATCGGAGCGGTCGTCAGAGGATGCTCCTGCGAAAAAATGAAGTATCCGCCGGGGTTCAATATATCATAAACGCTACGAACAAACGCGGAAAAATCTTCAACGTAATGCACCGCAAGAGAGCTGAAAATGACTTCGTATTTTTCCTTGATAAATGAAAGATCGCTCATATCCGCACGTAAAAATTCAATGTCCGGATGTTCCGCGGTTGCAACCGCGAGCATTTTTTCGGAAATATCAATGCCAAGGACTTTTGATGCACCTCTCGCCTTGAATTCTGCGCAGTTTTCGCCGTAGCCGCAACCGAGGTCGAGGACCGCTTTGCCCGAAAGGTCGGGCGAAAGAGAGAAGAGCGCGGGCTTTTCCTCAAGGTTGTTTGCGCTGTACTTGTTACTGCGGATCTTTTTGTAACCGTCAAAGAACTCCTGATTATCAAATATGTTCTGCGATTTGCTCATTTGAACGCTCCTTATAACGGCTTTTTAGCCAGATACAGAATATACGTGTCGCTGAAAACAATCTTGTTTCCCGCAGAGAGAACGGCATCGCGGAGTCCCTCGAATAGCTTGGTCTTGTAAGGCTCGGGGATGACCAAATGATCACAATGAGTTCCGCAGTAGGCAACGTATTCATCTGCCGTGAACTCGCGCTTGCCGTAAAATTCACGCTTTTCGAAATCTATGTAGCCGTAATTCGGCGCGTTGGTGTATTTGAACGAGCCGTGCGTGTACGCGGTTTCGGGCTTGTAGTATTCGGAATAAACCTTTTGGATTTCGTTGTAGAGTTCCTCGTTAGGAGTCTTGTAATCTCCGCGCATAAGGAGCATAGCCAAAGTTCCGCCGGGCTTCAAGAGGTCAAAGGTCTTCGGGAACGCAATCTCCTCGGGAATCCATTGGATCGTTGCCGCCGAGTAGATCATATCGAATTTACGGTCGCCGAAATCGTGCGTGATGAAGTCATCGTTTACAATATTGAAATTAGGATAGCTACCGTATTTTTGCTTCATCTTTTCGTACAGATTCTCGCCGAGCTCGATTGCGTTGTAGTCGCAATCGGTATTCAGTATAGGATCGGTCGCCTGACCCGTACCCGGACCGAGCTCGAGAACGGTTTTGCCCACGCCTATCTTCGCGTATTCGATCAGAGATTCAAAAAGCTCTGCGGAATACCTCGGACGGTATTTGTCAAACTGCTCGGGGATCGTGTCGAATATCTTTCTAAATTCCATTACGTTCTCCTTATTTCAAACTTTCCAAAAGCCCTGCGCATCCCTCGTAAATGTCGCGGTAAGCGATATCAAATCTATCCGAATACCAAGGATCGGCGACGTCACCCGGGCGGGATGTATAGTCCATCAGCTTGTGGATCTTGCCGTCCGGATCACCGCCGAGGATTCGGTGCATGTTGCTGATGTTTGCCGAATCCATACCGACAAAAAGATCGTATTTGTCGTAGTCTGATTTCTGAAGCTGTACCGCGCGCTTGCCGTCGCAGGAGATACCGTGCTTCGCGAGCTCGGCTTTCGCGGGAGGATAGACCGGATTCCCCATACCATTCCATATTTCCTCGGTGCTCGTCGCGGACGATCTGATCTCGAACTCCGCCTCAAGCCCGCGCTCGGCGACCATTCTTTTAAATATAAACTCCGCCATCGGACTGCGGCAGATATTGCCGTGGCAGACGAACATAATCTTTACCATCTTTTCATATTCCTTTCAAACTTCTTTGTGTAAGCCTCGCGGAGCTCGTCGGAGGTGATACCGTAGCAGAGCATAACGTCGTGGTAGTACATCAGTACGTCAGCCATTTCTTCGACAAGATGGGCGCGAAGAGAGGGATCCGTGATCGCCTCATCGCATCCGTTTTTCTTGATGATGTCCGCGACCTCACCGATCTCGCCGATCATCCAAAGGAGCTTGTTTTGACCTACCTCGGGGCAGATAGGCTCCCATTTATCCTTGTATTTATCCTGCAGAGTCCTCTGCATCTCAAGCATTTCGTTTACCGTAAGTTCTGCCATATCAAAAGATTCCTTTGTTGTATTTGATCATTCCGTAAAAGGAGAAGCCGAGTCCGATAATGAAACCGAGAATCATAATAACTGCTGCAATGATTTCGATTTTAAGTGCCATCAGAAACGAGAAGATCATAAAAGATGCTCCGATGATAATATTGCCTATTCCTACGAGTCTGCCGAAGGGGATCATATTTTCGGGGGTTACGCGGTGGTAGTGGTATCTGTGCAGAGCGCGGACGTTGCCCGTCATATTGACAGCACCGATGATGCATAAAAATACGCCGAGAACTGCTGTAAAGATGTATTCGTACATTTAATTTTTCCTCCCGTACCATTTTGGAATTACGTTTTTGAAATTATCATACCAATCAAGCACGTCGCGCGCCTGATTCATCATTGTGTTTATCTCCTGCTCACCGAACGGGATCGCCCAAGGGATCGAGGAAAGCATATTGCTTCCGATATAGAGAGCGAGAAGCTCCCAAAATTTGTGCGGAACCTCGCCGCCGAAGTAGCCGTCGACGTTGCCGGATGCAAACGCGGGTGCGGCTTGAGCACACCATACGATTCGGTTGAATTCCTCCCAAGGATCACCGAAATCGTAACGGTCAAAGTCGATGATGACAATATGCCCGTTCTCGATCATCATATTTCCGATGTGATAGTCGCCGTGCTGATAGCATTTCGGACGGTCACAGAGCAGATGACGGTGTGTAGCGAGGTAATCGAGAATATAATGATCACCCTCGAATTTGAGCGGACATTCTGTGTACATCCTGATCTTGCGGTCGATCTTCGCATTGAATCTCGGTTCCCAATCGGGCTGATCATCGGGCGCGGGGATCGAATGGATGAGACGGAGCATTTCGCCCGCTTCGTATCCGAGACGGTACTGCTCGTCCGCGCTCATATTCTTGACAGCATCCTCGGCGTCAACTCCGTCGACGAATCGCTGGAGCATATAATATCCGTCAGCGCACTCACCGCAGTCAATGGGATCGCACATCGAAACGCCGAGAGAGTCGACCTTCTTCTGCATACGGAACATATCGGCGTAACGCTTGCCCCTCTCGGAATTCGTCACGCGCAAAAGATATACTTTCCCCGTATCATCTACGGCACGGTATTTTCTGTCACCCGACCACCCCTTAGGGATCTCGGTGAGCTCGGTAAAATTCGGTAACGGCATATTATCACCTCCATTGTTAATCTAATTATAACATAATCAATAAACAAATTCAAGCATAATAAACTCAACTTACCGTTGAAGGATATATTTTTTTCGCAACTTCTTGCAACAGCGGCAATTATGTGATATAATTAGAAAAAAGCCTTGGGGTAACCTGCTATGATCAGATTTCGCGAAGATGATATAAAATACATTGCCGTCGAGCTTCCCGATGAGGTGAAGTTTTACAAGTTCTCGGGAGATTTCGAGGGAGAAGAGAAGACGGTGCTCCGCTTGCTTGAGGGCGAATTGCCGATCCCGCTTCGCCGACGCCTCGAGCTCGAGCTCGAGATCTGCCGCGAGATGCAGAGGGATTATTATACCGATTTCGACACGCTTCTCGGCAGGATTCAGGAAAAATATCCCGCCTGCACCTCCGAAAACCTTGAATATATCATTTCGACGGGGACTGCGGATTATATCAGAAAAAACGGTGTGCGCTACTTTCAGCGTGCGGCGAGATCGAATATTCTTGAATGCCGCCGCGCTTATCTTGAATCGCTGACGAGCGGTGTTTATGACGACACTTATCGCAACGAGCTTCGCCACGAGAATCTTGATATAATGAAGAAGCACGGCTACCGCAAGGTGCGCTACCGTGTCCGCGAATGGCTTGAGGTCGCAGAGCATGCAGAGAGGGAGGGGAAGACGATCAGAGTCCACCTGCCCTATCCCGCGGAATGCCCCGAGCAGAGCGATATCGTCCTTCATTCGTCGTCGCATCCCGTCTATATCTCCGATGTCGATCAGAGAACTGCGTTTATCGAGACCGAGTATAAAAAGGGAGAGCGTTTCGAGATCGAGTTCTCCTATACCCTGACGGTGCCGTATTATGATCTCGATCCGGCGAAGGTCTCGCCCGAACAGCCGAGCTTTTATACCGAAGAGGAGCTTCCGCAGATCAGACTCACGCCCTTTATCCGCTCGCTTGCCGAAGAGATCAAGGGTGAGGAGACGAATCATCTTCTCTTAGCTTGGAGAGCTTACGAGTACGTCACGACTCACGTGACCTATTCCTATATGCGCGAGTACCTTTGTATCGAAAATATTCCCGAATTCGCGCTTCTGCAGGGTCGCGGAGACTGTGGCGTTATGGCTCTTGCCTTTATCGCGCTTTGCCGCGCTATGGGAGTTCCTGCGCGTTGGCAGTCGGGAAGCCATTGTCGCCCCACGGGAATCGGAAGTCACGATTGGGCACAGTTCTACGTTTCGCCATGGGGCTGGCTCCACGCCGACATTTCCTTCGGAGAGGGCGCGTACAAGCACGGCGATTTTGAGCTTTGGAAACACTATTGCGGAGGCTTTGATACCTTCCGCGAGATCAATAATAATTCTCTCGCAACACCCTTCGACCCGCCCAAAAAATTCCTCCGCACAGACCCCTATGACAATCAGAGCGGCGAGGCGGAGTATGATGACGAGGGTCTCGGCTTCGGTGACCTTCGCAAGGGAAGATGCATTGTTGAATTTGAAGACCTTACGGGGAGGTAAATAATGAAAAAGTACGTAATTGCAGTTGACGGCGGCGGAACCAAGACCGTCGGTACACTTGCCGATCCGAGCGGCGAGGTTTTGAACTATAAGGTCTGCGGCGCATCGAATCCAAACGATATCGGTGAGGAAGCTGCGTGTAAGATGATATCCTCCCTCGTCCGCAGACTCGCTGATGAGGCGGACGGCTGGATCGCCGCGGTTTATGCGGGAATATCGGGCGCCGTCGGTCACGAAAAGGCGCTCAAGCGCGCGATCCACCAGGCTTGCCCCGATACAACCGTCAGAGTCGAGAGCGACGTTTACAATCTTTTCGGACTCCTTCCGGGAGGCACGAATCGCGATGCCGCCGCGATAATCTGCGGCACGGGAAGCGTGTGCTTCGTCCGTAAGGATGGAGAACTCCACCGAATCGGCGGCTGGGGATATTTGCTTGACTCGAACGGCGGCGCGTATTCTGTCGGAAGAGACGGACTTGAAGCTGCTCTGCGCCATGTCGACGGCAGAGGAAAAAAGACTCGCCTTTACGAGCTTGCCGAGGCATATCTCGAGGACAAGCCCGAGGTTTCGATAGGTAAGATCTACAGCGAAGGCAAGCCTTATATCGCCGGATTTGCGCCCGAGGTCCTCCGTGCTGCCGCTGAAAATGACGAGGTGGCGATCTACATCACGTCAAAGGCCGTCGGCGCGGTCAAGGAATACGTCAATATTGCCGCAAAGATCCTCGGAGATAATTTTGACTGCATAATCGGCGGCGGAATGATGCACGATCCGCTGATGAAGAGTATGCTCCGCAAGATCCCGGGCGTGAATCTGATCTATCCCGAGCGTGAGCAGGTATTCGGCGCGCTGAATCAGGCACTCGGAATGATTGAGAGATAATGATGATAGATAAAAAGGGGAATATTCGTCGGCTCTGTCAAGCCCGCGCTTGATCTGCTTTTGGCGTGCATTCTCCTTTTTTTCTTAAAAAGTGATCGGCTTTTTATTGTTTATCCCAAAAATGATACGTTTTATCCCAAAATCCGCACAAGGGCAAAATTTATGCTATAATAGTATCAGCTCTTGAACGGCAAATGTAAACAAAATGTAAATGCTCGCGCTCGGGTGAAAATTACCGCAATTTATATCGTTATATAAGTGTGCGGAGAAAGGCAGGAAGGCTCATATGAGAGATCGGGAATTTACCGAGTTCTTCAAGGAATATTATCCGCTCGTCAGGGCGTATTGTATCGCAAGATTCTCGATCGATGCATACGACGCCGAGGATTACACCTCCGATGCTTTCGGCGAGCTTTGGCGGCATTGGGATAAATTCGAGTATTCCACCGCGCCCGCTCGCTACGCCTGGCTCTGCAAGAGAGTACGATCGCGCTTTATCGACGACTACCGCCGCAAAAAGCGTATGCCCGAAACGCCAGTCTATGAGTCAAAGCATTATGAAGAGATCCCCGATATTGAAGGCGAGGTCGAGGATGAGGCTTACAGGGAATATATTGCCGAGATCAAGAGCCGACTAGGGGAGCGTGAAACCGAAATATTCGAGATGATGGTCGAGAACTCGCTCAGTATCGACGAGACGGCAAGAAAGCTCGGCATCGGTAAGCCCGCAACTCTCACGGCTTGGTACCGATTGCGCAAAAAGCTTGAGGGTATTCTCAAGGAGATCTTCTGACCGTTCAAGGAGCAAGAAATGAAGAAAAATACCAATAAAAATAAACTGCGCGTGCTCGGCAGAATCATTGATGCCGATATCAGGGAATGGCATGAGCCCGATCCCGATATAGTCCGCGAGACCGAGAAGGCTGTTGCGGAGGATCAAGGAAGGCTCAGCGACGAGGAGCTTGAGCTCAAGCTTAAAGCCGTATTGAAGTCGAACAGACCGATCAGATTCCACAAAAAGCGCAGACTTGCCGTAACGCTTGCGGCGGCGGTACTGCTTATGGCTACGGTCTTCGCGGTTGCGGCATCACCCGCGATATGGAAATTCCTTTCCTTCCCATTCACACGTGATTCGGGGCAGCTTACCGAGGTTCCCGAGGGATACGTCGGGATCTATACCGCCGCCGATCTTGATCTGATCCGTGAAGATCCCGACGGAAATTTCATCCTTATGGCGGATATCGACCTCGGCGGAAAAGAGCATACACCTATCGGTGATCATCTCAATCCTTTCGAGGGAAGATTCAACGGCAACGGACATATCATTTCCAATTTCAAGATAACCGCATCGGGCGCATCCGTGCGCGAGACCGTAAGAGTCGACGAGGCTCAAGAGCGTTATCGTGCCGCAGTCGAAAAGCTCAACGGCGGGGACGGTATGATAGATGCATACAATCTCCCTGCCTACGCGATCTACGGCATTGACGGCGGATATATCGGAAGTCATTCGGTATCGAGTACTGCGGACGATTTTAAGATGCAGTATATCTCCGCAGTCGGATTCTTCGGAAATGCGGGAAATGCAACGGTCACGGGACTCGGCATCGAGAACGCGGTGATCAACGTGACGGATGCGGATTACACCGCAGCCGGCGTGATAGCTGGTCAGGTCGGATATATCAGCTCCTCTTACGTCAAGGATTCGTCCGTATCGGTTGAAGCCGATACCTCGGATGTCGAAGCTTTCGGAGAAAAAATGGGCGGCAAGCCTTATGATATATTTGACTATATGAGCGGACACGGCTCGGAACCTACGGTTTACAGCATATCTGCGGGTCTGCTCTGCGGAGAGGCGTTTGCTGTTGACAGCTGTTATACCGCGGGCGATATCAAAGTGATCGGCAGCGGAAGCACGGACGTTGAATACTCCACAGCTTCCGCGGGTCTGATCGTGGGTTATGCAAGCTCGGCTGTCAGCTCCTATTCGACGGCAAGGCTGAATGTCACAGGAAACGTCTTTTCAAGCGAAGGTATCATTGGCAAAAAACGCCTCGTGCCCGTGTTTATTTATCTTTCCGCATTTGATTCTTTGCTCAACTATTGTATGTCGGGCGGATATTTGGATCTCAGCGACGGCGGCGACCGCAACAATCCCGAGATATCCTTTGACAAAAAGAAATTGGCGGCGTTCTACCTATACGATCTCGATAACGCCCTGCTTGACGATATCCGATACGCGAACATAAAGGAGCTTGAGGAGGTCTTCTTCGTCAGCGGCAAGGGTACCGAAACCGACGAGAATTTCTGTTATATCTTTCAGCTCGTTTCGCGCTATGAGATGATGTACTTCCAGCACGTTCTCGACAAGCTCGGCGACGAAGACAAGATCATATCGCTTTACAGAACCGAGGGTATGCGAATCGGCGACATTTGTTGTTACACCCCCGATTCCGAGCAGAGTGAGGATTATTATGAGGGCTTCGATTTCACCGACATATGGACGATGAAGGATGGAATGCCCGTGCTCAGGATATTTCAATAAGGAGGAATGCTTATGATCACAGCAATCATATCCGCGGTGATCTCAATCGTTCTTGGCGTCATTGCTGAAGCATTGGTTGAAGGGCTCGGCGCAATCGTGTGCTCTGCCGCAATGGGCGCGGTCATCATCGCACTCATTGAGCAGAAGAAATAAATACTTGTAATTAAAACAGGAGGCAATCGCTTCCTGTTTTATGTTAATTCCTTGTTTTTTTAATAAAAAGCTTGACAACGGTGATATTAAGTGATATAATAATTCAGAATTGAATAGTCGAATCAAAGAATTGTTAGAGGCGCGGCTGTAAATAGTAACCGCCGACTGATACCGGGATCGCGTATCGGCGGGGAAAGGTGCAGCTGCCGAAACGGGTCTCCTGCCGGAGGAGCTTCGTTGGGGGATGCGAGAATATCGTATCAACTGTCACAGTGATTTATTGTGGAGTGCTACATGTTCGATTGTATTTATCCGTATGGATATTTATGGCGGTCGGAGCACTTGCTTCGGCCTTTTCAATTTAAATAATATTTTTCATTATATAAGGAGAAAAGAAAATGAAAAAGCTAACATCAATCATCCTCTCGCTCGTGCTCCTTTGCACAGCACTTACCGCTTGCTCTTCCAGAGAGAAGACAGACATCAGCACAGCCAAGAACATCTCCGAGCTCAAGGGCGCGATCATCGCGGCTCAGACAGGAACCTTCCATCTCGACGCTCTCGCACAGATCGAAGGCATCACAGTTCAGGAATATCCCGATTTCATCGGCCTTCTCACAGCTCTTAAGTCGGGTGCTATCGACGGTTACGTCGCAGAGGAGCCCACAGCGATTTCCAATTGCACACCCGACAGCGGACTCGCATACCTCCCCTTCGTAAACAATGACACAGGCTTTACCGCTACCGACGCTCAGACCGGTATCGCAGTTGCGTTCAAGACCGGCTCCGAAATGGTTGCAAAGGTAAATCCCATCATCGCAGGTATCTCCGCAGAGACTCGCACCAATCTTATGAAGCAGATGTGCACCCTCGCTGACGATAAGACCGCCGATATCGGTGCTCTTGCTCTTTCGTCTTCCAAGACCGATACATCCGCCGGCACTCTCAAGATCGCTATGGAGTGCGCTTACGAGCCCTTCAACTGGACTCAGACCAACGATGCCAACGGCGCGGTTCCGATCAGCAACGTTGAAGGTATGTACGCAAACGGCTATGACGTTCAGGTAGCAAAGTTTATCGCGGCAGAGCTCGGAATGGCTCTCGAGATCCATTCCCTTGAATGGGATGCTCTTATCCCCGCAGTTCAGGCAGGCACCGTTGACGGCATTATTGCCGGAATGAGCCCCACCGCAGAGAGAGAAGAAGAGGTTGACTTCACCGAGTGCTACTATAACTCCAACCTCGTAATTATCTATAAGATCCAGAAGTAATGACGTTCTTTATTCAGATTTGGGAGATCTTGAAGGAGTTTTATCCCTTCCTTCTCAAAGGTATAGGAATGACCCTTCTGATCTCCTTGATCGGTACGGTTGCCGGTCTTGTTATCGGTCTTCTGACCGGTATTATCAGAACCACCCCATTTTCCAAGAATAAGCTCCTCCGCGTTATTCATAAGATAGTAAACGGAATAATTGCGGTTTATATTGAAATCTTCCGCGGTACTCCTATGATGGTCCAGGCGATGGTCATTTTCTGGGGCTATGCATTTTTGAACGACGGACAGACCCTCCCGCTCGTTCCCGCGGGTATCTTTATCGTTTCGATCAATACCGGTGCGTATATGGCTGAGATCGTCCGCGGCGGTATCATATCGATCGATAAGGGACAGTTCGAGGGCGCGTATTCGGTCGGAATGACTCATTGGCAGGCTATGCTTTACGTCGTTGTTCCGCAGGTAATGCGCAATATCCTTCCCTCTGTCAGCAACGAGTTCGTTATCAACATCAAGGATACCTCGGTGCTTAACGTAATCGGTGTTGCCGAGCTCTATTTTATGGCGGGTAAGATCATATATATCAATCTTGAAATATTCCAAACCTACACGATCGTCTGCGTGCTCTATTTCATCATGACCTTCTCGGTAACCAGGATCCTCCGCCTCTGCGAAAAGAAGCTTAACGGCAATGAGAATTATACGATCTGCGGCTCGCAGTCGGATCCCGCGGCTGAGATCCACGTAAAGGAGGCTGTGAAATGAAAGAGATAGTCCTTGAACATCTTGAAAAAAGCTTCGGCGACCATAAGGTCCTCCTTGACGTAAACCTTACCGTGGAAAAGGGTGAGGTCATCAGCGTTATCGGATCGTCGGGCTCGGGCAAGAGCACGATGCTTCGCTGCATCAATCTCCTCGAGGAGCCTACGGGCGGAGTCATCAAATATAAGGATCAGGATATCCTCACTCTCAATCTGTCGAAATACCGCGCCGAGGTCGGAATGGTATTTCAGCAGTTCAATCTCTTCGACAATATGACCGCACTTGAAAACTGCGTAATGCCGCAGATGAAGGTGCTGAAGAGAAAGAGAGACGAGGCAGAGAAGATCGCAAGAGAGTTTATCGAAAAGGTCGGAATGACTGCGTTCGTCAATGCGCGTCCGAAGCAGCTTTCGGGTGGACAGAAGCAGAGAATCGCGATCGCACGCGCGCTTTCGATGAACCCCGAGGTCATCCTCTTTGACGAGCCCACCTCCGCGCTCGACCCCGAAATGGTCGGCGAGGTACTCGACGTTATCAAGAGCCTTGCAAAATCGGGACTCACGATGATCGTCGTGACCCACGAGATGGCGTTCGCGCGCGAGGTCTCGGACAGAGTCATCTTCATGGATGGCGGCGTTGTCCTCGAGGAAGGTACACCCGACGAGCTCTTCGGAAATCCGAAGATGCCGAGAACACGCGAGTTCTTGTCGAGATTTCTTAATGGATAACTAGTGGTCAGTGATCAGTGGTCAGTGGTCAGTGGTCAGTGGTCAGTGGTCAGAAAGATGCGGGTTACTGCTATAATTTTGTACAATATATAGAGTTTTTGTACTGTACAATAACATAATAAAAAATGAACTCTCGGATATTTTGAAGAAATTCAAGATATCCGAGAGCTTTGTTTATTTGAAATATTTGTTTAATAATGAACAGAAAAGATAAATTAAATTATCATTCGCATCTTTCTGTTCACTAACCACTGACCACTGATCACTTGGCCTGACCACTTATCGTTTTCTCAATCTTCCAAGCACCTTACCAATGCAGGATACGTTCTCGAAATCCTTGAGCATGATCCTTCCGTACTCGGGATTGAGAGAAATGAGGCAATCGCCGCCGTAGACCTTGAAGTAGCCCGCGCCGTCAAGCACGAAGATACCGGATTCGCCTACCTCGACACCCTCTGCGTTCTGAACGAGAAGAACGTCGCCGTCGTGGTATTTCGGCTCCATACTGTTTCCGCTGATGCGGAGAGCAAAGTCCGCGCCCGCGGTTGCTTCGCTGACCGTGATGCTTACGCTTTCAGCCGCGTCGCCGTCAAGATACTCGCCGATGCCCGCGGAAACGGGAAGATCGTAGAGCGGGATAGAACGCTTTGTGACTCTGCCTGCACCGCTGTCCTTGTATCTGTTAGCGATGGGAGCGGTGATGACGGGAGTTGTCTCTCTCGAGAAGATTGGAGCAGTAACAACTGCGGGATGCTCCTCACTTGAAACACGCTCGCGCTCCTTGCCCGCGATGAGCATAAGCAGCTCCTTGCCGTGCGTGTCGAGGCGGCGGTATTCCTCGATCAGCCTGATCTCGTTTCCGTCGAGAGTGAAGTTGTTCGTGTTCTCGGGAATGCCGCTGACAATATAATCAAGCGAGCAGCCGAGCGCCTCGCAGATCGCGATCATGTTGGAAAGCTTGACCGAATCCGAGAGACCCGCAAGAAGCTTCGAGAGCGTTCCGAGAGGAATTCCCGAAAGACGCGCGAGCTCTTCGTTCGTGATCTTTTTTTCATTCTTGATCTGCTTTATTCTTTCAATGTATTCAAAACCCATTTTGAAACCCCTTAATTCCTTTGTTGGAATTATTATATCACAAAAATTCCGTTTTGTAAATAGAAAAATAAAAATATTTCCGAAAATGATAAAAATATCTTGACAAACGCAATCAGATGTGGTATAATTATGTCAGAAAGATTCCGAAATCGGAATTATTTGAAGTGTGAGGTACAAAATGAATAAGTGCATCGATAGAAATTACAACTGTGGAATGACCGGAAATTCTTCCATATATAATGAAGCCTTCGGCGAGAAGCTGATCTCCTTCTTCTGCCTCGTTATCGCATTCTTTGAGGACAGAGCGGTTGATACCGTTTGTCGTATCCTTGGCGGCGCGGCGATTGCGGTCGGCATTTTCTTCTACGTCTCGGCTGTAACGGCGGGCTCGCTCGGCATCGCTTCGATCGCGGTATACGGGGCGATGATAATTGCCGCTTCGGCATTCGTTTTCAGAACCGGCGCGGTCAAGCGTTCGTAATAAGCCCTCCCTCGGAGCAAGCCTTGAAGGCGCGCCAGGCGATCAGTATCAGCGGAGCGAGAAGTATTCCAACAAAGCCGAAAAGCCTGTAGCCGAGATAGAACGAAGCGAGTGTGACGAGCGGATGAAGCCCCAGTGTTTCGCCTACGATCTTCGGCTCGATGAACTGCCTTACGACTACGATTATTACATATAATATAATCAGTCCGATACCGAGGAAAAGATCGCGGGTGACAAGGCAGTAGAGCGCCCACGGGATCAGTACGACACCTACTCCGAGAACGGGAAGGATGTCAACCGCGGCGCTTACGGCGGCGACGAGAAAGGAGTATTCGACTCCGAGCACGCTGAGGCCGAAAAAGATCTCGGCAAAGGTGATCAGCATGATCAGAGAATAGGAGCGCAGATAGCCGATAGCGGCTACTGCGGCTTCTTTTTTTATATGCGAGAGAAGACGTTCGGCGGAGGATGGAAGCAGCCCCCGGATGCCGCTTCTGATCCTTCCGCTGTCAAGTGTGAAATAAAACGATGCGATCACGGCTACGATCACCCCGAGGAAAATATCGGGAAGCGCGCTGAGGATCGAGGTCAGAAATCCCGGGATGGCTGTTCCCAATGCCGAAAGCGCATCCCCGAGAAGATCGCCGATGTAGCCGTTTATCCTCTCGGTTATCTCTGCGCTTTCTTCTCCCGGCAATAGTGCCGCGATCCTGTTTCCAAAGTCGGACACTGTTGAAGTGGCTTTTTCAAAAAACTCAGCTATGACGCCGCCGTCCTCGCCGATCCCTTCCGCGAGACGCCCGAGCTCGGTTACCAATCGCTTCACGACAAAGAACAGCAAAGCCACAAGCGAGGAGAGAAGAACAAGCAGTACTGCGAGCGAGACGACTCTCCCCGAAGCCCGTGTGTATTTTGATAGCTTTGACGCAAGCGTGGAAGTGAGTGCGCCGACCCCCGCTCCGATCAGAAGCGGAAGAAGTATTGCAAACAGGTATCTGAAAATTACGTAAGCCGCGGCTGTGGCGGCGAGTATGCAGAATATCATACACGCGGCGCGAATCCAATCGGGACGCCGCTCGTGCAGAGCGTTTTTACCGTTCATTTTTTTCACTCCTTGTCTGTTAAATAGATTTTATGTACCCGCCGTCCCGATTTATACATATTAATAATTATAATAGCAAAAAATATTTTTTGGAAAAATGGAATTTTTTTCGATTTTGGTATTGACAAATCGAAAAACATGTTGTATAATATTATACTGCATTATAATCGCTTAATATGTCTAAAAATGGGTCGAGATTGTTTCCGAACTGCGATGGATATATTAATTTTGTATGAAAAAATTAATATTCCGTCTTTGGTTGGAGAAAATTCCGAAAGGGATGTAAAAAGCGAAAAATACTTGAATGGAGTGATTGAATTTATGGTCAATGTAACAGACCAGGTGCTCGGAAAGAATTTAAGAAAATCCTTTTCCAAAACCCGCACTACACTCGAAATCCCGAATCTTATTGAGATTCAGACAAATTCCTTCAAATGGTTCCTCGAGGAAGGACTTGCCGAGGTTCTCCGCGACGTATCGCCCATCGTCGACTACAGCGGAAATCTTTCTATCGAATTCGTTTCCTATTCGATAGACTCGAAGCCCAAATATCCCGTTGAGGAATGCAAGGAGAGAGACGTAAACTATGCGGCTCCCCTGAAGGTCAACGTCCGCCTCAATAACAAGCAGACGGGAGAAGTCAAGCAGACCGATATTTATATGGGTGACTTCCCGATCATGACCGAAAACGGCACCTTCGTTATCAACGGTGCTGAGCGTGTCATCGTCTCGCAGATTATTCGTTCGCCGGGTATGTACTACGCATCCGACATCGATAAAGCGGGAAAGAAGACCTTTACTGCGCAGATCATCCCCTACCGCGGCGCGTGGCTCGAGTATGAGGTTGACAGCAACAACGTTATCTATGTAAGAATAGATAAGAACCGTAAGCTCCCCCTTACCATGTTCATCCGTGCTCTCGGACTTTCTCTTGACCCCGAGACCGGCAATATGATCGCCGGCATTGAGAGCGCAGAGGACATTTTCAATATGTTCGGCGACGATATACGTCTCCGTGCTACCCTTGAGAAGGATGAGTCCGAGGCTTCGGCGATCAACCGCCGTTCCAGTGCATCGGTTGAGTCCCTCCGCGAGATCTTCCGTAAGCTCCGCCCCGGCGAGCCTATCCAGGTCGATGCGGCTTTGACTCTCATCAACAACTTCTTCTTCGATTCCAAGAGATACGACATCGCTCCCGTCGGACGCTATAAGTTCGATAAGAAGCTTGCTATCTCCGAGAGAATCGCAAACCGCCGTCTTGCTGCTCCCGTAGTAAGTACCATCAGCGGAGAGCTCCTCTTCGAGGAAGGCCACGTTATCACTCCCGAGGAAGCTCTCGAGATCGAATACGCGGCTGTAAACGAGGTCGAGATCGCGCTCGATAACGGCGAGGTCATCAAGGTGTTCTCGAACCACACCTGCTGGCCCGAGAAGATCATCGGTGACAAGCTCCTCGATTGCGGCGTGCGCGAAAAGGTTTCGACTCCCGTTCTCCTTTCCATTATGGAAGAGTGCGGCGGCGATCTCGACGCTATCAAGGCTGCATGCCGTGCGAGAATCAACGAGCTCTGCCCCAAGCACATCACACGCGAGGACATCTTCGCAACCATCAACTATCTGCTTAATCTCGCTCACGATGTTGGAACCACCGACGATATCGACCATCTCGGCAACCGTCGTATCCGTTCCGTAGGCGAGCAGCTCCAGAACCAGATCAGAATCGGCTTCTCCCGTATGGAGAAGATCATCCGCGAGCGTATGACCACTCAGGATAACGAGAAGCTGACTCCTCAGGCTCTTATCAACATCAGACCCGTTGCAACCGTTATCCGCGAGTTCTTCGGCTCTTCCCAGCTCTCTCAGTTCATGGATCAGGCTAACCCCCTCTCCGAACTGACTCATAAGCGTCGTCTTTCGGCGCTCGGTCCCGGCGGTCTTTCCCGTGACCGCGCATCCTTCGACGTCCGTGACGTACACTACACCCACTACGGTAGAATGTGTCCCATCGAGACTCCCGAAGGTCCCAACATCGGTCTTATCTCTTATCTCGCAACCTACGCGCGCATCAGCGACTACGGCTTCATCGAGGCTCCCTACCGCAGGGTAGACCGCGCAACCCGCCGCGTAACCGACGAGGTCGTTTATATGACCGCGGACGTTGAGGATAATTACATCATCGCACAGGCTAACGAGCCTCTCGACGAGAACGGTTGCTTCATTAATAATACCGTTACCGCTCGCGATAAGAACGAGTTCCGCGAGGTTTCGGTCGACGAGATCGACTTTATGGACGTTTCGCCTAAGATGGTAGTATCTGCAGCTACCGCAATGATCCCCTTCCTTGAGAACGACGATAACTCCCGTGCTCTTATGGGATCGAACATGCAGAAGCAGGCAGTTCCGCTTATGGTAACCGATTCACCCATTGTCGGTACCGGTATGGAATATAAGGTAGCTCGTGACTCGGGCGTCGTTGTTCTTGCTAAGAACGCGGGCGTCGTTGAGCACGTTGAGACCGCAAAGATCGTTATCCGCACCGATGACGGACGCAAGGATAGCTACGATCTTATCAAGTTCAAGCGTACCAACCAGGGTACTTGCTGTAACCAGAGACCTCTCGTTGTACACGGCGAGAGAGTAGAGAAGGGACAGGTCATCGCAGACGGTCCCGCAACCTCGAAGGGCGAGATCGCTCTCGGTAAGAATGCTCTTATCGGATTTATGACCTGGGAAGGTTATAACTACGAGGACGCGGTCCTTCTCAATGAAAACCTTGTAAGAAATGACGTTTACACTTCGCTTCATATCGAGGTATATACTCACGAGGCAAGAGATACCAAGCTCGGTAGCGAGGAGATCACCCGTGAGATCCAGAACGTCGGCGAGGATGCTCTCCGCAACCTCGATGCATACGGCGTTGTAAAGAAGGGTACCGAGGTTCATGCCGGCGATATCCTTGTAGGTAAGATCACACCTAAGGGTGAGACCGACCTTACCGCAGAGGAAAGACTCCTCCGCGCGATCTTCGGTGAGAAGACCCGCGAGACCAGAGATACCTCTCTCAGACTGCCCCACGGTGAATCGGGTATCGTCGTTGACGTACGCGTATTCTCTCACGAGCAGGGAGACGAGCTTCCCACAGGCGTAAACAAGGTCGTTCACGTTTATATCGCACAGAAGAGAAAGATCTCCGTAGGTGACAAGATGGCAGGTCGTCACGGTAACAAGGGTGTCGTTTCGCGCATCCTTCCTCCCGAGGATATGCCCTTCCTTCCCGACGGAACTCCTCTCGATATCGTTCTTAACCCCCTGGGCGTTCCTTCCCGAATGAACATCGGTCAGGTTCTTGAGGTACACCTCGGAATCGCCGCTCGTAAGCTTGGCTGGAAGATCATGACCCCCGTATTCGACGGTGCAAACGAGAAGGACATTCTCGAATGTATGAAGATGGCGAATATGTGGCGTGAGGTATTCCCCGGCGAGAACGTAGACGGTAAGGAGACCCGCGAGATCACCGATCCCGTGACCGGTGAAACCAGACGTCAGGTAATCGACGGTAAGACCGTTCTTTACGACGGACGTACCGGCGAACCCTTTGATAACCCCGTAACCGTAGGTATCATGTACTACCTCAAGCTCCATCACCTTGTTGACGATAAGATCCACGCCCGTTCCAACGGTCCGTACTCTCTCGTTACACAGCAGCCTCTCGGCGGTAAGGCACAGTTCGGTGGCCAGCGTTTCGGAGAGATGGAGGTTTGGGCACTCGAGGCATACGGTGCAGCTTATACACTTCAGGAGATCCTGACCGTCAAGTCGGACGACGTCAACGGACGCCGCAAGGCATACGAGGCGATCATTCAGGGTCAGAATATCCCCACTCCCGGCGTTCCCGAGGCATTCAAGGTCCTTGTCAAGGAGCTTCAGTCGCTCTGTCTTGACATCCGCGTCCTGAATGAAGAGGGCGAGGAGATCAAGCTCTCTTCCGTTGTTGAAGAGGAGCAGCCTCAGTATCTCAGCCGCCGCGACAGCGACGCAATCGACGATGCAGTCGGACAGACCGGCAGCGAGGACGAGTACGGTCGCGGAGGATTCCTCTTCGCAGATGAGGACGGCGAGTTCGACCTCGGCGAGGATGAAGAGGATGAAGGCGACGACGAGTACGCTGAGGAATACGAATACGAGTCTGAGGACGATTATGAGTCTGAAGACGGATACGATAACTGATTTAAAGGAGAATAAGTTATGGATAATAATGAATTTGCCTCTATTAAAATAGGTCTGGCGTCTCCGGATATGATCAGAGAATGGTCCTACGGCGAGGTTACCAAGCCGGAGACTATCAACTACCGTACACTCAAGGCTGAAGTTGGAGGTCTTTTCTGTGAAAAGATCTTTGGCCCTACCAAGGACGGAGCATGTATGTGCGGTAAATACAAGAATTCCCACAACGTCCGCGAAAAGATCATCTGTGATAAGTGCGGCGTTGAGGTTACCACAAAGAGAGTACGCCGTGAGAGAATGGGACACATCGAGCTTGCATGCCCCGTTTCCCATATTTGGTACTTCAAGGCGTCGCCCTCGAGAATGGCTCTCGTTCTCGATATCTCCTCCAAGCAGCTCGAGCAGGTTCTCTACTTTGCAGAGAACGTAGTCCTCGATCCGGGAAATACCCCTCTTGAGAAGGGTATGGTCCTGACCGAGAAGCAGTATATCGAGTACCGCGAGATGTACGAGAATGAATTCCGCGTCGGAATGGGCGCGGAGGCTATCAAGGAGCTTCTTGCGGGCATCGATATCGATGCTCTCGCAGCTCAGCTCCGCGAGGATCTCGCTATCACAACAAGCCAGAAGAAGGCCAGACTCATCAAGAGACTTGAGGTTATCGAGTCCTTCCGCCGCTCGGGCAATAAGCTCGAATGGATGGTTCTTGACGTTCTTCCCGTTCTTCCTCCCGATATCAGAGCGATGGTTCAGCCTGACGGCGGACGCTTTGCTTCCTCCGACCTTAATGAGCTCTATCGCCGCGTTATCAGCAGAAATAACCGTCTTAAGAAGCTGATCGAGATCTCGACTCCCGAGATCGTTATCCGCAACGAGAAGCGTATGCTTCAGGAAGCGGTCGACGCTCTTATCGATAACGGACGCCGCGGAAAGCCCGTAACCGGTCCTTCCAACCGTCCTCTCAAGTCGCTCTCCGAGATGCTCCGCGGTAAGCAGGGACGCTTCCGTCAGAACCTTCTCGGTAAGCGTGTTGACTACTCGGGACGTTCGGTTATCGTCGTAGGTCCTCAGCTGAAGATCTATCAGTGCGGTCTTCCCAAGGAAATGGCTCTCGAGCTCTTCAAGCCCTTCGTTATCAAGAGACTTGTCGAAATGGGCAAGGCTACCAACGTAAAGGAAGCACAGAAGAAGATCGACCGCGCACAGGTAAGCAACGACGAGGTCTGGGATGCACTCGAGAATGTAATCAAGGAACATCCCGTTCTCCTCAACCGTGCGCCTACACTTCACAGACTTTCTATCCAGGCATTCGAGCCCGTGCTTGTTGAAGGAAGAGCGATCAAGCTCCATCCTCTCGTATGTACCGCGTTCAACGCCGACTTCGACGGCGACCAGATGCCTGTACACGTACCGCTTTCCGCAGAGGCTCAGGCTGAGTCGAGATTCCTTATGCTCTCGGCTAACAACCTCCTCAAGCCCGTTGACGGACGTGCGGTCACAGTTCCTACTCAGGATATGATCCTCGGCTCCTATTATCTCTCGATCGTTCGTGACGATGAGCCCGGAGCAGGAGGACTTTACCGTAACTTTGACGAGGCGAATATGGCTTACCTCAACGGTCAGCTCGGGCTTCACGCTCCTATCGCCCTCAGAGTCAGCCGCAAGACCTCTTCCGGCGCTGTTGAAGAGGGTATCATCGGTATCAAGAAGGGTGAAAACGGCGAGCGCGGCGTAAACCGCGGTTCGGATGCAGTAACCCTTGGACGTCTTATCTTCAACAAGCGTATCCCTCAGGATCTTGGCTTCGTTGACAGAAACGACCCCGAAAAGAAGCTTGATCTCGAGATCGCTTCCATCATCACCAAGAAGGAACTCGGTCAGATCATCAACGCTTGCATCAAGAGACACAGCTCCGCGGAGACCGCAGAAATGCTCGACGCGATCAAGGAGATGGGTTATCAGTACTCCACAAGAGCATCCTTCTCGATCTCGGTATACGATATGACTATCCCGAAGGAAAAGAAGCAGCTCGTAAGCGACGCGGAGAAGGAAGTCGAGACTCTCGGCAAGTACTTCCAGAAGGGTCTCCTTTCCGAGCAGGAAAGATACGAGAAGGTCGTCGCTGTATGGAACCGTACCACCAACGACGTTACCGGCGCACTTCAGGCAGGCTTCTCGACTTACAACCCGATCAAGATCATGTCCGACTCCGGAGCCCGTGGTTCGATCACTCAGATGCGTCAGCTCGCAGGTATGCGTGGACCCATGTTCGCTACCAACGGTAAGACTATGGAGATCCCGATCAAGTCGAACTTCCGCGAGGGTATGAAGATCTTCGAGTACTTTATGGGTGCACGTTCCTCCCGTAAGTCGCTTTCGGATACCGCGCTCCGTACCGCAGACTCGGGTTACCTTACCCGTCGTCTTGTTGACGTTTCTCAGGACGTTATCGTACGCGAAGAGAAGTGCGGAACACAGCACGGCGCAATTATCAGAGCTATCACCGAGGGTGATGCAACCAAGCCCATCGAGCCTCTTGAGGACAGACTCATCGGCAGATACACTATGGGCGACGTTATCAACCCCGAAACGGGCGAGATCCTCGTTCCCGACGATACAATGCTCGACGAGGCAATGGTCAAGAAGATCATCGCCGCAGGCATCACCGAGGTTCGTATCAGAACAGTTATCCATTGCCGCGCACGTCACGGTATCTGCGCACATTGCTACGGTGCAGACCTTGCAAGCGGAAAGAAGGTTAACGTCGGTGAGGCTGTAGGTATCATCGCAGCTCAGTCGATCGGTGAGCCCGGTACTCAGCTTACCATGCGTACCTTCCACTCGGGCGGTGTTGCAGGTGCCGATATTACTCAGGGTCTTCCCAGAGTCGAAGAGCTCTTTGAGGCAAGAACACCTAAGAAGCCCGCTATCCTCAGCGCGCTCGACGGTATTGCTCATATCCAGCCCGACGAGAACCCCAATATCCAGGATGTTGTAGTATTCAACTCCGAGACCGGCGAGACCGAAACCTATCAGATCCCCTACGGCAGACGTATTGCGATCGCAGACGGTGCTGAGGTCAAGCGCGGTGATGCTCTTACTGAGGGCTCCAAAGCTCCCATGGATATTATGGAATATCTCGGACCGGACGCTGTATACGATTATATCATCAGCGAGACTCAGAAGGTTTACCGTTCTCAGTCGGTTAACATCAACGATAAGCACATCGAGGTTATCGCACGTCAGATGACTCGTAAGCTTCGTGTTGAGGATATCGGCGACACAGATATGCTTGTCGGAACTCTTGTTTCGGTCAACGAGTTTGATGATGAGAACGAGAAGATCCGTGAGCGCATTGCTTCGGGTGAGACCGAGCTTCGTGAGGCTACCTGCTCTCCCGTGCTCCTCGGTATCTCCAAGGCGGCTCTCCAGACAGATTCCTTCCTCTCCGCAGCTTCCTTCCAGGAGACCACAAAGGTTCTTACCGAGGCTGCTATCAAGGGCAAGGTCGATAATCTGCTCGGACTTAAGGAGAACGTTATCATCGGTAAGCTGATCCCCGCTGGTACAGGTATGGCATGCTACAACAATGTGGACGTACTTTCTGCTGAGGATACCGCCCCCACTTCTCCCGACGGCTGCGACAGCGTAACGTCCCTTGACGTAAACGATGAAGATTCGTCCTCCGAGGAGATCGCTTCCGAATCGGTTGCTGAGTAAATCTTACACGATATAACAATTAATTAACATTTTACGCCTACTTCCGAAACATTTTTCGGAAGTAGGCTGAATGTCTTTTTGGATTTGTGCATTTTGACGGTAAAAATACTTATCAAAAAGCGCGTTATTGTGCAAAAGACAGAAAATTTATGCATTTTTTAAAGGGTATTGACAATCGATCGAAAAAATGCTATAATAATGCGAATTATGCTGAGGTTTTGTGGCTTCGGCTGAGTTTTTTGAAGAAAAAACACTCAAAAAGCTCGATTTTTGACAGTTTTGCGAGCCTTCCGTTCGCATCTGTATATAAACAAATTCGGAAGAAAGGAGGATTAGCAGAAGGATGCCAACCTTTAACCAGCTTGTCAGACAGGGTCGTACAGACAAGGTGTACAAGTCCAAAGCAGCAGTGCTTCAGAAGGGCTTCAACACCATCAAGAACGAGAGCACCGATCTCCCCTCGCCCCAGAAGAGAGGCGTTTGCACCAAGGTAACCACCACAACCCCCAAGAAGCCTAACTCCGCGCTCCGTAAGATCGCAAGAGTTCGTCTTTCCAACGGTCTTGAGGCAACCACCTACATTCCCGGTGAAGGACACAACCTGCAGGAGCACTCCGTCGTTCTCATCAGAGGCGGTAGAGTAAGAGACCTGCCCGGTGTACGTTATCACATTATCCGCGGCACACTCGATACACAGGGTGTTGCAGCACGCAGACAGGCCCGTTCCAAGTACGGAACAAAGACACCGAAGGAAGCAAAGAAATAATTCGGTGAAGGTATCAGCATGTTTTTAGCTACTCATTTCCGTTTGTTTATATACTGCGGACAGAAGAGCGCTAACAGGAGAATATGCTTTTGAGTACCTATGATTTCATTCAAAATTAATGAAGGAGGGAAGTACAGTGCCGAGAAGAGGTCGTATATCCAAGAGAGACGTATTGCCGGATCCTATTTACAAGTCCAAGCTCGTAACAAAGCTTGTTAACAACGTAATGCTCGACGGCAAGAAGGGTGTTGCACAGACTATCGTTTACGATGCATTCGAGATCGTAGAAGCGAAGTCCGGAAAGAATGCCCTTGAAGTATTTGTCGAAGCTCTTGAAAACGTAATGCCGGTTCTTGAGGTTAAGGCTCGCCGTGTAGGCGGTTCTACCTATCAGGTTCCGCTTGAGGTTAGAGCAGACAGACGTCAGACCCTGGGTCTCCGCTGGATGGTAGGTTATGCCAGAAAGCGCGGCGAACGTACAATGGCAGAAAGACTTGCAGCAGAGATCCTCGATGCAATCAACAATGCCGGCGGAGCGTTCAAGAAGAAGGAAGAGACTCACCGTATGGCTGAAGCAAACAAGGCGTTTGCTCACTACAGATATTAATTTATCTGAAAAATTTGATTATATCAACAATTTATAAGAAATCGAACAATTAAGGAGACTATCTATGTCAAGAGAATATTCGCTCGAGTGTACTCGTAACATCGGTATCATGGCTCACATCGACGCCGGTAAGACGACTACAAGCGAAAGAATACTGTTCTATACGGGTGTTAACCACAAGCTGGGTGAAACACACGACGGCGATTCCACCATGGACTGGATGGCTCAGGAGAAGGAGAGAGGTATTACTATCACTTCTGCCGCAACCACCTGCCATTGGAAGAATACCCGTATTAATATCATCGACACTCCCGGCCACGTTGACTTTACCGTTGAGGTTGAGCGTTCGCTCAGAGTACTTGACGGTGCAGTAGCGGTCTTCTGCGCTAAGGGAGGCGTTGAGCCCCAGTCTGAAACCGTTTGGAGACAGGCTACAAAATACAGCGTACCGCGTCTTGCGTACGTTAATAAGATGGATATCACCGGTGCGGACTTCTACCGCGTTGTGGGCATGATGAAGGATAGACTGGGCGCAAACCCTGTTCCGATTCAGCTCCCGATTGGCAAGGAAGACAGTTTCCGTGGTATCATCGACCTCATGACCATGGAGGCTACCGTATACTATGATGACCTCGGTAAGGACATGAGAATTGAGCCTATTCCCGCAGATATGCAGGAAATGGCTGAAGAATACCGTGAGAAGATGATCGAGTCTGCAGCAGAGGCTGACGAAGAGCTCATGATGAAGTACCTTGAGGGTGAGGATATCACCAATGAAGAGATCAAGGTCGCAATCAGAAAGGCAACCATTGAGAATCTTATGGTTCCCGTAGTTTGCGGCACCTCCTTCAGAAACAAGGGCGTTCAGAAGCTCCTCGACGCGATCGTTGACTATATGCCCGCACCTACCGACGTTCCCGACATCACCGGTGTCAACCCCGAGACCGGCGAGGATGACTCCCGTCCTTCCAGCGACGAAGAGCCCTTCGCAGCACTCGCGTTCAAGATCGCTACCGACCCCTTCGTTGGTAAGCTTTGCTTCTTCCGCGTTTACTCGGGCTGCATCCACGCAGGCGACACGGTTTGGAACGCTTCCAAGGGCAAGAGAGAGAGAATGGGTCGTATCGTTCAGATGCATGCTAACAACCGTAAGGATATCGACGTTGTTTACGCCGGCGATATCGCAGCAGTTGTTTCCGTAAAGAACACCGGTACCGGTGATTCGCTCTGCGACGACAAGCATCCCATCATTCTCGAATCCATGGAATTCCCCGAGCCCGTTATCAGAGTTGCTATCGAGCCCAAGACCCGTGCAGGTCTTGAGAAGATGGGCATTGCTCTTGCTAAGCTCGCAGAGGAAGACCCCACATTCAGAACCTACACCGACGATGAGACCGGTCAGACCATCATCGCAGGTATGGGTGAGCTTCACCTTGAAATTATCGTTGACAGACTTCTTCGTGAGTTCAAGGTAGAGGCTAACATCGGTAAGCCTCAGGTCGCATACAAGGAGACGATCCGTAAGACTGTTGACCATGAGTGCAAGTATAAGAAGCAGTCCGGCGGTTCGGGTCAGTATGCTCACGTTAAGATCATCGTTGAGCCCAATGAGCCCGGCGCAGGTTACACATTTGTTAACTCCGTTACCGGCGGTGCAGTTCCGAAGGAATTCATCGAGCCTGTTAACCAGGGTATCCAGGGCGCAATGCAGTGCGGTGTCCTTGCAGGCTACAACGTAGTTGACGTTAAGGTAACACTTTACGACGGCTCTTATCACGAGGTTGACTCCTCCGAAATGGCGTTCAAGATCTGCGGATCTATGGCGTTCAAGGAGGCTATGAGAAAGGCTGACCCCGTTCTTACCGAGCCGATTATGAAGGTAACCACCATTACTCCCAATGATTATCTTGGCGACGTAATCGGTGACTTCAACTCCCGCCGTGGCGCAATTCAGTCTATGAATGACGACGGCAAGGGATCTACAGAGATTATCGCAGACGTTCCGCTGTCCGAAATGTTCGGCTACGCAACCGACCTGCGTTCCAAGTCTCAGGGACGTGCACTCTACTCTATGGAGCCGCACAACTTTGCTCAGGTTCCCAAGAGCATCCAGGAGGGCATCGTAACTGCCCGCGCAAAGCAGAACTAATCGTTTCTTTGCACTAAATAAAAAATAAAAATAAAAAAGAATTTTTAATGGAGGATTCCAAAAATGGCAAAGGCTACATTTGAAAGAAGCAAGCCCCACGTAAACATTGGTACCATCGGTCACGTTGACCATGGTAAGACCACTCTTACTGCAGCTATTACCAAGTACCTCTCCCTCGCACAGGGTAGCGTAGAGTTCCTGGCATACGACCAGATCGACAACGCTCCTGAGGAGAAGGCAAGAGGTATCACAATTAACACCCGTCACGTTGAGTACGAGACCGACGCTCGTCACTACGCACACGTTGACTGCCCCGGCCACGCTGACTATGTTAAGAACATGATCACCGGTGCAGCTCAGATGGACGGCGCTATCCTCGTTGTTGCAGGTACTGACGGACCTCTCGCACAGACCCGCGAGCACGTTCTTCTTGCTCGTCAGGTTGGCGTTCCCGCAATCTGCGTATTCATGAACAAGACCGATATCGTTGACGACGAAGAGCTTCTCGACCTCGTTGAGATGGAGATCCGTGACCTCCTCTCCGAGTACGAGTTCCCGGGCGATGACATTCCGATCGTTCGCGGTTCCGCACGTGTAGCACTCGAGTCTGCTAACACCGATCCTTCCGCTCCTGAGTATGCTTGCATCGCAGAGCTCATGAACGAAGTTGACGCTTATATCCCCACTCCCGAGCGTAAGGCTGACCTCGACTTCCTTATGCCCGTAGAGGACGTATTCTCCATCTCCGGCCGTGGTACTGTTGCTACCGGTCGTGTAGAGCGTGGTACTGTTAAGGTTTCCGACACCGTTGAGATCGTTGGTCTCACCGAGGAGAAGAGAAACTGCGTAGTTACCGGCGTTGAGATGTTCCACAAGCTCCTTCCCCAGGCAGAAGCTGGTGACAACATCGGTTGCCTCCTCCGTGGCGTAGCTAAGGACGAGATCGAGCGTGGACAGGTTCTCTGCAAGCCCGGATCCGTTAAGCCCCACACCAAGTTCAAGGGTCAGGTTTACGTTCTTACCGAGAAGGAAGGCGGCCGTAAGAAGCCCTTCGTAACCGGTTACAGACCTCAGTTCTACTTCAGAACCACCGACGTTACCGGTACCATCGAGCTTCCCGCAGACGTTGAAATGTGCCGTCCCGGCGACAACGTAACCTTCGGCGTTGAGCTCATCACTCCTATCGCATGCGAGCTCGGTCTCCGTTTCGCTATCCGTGAGGGTGGTAGAACCGTTGGATCCGGTGTCGTATCCGAGATCATTGAGTAATTATTAAACTAATTTAATAATTCGATTTATAAAAGATCGGATGCACTCCGGTGCATCCGATCTTTGCAAATGAATAAAATAATAATATCTTTGGGGACGGTGAAATTCCGTACCGGCGGTACAGTCCGCGAACATTATGCGCAGAGCATAATGCCGACAGGGTGAGATTCCCTGACCGACAGTAAAGTCTGGATGGGAGAAGATATACATAGCGATACCTTCTCTCCATTGATTTATCTAATGGAGGATTTTTTTATGGCAAAAAACTACAGACAATACATCCGCAAGCTCGTTTTATGCTCTATGTTTGCCGCGATGGCATATTGCGTTGCGTTTGTATTCAGGATTAACGTAAGCTTCCTTACTTTTGACGCAAAAGACGCGATCGTTTGCATTGCGGCTATGATCCTCGGGCCCGGTGCGGGTGCCGTTATCTCCTTGCTTGTTGCAACGATCGAACAGATAACCGTCGGCGATACCGGCTTTTGGGGATGGCTTATGGACTTTGCATCCACCGCTACCTTCTCAGTCGCGGCGGCATATATCTATTCAAAAAGAAGAAATATCTCGGGCGTTGCACTCGCTCTTGCTTCATCGGTAATTGCAACCGTCACCGTTATGATGCTCTGTAATCTTCTCATCACACCGATCTATATGAAGGTCGAGCTCAAGCAGGTCGTCGAGCTCCTTCCTACGCTCCTGCTCCCCTTCAATCTCACTAAATCTGTACTTAACGCGGGCCTCGTCCTCGCTCTATATAAACCTCTTGTTACCGCTCTCCGAGCTGTAAATCTTGTACCCAAAAAGGAAAACGCTTCGGGAGAGAAGCAATCCTTCTGGAGTGTCCGCTCACTTGTATTTGTGTTGATCGCGATCGCGCTTATCTCGGCTTCGATAGTCTATATGATCTTCGGACTCGGCGGACATTTTGAATTCAGCTGAAATAATTGACCGACCCTGTAATGGGGTCGGTTTTGTTTACAACTTATTGTTGAATTCAGCGTGATCTTGGTGTATAATATTACCATCACCAAAAGGAATTTTGAAAATGAAAAAGAATTTTATACTTAAAGCAATTCTCTGGATAATTCAGGGCTGTATCGTCGGAATCGGCGCGATCCTGCCCGGCGTCAGCGGAGGAACACTCTGCTATGCGTTTGGTATATACGATCAGCTCCTCGAAGTCCTCTCAAGTCCCTTCAAGGGCATAAAAAAGCATTGGAAGATGCTGATCTTCGTCGGCTTCGGCGGAGCTCTCGGATTCGTCGGCTTCGCGGGAGTCACCGAATGGCTGCTCTCGATTAACGAGGCTGTCGTCCTTTGCGTATTCGTCGGACTTATCGCGGGCACTATCCCCGATCTTTGGCGCGAGGCGGGTGAGAAGGGAAGAGGCAAGGCATCGATCATCTCGCTTGTTATCAGCTTTGTTGCGATCACCGCAGTTTTCTACGTGTTCAAGAACGTGTGGACGCTTACGATCGAGCCCGGGCTCGTCGGCTGGCTCATTTGCGGTCTGCTTTGGGGTCTGAGCTTCATCGTCCCCGGCTTCAGCTCTTCCACTCTTCTGCTTTTCTTCGGAATCTACGAGCAGATGTCGCACGGTATCTCGCATCTTGATTTTTCGGTACTCATCCCCCTCGGATGCGCTATGCTCGCCACCCTCCTGCTTCTCTCAAAGCTTATGAAGCTCGTCTTCGATAAGTACCATTCCGTCGCATCACATTGTGTAATGGGATTCGTTATCGCAACAACGATCATGATCCTTCCCTCGTTCGCAACCTCGATCGGAAATATCATTTCCTATGTCGTAGCGATAATTTGCGGCGCGGTTGCATCTTTTTTCTTCAATATTCTCTGCGAGAAGATCAGATCGAAGGCAGATGCCGAATAATTTGTCAAAAAGGTATTGACATTTTAATCTATACGTGATATAATGTATTGCTAAAATAAGTAAACATAGAGATCTTATCAAGAGCAACCGAGGGACAGGCCCTATGACGTTGCAGCAACCTGCCGCAAGGCAAGGTGCTAAATCCTGACAGATGAGTTTTTGAGGCCTCGTCTGAACGAGGTCTCTTTTTTGAGAAAGGAAAAATTATGGAAAAGAAACGTAGACTTTTTACATCCGAGTCTGTTACCGAGGGCCATCCCGATAAGATCTGCGATATGATCTCGGATGCCGTCCTTGACAATCTTCTTGCGCAGGACCCTATGTCCCGTGTTGCTTGCGAGGTAAGCTGCACCACGGGTCTCATCGTCGTTATGGGTGAGGTTACCACAAACGGATACGCAGATCTTCAGACCATCGCACGTGAGACAGTACGCGAGATCGGCTACGACCGCGCAAAGTACGGCTTCGACTGCGACAGCTGTGCTGTTATCTCGTCTCTCCACGGTCAGTCTCCCGACATCGCTCTCGGCGTAGACAAGGCTCTCGAAGCTAAAAACGGCGAGATCGTTGACGAATATGACACAGGCGCGGGTGACCAGGGTCTTATGTTCGGTTACGCTTGTAACGAGACTCCCGAGCTTATGCCCCTGCCCATTTCTCTTGCGCACAAGATGGCAAAGAAGCTGACCGACGTTCGTAAGGAAGGCACTCTCAAGTACCTCCGTCCCGACGGTAAGACTCAGGTCACCGTTGAGTACGAGGACGACAAGCCCGTTCGCGTTGATACCGTTGTCGTATCCTCTCAGCACGACGCGGCTGTAACTCTCGAGCAGATCCGCGAGGATATCCTCGAGCACGTTATTAAGCCCACAGTTCCCGCAGAGCTTCTTGATGAGAACACCAATATCTTCGTCAACCCCACAGGACGCTTCGTTATCGGCGGACCTATGGGCGACAGCGGACTTACCGGACGTAAGATCATCGTTGATACTTACGGCGGATACGCTCGCCACGGCGGCGGCGCTTTCTCGGGTAAGGACCCGACAAAGGTCGACCGTTCCGCTTGCTATGCCGCAAGATATCTTGCAAAGAACGTAGTTGCCGCAGGACTCGCAGACCGCTGTGAGATCCAGGTAGCTTACGCGATCGGCGTTGCGCGCCCCGTATCCGTTCTCGTTGATACATTCGGCACCGCAAAGGTTGATGAGGATAAGATCGCTGATGCACTTAACCGCAACTTCGACCTCAGACCCGCCGCTATCATCGAGCGTTTCGGTCTCCGCAGACCCATCTACTCCAAGCTCGCGGCTTACGGTCATATGGGAAGAGAAGACCTCGATGCTCCCTGGGAACGCCGTGACCTCGCTGAAGTCCTCAAAGCAGAACTGCTGTAGGGTGACAAGAATAATGCGAACTAGCCCGTGAGCCATAATTTTTGGTGCTTTTCGGATTGTCGTCCTAGCAAGGTTAATACATTGCGTCGTCCTCCGCACCAAAAATCACCTAAAAATTAAGGCTCGCGGGTCGGAGATTTTTTGGCTGACAAATATTTGTCAGCAGCAGGAAAACGCCGAAGATAGTATATTAATACAATCAAGGCGTTTGACGAACTGATGGCGAATATTTGTCGCCAAAAAACTTGTTCGGATTATTTTTGTCACCCTAATCCGTAACACAATACCGCACCCCTGTATATGATAATATCGGGAGGGGTGCGGTATGTTGGTTTTGGATCTTATTGTTTCGGGCTTTGCGGCATGGGGACTCTTTTGCGCTATGAAATTCATAGCCGACGGCTTTATGACCCCGAAGAACGCCCGTCCGAGACCCATCGTCAGATTGAACGGATGCGAAAATATCAAGGAGGTCGCCGCGCTTTGCGAAAACGCAAGGAAGGCGATCATATGTAACCGAGGAGAAATCCTGCTTCTGCTTCCCGAGGAAGGCGAGGCTTCTCGCAGACTCCGACGCGAGCTCGATTCACTCGGACTTTTCGACGTCCGAATAGTTTATGAAAAGGAAAGGCAAAATGAGCAATAAAAACGAATACGGCGCAGGCGGCTTTGACGGCTTTGTTGACAGCCTTTCTTTGGGCGGAAGGCAGGAAGCCTCCAAGGACGATAAAAGCCGTCAGAATCAGATCAAGGGTACCGTAGAGGGCATTCTCTATCGCAACGACGATAACGGATACATCGTTGCCACCGTTATCAGCGATGAGGATGAGCTTGTCAATATCGTCGGAATTATGCCGGGAGTCGATGAGGGTGACCGCGTTACCGTCTCGGGCAAATGGGAAAACAATGCGCGCTACGGCAAGCAGTACCGCGTGCTTGAATATATGACCGAAATGCCGACTGAGGCTGCAGATATCGAGCGTTATCTTGCATCGGGTGCGATCAAGGGTATTCGCGCCAAGACTGCGAGAAAGATCGTCGAAGAATTCGGCACCGATACCGTCGACGTCATAGAAAACCATCCCGATTGGCTCGCGCGTCTTCCGGGCATCACTCCCAAGCGCGCAATGGAAATATCCGAGGAATTCAAGTCAAAATCCGACATCCGCGCAACCGTAACGTTTTTCAGAGAGTATTTCGGCCCCGCGACCACTATGAAGATATACAAATGCTTCGGTAAGCATTCCGTCAGCATCGCGCGCGATAATCCCTACCGACTCTGCGAGGAGGTTCGCGGGATCGGATTCGATAAAGCCGACGCAATGGCGCAGAAGCTCGGTCTTGCGCAGGATTCAAACGAAAGAATCGGCGCGGGAATCGTGTATATCCTGAATTTCAACGGCATACAGAACGGACATACCTGTCTGCCGCGCGAAAAGCTTATAGAAGCGGCATCAAGCCTCCTTGGGGTTGCTCCCGAAGCCGTATCTGCAGAGGCGGATAAGCTCGTTATGAAGGGCAGACTTTTCTCCGAAAAGGTAGGCGAGGACACCTATATCTACGAGTCGCTTCAGTATAAAAACGAAAGATACATCGCCGAAAAGCTCTGGCGACTCAAGCGTGGCTCGGCTCCCCTCGATTTCAAGGATATCGAAGCTTTTGTCCGCAAGGAGGAGGCGCAGAACCGTATTGAGTATGCTGATGAGCAGAAAAAAGCAATTTTTAACGCGATGACGAGCGGCGTTCTCGTGCTTACGGGCGGACCGGGTACGGGTAAGACCACCGTTGTTACCGCTATCATAAATATTTTTGAGTGCCTCGGGCTCGAGGTCGCTCTTGCCGCGCCCACGGGACGTGCCGCAAAGCGAATGAGCGAAGCAACGGGGCGCGAGGCAAAGACGATCCATCGTCTGCTCGAGGTCGATTTCGGTGACGGGGATACGTCATCGAAGCGCGATGACAGCGCACCTCTCGTCTTCAAGCGCGGAGAGAATAATTACCTCGACGAGGACGCGATAATCATAGATGAGGCTTCTATGATCGATACCGCGCTTATGACCGCACTTCTCAAGGCGATCAGACCGGGCGCGAGAATAGTCCTTATCGGAGACGCCGATCAGCTTCCCTCTGTCGGAGCGGGCAGAGTCCTTTGCGACATACTCGATTCGGAGAGTCTCCCTTCGATCAGATTGTCGAAGATCTTCAGACAAGCCGAGGAATCTCTGATCGTAACAAACGCTCACGCCATCAACCGTGGCGAAATGCCGAGGCTTGACGTCAAGGACCGCGATTTCTTCTTTATGCCCCGTGAGACCGATGCGCAGATCGCGTCAACGGTCGCAAGCCTTTGCGCAGAGCGACTTCCGCGCGCATACGGTGATCCCGAGGGTATACAGGTGATCTCGCCGACAAGACGCGGAAATTCGGGCACAGACAAGCTCAATTCTGTCCTGCAAGCCGCGATCAATCCGCAGGGAAGAGGAAAAAAGGAATATAAATTCAGAGATACCCTGTTCCGCACGGGCGACAGAGTTATGCAGGTGCGCAACAATTACGAGCTTGAATGGACACGCTTCGGCAAGCTCGGGATGGGAATATTCAACGGCGACATCGGAAAGATCAAGGACATCAATATTCCCGAAAAATATATTGAGATCGACTTTGATTCGCGCGAGGTCTTCTATGACTTTGCCGACCTCGAGGATCTTGAGCTCGCTTATTGCGTGACGGTTCATAAGAGCCAGGGAAGCGAGTATCCGACGGTCGTAATACCGCTCGGAAGTGTGCCTCCAATGCTCTGTACGAGAAATCTGCTCTATACCGCCGTAACACGTGCGCAGAAGCGCGTGATCGTAGTTGGCTTTGAGTCGACCGTTGAGTCAATGGTCGGCGGAATGCGCTCGGCATTGCGCTATACAGGTCTTTCGAGAAGACTATCCGAGGTATCCGGAAAATGAAAATGTATCCGATAACAAAGCTGAGGCTTTGGCTTCGGTGCATCGTCGCGGGTGAGAGATGCATCGCCTGCGGTGAGATGAATACGCACGGAGAGGGAGTTTTGTGCCGCGATTGCGAGAATGATCTCAAACGCTCGCATCTCCTTATCTGCCGTGAGTGCAATTCATTTGCGCGCGATTGCGTCTGTGCACCGTTGATAATGAAGAACAACGGCGTCGACCTGCTCATCAAATATGCTTTTTACGACTCCGAAATGCGTGATTCCGCACTCAACAGGATCATCAAAAGGCTCAAGCATATTCCCGACGGACTTGCTTTTTCGTATTTTGCGGCAATTCTTTCGCAACCGATAGGTAAACTTGCCGCCGCGCGTTCGCTTACAAGGGAGAATACTATTGTAACGCATATTCCGCGAAGCCGCAAGATGATCGCGCGCGACGGACACGATCAGGCAAAGCATCTTGCACAGGCGATCGGGAAGAGATCGGGCTTCCGTCACACGTCGCTTTTGCGCAGACTCAAGCACGGAAAACAGCAGAAATATCTGAATATTGACGAACGAATCGAGAATGTCAAGGGTATGTTTTCGGTCAGAAAACCGAGCGAGGTTGTGGGCAAGAACGTCATTCTCGTTGACGATCTCGTGACAACGGGAGCAACCGTAAGCGAGGCGGCAAAGCTCCTCTATGAAGCCGGCGCCGCTTACGTCGCGTGCGTTTGCCTCGCAAAATCGGACAGGTCAAAATTTTAAGCAGGTACCGCGGTGCCTGCTTTGTTTTGATTAGAGTGACAATTAATACTATCAAGGCGTTTAACGAACTGATGGCTAATATTTGTCGCCAAAAAACTTGTTCGGATTATTCTTGTCACTCTAAAAAATCCGAAGAAAATTTGATAATATTTTATGAAAACGGTTGCATTTTTTCGTCGAATATAGTATAATTATTATGTATTAATATAAAATAGCGGCAATATGCCGTGGAGAATATAGATGTTGAATTTATCGCTTAGAAAGGATATAGGAATCGACCTCGGGACTGCGAGCTGTCTTGTTTACGTAAAGGGCAAGGGCATCGTGCTTTCCGAGCCTTCTGTCGTTGCAGTCGATCTTGATACAGATGAAATAATCGCGTTCGGAAGGGAAGCGCAGATGATGATCGGGCGCACTCCCGCGAACATTGTAACGGTACGTCCTCTGCGTGACGGAGTTATCAGCCAGTATGACAGAACGCTTGAAATGCTGCAGTATTTCCTCCGCAGAGCCTGCGGGCCGCTCCTCGTTCCCCCGAGAGTAGTTATATGCGTTCCTTCGGGAATCACCGAGGTGGAAGAACGTGCGGTTGAGGATGCCGTAAGAAATGCGGGTGCGCGCGCCGCGTATCTGATCGAAGAGCCGGTTGCGGCGGCAATCGGAGCGGGTATAGATATCTCTGCACCGAGCGGACATATGGTAGTCGATATTGGTGGCGGAACCACAGATATCGCGGTCATTTCCCTTGAGGGAGTTGTCGTCTCCGAATCTATAAAAGTAGCGGGGGATAAGTTTGACGAAGCTATCATCCGTTACGTGCGCCAGAAATATAATATTCTTATCGGAGAGAGAACCGCCGAAAGCATCAAGATAAGACTCGGTACAGTATTCAAGCCTACTCGCCTCGAGCAGATGGATGTCAAGGGACGTTGCCTTGCGCAGGGTCTGCCGAAGTATGTTACCCTCAACAATTATGAGATGCTTGAAGCTCTGCTTGGACCGATCACGGCGATCATTGACGCTATTTGCCAGGTAATAGAGCGTACACATCCTGAGCTTGTCGCCGATATCATCAATAACGGCATCGTTATGACGGGAGGCGGCTCTCTTCTCCGTGGGTTCGATAAGCTTATTACGGATCTGACGGGAATACACACTTACGTCGCAAAGGACGCTATTTCTTGCGTCGCAATAGGTACGGGCAAGGCGCTCGACCATATAAATATCCTCAGCGAGGGCTCGCTCAATTTCGGAAGAGCGCAGAAGAGAAACGCACGCTGAGAATTGGAGTAAATAATGGATAACAGAAATAATTTCAAGCACGGAAGAAAACCGCTGAACCGCGAGGGCGGTGCAGTCCGCGAGGTAGCGGAGGGCATCGTTTACGGCAGAAATCAAGTTCGTGAGCTGCTCAAGACAGATCGCGCGGTTGATAAGATATACCTCAGAAAGGGTGACCGAGAGGGCTCGGTCCTCCAGATCATCGCAATGGCGTCCGAGAAGGGCATCCCGATCGTTGACGTTGAGCGAGAGAAGCTCGATTCACTTTGCGGAGGAGCAAACCATCAGGGCGTTGCTGCAATGGCGGCAGAGAAGGAGTATTGCGAGGTCGCTGATATTCTGAAGATCGCCGAGGAGAGAGGCGAGGAGCCCTTCATCGTCATCCTTGACGGCGTTGAGGATCCTTACAATCTCGGAGCAGTCGTCAGATGCGCGGAATGCGCGGGAGCACACGGAGTGATCATCCCGAAGAGACGCGCGGCGGGTCTTACACCCGCGGCGGCAAAATCCTCCGCAGGCGCGCTCGAGCATATGGCTGTTGCGAAGGTAGTCAACATCGCGGCGGCAATAGAGGAGCTTCAGGAGGCGGGCGTTTGGGTCTACGCCGCTGAGGCGGACGGAGACGAGCTTTACGGCGTTGATATGAACCGCGCCGCCGCATTCGTTTTCGGAAGCGAGGGACGCGGAGTTTCCCGTCTCGTTTGTGAAAAGAGCGACTATAAGATCTCGATCCCGATGTACGGAAAGGTCAACTCGATGAATGTTTCAACGGCTGCGGCGGTGGTTCTTACCGAAGCGGCAAGACAGAAGCATTCGGCAAAATAAAAAAAGGTGGATGTGAATATGGCAGACGATAACAAGAGAAATGCATTGTTTTCCAAGCTGTTCTCAAAGGAAAAAAAGCAGGAGGAGCCTGCAGTTGAGGCTGACGAGACCGCTAGTCTTGACGAGATCATGACCGATGAGGACGATAAGTCTACCACGGTAGAGCAGAATGATCCTGCGGATAACGAAAACGATGATTACGAGGCATGGCTTACCGAAGCTATGACCGAAGAGGGCGATACCCCGGATGAAGATATCTCGGATGCCCTTGCCGAGCTTTTCGGCGAGGATGACAATACCGGTACAGAAGGAGTTGAGGCGTTTGACATCCCCGTGATGGAGGATTTTGACGTCGCACCCGATGAGGTCGCAGAGGAATACGTTCCCGAGGAGCTTCCCGAGGCAGAAGAAGCTCCCGCCGAAGAAATTCCCGAATATTCCGAGCCCGCAGAGCTCGAATACGAGGATGAGGCAGAGCCCGCATTTGCCGAGGAAGAGCCTGCTGATGAACCTGCAGAGGACACCCCCGCTCCCGAGATTGACGAGGATACTGCAACTCTGCTTACTGCTCTCGGATATACCGAGGGTGGTGCTAATGATATTACAAAGACAGAACACCGTCCCACGGTAACAAGAAACAAAACCACAGATCTCTCGCTCGCATACGGCTACGAGGGCAAGGAATATATGTCGCACGCGCAGGCGTCTTCAATCAAGTCAGCATACTCTCGCGACCGATTCAAGATGCTTATCCGCCTCGGCGGAACCGTTATCTTTGCGCTCCTGCTCTTTGTTTACGATGCATTCGGCAAGAGCTTTGGCGGCGTGCTTGACGTTGGAGTTTATCCCGTAGTTCATATACTTATTTCGCTCCAGCTTCTTATGATAGCTGCGGCGTTCTCGGTAAAACAGCTCTTCTACGGCATCAATTCGATATTCAAGGCTGAACCGATAGTACATTCGCTCAGCGCCGCTGCTGTAGTAATTACCGTTCTTTACGATATCGTGCTTGCGATCGTTGCGCCTGAAGCATTTACTCTCTATAATTTCCCCGCGGCGATCTGTCTCCTTCTCGGAGTGATCCACGACTATTTCGTCCTCGAGCGCGAGGTATACGTTTTCGACAGGCTTTCGTCCTGGCAGAGCGTTGCCACCCTCGAGAGAGTTGATTCCAATGCTCTCGCAACCGAGCTCGGTGAAAACCGAGTAGGCGAGGCAGAGCACAAGATCGGTCAGGCATTCCGTATGAGACGCGGAAGCTTTGCCGAAAACTATTTCAGACGTATCAACCGCCGAAATCCGATGGCAAAGATGCTGAATTTCATCATCGCGCCCGTATTTGCGCTCTCGCTTGTCGTATTTATTATCTCGCTTGCATCGGATAAGACCGCTATCGAGTCCTTCAATGCATTCCTCGCGGTCAATCTCTTCAGCCTTCCCACCTTTATGCTCGTGGCAATGAGCTATCCCTTCTTCACGCTCGTTTCCAAGAATCTCAACGCCGATTCGGTGATCTTCAGCGAATCCGACGTCAGCGAGTACAAGAAGGTCGATACTGTTGTATTTGAGGAGTCCGATCTATTTGACGATACCTCTCTTACCATCAACCGTATCTCTGTCTGCGACAAGAACCATATGCAGGACGTGTTCGACATTATGTGCGGCGTTTCCGCTCTCTATGACCGCATCGGCGGCAGGATCGCCGGCGTATTCAGAGCCTCCACAGCCGAGGGTGACATTCCCGAGGACGTAACCGTCATCCACGTTGAGGACGGCGGATTCGAGGGCATCGCGGGCGGCAGACAGTATACAGTCGGCTCGGACGCATACCTTACCTCCAAGGGCATTGCGGTTATGAGATACTATGACGATAAATACATCGCCTCCAACCCCGGCGGTGTCGTGCTCCATATCGCGGTCGACGGAATCGAGGTATTCAAGCTTTATCTCACCTACAGGATCTCGGACAGTATGCTTTCGGTCATCAACGAGCTTTCTCTTGCAAAGACCAGAATCGTTATGCGTACCGTAGACCCGAATATCAATCTCGAGCTCATCTCCCGCATCCTGACAAGCACCTTCGACGGCAAGCTCACTCTTGTCCGCAAGCCTTATGACGCCGCATCCGAAGCTCCCGCGGAGGATGACGGAACGATCGAGGGCGGCGTGCTCGTAAACGGCGAAAATCCCGAGTCGATCCTTGATGTTGTCAAGGCTTGCAAGCTCTTCGGAATCTATTCGAAGCTTAGCGTCAACGTAAGCATCGTTCTCTTTGCCGTCGGTGTACTCCTTTCGGTATTCCTCGGAGTTGTCGGCGCACTTGCGGGTATGTCCTCACTCTATATAGTTCTTTTCCAGATCCTTTCGGTAGTTCCGAGCTTCATTCTGGCAAATCTCTTACTTAAATAAGGAAAAATAAAATGTACGATAGTTCACTTTTGCGCTCGGTTCAGAAGCCCGGCAGATATTCGGGCGGAGAATACGGACAGATAATAAAGGATAAGGAAAAAGTAAAGGCGCGCTTCGCCTTCTGCTTCCCCGATTCCTATGAGATCGGTATGTCAAACCTCGGTATGAGGATCCTTTACGGCGTTCTCAACCAAAGCGACGACGTATGGTGCGAGCGCGTATTTGCTCCATGGCAGGATATGACCGCCAAGCTCCGCGAGAAGGAGATACTCCTCAAGGCGCACGAAAGCGGCGATGATGTCCGCGACTTTGATTTTCTCGGCTTCACTCTCCAGTATGAGATGTGCTATACCAATATTCTCAACGTTCTCGAGCTTGCGGGGATCCCACTTTCGGCTTCCGAGAGAGGAGAGGATTTCCCAATCGTTATCGGCGGCGGACCCTGCGCGGTCAACCCCGAGCCCATCGCGGAGTTCTTCGACCTCTTCAATATCGGAGAGGGCGAGGAGATGCTCCCCGAGATCGTTGCCCTTTACGTAAAGATGAAGGAGCAGGGCGCAACAAAGAAGGAATTCCTTCTTGAAGCCGCACGCACGATCTCCGGCGTCTACGTTCCGTCTCTCTACGACGTTGAGTATAACGAAGACGGCACCGTCAAGTCTTATACTCCTAACGCAGAGGGTGTCCCGACAAGCGTCAAGAAGCGCATAGTTGCCGATCTTGACACAATGTATTTCCCCGAGGCGGTCGTTATGCCCTATCTCGAGACGGTTCAGGACAGAATTATGCTCGAGGTCTTCCGCGGATGTATCCGCGGCTGCCGCTTCTGTCAGGCGGGAATGATCTACCGCCCCGTCCGCGAAAAATCTCCCGAAACTCTGCTTCGTCAGGCGAAATGCATCTATGAAGCAACCGGCTACGAGGAGATCTCGCTCACATCGCTTTCAATCTCCGATTATACGAAGCTCCCCGAGCTTACCGACGGACTTATCGAGTGGACGAACGAGAAGAAGGTGAATCTCTCGCTCCCCTCGCTCAGAATCGACTCCTTTACAAAGGAGCTGATGGAGAAGGTCGCATCGGTCAGAGCATCCTCGATCACCTTCGCGCCCGAGGCGGGCACGCAGAGACTCCGCGACGTTATCAATAAGAACGTCACCGAGGAGGACCTTATGCGCTCGGCTTCGATCGCATTCGGATCGGGCAAGGAGCAGGTCAAGCTTTATTTTATGAACGGACTTCCCACAGAGACTGACGAGGATATCGAGGGTATCGCAAAGCTTGCTAAGGCGACCGTCGAGCAGTTCTATGCAACTCCCGGACACAGCCGCCGCGCGCCCACAGTCAGCGTCAGCGTCTCCTGCTTCGTCCCCAAGCCCTTTACACCCTTCCAGTGGGAGGCACAGGACACCGTGGACGAGCTCGTCCGCAAGCAACAGCATCTCCGTTCCTGCATTACCGACCGTAAGATCAAGTATCATCACCACGACGCCCGTGTTTCGCATATCGAGGCGGTCCTCGCACTCGGCGACAGAAGACTCTCGAAGTCGCTTCTGCTTGCTCACGAGCGCGGATTCGGTTTTGACGCGTGGGATGAGTATTTCGATGCCGAGGCTTGGATGAAGGTCTTTGCCGATTCGGGCATCGATACCGCGTTTTACGCAAACCGCCGCCGCGCGGATGATGAGGTCCTTCCTTGGGATATCATCGACGTCGGCGTGACAAAGGAATTCCTCCTCCGTGAGAAGAGGAAGGCTTATGAAGAAAAGACCACGCCCTCCTGCCGTGAGCAGTGCTCGGGCTGCGGCGCAAACTGTCTGGGAGGTAAGGATACATGCTGTCCGAATTCAAAAAAATAAGCGATTATCCGATCCTTGAGACCCCCGCGACTCTCCGTCTTTGCTTCTGCAAAAAGGGTGCGCTTCAGTATATCTCGCATCTCGATCTTCAGCGCACTTTTCAGCGTATCCTTAGCCGCTCCGAGCTTCCGCTTTGGTATACGCAGGGCTTCAATCCGCACCCCAAGCTCGTTTTCGGACTTCCGCTTCCGATAGGATGCGAGAGCGTATGTGAGATGGCGGATATCAAGCTCACACGCGATATTCCCACAGAGGACATCCTCGCGCGTCTCCATAAAGCAACCGTTGCCGACCTCGATTTCTTCGCCTGCTACCCCGCAGAGCGCAAGTTTGCCGATATCGACGGCGCACTTTACGAGTATCTTATCGATTACGATTGCGACGATGAAATGCTCGAGAAGATCGACCGCGTTCTCTCGAATTCGCCGCTTACGGTCATGAAGCATACCAAATCGGGCGAAAAGGAAGTCGATATTTTCCCGCTTATCAAGAGCTTTAAGCTCGAAAGACTCGAGGGGCGGCTCAAGATCACCGCGCTTCTCGCCGCGGGAAGCAATCAGAATCTCAGCCCCGAGTATCTCCTCGAGGCACTCCGCAAGCGACTCATCTTTATGCGCGCGGAGGAGAATTATTCGATCAAGCGTTTGTCGATCCATGATGCAAAGGGTAAGATCTTCAAGTGATCCGACAAGATTTTTGATACTTTTATGATATCATTATTAAAAACGAAAGGAGAAGGGTATGGATATTGTTGAGATCAGGCAAAATATCGCCGTGAACATTTCCGCTATGCGAAATGCCGCGGGACTGACTCAGGCGCAGTTTGCCGAAAAGCTCAATTATACCGATAAGGCGATCTCTAAATGGGAACGCGGTGAGTCGGTTCCGGATATCGCCGTTCTCTGGAAGATCGCGGATATGTTCGACGTTACTGTTGATTGGCTGATCTCCGACCACGGAACAGCCGCGCAGACGCCCGATGCCGAAGCCGTAAGAGTGGGGAAGAGGAATCGTCTTCTGATCTCGCTTCTCTCGTCCGTCGGAGTCTGGTTCATAGCCACGATCGTCTTCATCGCAATGCAAAGCGCAGGCGCAGACCGCGTGTGGTTGCCCTTTATGTGGGCGGTTCCCGCAACCTGCATCGACCTGCTCGTATTCAATGCCATTTGGGGCAAATATAAGATCAATTTTCTCTTTATCTCGCTGATAATCTGGACGATAATCGCCGCGACCTATATCTCGATCGCAAATTGGTCGCTCTGGTATATCTTCCTGTTCGGTGCTCCGCTACAGGTAGCAACGATCTTCTGGTCGCAGATAAAGATCATCATCAAGCCTAAAAAGAAAACAGAAAACCCCGCCGAAAATGCGGAATAAATAATAGCCGTACGGCTAGCCGCAAGTCTCCGTGAGGCTTGCGGATTTTAAAAATTTGGAGGAAACATTATGAAAAAGCACCTGCTCCCCGAATCGGGAAACTTCTACAAAGCAAATCTTCACTGTCACACCGTTCTTTCCGACGGTGCTCTGACCCCCGAGGAGGTCAAGGAGATCTATAAGAACGAGGGATATTCCGTTGTTGCTTATACCGATCACGATATTCTCATTCCGCATCACGCCGAGCTCTCCGACTCTGAATTTCTCGCTCTCAACGGCTGGGAGATCACATTTACCGAGCCCGAGATAAACGAGCTCTACGGCGTAAAGCGCGTATGCCATATGTGCTTTATCGCCAAGGATCCCGAGAACGTAAAGCAGGTCTGCTGGTTCCACCGCAAGCATTTCAATAAGAACGAGGACAAGGCAAATCTCGCGGACGAGCCCGAGTTCAAGCCCGAATACACCCCCGAATCGATCAATGAGTCGATCGCAAGAGCAAAGGCTGCGGGATTCTTCGTTACATATAACCACCCCACCTGGGCACAGGAGGATTACACCCGCTATACCAAGTATCACGGTATGGACGCTATGGAGATCTGCAACTACGGTTGCGTATGCCTCGGCTACCCCGAGCAGAACGACAAGGAATACGACGATATGCTCCTCGCGGGCGATCGCATAGGCTGTCTCGGAACCGACGATAACCACAATAAGCATCCGGGCACAGTAAACTGGGACTCCTTTGGTGCGTGGACCTGCATCAAGGCCGATAAGCTCGATTATAAGACTATAACCGATGCGATGGCAAATGGTAATTATTACGCATCACAGGGCCCCGATTTCACCGAGATAAGCTATGAGGACGGCAAGGTTACTGTTAAGACCTCGCCCGTTGCAACTATCGCATTCAGCACAGGCTCGCGTCACGCCGCACTCTTCGGCAATATAGACGGTACCCCCATCACTGAAGCAACCTTTGAGCTTAAGCCGACCGACAACTACGTCCGCGTAACCATCCGCGACGAAAAGGGCAAGCCCGCGCATTCGAGAGCATATTTCCTTGATGAATTGAAATAATGCCAAACTATAAAAGAACCAAACTCGCCTGCTATTCCGCCTACGTCACTATGGCGTCGGCTTTCGCACTGCCCCCGCTGCTTTTCGTGACCTTCCACGATATGTACGGCGTTTCCTATACGAACCTCGGAACGCTCGTGCTGATCAATTTCTGCACACAGCTTACGGTCGACCTGATCCTTTCCTTCTTTTCAAAGTACTTCAATGAAAAGTTCTTAGTCAGAGTTATGCCTATCATAACCTCGCTCGGACTCACCTTCTATGCTTTCTCACCTTTGATCTTCCCGAACTCGGTATTCACGGGATTTGCGATCGCAACCGTGATCTTCTCGATCTCCGCAGGACTTTCCGAGGTGCTTGTCAGTCCCGTCGTTGCCGCTCTGCCCTCGGATAACCCCGGACGCGATATGAGCTTCCTGCATTCTCTCTACGGCGTCGGAGTTACCGTGGTCATCGTGATAAGTACGATCTTCTTCAAGCTCTTCGGAAGCGAAAATTGGAGCTATTTGACACTTCTGTTTGCCGCTCTGCCTATTTCTACCGCCGTGCTCTTTATGATATCGCCGATGCCCGATATGACTCCCTCGGAGACCTCGACAGGCGGTGAGAGATCGAAGAAATATGTGGTCGGACTCGCCCTCTGCGTGGCTTGCATCTTCTTCGGAAGCTGTGCCGAGAATACGATGTCAAACTGGGTATCGAGCTTTATGGAAAACGCCATCGGAATCGATAAAGCCCTCGGCGATATCCTCGGAACCGCGATGTTCGCCATCCTTCTTGCGCTGACGAGAATGGGTTACGCCAAATTCGGCAAGAGCATCACGCCGGTCCTCTTTGTCGGAATGATCGGCGCGGTTGCTTGCTATCTCGTTGCGGGACTTTCGACAAATGCCATTGTCGCACTTGTCACCTGCGCGCTGACGGGTATGTTCACCTCGATGCTCTGGCCCGGCACGCTGATATTTATGGAGGAAAAGCTCCCCGGCGCGGGAGTCGCCGCATACGCGCTTATGGCGTCGGGCGGAGACCTCGGCGCATCTATCGCGCCCCAGCTTTTAGGAATCGTCGTCGATAAAGTGACCGCATCCTCCTTCGCCGCCGACCTCGCCCTCACCACAGGCCTCACCGCCGAGCAGATCGGAATGAAATCGGGAATGCTGCTTACAACCGTCTTCCCGCTGATCGGTATCATCGCCCTCGCCGTTACGGTTAGGTATTTTAAGAAGAAAGTATAATAAATAAACTGCCGCGAATGCGGCAGTTTTTCTCTCCCTCAGTCGCTTTGCGACAGCTCCCTCCTCAGAGGGAGCCAAGGTGAAAGTGCGAACATAGGCGTCCTGTATTTTGATGCGGTTTATCGGCTATATTTGCAATGTTCGCACATGCTCCTTGCCTCCCTCTGAGGAGGGAGGGGGACCGTCGCTTGACGACGGTGGAGGGAGAGATTTTTCAATATGCTATTGACAATCCATCCAAGTTATGTTATAATTAATCATCACAAAGCGCGCGAAAAGGCAAAATTTGTGGGATAAATCTGAGTTTTCTGCATTTTATCCCTAAAATCATACCGTTTATCCCAAATTTGCCAAAACGAACGGTTTTGTGATATAATATGTTTGTGAATCGGGGACGGCACCCATAACAAAAAACGAAATTCACGAATTAAATATCTTAACTTCAATAACAAAGGGGGCGACACCCATCGAAAAAAACGTGATTGTTGTTGACAGCCAAGGTAATGAATATGAAGCGACCTACCCGAAGAGGGCAAAAGGTCTTGTAAAAAGTGGCAGGGCACGCTTCGTAGGAGAAAATAAGATTTGCCTTGCGTGTCCGCCAAAAGATAATTTGGAGGATAATAAAATGTCAGAAAATATCAATATCACCGCAGAACAGAAAAACGCCGAGCTTACCAAATCGGAAGTCTGGGCACAGATCATCAAGCTTCAGGATCAGTTGGCATCTTTGAGTGAAACGATGAACGAGATTATAGAGGTAAATGATAACTCTGAATGTGTGGCTAGGGAAAAGATCGAGGTTATCGCGACCGTTTTCGACAAACGAGAAAAAACGCTCTATTCGATGCTTGACTTCTACAAAACCGTGTATAACGATCTGTATCAAGAGCAGAAGAACGCAAAAAAAGAGAAGATCGATACTATCAAAAATCTTTGGCTTACATATTTGGATGAAGCATCCGAAGTTGCTATCGACGATGATTTGACTCAAGTTATTCAGTATGTTCAGTCTCAACTCAGTCTGCTTGCCATAGACATTATGGATGATAAGATCTAAAACCTAAAATTTTGAGCCGATCGGGGAGTAAAATCCTTGATCGGCTCTTTAATAATAATCGAAAATTTCCGAGTTTTGGCGAGGAAATTCACCGCAATTATTCATTATTCATCAGCGAAGCGGCTTCATTATTCATCATTCATTAATGCCGTTGAATGAATAATGAATGATGAATAATGAAAAATGAATAATTCGCCCGCGCATCCTTTCGGACGCGCGGGCGAAATCATATTAAGTTAACATCACTTCATCTCGATAAGAGACTCATCCCACATCTCGGGAGCCTCGTATCCGAGGAGGTTAACAACTGTAGCGGCTACGTTGGAAAGTCCGAACTGACCGTTATCAGCCTTGACGCTGATTCTGCCCTCGCCCGATGCGTCGTAGATGATGCAGGGAACGGGGTTGAGGGTGTGCGAGGACTTTGCCTTGTAGGAGCCGTCCTTGTTGGTCTTGGGAGCCTTAGTCTTCTTGTCAAGCTCTGCCATCTCGTCTGCGTTACCGTGGTCAGCGGTGATAACTGCAACGCCGCCGAGCTTGTCTACTACTGCGAGGATACGTGCAAGCTGAAGGTCAAGTGCTTCCATGGAGCAAACTGTAGCGAGGAGCGAGCCTGTGTGACCGACCATGTCGCCGTTGGGGAAGTTTACGCGGAGGTAGCGGTACTTGCCCGACTCAAGGCACTCGATGAGCTTGTCGGTGATCTCAGCGCACTTCATCCAGGGTCTCTGCTCGAAGGGAATAACGTCGGAGGGAACCTCGATGTAGGTCTCGAGCTCCTCGGAGAACTTGCCCGAGCGGTTGCCGTTCCAGAAGTAGGTCACGTGACCGTATTTCTGGGTCTCGGAGATCGCAAGCTGGGAGATTCCGCTGCCTGCAAGGTACTCGCCGAGGGTATTGGTGATCTCGGGAGGAGAAACGAGGTAGCGAGAGGGAATGTGAAGGTCGCCGTCGTACTCGAGCATACCTGCGTAAACTACATTGGGGTGGCGAACTCTATCAAATTTGGTGAAAGTCTCGCCCTCGTCAAAGGTGCGGGAGATCTCAAGCGAACGGTCTCCGCGGAAGTTGAAGAAGATGAAGCTGTCGCCGTCTTCAACTGTGCCGACGGGCTTGCCGTCCTTTGCGATAACGAATGCGGGGAGATCCTGGTCGATAACGCCGGTCTCTGCACGGTAGGTCTTGACAGCCTCCTCTGCGGATGCGAACTGTCTGCCCTCGCCGAGAACGTGGGTCTGCCAGCCGCGCTCAACCATCGACCAGTCAGCCTCGTAACGGTCCATGGTGATCTTCATTCTTCCGCCGCCACTAGCGATGCAAATGTCGAGATCGTCGGAGCGGAGAGAGGTAAGGAACTCCTCGAAGGGAAGGATGTATTCGAGAGCGGAGGTCTCGCCTACGTCACGACCGTCAAGAAGGATGTGGATACGGATCTTATTTACGCCCTCTTCCTTTGCGCGTACGAGCATAGCCTTGAGGTGGTCGATATGCGAGTGTACGTTACCGTCGGAGAAGAGTCCGAGGAAGTGAAGGGTAGAGGAGTTGGTCTTTACGTTGGAAATAAGGGTCTGCCAGGTCTCGGAAGCAAACATCTTGCCCGACTCGATAGACTGAGTTACGAGCTTTGCGCCCTGTGCGAAAACCTGACCTGCGCCGAGAGCGTTGTGTCCAACCTCGGAGTTACCCATGTCATCATCGCTGGGAAGACCGACTGCGGTACCGTGAGCCTTGAGGGTTACGCAGGGATAATCCTTGAGAAGCTTGTCAAGAGTGGGAGTGAACGCGCGGCTTACGGCATTTGTAGGTCCTTCGGGTGCAATTCCGACACCGTCCATAACGATGGTGAGAACAGGACCCTTCACGGGAGCGTAAGCGGCTTTTTTGAGTTCTTTCATTGCAAAAATTCCTTTCGTTGCATAGAAATATTTATAACCTTATATAGTATACCTTTTTTTCGCAAAAAATCAAGTACTTTGTGTTAAATTAGAGGAATTTTTTTCTTTTGTGGGCGAAATTTTTTCAAAAAATCAATTTGTTAATAATCAAGTCATTGACTTAAGGCGCAAAAGGGGGTATAATTATAGTAGGTAAATATTTTCTTATCGAAAGGATGAATATAAAAATGTCAGAATGCACACACAACTGTTCCACTTGCTCGGCTAATTGCTCCTCGCGCCAGAAGCCGCAGGATCTCCACGAGCCGCAGAATAAGCTCAGCAACATCAAGCACGTCATCGGCGTTGTCAGCGGTAAGGGCGGCGTAGGTAAGTCGATCGTCACCTGCATGCTCGCCGTTCTTCTTCAGCGCAAGGGCTATAAGGTCGGCGTACTTGACGCAGATATCACAGGTCCCTCGGTTCCCAAGGCTTTCGGCGTAAAGGGTGAGGTTACCGGTACCGAGGACGGAATGTTCCCGCCCGAGACCGAAAAGGGCATCAAGATGATGTCTGTCAACCTCCTTCTTGAGGACGAGCGCCGTCCCGTTATCTGGAGAGGTCCCGTTATTGCGGGCACCGTAAAGCAGTTCTGGAAGGATACCATCTGGGGCGATATCGACGTTCTTCTCGTTGACTGCCCTCCCGGAACCGGTGACGTTCCGCTCACAGTATTCCAGAGCCTTCCACTTGACGGCATCGTGATCGTATCGAGCCCCCAGGAGCTTGTTTCCATGATCGTCGGCAAGGCGGCAAATATGGCGAATATGATGAATATTCCCGTTCTTGGACTCGTTGAGAATATGAGCTACGTTCTTTGCCCCGATTGCGGCAAGCGCATCAATATTTATGGCGACAGCCACATCCTCGAGATCGCGCAGGAGTTCGGATATGACGTTCTCGCGCAGATCCCCCTTGATGCCCGTCTCGCGTCTCTCTGCGACAGCGGTAAGATCGAGGATATGGACAGCGATTATCTCGATATCGCTGCTACCGTCATCGAGCACAGACTCGGTCTTTCGGAATAATGCCCGAACTCCTCAAGAAAATTACAAAAAAGCAATGGCTCGCGATAGGGCGGAACGCGGTGATCCTCGTTTTGCTCTTCGCCCTGCTTTTCGCGGTCGCGGTAATGTCGCTCAATGCGGCAATTATCTCGGTCACGGAGGATAGGATTCTTTCTGTCGGTACAGCGGCACAGCTCACCGATATCGACTGTATCCTCGTTCTCGGATGCCACGTCAATTCGCAGTATCTTGCAGACCGCCTCTCGGTCGCATTCGAGCTTTACGATGCGGGCGCATCGGATAAGCTTCTGATGACGGGAGATCACGGCAGAGAGGTCTATGACGAGGTCAACCATATGCTCGCTAAGGCTGAGGAGCACGGGATCGACAGAAGCAACGTCTTCACCGATCACGCGGGCTTCTCGACCTACGAAAGCATCTACCGCGCCAAGGAGATCTTCGAGGCTGACCGCATCATCATAGTCACGCAGGAGTATCATCTCTACCGCGCGCTCTATATCGCGGAAAAGCTCGGCATCGAGGCATACGGAGTTAGCGCGACTCTTCACGGCTACGGAACACAGGATCAGCAGAATATCCGCGAGACTCTGGCTCGCTTCAAGGATTTCTTCTACGCTCTCGTCAAGCCCGAGCCGACCTTCCTCGGCGAGGTCATCCCGATCAGCGGAGAAGCATATCCTTCTCACGATAACAAATCATCTACATAAAGGAGACTCAAATGGTCACAGTATCCTTTCCCGGCATTGGAATAGGCGAATTCAGCTTCAATAAGGTAGCTTTCAGCATTGGAAGCATAGAGGTCCGTTGGTACGGCATTATCATGGTCACGGGCATCATCCTTGCCTTCCTCTATGCTTATTACCGCTCGAAGCACGAGGGCATTTCCTTTGATGACCTACTCGACTACGCACTCATCACCGTTATCAGCGGTGTTGTAGGCGCGCGCCTCTATTACGTCATAACCTCGGATCAAAAATATACCTTTGCCGAGGTGTTTCAGATCTGGAACGGCGGTATCGCCATCTACGGCGCGATAATCGGCGGAGCGGCTGCGCTTCTCGGCGTCTCACTCTATAAAAAGATCAAGTGGCAGAAAGCCTTCGATATGGTATGCCCCGGCGTAATGATCGGTCAGATCGTCGGCAGATGGGGCAATTTCTTTAACGGCGAGGCATACGGCGAAGCTCCCTCCCCGGATAATTTCCTCTACTTCATGCGTATGGAGCTCAGACACGAGGGCTGGGCAAATACCTATCTCTGCCAGCCCACGTTCCTCTATGAATCGCTCTGGAATCTCCTCGGTTTCATCATCATCAACGCACTTTACAAGAAGAAAAAGTACGACGGTCGCGTCTTTTTGATGTATATCACCTGGTACGGCTTCGGTAGAATGCTGATCGAAGGTCTGCGCACCGATAGCCTTATGGTCGGAACCTTCCGTATCTCGCAGGTCGTTGCATTCCTTTGCTTTGTTATCGGAACCGGTTTCCTTGTCTTTCTTGACAGTCGTGCATCGCGCAGGGCGAAGCTTGCCGCTGTTGAGGGTGAGGTATCAACCTACGGCGAGATGCTGAACGAAGAAAAAACGGAACAGAAAGAAGATCCCAAGGAGGAAGAAAACAATGTCGGCAATACTGATTGACGGTAAGCTCGTCAGCGCAAAGCTTCGCGGCGAGGTAACAGAAAAGAGAATCGAATTTGAAAAGAAATACGGACGCAAGCCCGGACTCTGCGTTATCAGAGTCGGCGAGGATCCCGCGTCGGTAGTTTACGTAAGAAACAAGCTTCGCGCTTGTGAGGAGGTTGGATTTGCATCCACCTGCAACATTCTTCCCGAGTCATACACGACCGAACAGGTCATTGCCGATGTAGAGAAGATAAACGCAGATCCCACGGTTGACGGTCTTCTCGTTCAGCTTCCTCTTCCTAAACATATAGACGAAGCACGTGTCGTAGCCGCTGTAGCACCCGAGAAGGACGTTGATGCCTTTGGAAAGCTCGATGCGGGCCACCTGTGCCTCGATGAAGGAAATGTCCTTCCTTGTACTCCTGCGGGCATTATGGAGATGCTCAAGCATTATGAGATCCCCGTTGCGGGCAAGGAATGTGTCGTAGTCGGCAGATCTAATATCGTCGGCAGACCTATGGCGGCGCTTCTGCTTGCCGCTGACGGAACAGTCACCATCGCGCATAGCCGCACTCCCGATCTCGGAGCAGTCACAAGACGCGCCGATATCCTCGTAAGCGCAGTCGGACGCGCAGGTCTTATTACCTCTGATATGGTTAAGCCGGGCGCGGCTGTCATCGATGTCGGTATGAACCGCAACCCCGAGGGCAAGCTCTGCGGCGACGTTGACTTCGATTCTGTTAAGGAAGTGGCGGGATATATCACCCCCGTCCCCGGCGGTGTCGGACCTATGACGGTCACGATGCTTATCTGTAATACACTTTATGCTGCAGAGAACTCGCAAAAATAAATCAATAAATAAAGCTCCGAGTTGCCTCGGAGCTTTATTTATTGATTAGGTGAAATTCTTCTTATAGTAGATGATCAGCGCAACGAGTGCCGCGATGATGATCACGATGATGATGATCCAGAGGGTGAGAAGAGAAGAAGGATTCTTGTCATTTCCGCCCTGAGATTCATTGCCCGTGGTGACGTCATCCTCGGACGTAACGTCGGGAGAGGATGTGATTTCGGGATCGCTTGTGGGAACCTCAGGCTCTGTGGTGATCTCTGTTGTGATATCGGTGCTTTCCTCGGGCTCGGTTGTGACCTCATCGGTCGAAATATCGGGCTCGGTCGTGATATCGGTCACAGGAGGTTCTACCGTTACGGGAGGATCAATGGGCTGAGTGGTGATATCTGAGGTCACGCCTCCGTTGACGGTGATCGGAAGAGATACGCTGTATCCTCTGAAGGTGAAGACGATCTCGCGTGTGTCAGCGGTTATCACCGAGGGTGAATAAGTGTAATATCCCTCGGGAACGACCTGCGCCTGCAGGCTTCTGTCCTTGTAGATGAGCATAAGTTCAACGCCCATGGGGATGAATTCCTCGCCGATCTCGTAAACGGTCTTGATAGGCTGACGTGTGACAACCAGATTTTCGATCTCGGCGGGAGTTACCGTGATCTCGATGGGATAGGTAAATTCCTCGCCCTCGTGGTTGTATACCGCATAAACGATGCACTTTTCGGTGGCATTGGAGTGAAGTATGATGCTTGATCCAAGCTCGGGAGAGAAGGTGAAGCTGGAAAGAGGAATGCTCGAACCGTCGTTAAAGAATAGGCTGAGCGTAAGTCCGTCGGGATTGAAAGCCTCGCCCTCCGCATATTCAAGCTTTGAAGGCTTGGAGGTTGCGATAAGTCCTGTCGGAATCTTCTTGGTGACCGTGATCGGGAAGGAGCATTCGCAGTACTTGTCTGTACCGTCGTTTGCGGAGATCTTCACCGAAGTAATATCGGGAGTAAGGGGAGTATCAAGCGCGGGGGAGAATGTAAGAATACGGGGATCGACGATAAGCTTGCTTCCGTCCGACATATAAGCCTCGATGATAACGCCCGATGTGTTGAGGAGATTGCCCTCGTAATAGGTCATAACGTCGGGAATGCCGATGAGCTGGAGCGAGACGATGTAAGCCTCGTCACCTACGGATATCGAAATGCTCGTGGAAACACCGTAATAATTGATGCTGACAAGCTTATCTGCGGCTGTAAGCGGAGAGGAAACGACAAGCTCGTAATCGCCCACATTAAGAAGCTTTCTTGTGCCGTCGGAATAGTTGATGCCGACCTCGAGTCCGGTGCTGTCAAAGATCTCGCCGATCTCGTAATGATTCTTTGTCGGCTCGGTGATGACGGTCAGAGTCCCTGTGGGAAGAGAGGTGTTAAGGAAATCCTTAAGATCGAAGCCGTTGTGGATAGCCGTGATAGTGCTTCCCGCAACGATCGTCTCGGGTGCGGTGATCAGAACCTGCTCTGTTACGTCGCAAGAGGTAAGATCGGAATAGAACGCGGTGACCTTTACGTTTGCTGCGGAGAAGGTATCTCCGTAGTAGTATGCGCTTTTGAGTCCGGTAACGCTGTAGTTTACAATGGGAAGAACGGGAATCTCTGCCTCGAGGCTTGCGGAATCGGCTTTGATCGTGATCTTTGCCTTGCCCTCGGAGTTGGAAACTACGAATTCGGTGTCAGACTCAACGTCGTAGTTCGTGATGACCTGCGAGATCGTCTTCATTCCGTCATAGTAAGCGGTTACGGTAAGTCCCGTGGGAGGAGCGTAGGGAGTCGATTCATAGAGCTTAGCGTTCTCAAGACCCGAAACCTCAAGAAGAATGATCGGGGAGACGTTTACGGCGATCGAATCGGTATAGGTTGTCGTACCGTCGTTGTAGGTTACGGTATAGCTCGTGGTGTAAGCCGAAATCGGCTCGTCGAGAGAGGGGAAGAAGGTGCAGAGCGAGAGATCGAGCGGAGCGGTTGTTCCGTCGGTGTAGATGATACCCGCGCTGAACACGGAGGGATCGATCGTCTCAAGCGCGAGAAAATCGGTCTTTGTAGCGGAAAGCTCGATCGACTGAATGCTCGGAGTGTAAATGTTCTTGATTACGGTGATTGGGAAGTTGTAGTAGAGCTCACCGTAAGTAAAGGTGATATAGGTGTGCGCGGGGGTGAGAGCCTCGGTCTGGTTATAGGGAAGCTCAGCGGAAGTGAGAAGCCAGATCTCGCTGTTGTCCGACATTGTAACCTTTCCGAAGAAATTCGCGTTCGAGAAATATTCGCCTTCCATATAAACGGTCTTGGATGATTCGCTCCTCATAACGATGAAGCTTACGGGATAGGGAGCAGCGGGCTCCACCGTTGTCGGATTTTCAACGGGGAATGTGTCAACGAAGATGTCCTCGGTTACCTCATCCGCGAAGATCGGGAGCGCGCACACAGCGACCGTACAGAGTACGCAGATAAGTAAAATCAAGAGTTTTGCGCGTTTGGTCATATATAGATCAACCGTCCTTTCGTACAGTATAATACTTCATATTGTATTATACCACCTTGAGGATTAAATGTCAATGTTAATTTTGTTAATAAAGCATTCCCGAATCTTGATTTTTTACAAAAAAGAGAAAAGGCTACCGCTTGCGCGATAGCCTTTTCTTGATGTGCGAGAATTAGTCTGCGTAAACGCTGACCTGCTTCTTGCCACCAGCCTTGTGCTCGAACTTGACCTTACCGTCGATCAGAGCGAAGAGAGTGTGGTCGGTGCCCATACCAACGTTGTTGCCGGGATGAACAGCGGTGCCTCTCTGTCTGATGATGATATTGCCGGCGATAACAGGCTGACCGTCGGTCTTCTTAACGCCAAGTCTCTTGGACTCGGAATCACGACCGTTCTTGGTAGAACCTACGCCCTTCTTATGAGCAAAGAACTGTAATGAAAGTCTAAGCATTTCTAGTTTCCTCCGTTAAGTTTTTCCGCCAAAACGCGGATGCGGTGCGTCGTAATCAGATGTAGTCGCGGTCGACAACGTCAACCTCAAGGAAATCTCCGTATTCAAGCGTAAGATCGTTGAGCTGGTAATAGTAAGCCATGAAAAGCCCCGATACCGCGTATCTCTTGCGCTCGTCATCTTCAAATTCGGGAAGAGCCGCCTTCGATGATACCTTGATCTTCGTTGCTCCCTCGTTGATATCGTAATCAATGTTGGAAGCGTAAGCGATCTCAACCGTGTTGACGATAAGCATCGTCATAGCCGAGAGAGCAGAGCAGAGGATGTCCTCACCCGCATCGCCGTAGCCCGTATGTCCCGTTTCCTCGAAGCCCCAGAATGTTCCGCCGCTTCTGTAAAATACGACTTTAGTCATTTTGTAATTAGCCTACGATCTTTTCGATCTGTACCTTGGTATAAGGCTGTCTGTGACCGATCTTCTTCTTCTCGTTCTTCTTAGCCTTGTACTTCATGACGTAGATCTTCTTGTTCTTACCCTGAGCAAGAACCTTAGCAGTTACGCTTGCACCTTCAACGGTGGGGGTTCCGGCTACGAAACCGTTGTCGTTAGAAAGAGCATTAACCTGCTCAAAAACAACCTCGCTGCCTTCTTCTGCGCCGAGCTTCTCGATAAAGATGATATCGCCCTCGGTGACTTTGTACTGCTTTCCGCCAGTAGTGATAATAGCAAACACTGGAAAGCACCTCTCTTTCATTATAGACTCGCTGTACCTTCGGCGGCGTTTTTTAGACGCACTTAAAAGAGCCGATTTCAAGCGGCATATTATTATACAACGGAACTTGTCTTTTGTCAATAGGTTTTTTGAAAAAATATCTCTTTTTCGGCAAAATTATTGATTATTTTCTCGTTCCTTCGCAAGTTTGTCTGCAATCGCCATAAGCTCGGACTCGAGCTCGTAGTCGGAAGGGTAGGGATAGGTCTTCTTGAGCTTATCAAACGCAATGAGAGCCTTCGAAGCCTTTTCCGTGTCGTGATCAATAAGCAGAGAGCGGACGTAGGTCGTGCGGATGGTACCGATATTGTTGGTAAGTGCCTTTTCGAGTTTATGGTAGGTCGGAGTAAGAAATCTTTCGTAGGTCTCGGGGCGGTTTTCGGTAAAGGCCTCGCAACAGATGAGATTATCCGTCAGAACCGTGCGTATCAAGTCAGAAAGAGAATATTCGCTTGAATCGAGAAGAGATAGGAGCTCGCGCTTTGCTTCATCGAATCTATGAAGATCGAGAAGTCTGTCGCATTTTGCAATGATGATGTGCGTTGCCAAAGGCTGAGTCAGATTCTCGCCCTCGTAAACCTCGAACCACTCCTCGGGCATAGTGCCGAGTCTTCTGTTGTCGCCGAGAGCCTCGACCGTCTTCATCGATAGCCAGAAGCCGCGCAGAGCGGTCTTACTCTTTGAAAGAGCTACGGTATTGCTTCCGTCGTTCGGCACCTGAAGCTCGAGCGGAATGCCGTTCTGAAGCGCGGTGGAGAGTCCCCATATCGCATTCATAAGGAAGAACAGATCGAGATAAGGTACGTTGACGGTAAGCCCCAGCACAAGGAATATAGCCGCAAATATCAGATTGAGAAAGCTTCCGCCGAGATTGTAGAGCACATAGGGCATCTTGCCGTCAACGAGCTCGGGCGGCGACATAAGACATTGACCTCCCGTACCCGCGAGGGAATAACGCTTGAAGCGGAGCTTACCCTCGATGCTGACTATCATAATACTGCCGAAACGGATCGAGCGGAATTTGTAACCCGTCATAAGACCGAAGACCATATGCCCGCATTCGTGTATGATTATCTGCAGATAAAAGGTCGCGAAATACATCAGCATACCGATTACATAAAACGATCCGCTTCCGTTGCCGTAACCGAAAATTCCGATCAGAACACCGAGCAAGAACGCCGCGGGAAGGAATATAGCTAAAAATACTACCGTCGATAATGCTTTTTTGATTTTTTGCTTCTTGTTCATTTTGATTCCCCGTTTCGATGTATTTCGACATCATTATAGCACAAAATATAACCTTTGTCAATCAAAAATCCCCGCCCGGGCGGGGATGGATATTGCTTTAATAAGGACGGATGATATCACTGATAACACTGTGAAAAAAGCTCCACATAAATACTCCGCCGACGAAAACGGCAAGTACGGTCAGCAGATGAAGTATCACCTGAAATCTTTTTCTCAGATGCTTGAAATTCTTTGCGTAGACGGTAACGATTCCGAAACAAATAAGCAAAGACAAAAATCCAGCCAGAACACTGAATGGATAAGCGATAGGCGACCTGCCTGCTTCGTTAAAAGCGTTTATCGCAATAAACATAATCGCGCAGTAAAACCCGAGCGCACCGAAAACGCCGAGCATCGCGCTGTATACGTAGAAGATGTAATTCTTGCCCCAAAAGGGAACCTTGCCGTTCAGTTCTGGATTCATATCGGATACCTCCTTTTCCATCTGATATAATTATGAAGGAAAAATGAGGGGAAATCAATAGTGTAATGTAAAGAGAGTATAAATAAACCAACAACGGGAATTTCGCCTTCGGCGAATATCCTTCGGCTTGCCGCTTACAAGCGAGCTTGACGCGCTCTGCGCCGAGGATGCGAACCCATTTTTTGCTCGCAAGCTCGCAAAGATGGGTTCACCGTGCGAATGCCAAAAAGACCGAGTCTTGCGACTCGGTCTTTTTGGCACCCGCAACGGGAATCGAACCCATAACTACCCCTTAGGAGGGGGCTATTATATCCATTTAACTATGCAGGCGTACTATATAATTATATCATAAAGAGCGAGAATATGCAATAGCAAAATAGAATTTTATTTATTTTTATTGGCAAAGAACAAGCCTTACGCTTTTTGGCGCAAGGCTTATTCTTTGTCCGAACCGTCGGCAGGGGCGCCGCCGGTTCGAAGCATATGGGGAGAGCAAGCGAAGCTTGCGTGGTTGCCGGAGGCAACCGTTTTCGCCCTCTGCGGAGGGCGACTTAAGGCTCTGCCTTAAGAAACCGCAAACTTTTGAAAAAGTTTGATCAAAACTCTCCTCTTTAATAGTTGTTCCTTATTTTGTTTCTCACTCCGAAATATGCTCCAAGCGAGAGAAGCACCGCGAGTATCACGCCACAGATGACGTAGATGCCCGTGCTGATCTCGATATCGGATTTGAGCTCCTCCCAAAGCTGATTGATGAGAATGAGCTTTTCGCCGCTGAGGTTTTCATAGGTAGATGTTTTGACGCTGTCGGTCGCGTACATCTTTTCATAGGCGTCTTCCTTTATCTCGCCCATGTATTCGATGTATTCCTCACTCTCGACAACGAGGCGGTTCGGAGAAGCATAATAAGTATATTCCGCGTTCGCAATAGCGGGCTCTTCGGTGAGCATGAAGTTGATGTAACGCTCGGCGATCTCCTTGTTCTTGCTCGACTTGGGGATGCACATCGCGTCAACGTAAAGATTCGTGCCCTCCTCGGGATAGAAGAACTCAAGGTCCTGGTTATTCTCGTACATAGCGAGGTAGTCGCCCGCATAGTACGCCGCAATTCCCGCAGAGCCGTTCTCCATTTTGTTGTAGATCTCGTCCATAACGTAGCCCTGGAGGATCGGCTTCTGCTCCTTGAGCTTGTCAAGAGCCATACGCCAATCAGCCTCGCTGTCCGAGTTTACGTCAAGACCAAGAAGATACTGCGCACTGCCGAAGGCATCGCGCGAGTTGTTGAACTGCAGAATGTTGCCCGCGTGTCTTTCGTCCCACATAAGTTCCCAGCTTCCGAGACTCGGATCGTCGGCCTCAACCATCGTGGTGTTGTAGATGATACCGATCATACCGTAAAGATAGGGAACAGAGTAGACGTTCCCGGGGTCGTGAGCCGAATGCTCGCTCGTCTCGCCCCAGAATTCGGGAAGAATATTTCCGATATCGGGAATATTATTGTAATTGAGAGGTGCCAGAAGATCCTCCGCGATAAGACGCTCGATCATATAATCGGACGGAACGACAACGTCGTAGCTTACCGATCCCGAGCTGAGCTTCGCGTAAAGACTTTCGTTGCTTGAGAAGGTCGAATAATTGACCTTGACCTTCACGCCGTAGTTTTCGAGATACCATTCCTCAAAGGCGGCATTCGAATCAAGACAGCCCTCCGAGCCGTCCGAGATATACTCGCCCCAGTTGTAAACGTAGAGGGTAGCGGTCTCGGTCACTCCGTCGCCGGAGCAGGAGGAGAGAAGAAGCGGAAGGATGATAACTGCGACCGCGAAAAGCGCGGCAAAACGGATCCGTCTCATTTCGCGCCTCCTTTCTTCTTACCGAACGAGCCCGCGAAGTTGACGACGAGCAGAATGATAAGAATCGCGACGACAATAAGAGCCGAAAGCGCGTACATGCTGAACTTTACGTTGTGCGCGGTCTGGTTGTAAACGTAGAGGGGAAGGGTCTGGAAATCGGGCGAGCTTACGAAATGGCTGATGACGAAGTCGTCAAGAGACATCGTAAAACCGAGCATAAGACCCGAAACGATTCCGGGAACGATCTCGGGAAGCTCAACCTTGAAAAACGCCTGAGATGGAGTGCATCCAAGATCCTGCGCCGCCTCCGAAAGAGAGACGTCAAGAGCCTTGAATCTCGGCATTACCGAGAGGATAACGTAGGGAAGGTTGAAGGTCACGTGTGCTATCAGCATCGTTCCGAAGCCGAAAAGATCCTGAAGATTGAGAATCGCCGCAACGGCAACGAAGAGAAGCATCATTGAAACGCCCGTAACGATATCGGGGTTCATCATTGGGATGTTGGTTACGGTATTGACCGCGCCCTTGAGCCATTTTGCTTTCATTCTGTGGAGTCCGAGAGCGGCAAAGGTACCGATGACGGTTGCGATGAGAGAGGAAGATACCGCAAGCACAAGCGAGTTGCGAAGAGACGTCAAAGCCTCTTCATCGTGAAAAAGCTCCTCGTACCAGACGAGAGAGAAGCCAGAATATTCCGCAAGGCTACCCGCCTCATTGAAGGAAAAGGCGATAAGTACGATTATCGGAATATAAAGCAGAAGAAATACTAAGAAAATATAGGATCTCTGGAGGAATTTCAAGGCATGATACCTCCTCCCTTGCCGGTCTTGGGATCGGCGGGCTGCTTATCATCCGAGAAGCGATTCATGATCGTAACCGAGATGATGATAAGGATCATCATAACAAGCGAGATCGCCGCGCCTACGTTGTAGGTCGAGGGATTTTGGAAAAGACGCTCGATCGTGTCACCGACAAGATCAATCTTTCCCGCGCCGAGCTTCTGCGAGATATAGAAGGTGGAGATCGAGGGTACGAATACCATCGTAATGCCCGAGATAACGCCCGAAGCGGTCAGAGGCATGATAACGCGGGTCATCGTCTGCCAGGACGTACATCCGAGGTCCTGCGATGCCTCGATGAACTTGGGATCAAGCTTGGTCATAGCCGTGAAGATCGGGAGCACCATATAGGGCAGAAAATCGTAGATCATACCGAGGATAACGCCGAAATTCGTTCCGACTATCGAAAGCTTGTCAAGCCCGAGCGAGGTAAGCCAGGAATTGAGAAGTCCGCCGTTGTCGAGCAGTGCCATCAGCGCGTAGGTTCTGATGAGCAGATTGCACCACATCGGGAGCATAACGAGCACCATCAGAATCTTCTGCGCACGCGGTGACTGCTTGGACATGAAGTATGCCAAGGGATAGCCGATCAGAAGGCAGACGACGGTTGCGATAAGAGCAAACGCGATCGAAAGCACGAAAACGTGTCCGTACTGAGAAAGCGAGGTGATGTTTGAGAAGGAGAAATTGCCGTCCGCATCGGTGAAGGCGAAGAAGAGCACGAATATCATCGGGAAGACGATAAACATGATCGCCCAGAGAATATGCGGAGCCGCGGCTAATTTCTGGAAGAGTGAGCCTTTTTTCATTCCTCTTCCTCCTCAGGATCGGAGAGCTGTTCAAGCTCGTCGCTGAAAGAGGAGTAGTCTCCGAATTTGCCCGAATATTCGGATTTTTTCATAACGTGGATTGCCTCGGGCTCGATGTGGAGACCGATCGTTGCCTCGGGAGCAACGTAGTCGGAGGTCTCGAGCATCCATTTGAAGCCGCCGACGTCAACGATTATCTCGTAATAATCGCCCTTGAAGGTGACGGAGGAAACAGTGCCCGTGAGCATTCCCTTATCAACGGGAACGACGTCAACGTCCTCGGGGCGGACGACGATATCGACCTTCTCCTTGGGCGCAAAATCCTTGTCCACACAGGTGAAGGTGTTGCCGGAGAAGCGGACCTTGTAGTCCTCGAGCATAACGCCGTCAAGGATGTTCGATTCGCCGATAAAGTCGGCAACGAATGCGTTTTCGGGCTCGTTGTATATCTTTTCGGGAGAGCCGATCTGCTGGATCTTACCGTCAGCCATAACGACGATTGTGTCCGACATCGAGAGGGCTTCCTCCTGATCGTGAGTAACGAAGATGAAGGTGATGCCCGTCTGTCTCTGCATACGCTTCAGCTCAACCTGCATATCCTTGCGGAGCTTGAGGTCAAGCGCGCCGAGAGGCTCGTCGAGAAGCAGTATCTTCGGCTTATTGATAAGAGCGCGCGCGATCGCAACACGCTGCTGCTGACCGCCAGAAAGGCTATCGACGCGGCGGCGCTCAAAGCCCTTGAGGTTGACCATTGCAAGCATTTCCTTGACCTGCTCGCGGATCTCCTCCTCGGGAGTTTTCTTGATTCGCAGACCGAACGCGATGTTTTCAAATACGTTCAGATGGGGAAAGAGAGCGTACCGCTGGAAGACCGTGTTAACGGGACGCTTGTGGGGCGGGATTTCGTTTATGAGCTTACCGTCAAAGTAAACCTTTCCCTCGTCGGGAGTGACGAAGCCGCCGATGATACGAAGGGTCGTGGTCTTGCCGCAACCCGAGGGGCCGAGCAGAGTGATGAACTCGTGCTCATGAATGTCGAGATCGATAGAGCAAAGAACGGTCTCACCGTCGTAAGACTTAGAGACTCCGCGCAGCTCTATAAGCTTTTCGTTGTTCATTCCGCAAAATTCCTTTAGATTAAAATAATAAAAAAATTCCGGAACGGGTCTATGTCACACATCGGAAAAAAGCGCATTATCCGCCCCAAAACCGCCGAAAAGACGATCATGGACGGGCAAAAAAAGCCGAGTGTACCTACGTACCGCAGTTTCCGATTATATTGTATCAAAAAATCAGATAAAATGCAATAGTTTTTTAAAATATCTTTAAAATAAGGGCGAAAAATGTAGTTTTTTGCTTCCGGCTCCGAATAAGATATAATTAGTGCAGAGTTCAGAATGCAGAGTGCAGAGTTTCGGAAACTTTTCTCGCGTTGCTCGAAAAGTAATTAATATAATAATAATTTTCGAACGAAGTGAGGAAATTTTCAACACCTCTGCATTCTGCACTCTTAACTCTGCACTCAAAAAAGCTGCCTCCGAAGAGACAGCTTTTTGTTATTAAATTTACTCTGCTTCGACAGTTTCTGCGGGCTCTGCCTTCGGCTTTCCGAGGTACTCGGGAAGCTGCATGCCTGCCATATCGAAAAGCTCGGTGAGGGGAGGAACGGACTTGTAAAGTCCCGAAACGAAGCCTGCGGTGGAGGACTTGCCGTCCGCGCCGCTCTGACCGTTGTCCCAAACGGTGACCTTGTCGATCTTGAGGTTCGAGATCGCGCCGACCTGGATCTTGGTGAGCTCTTCGAGCTTGTCGGTGACCATAAGTCTGATAGCTGCGTTTGCGTCTCCGCCTGCAGCGGCAACGATGGAGGTAAGACCTTCTGCCTGCTTGATAAGAATCTCGCGTGCACCGGCAGCCTCTGCTTCCATCTTCATACGGATGGAGTCAGCTTCACCGCGTGCGCGGCGGCGCATCTGCTCAGCCTCTGCCTCAGCCTGGAGCTCGAGCTCGCGCTTTGCGATCTCAGCCTTGACGAGGACGTCAGCCTCGAGCTTTGCCTTTTCAAGGAGGGCACGGGCTTCCTCGGCTCTCTGCTGTGCTACGTAGGATTCCTCGAGTGCGCGAGCCGCCTGAATATTCTCGGCTGCGACCGCACGCTTGTTAGCCTCTGCCTCGTGCTCACGACGTGTAGCCTCGGACTCGGCGATCTTTACCTTAGCTTCGTTTTCACCCGCGATAGCCTCGGAGTTGGAGCGGGATACGCTGATACGCTGATCCTTTTCTGCGGTTGCGGAACCGATCGCACCGTTTCTGTCAGCCTGAGCAACAGAGATCTTAGCGTCGTTGATAGCCTTAGCGGCTGCTTCCTTACCGAGAGCGGCGATGTATCCGCTTTCGTCACTGATGTCGGTTACGTTAACGTTGATGAGTCGGAGACCGATCTTCTTAAGCTCGGTTTCAACGTTTCCGGAGACCGCTTCAAGGAATTTGTCACGGTCTGTGTTGATCTCCTCGATGTCCATCGTTGCGATAACGAGACGGAGCTGACCGAAGATGATATCCTTTGCGAGCTCCTGGATCTCAACGAGCTTGAGACCGAGAAGACGCTCAGCCGCGTTCTGCATTACGCCGACGTCGGTGGAGATACCAACGGTAAATCTGGAGGGAACGTCAACACGGATGTTCTGATGCGAGAGGGCGTTTGTGAGGTCAACGGGGATCGACATGGGAGTCAGATCGAGGTACTCGTAAGCCTGAAATACGGGAATTACGAATGCCGCACCACCGTGGATACACTTAGCCGAACGCTGTGTGCCGTCCTTGTTTGTGCCGACCTTACCGTAGATGACCATGATCTTGTCGGAAGGACATTTCTTATAGCGCGAAGCTATGAGAACTACAAAGGCAAAGAGAATTGCCACTACCGCGATAACGATCATCGGTACCGCCTCGGAGATTCCGCCCGAGGAGAGAAGTGCATTGAATCCGAACATGATGAAATTCCTTTCTATATTTTATTTTTAAATCATTACTATAGTATAATTTGCGGAGCGTTTTTTATTCCGCTTCTTTGTTTGCTTTTTCCTTTGCGCGTGTGATGCGGAGGTTTATATCGTTTACGTAGCTGTCGGCAGCCGCGTCGCCGAGGATGGGGAATTCCATTACAGCCTCGCCGTCATTGTCCACAATCCTAAGATGTCTGTATTTTGCAAAGCCCTCGTAGCCGACCTTATCGGGAACCTTCTGGAGAGAAGCGCTTCCAAGCTCGGTGTACTTGAACTGCTTGAAGTCGCCGGGGATGGGATCCTCATCGGAGATCAGCGAGATCTCGCGCTCGGCAAGACAGATCACGTCGGGCTTGAGAACGAATCCCGACATCGAGTAGACCGATGAACGGCTCTTTCCGTCATTACCCTTCTTTGCGAGAATGTCCGCACCCTCGAAGCAGTAGGTGCCGAATGTCACGGGCTCGGGCTTGGGACCGCTTGAATGCTGTGTCATTTCCTGTCTGATCGAACGGATGTTGACCGCGAGGAACTTGTCGTTGAAATCGGTCTTGAAGCTTTCGTAAAGCTTTTCGGTGACCTCGTCAACCTCTGCGTCGGGGATCTTCTTAGCCGATCGGACGACGAATATCGCCGCGCCGACAGCGATCAGGGTAAGACCGCCCGAGGTCATGAGATAGGAGGGCATACCGCGTGTGTTTGCGAGGAAAACGACCATAAGGAAGCCGATGGCGAAGCATGCGGCGGATATTATGATCGGTGCCGTGCTGAGATGCTGTTCAAAATACTTTTTGTGTCGCGTGTAGTTCATTTTGTGTCCTTTGACGAATAATTATAGATTGTTTTCGCGGTCAGTCTTTTTTGTCTATGGGCTCGACCACAAGCACGCCCGCTTCACTTACCGCAACAACGCGAACGAATGCACCCGTTTTGAGCTGCTCGCCCGATGTCGTGATAGCGGTGAATTCGCTGAATTTTTCCTGAACCGTAAGGTTTACCTTGCCCGATCCGTTGCCCGAGGAGGGAATCGGAATATAGACCTCACCGATCTTACCGATGCAGTTGCCGATGTCGATATTACCGCTTGACTGAAGCTTGTTTACGGCGCGCATCAGGTATGCCATTCCGATGAGAGTAGCAATACCGCAAGCGATCGCGATCGCAATCGAAACGCCCGCGGGAAGCGAGGTCTCGAGAAGCGCGACGGCAACCCAACCCGTGATACAGAGCATCGAGAGGATTCCTCTGACGCTGAAGATAGCAAGACCGTCGTCTGGCAGATCGATGCCGTCAACGTCGTCAACGTCGACGTCGGTGTCCGACTCGCCGCCTATGCCGATAAGCAGGAGTACCGTCTGGATAACGATAAGAACAGTAGAGGGAAGTGCGATAAGTGCAAAGATCTGCTGTATCAGATCAAGTTCATTCCACCAATTGATCATAATTGACCTTCCTTTCCGTGTGAGAGAATAAACGCCGGATGCAATTAACTGAGCATCAGCTTATCGACCATTCTGTCCGAATGCGACTTGATGATCGAGGCGTAGTATGCTATGATGATGATCTCAAGAGCCGTGTTGAGGCGTCTTCTCGCTCCCGTGACCTTTTCCTCATAATCCGAGGTGATCTTTTCAATTGTGTCGCGGAGAGTGGTATTCTGCGTTGAGATCTCGCCGACCTTCATGAGCTTGTCGAGGATACGGCAGATATAATCGTAAAGCTGCGAATCGCGGATGATGTCGTCCGACTGATCGTATACGCGTCCGTTGATGTAGGAAACGAGGAATGCGATCTTATCGAGCTGCATGCAGGAGCGAAGCATATTGATGATCAGAATGTGAGCCACCTGATCGATGTTGTAACGCTTGAGCTTTGCGTTGGCAACCCAACCTCTCTTTGTCCAGTTCTGCAGGGTGGAGCCGTCGATGCCCGAGATCTCGCGGATCTGTGTAAGCATAACTCCGTCCGAAATGTAGAAGATCTTGTTGAGGAATTCAAGACCGGTAACGTCACCCATTTCCTTGCGGTTCAGTATCGTACCGGGGATAAGCTCTTCATTGATTTGAAGATTCATTTTTCAGTACTCCTTTCCGAATATTTTATCATCTGCGAATATTATATCACACGGTCAAGTGATTGTCAATAGGAATTTTAAATATTTTTGTCAATTTTGCATGATTTTTTTATAATCCGAAGACTGCCGGAAGGTCACCGATAGATTCGATATCCGCGTCGGGAATATCGTATTCGCATTCGGGGGCACGGTTTCTGAAGAATCCTTGGCGCAGACGGACTGTTTTCATGCCGAGACGCTTTGCGGGACGGATATCGTTGTCGATGCGGTCGCCGACCATACAAGCCTCCTCGGGCGCACATCCGAGAGTATCAAGAGCGGAGAGGAAAAGATCGGGTGCGGGCTTTGAGCGTCCCATTTCTTCACTCGAATAAACGAAATCTATGTACTTCATCAAGCCGTGCGCCTGAAGTCTGTGAGCCGAGCCTCCGCGCTGATTTGCAATGATGCCGAGCTTGTATTTCGCGGAAAGCTTGCGCAGAGTCTCCTCGGTCTCCGGGAAGGGCACCTCGAGCGCGGGGCTGTAGGGATAATGTCTCTTCGCACCGTATTTTTTAGCTACCGATCCGAAGGGACTGCGCGCGCCCTTTGTGCCGAATTCGATCATCTCGGCAAGCAGATCTTCTGCGGGCGGCAGAGCACCGCCAAGCTCCTCGTTCAGCTCCTCGAGACGGGCGATGTGTACCTCGTCCTCGTCGAGCAGAGTGTGTCCCATATCGAAAAAGATCCATTTTATATTCGAAAAAGCCATAAATTGTCATACTCCTTTGCAATATTTCTATATATTTTATCATAAAAAGAACCCAAACACAATATTTTTCGGCAAAAAAAGGAGTGTATATATGAAAAATGAAACCTCGGGCGCAAAAATACTACGCATAGGCATTCTGCCCGCGCTGATACTCGCGCTGATGCTTATATTTCAGCCCGTCGGGATCGTCCTGCCCTCGCTCGGAGCGGCTGTGCTTCACGAATCGGGTCATATGCTCGCCGCGCTCATACTCGGAATACCGCTCAGGTCTCTTGACGTCGGACTCTTCGGCGCGTCGCTTAAGGTCCGTGGTTCGCTGATCTCCTATCCTAAAGAATTCCTTCTTTGCGCCGCGGGACCCTCAATGAATTTCATCTGCGCCGCCGCGGTTTGTATACTGTCCGAGCATCGCGGATATTATACCGAATGCGGCGAGTGGTTCGCGTCGGTCTCACTGATGCTCGGTGTGCTCAACCTTATGCCCACCGAGGGATTTGACGGCGGAAGAATGCTTTCTGTCGCCGTCTCGTCGTTCTTCGGACCCCGCGCGGCGGCAAGAACGATCTCGATGACCTCATTTATAAGCATCGTCGCGCTCTGGATGCTCTCGGTCTATCTTTTGCTCCGCTACGGCACCTCTCTGAGCCTTTTTATATTCACTCTCTCGCTCTTTTACCGCCTTTTTATCGAAAAGACTTGACTCTTACGCTTTAGGCGTGATATAATTATGTATATTCCGAAGGAGTGAGAAGATGGCTTACGAAATAGAAAGAAAATTCCTTATTGAATATCCCGATGTAAATGAATTGGAAGCCTATCCGAATTCAACTAAAAGCGAGATCGCGCAGACCTATCTCCTGACCGACGACGGCTTTACCTCGCGTGTCCGCAAGCGCACGACAAACGGCGCGACAAAATATATTTTCACCGAAAAAAAGCGCGTAAACGACGTCAAGTGCATCGAAAACGAGCGCGAGATCACGGAAGAAGAGTACGATAATCAATTGAAGCTCGCCGATCCCGAGCGCAGAACCGTCGAAAAAACACGCTATTGCCTGCCCTACGGCGGAAGAGTTGTCGAAATTGATATCTATCCTTTCTGGACCGACCGCGCCATCGCCGAGGTCGAAATGGAGGATGAAAACGAGACTGTCCGCCTTCCCGGATTCATCAAGGTCATTCGAGAGGTCACCGCAGAAAAGGCGTACAAGAATGTCGCGCTTGCTAAGGAGATCCCCTCCGATTGTTGACATCTACCAATAAATCACGCCCGAAAATGACAAAAATTTTCGGGCACTTTTTTATCGAAATCCATTTACATTAAAAATCTTTTTTGATATAATATATGTATTAGCGACTTATATCTGAAGGGAAGTGAAATGATGAGCAGAAAGCTCGAGGGAGTCTTCAAGCTCCACAGCGAATTTGCACCCACGGGAGATCAGCCCGCGGCGATAGACAGCATAGTCGAAGGTCTCGAGAAGGGAGAGCATATGCAGACCCTCCTCGGAGTTACAGGCTCGGGCAAGACCTTCACGATGGCGAACGTCATTGCAAAAATGAACCGCCCGACTCTCGTTCTCGCTCATAACAAGACTCTCGCGGCACAGCTTTGCACCGAGTTCCGTCAGTTTTTTCCCGAGAATGCCGTCGAATATTTCGTTTCCTATTATGATTACTATCAGCCCGAGGCGTACATCCCCGGAAAGGATATGTACATCGAGAAGGACGCTCTCGTAAACGACGAGATCGACCGCCTCCGCCACAGCGCGACCTCTGCGCTTTTTGAACGCCGTGACGTCATCATCGTCGCCAGCGTTTCCTGCATCTACTCGCTCGGTGACCCAGCCGAGTATTCCGAGCTTGTCCTCGCAGTCCGCCCCGATATGGAGATGGACAGAAACGATTTTATCAAACGCCTGACCGCCATCAGCTACACGAGAAACGATATGTCCCCCGCGCGTGATTCCTTCCGTGTGCGCGGAGATACGGTCGAGGTCATCCCGGCATCGGGCAACGATAAAGCTCTCCGCGTCGAATTCTTTGGCGATATGATTGAGCGCGTTTCCGAGATAAACGTGGTCACGGGCGAGCTTGTCCGCCGCCTTTCCTATGCCGCGATCTACCCCGCAACGCACTATGCCGTCTCCGACGATAAACGTGAAAAAGCTCTTGCCGAGATCGAGCGCGAGATGAAGGAGCGCGTTGAGTTCTTTGAATCGAATCATAAATACCTTGAGGCACAGCGCATTTCCGAGCGCACTAAATACGACCTCGAGATGCTCCGCGAGATCGGCTTCTGCTCGGGCGTTGAAAACTATTCGCGCGTCCTAGCGTGCAGAGAACCGGGTTCAACACCCTATACGCTCCTTGACTATTTTCCGAAGGATTTCCTTCTTTTCGTAGATGAATCGCACGTAACCCTCCCGCAGGTTCGCGGAATGAGCGGCGGCGACACTGCAAGAAAGCGCAATCTCGTCGATTTCGGCTTCCGTCTGCCCTCGGCGTACGATAACCGCCCCCTCTATTTCGAGGAATTTGAAGACAAGATCAACCAAGCCGTTTTCGTCAGCGCAACACCCGGTGACTACGAGCGCGAGCATTCCGAGCGAATCAGCGAACAGCTCATCCGTCCCACGGGACTTGTCGATCCCGAGATCGAGATCAGACCGATCGAGCATCAGGTCGACGATCTTCTCGGAGAGGTCAAAGCGCGCGCTGCAAGGAACGAGCGCAGCCTTGTAACAACCCTCACCCGTAAGATGGCGGAGGACCTCACCGACTATCTTGCCGATAACGGCGTGCGCGTGAGATATCTTCACTATAACGTAGAAACTATGGAACGAACCGAGATCATCCGTGATCTCCGCCTCGGTAACTTTGACGTACTTGTCGGAATCAACCTTCTCCGAGAAGGTCTTGACATTCCCGAGGTCTCACTCGTCGCCATCCTCGATGCCGATAAGGAAGGCTTCCTGCGTTCCGAGACCTCGCTCATACAGACCGTCGGACGAGCCGCACGTAACGTAAATGGCAAGGTCATTATGTACGCCGACAGCGTAACCGGCTCAATGCGCCGCGCGATAGGCGAGACCAACCGCCGCCGTAAGGTTCAGACAGAATATAACGAAGCACACGGCATCACGCCCCGATCCGTCGAAAAGAAGGTAGGAGATCTCATAGAGATCGCACTCCCCGGCGGCAAGGACGAAAAGCAGAAGAAGCAGCCCGAAAAGAAGCTTACAAAGCGCGACCGCGAGGCTATGATCGAAAAGCTGACCGTCGAAATGAAAGATGCCGCCCGCCGCCTCGACTTCGAGCTCGCCGCCTACCTCCGTGACAAGATTCGTGCACTTCGTGAGGATGGGGGGAAATGATATGATGGATAAAGAAATACTTGATATGCAAATCAAGAATCTGAAAAATATCAATTGCATATACGTAGCCGCTGCGGTTTTTATATTGCATCCCGTTCCTTTTATTTTGTTAATGACAATTTATTCTCTGTGGGGTTTTGACGGATTTTATGCTGATTCGCCCAATCCGATTGAGAGTTGTGTATTATTGTTATTATTCAATTTTTTGCTTCTTTTCTTCGGTATTTGGTTTGTGAAATATGCTCGTCTTTATAAAAGACTTATAAAGATGCTTGAAACTATCGATCCTTCGGAATCTGAAACAAGGACGTTGACGTGCGAAAAATACAGATTTATCGTACGCGGCACCAAGCATCATACCTATAAAACAGGCGTGATCGTTATTACCGACAGCGCGAGGTATTACTATATTTTCGCGCGCGAATCTCTTCATCTGTCGAGTATACCTCTCGGCGAACACGAGGTTGAGCTGTATAAAGGAACGAATATTATCAAGAAATTCGATGCCGCCGATGACGCACAGAGTAAATTTACAATTTGGGACTGAATGATGCCGCTATAATAAAGTAGCGCTTCACGACCATAGAGTAATTGCTGCGCAGCATTCCGCAAAAATTCCTCGATCTTTGAGAACGAGAGTAATTATGCTGTTTTAGCTATAATTTAATTACGAGTCCGTAGGGACCGACGTCCTCGGCGGTCCGAGCCCAATAATGGTTTTTATGAGCACATAAGCAAGAAAATATTATTTATGCATTGAAACTAAAACAAATAAAACCTTTTGTGCTGACCGGACCGCCGAGGACGTCGGTCCCTACAGGTGATAATTAGATTTGTATTCTTTACTTTTATTAAAGGCGGTAAAATTATGGAAGATAAATACCCGCAAAGAAAAAATATGCGCAATCCAAGGTTTAATTACAGTTATCCCGGAGCATTCTTTATTACTATATGCACCAAGGATAAAAAGTGCATACTTTCGTCTGTTATTAAAAACGATGACGAATTATATCCGAAAGTTGTTTTGACTAATATAGGTGCTATAGCCGATAAGTACATTAATCAACTAAAGGATTTTTATGATGATATTTTTGTCAAGCAATATGTCATTATGCCTAATCATATTCATTTGATATTTCAAATTAACCGTACTGTAGAAATGAATGATATTATTGTACCGCAACATATTCCTGTAAAATCGTCAAAAGTATCACGGTTTATTTCGACTTTCAAACGCTTTTGCAATAAAGAGTGTGGTGAAAATATTTGGCAATCAAGGTCATTCGATCATGTTATTCGAAACGAATTTGATTATGCCGAATGTGTAAAATACATAAAGAATAATCCTCGGAAATGGTATTATACCTATAATCCCGATGAAATGATAAGGAAATAAAAATGTCACAAAACCTGATAATCAAAGGCGCAAGAGTACACAATCTGAAAAACGTCGACGTCACGATCCCGCGCGACAAGCTCGTCGTCCTGACGGGACTTTCGGGATCGGGCAAATCATCTCTTGCATTCGATACGATATACGCCGAGGGCCACCGCCGATTTGTCGAGTCGCTCTCGTCCTACGCGCGCCAGTTCCTCGGTCAGCTCGACAAACCCGACGTTGACATGATCGAAGGACTTTCGCCCGCAATTTCCATAGACCAAAAAACAACATCCAAAAACCCGCGTTCGACCGTGGGTACCGTCACCGAAATTTATGACTACCTCCGTCTGCTTTACGCGCGAATCGGAATCCCGCATTGCCCGATCTGCGGCAAGGAGATCCGCCGTCAGTCGGTCGATCAGATCATAGAAAAGATCGAAACCCTTCCCGAGGGCGAACGCTTTATGGTGCTCTCACCCGTTGTCCGCGCCAAGAAGGGTATGCACGAAAAAGTGCTTGCCGACGCAAAACGTTCGGGCTACACCCGAGTCCGCATCGACGGAAGCCTTTACGATCTCGACGAGGAGATCAAGCTTGACAAGAACCTCCGCCACTCGATCGAGGTTGTCGTTGACCGTCTTGTTATGCGCGAGGGCATCCGTTCGCGTCTTGCAGACTCTGTCGAGACCGCGCTCTCGCTTGCCGAGGGCAGGCTTCTCATCGTCACCGTCCCCCGAGAGGGCGAACCTGAGGAGCTTGAATTCTCGCAAGCCTACGCCTGCGAGGAGCACGGAATCTCCTTCGGCGACCTCGAGCCGCGTATGTTCTCCTTCAATAATCCGCAAGGCGCGTGCCCCGCTTGCGCGGGTCTCGGCGTGACACGCCGAGTCTCGCCCGAAAAGATCATCCCCGATCTTTCGCTTTCGCTCTCCGAGGGCGCGATCCAGGTCAACGGATTCAAGACCCTCGTTGAGGAAAGCTGGAACGGCCCGCTGATCCTGGCGGTTGCAGAGAAGTACGGCTTTGACCTCGATACGCCCCTTTCCGAATACACCGAGGAGCAGATGAACGTCCTCCTCTACGGCACGGGAGACGAAAAATTCCTCGTCACCCGCTATTTCGGCAAGCAGGGACACCTCCGCGACGCAAAATTCGAGGGAATCATCCCGATAATCGAGCAGAGGATGCAGTACGGCGGCGCAGAGGCATACTACGAGGAATTTATCGAAGAGGTTCCTTGTCAGCAATGCGGAGGAAGAAGACTTAACGAAATGGCACTCTCCGTCACGGTCGGCGGACTTGCCATCGACGAGTTCTGTAACCTTTCTGTAAGCAACGCGCTCCGCCTTGTTTCAAGCGATACCCTCAAGCTCACCCCGAGCGAGGAAAAGATCGTAAAGGAAGTTCTTAAAGAGATCCGCGCGCGCCTTTCCTTCCTTGAAAGCGTCGGACTCGATTATCTTACACTCTCTCGCCGTGCGGGAACACTCTCGGGCGGAGAAGCGCAGAGAATCAGACTTGCAACCCAGATCGGATCATCCCTCGTCGGAGTGCTTTACGTCCTCGACGAGCCGAGCATCGGTCTCCATCAGCGCGACAGCGAAAGACTCATCAACACTCTTTGCCGCCTGCGCGACCTCGGAAACACCGTTATCGTCGTCGAGCACGATGAGGATATGATGCGCCGCGCAGATTTCCTGGTCGATATCGGACCCGGTGCGGGCGTACACGGCGGACAGGTCGTCGCCGCGGGTACTCCCGATGAGGTTATGAAGAATGAAAATTCACTTACGGGCGCGTATCTTTCGGGCAGAATGAGTATCCCCGTACCCGAAACACGCCGTCCCGGAAACGGCAATTTCCTCAGGGTGCGCGGTGCGGAGGTCAATAACCTCAAGAAGGTCGACGTCGATATCCCGCTCGGCTGCTTCGTCTGTGTGACGGGCGTTTCGGGCTCGGGCAAATCCTCACTCGTTAACGGCGTTATCAATCCCGTTCTTCTGACCAAGCTCAACGGCGCGCGCAGAAAAGCGGGCAAGCATATTTCCGTCGAGGGCATCGAGCATCTCGATAAGGTCATCGACATCGACCAGAGTCCCATCGGACGTACTCCTCGCTCAAATCCCGCAACCTACACCGGACTTTTCAACGAGATCCGTACCCTCTTTGCCAAGACACAGGACGCTATCTCGCGCGGATACGGACCGGGACGCTTCTCGTTTAACGTCAAGGGCGGACGATGTGAGGCTTGCGGCGGTGACGGCGTAAGATGCATAGAAATGCACTTCCTTCCCGACGTTTACGTGACCTGCGACGTTTGTAAGGGTCAGAAATACAACCGCGACACACTCGAGGTTAAATATAAAGGAAAGAATATTTTCGAGGTCCTCGAGATGACGGCGGAGGAAGGACTCGCCTTCTTCGACAGCATCCCGAAGATCCGCAAGTATCTCCAGACTCTCTGTGACGTCGGACTCGGCTACATCAAGATCGGTCAGGCATCGACAACGATCTCGGGCGGTGAAGCGCAGAGAGTAAAGCTCGCAACAGAGCTTGCTCGACGCGGCACGGGAAAGACGATGTACATCCTCGACGAGCCGACCACGGGTCTGCACACCGACGACGTATCAAGACTTCTCGGAGTCCTTTCTCGACTCGTTGACGCGGGCAACACCGTCCTCGTCATCGAGCATAATCCGGAAGTCATCAAGTGCGCCGACCATATCATCGACCTCGGACCCGAGGGCGGAGACGGCGGCGGCACGGTCGTTGCAACCGGAACTCCCGAGGAGGTCGCGAAATGCGAACGCTCCTATACCGGAAAATTCTTGAATAAATATTTATAATATTCATAAAACCCGCGCAAATATTCATCTTTTGCGCGGGTTATTCACATAAAAATACGAAAAATGCATAAATATGCGGAATTATGGCGAGAAAATTTATGAATTTTTGAAAAATATTCCGAAAAGGGCTTGACAAATGCATAAATATGCAGTATAATATGCAACATAATCTTTAAACACACTTTTGAAAGGAATATTTATTATGAAAAAGATTATTTCCATCCTGCTCGCAGCAATTATGCTCTGCAGCGCAGTATTTGCATTCTCGTCCTGCTCCAAGGAAGAGAAGATCATCGTTCATACCAATGCTTTCTTTGCTCCCTTTGAGTACTATGAGGGCACCGAGATCGTCGGCGTTGACGTCGAGATCATGAACAAGGTCGGCGAAAAGCTCGGCAAGAAGATCGAGTTCGTAAACACCGAATTCTCCGCCATCATCGACAACGTCGAGGCGGGCGAGGTTTGTGACGCGGGTGCCGCAGGCATCACCATCACCGAGACCAGAAAAGAGAAGGTTGATTTCTCGATCCCCTATTACACCTCGGTTCAGTACGTAATTTTTAAGGCTGACGACACCACTCTTGCAACCAAGACCGGCGCAAACGGCGACTATATGGTTTGGGAAGCACTTGCAGGCAAGAAGGTCGGCACTCAGGCTGATACCACCGGTTGGATCTACACCGATGGTGAGATCAACGCAACTGCTGACAACGATTACGGCTACGACGGCGTTCTCTACGGCAAGGGCACAGAGCTTATGGTTTACGATAACGCACAGCTCGCAGCAGACGCTATCGGCGCAGGCATCATCGATGCAGTTATCATCGACGAGCTCCCCGCACAGTTCATCGTTTCCAAGAACACTCAGTACAAGTGCGTTCCTCTTTACTACGCAGGCGAGACCGATGCGGACGACGCTCCCGTTGAAGAGCAGTACGCGATCTGCGTAACCAAGGGCAACACCGCGCTTCTCGATGCTATCAACGCTGTTCTCGAAGAGATGATGAAGAACGGCGAGGTTGAAAAGCTCGTTATGAAGCATATGGGCTTCGAAAACTGATAAAACCGAATAATAACTGCGAAAAAGAACAATGCTACGGCATCGTTCTTTTTCGCGTGTGAATGAGAATTTGAATTATGGATTTTTTAAGTAAAATTATCGAGCTGTTTGCTACCGAAAAGTATATGGACAGCATCTGGGAAGGACTTAAGCTGACGCTGACGATCTCAGTGCTCGCTGCTCTTCTCGGACTTGTTCTCGGCGTTATCGTCGCCCTTGTCGGTATGGCAAAGGACAGCTGGACTATGAAGCTTCCGAAGCTTCTTTGCAAAATTTATATTACCATTATCCGCGGTACGCCTATGGCGCTTCAGCTCTTCATCATGGCGTACGTTATCTTTGCGATCCGCGGATTCCCCCTTGTTGTTACCGCAACCATCGCCTTCGGCGTAAACTCGGGAGCGTACGTAGCCGAGAATATCCGTGCGGGTATCCTTTCGGTCGATATCGGACAGACCGAGGCGGGCAGAGCTCTCGGACTCACGGGGGCTACCACAATGGCTAAGATCGTTATCCCGCAGGCGATAAAGAACGTGATCCCAGCGATCGGTAATGAGCTTATCGCTCTTATCAAGGAAACTTCGATCGTCAGTATGATCGGTATGTACGACCTTACAATGGCGGCAAAGATCATCGGTAGCGGAAACAATATGGCGAGCTACATAGTTCCCATGACCGTAGTTGCACTCTTCTACCTTGCAATAGTGTATCTGCTTACCTTTGGAATCAAATTGATAGAAAAGAGGTTGAGAGCCGGTGATAAGCGTTAAGAATATTTTTAAGGATTTCGGAAAGCTCCGCGTTCTCGACGGTGTTTCGTGTGAGATCAAGGACGGCGAGCGAGTTGTAATAATCGGTCCCTCGGGAAGCGGAAAGAGCACTATGCTCCGCTGTATGAACCTCCTCGAGGAGCCCACCTACGGCGAGGTGTGGGTGGAGAATGATCTCCTTACTGCCCCCGACCCCTATCTGCACTTTGACGTTATCAGAAAGTCGAAGACCTATGCATCGCTTATGAAGGCGGCAAAGGCATCGTCTCCCGAAAAGAACGATGATGAGCTCGATTCCGAGATTATTGCCAAGATCAAGAAGGAAGATCTTCTGAAAAGATTTGAGGGCGGCGAATACAGCAAGGCACTCTCCGAGATCAATAAGACGTCGCGTATAGACATCAACCTTGCCCGCAGAAATATGGGAATGGTGTTCCAGCACTTCAATCTCTTTAATAATATGACCGTTCTGCAGAACCTCACTCTCGCTCCTCTTGAGCTTAAGCTTAAGACCAAGGAGGAGGCGGAGAAGACCGCAATGGAGCTACTCGCGCGTATCGGTCTCGAGGATAAGGCGAACGAATATCCCTCGCGTCTTTCGGGCGGTCAGAAGCAGAGAGTTGCGATCGTCCGCGCCCTTGCGATGAACCCGAAGGTCATGCTCTTCGATGAGCCCACCTCCGCGCTTGACCCCGAGATGGTCGGCGAGGTTCTTGAGCTTATGAAGCAGCTTGCAAACGAGGGAATGACGATGGTCGTTGTAACCCACGAAATGGGCTTTGCTCGCGAGGTCGCTGACCGTGTGATCTTTATGTGTGACGGTAAGATCGCGGAGGAGGGAGCTCCCGATGAGATCTTCTCGAATCCGCAGAACCCCAGAACCAAGCAGTTCCTCGAGAGCATACTTTAATAATTCCGTGCGTCATTGCCGAAATAACGGCGATGGCGCACAATTTTTGTTGTATATTGTAAATAATTCACAATATCGTAATTGACAAATAAAAGCAAATAATATATAATATTATGGCTAATTTTTTCGGGAGGTTTCGCTATGCCCCGTTTTTTTGTGTCAAAAGAGAATATTAATGAGGAAGAGCGCATTATCTCCATACTCGGAGAGGATGCGTTTCATATTGCTCGCTCGCTCAGAATGGCTGTCGGTGACGACCTGACCGTCTGCGACGGAGAGGGAAGAGACTACTCTTGCAAGCTTACGAAGATCCGCGATAACCAAGTGGACTGCGAGATCCTTGAAGCGGTAGCCTGCCCTGCAGAGCCGCCCTATAAGGTTACGGTATATCAGGCTCTTGTAAAGGGCGAGAGACTCGACGTCGCAATACAGAAATCGGTCGAATTCGGTGCAACCGCGATCGCGCCCTTTGAATCCTCCCGCTGTATCGTCCGTATGAAGGGCGAGAAGGAGGGCTCGAAGTCACAGCGCCGCCGCCGTATAGCCGCCGAGGCTGCAAAGCAGTGCGGCAGAGGCATCGTACCCGAGGTAAGCGAACCCGTATCCTATAGGGAGATGCTTGCTGAAGCTGCAAAGTGCGACCTTGCTATCTTTTGCTACGAAAAGGAAGGCGACCGTATGCTCGGCACGACCCTTGAAGCCCTCCGCGCAAATCCCCCGAAGAGCGTTGCCATCGTCGTAGGACCCGAGGGAGGCTTTTCTCCCGATGAGGCAGAGGCGGCGGAGAACGCAGGTCTTTCGCTTCTCGGGCTCGGCAAGAGGATCCTCAGAACCGAGAGCGCGGCGGCGTTCGTTCTGGCTTGTCTTTCCTCGGAATTTGAGCTCAGATAAGCACTTTGTGCAACTTTTTGCGAATAATTTTTGCTGTTTATGAAATATTTACAAAAAAAGAGCCCCGAAATTAGAGATAATAATCAAAAACCTATTGAAATTTTACAAAAAATGATGTAAAATATAGTACAGTATATACAAAATTGCTACCAAAAATAATGACACTGCATATTTGCAGAAAGGATTGGATTAATTAGGATGTCTAACAGACTGTTTCAAGGCGTAATTCATCAGATGAAGGATACCGTCGACCGCACTATCGGAGTTATTGACGAGAATGGAATAATCATCTCTTGCTCCGAGCTTGTAAAGATCGGAGAATCAAGAGCGGGCGCGCGCGATAGTATGCTTTTCGCTACTTCTCTTGAATCATACTGCAAGGGAGGCTATACATACCGTCCCATCGGCTACGGCGTAAAGACCGAGTATCTCGTCTTCGTTGAGGGCGAGGACAAGATGGCTGAGGTCCTCTCCAAGATGCTTGCGGTATCGCTTTCCAACATCAAGAACCTCTATGACGAAAAATACGACAAGCGTTCCTTTATTAAGAACATTATTATGGATAATATCCTGCCGAGTGATATTTACATCAAGGCCAAGGAGCTCCATTTCAATACCGATGAGCACCGCGTCGTATTCCTCATCAAATTCCACGGCAAGGCGGACATGCTCCCCTACGAGATGCTCCAGAATATGTTCCCCGATAAGACTCACGAGTATATCATCAGCATAGGCGAGCGCGATATCGTTCTCGTTAAGGACGTAAAGCCGGGCACAGAGGCGCGCGATATGGAAAAGATCGCGCAGAAGATCGCGGATACCCTCAACACCGAGTTCTACACCAAGGTCACCATCGGTATCTCCACCATCGTCGAGACCATCAAGGATCTCGCGGGCGCGTATAAGGAGGCACAGGTTGCGATCGAGGTCGGAAAAGTCTTTGAAACAGAAAAGAATATCATAAACTACGAGAACCTCGGCATCGGCAGACTCATCTATCAGCTCCCCACGACCCTCTGCGAGATGTTCCTCCAGGAGGTATTCAAGAAGGGAAGCCTCGAGTCTCTCGATCAGGAAACTCTTATGACCATCCAGTGCTTCTTCGAGAATAACCTCAACGTCTCCGAGACCTCGAGAAAGCTCTTCGTACACCGTAATACCCTCGTTTACAGACTTGAAAAGATCCGCAAGCTGACAGGTCTCGATCTCCGCGAGCTCGAGCACGCGATCACCTTCAAGGTAGCCCTTATGGTTAAGAAGTATATGTCGACCAAGGGACTCAAGTTCTGATAAATGATAGATTTTATAAACGTAACCAAGGAGTACAGCGATACCTCCGCCCTCAATAACGTCAGCTTTCATATCGAAAACGGCGAGTTCGTCTTCATAGTCGGACATTCGGGCGCGGGTAAGACGACTCTGACAAAGCTTTTGCTCCGTGAGGAAAAGGCGACCGAGGGAAAGATAATGGTCGACGGAATCGACGTCACGGCTCTTCCTGCGCACCGTATCCCGCATTACCGCCGCAAGCTCGGTATGGTATTTCAGGATTTCCGCCTTTTTCAGGACAAAACGGCATATGAGAATATCGCGTGCATAATGCGCGCAGTCGGAACTCCCGGCAAGGAGATCCGCCGCCGTGTACCCGCGCTTCTCCGTACCGTTTCGATGGATCAGAAGGCAAATCACTTCCCCCGTGAGCTTTCGGGCGGAGAACAGCAGAGAGTTGCGCTTGCAAGAGCTATCGCAAACAACCCCGATATCATCATCGCCGACGAGCCTACGGGTAATATCGACCCCGAGATGAGCATGGATATTATGAATATGCTCATGAAGATAAATCATCTCTTCGGAAAGACCGTAATCGTGGTAACCCACGATCTCGATCTCGTCGAATACTTCGGTCACAGAGTCATCACCCTTGACGAGGGTAAGCTCGACTCGGACGTCAATCTGCCCTCCGAGGCAGAGGGCGAGAAGGGAGGCTGTGATGAGTAAGAATCCTCAGAAGGCTCGTACCTTCTATAATCCCTTTTATTTCATCTTCGATGCCTTCCGCAATCTCTGGAGACACAGAGCAACGGGAATCGCGTCGGTGCTCGTTCTGACGTCCTGTCTGATACTTCTCGGCGCATTCGGACTTCTTATCAGAAATATCGACGTCAACGTTGAAAAGCTCGGACTTCTTAACGAGATCGTCGTCTTCGTCGATTATGATACTACCCCCGAGGAGCTTCAGGTCATTACCGATGACATCAAGGCACTCGAAAACGTAACATACGTCAATTATATCTCCAAGGAAGCGGGATTTGAGTCGATGAAGGAGACCTATCCCGACTACGCGGACCTCTTCGACACGATCTCGGAAAGCGGAGATAATCCCCTCGCGGATTCATTTATAGTATCCTATAAGGACACGGCGGGAGCAAATAAGCTCGAGTACGATCTTCTTCAGATCGAGGGCGTAATGAAGGTCAACAACCGAGTTGACTACGCCGCAACGATCGAGAATTTCAAGAGCGGACTTTCCTTCGTCTTCCTTTGGTTCTTCGTTCTTCTTTTAGCGGTCAGCGTTTTCGTTATTTTCAATACGATCAAGCTTGCAGTCCACGGAAGACGAAACGAGATCAGCATCATGCGCTTTATCGGCGCAACGAAGGCATACATAATCGCACCCTTCATTATCGAGGGTGTGACGATCGGCGCGGTCTCCGCGGCAATCGCCTTCTTTGCTGATATGGGACTTTACAGCTACGTTGTAAAGAGCGCGGGAATAGGCAGCTCGCAGATAATGAGTATGTTTACTCTCATCCCCTTTTCCGAAATGCAGATCGAGCTTATTTCGATCTTCCTGCTTCTGGGAACGGTAACCGGTGTGGCGGCAAGTATAATATCGTTGCACAAAAACCTCAGCAATTAATAAAAAAAGGAAAAACAATGATAATTTCACGAACAAAAAAAGCGGCGCTCCGCATAATAACAGGTATGCTGTCGCTGATTTTGCTCATCGCGGCACTTCCCCTGACGATCAGTGCGGTCTATTACGAAAAGGCCGATTATGACGATGTAAAGACAGAAGATCTCGAAGCGATGCGCGAACAGCGCGCTGAGTATGACAAGATGCTCAAGGAGATCAAGCAGAATCTCAAAAACGCCGAAGCTCTGCAGGCAACCGCCGCCGATAAGCGCGCGATGTATCTGGAGATTGAGGCGATCTATAACGATCAGCTCAAGGATCTTGAGAAGACCAAGCTCTATTATGAGAGTGAGATCGAAAAGACGGGCAAGGAAATTGCCGAGATCAAGATCGAGTACGATAAGGCGTATTCGGTATTTCTCGACCTTCTTCGTATGTCGTACGAGGAAGGAACCGCGAATTATCTTGAAATTTTGCTCGGAGCCGAAAGCTTTACCGATCTTCTGGCAAGAATAGACAGAGTAAGCGGACTCATAAGATACAGTGACGGGCTGATGGACACTCTCTCGGCTCAGCAGACGCTTCTCGACGCAAAGTACGAGCAGCTCCTGAAGGACTCTGCGGCTCAGGACGAGGCGATCGCCGATCTTGAAGCAAAGCAGGCGGAGATCGAGACTTGGAAGCAGGAGAATGAATCCGACATCGCCATCATCGAGGCTGACATCGAAAAGCTGACGGGCGAGCAGGGAACCTACAAGAACCTCGCCGAAATGCTCGATGCCGATTTCGAGGCAGAGGTCGAGGCGGCTATTGCGGCTGAGAACAAACGCCGCGAGCAGATAGCGATCGAGAAGGAGCGCGAGGAGGAGCGTAAGCGTCAGGAGGCACTTGCGGAAGCCATCAGAAAGCAGCAGTATCTCTGGCCCCTTCCTCCCACTTGGGATTACATATCTTATAAATACGGCTACAGAACGATCTCAGAGCTCGGATACAATAATAAATTCCATTACGGAATCGATGTTCCCGCATACCGTGGCACAGATATCTATGCCTCAAAGGCGGGAAGAGTACTTATCGCCAAATATCATTCCTCGTACGGTAACTACGTCCTCATAGATCACGGCGACGGCTATCAGACCCTCTACGCGCACGCATCGAAGCTTTACGTCAAGGCGGGTCAGTACGTTGATCAGGGACAGCTCATTGCAGCTGTCGGAACGACGGGAACCAGTACGGGAAATCATCTCCATTTCGAGGTGAGAGTCAACGGAGATAAGCGTGATCCGCTTGATTACGTAAAGCAGCCTTAAATATGGAGGATAACCAATGAAAAGAAAAATATCGCTTTCGGCGTTTCTGTTGATCCTTGTCGCGGCTATTTTGCTGACGGCAATGAGCTCCTGCGCTATAGTCGACTCGGCTCTGCGCGATGAGATCGGTTCGTCGCTCGGAGGAGAGAACAGCGGTGAGCCAACGAAGCTTGATACTATCATAAACCTCTTCAAGACCTATTCCTATTACGAGATAGACGAGGAGGTGCTCTGCGATGCGATTCTCGGTGGTATGTATTATGCCATCGGAGACAGATATGCGGAGTATTATAACGCCGAGGAATTTGCGCTTATGACAGCCGAGAATCAGGGCGAGACCCAGGGCATCGGCGTAACCGTCATCGAGAATGCAGAATATAAATGCATTGAGATCATCTCGGTGCTCCCGAATTCCCCTGCGCTTGCGGCGGGAGTTGAGCCCGGCGACCTTATTATGTATATCGGTGCGGGCGAGAATAAGGAATACGTTCCCGATATGGGATATTACGCCGCTCTCGCAAAGCTCCAGGGCACCAAGGGAACACTTTGTGAGTTCACGGTAGCCCGCGGAGAGGGATATGCAGAGCTGGTCGATTTCTCGATAATGCGCGACGTATTCACATCCGAATCGGTCACCTACCGCGTATGCGCGACCGATCCCAAGGTCGGAATCATCAAGCTGATCCAGTTCGATCTGACAACGCCTCCGCAGTTCTGCGCGGCTATGGACGCTCTTATCGCAAAGGGCGTTGAGTACTTCATCTTCGACGTTCGCTATAACGGCGGCGGAGACCTCGCTTCGATCACGGCGGTCCTCAGCTATATGCTCAACGAGGGCGACGTACTGATCAAGACGCGCGACCGTGCGGGAACAGAGGACGTAGACAAGGTCGGCGTCGTCAATAAATACAAAGAAAACGATCCCTATTCCTCCTGCAACGTAACCAAGGAGGAGATCGCCAAGTACCACGATAAGGTAAACGGCAAGTCCGCGGTCCTTGCGAACGGAAGCACCGCTTCCGCAGCAGAGCTCTTCACCTGCGCACTTATGGACTACGGAATCTCCGAGATCGTCGGAACTACGACCTACGGAAAGGGAAGTATGCAGTCGATCTTCTCGCTGGCATATTACGGATTTGATGGCGGAGTTAAGATGACAACAAAGAAGTACTTCCCGCCCATCTCCGAGGGCTATGACGGCATCGGAATCAAGCCTGACCTCGAGGTCGAGCTTGACAAAGCACTTGAAAATAAAAATATTTATAAAATAACCGACGAAGAGGATAATCAGCTTCAGGCTGCTATCGCCCTCATCGGTAAGTAAGGGAGAAAAATTATGGCAACTAAACCTATCTACTACACCCAAGAGGGCTACAATGAGCTCGTAACCGAGCTTGATTATCTGAAGAACACACGCCGTGCCGAGGTTATCCACGACATCGAGGTAGCCCGCGGCTTTGGAGACCTCTCCGAGAACGCCGAGTACGACGAGGCGAGAACGGAACAGGCGAGAGTCGAGGCTCGTATCAAGGAGCTCGAGGATAAGATCCAGAACGCCGTTATCATCGACGAGAGCCAGATCGACTCCACAGTCGTTTCCGTCGGATCCACCGTAACCGTATACGATAAGGCAGACGAAATGGAGATCACCTACGTTATCGTAGGCTCGAACGAGGCATCCCCCGCAGAGCTCAAGATCTCGGATATGTCCCCCATCGGCCGCGCGCTTGTCGGTAAGAAGGCGGGTAACACAGTTACCGTCGAGGCGCCCTCGGGCAGCTTCGAGCTTGAGATCCGCAAGGTTGAAAGAACCAAGAATAAGTAAGACGAAAGGCACGTAAAATGGCTGACATTATCAATAATGAAAATGTAGAGACCCCCGAGGTCAATGTAGCCTCGGAGATCGAAAACAGACGCAATAAGCTCCAGAATCTGATCGAGTCGGGCAAGAATCCCTTCGAGATCATGAAGTATGACGTTACCGCTTATTCGGCTGATATCAAGGCAAACTTCGAGGAGTTTGACGGCAAGACTGTTTCCCTCGCAGGTCGTATTATGAGCCGCCGCGATATGGGTAAGGCAAACTTCATCGACATCGCGGACGGAAAGGGCAGAATTCAGTGCTACATCCGTATCAATGACGTCGGCGAGGACGTATTTGCCGACTACCGCAAGTGGGATATCGGTGATATCATCGGTATCGAGGGCTTTGTGTTCCTCACCCGCCGCGGCGAGATCTCGGTACACGCGCAGAAGCTCACCCTCCTCTCCAAGTCCCTCCTTCCTCTTCCCGAGAAGTTCCACGGACTTAAGGACACCGACACAAGATACCGTCAGAGATACCTCGACCTCATCGTAAATCCCGAGGTTAAGGATACCTTTGTAAAGCGCAGCCTCATTATGCGTGAGCTCCGTGCTTACCTCGACTCCAAGGGCTTCCTTGAGGTCGACACCCCCATCCTCACACCCTTCGAGATCGGCGCATCCGCTCGCCCATTCCTGACCCACCACAACACCCTTGATATGGATATGGTCCTCCGTATCGAGACCGAGCTCTACCTCAAGAGACTCATCGTCGGCGGTATGGATAAGGTATACGAGGTTGGACGTATCTTCCGTAACGAGGGTATGGACACCAAGCATAACCCCGAGTTTACCTCGATCGAGCTTTACCAGGCTTATACCGATTACCACGGCATGATGGACCTTGTTGAGGAGATGATGAAGACCGTAGCAATGAACGTCTGCGGCACTCTCACCGTTAACTATCAGGGCAAGGAGATCGACCTCTCCAAGTGGGAAAGAATGACCATGGTAGAGGCTGTAAAGAAGTATTCGGGTGTTGACTTTGACGCGATCCAGTCCGACGAGGAAGCAATCGCTGTCGCAAAGGAAAAGCACGTTGAGCTTCCCGCTGTAAAGACAAAGGGTGCGATCCTCGTTGAGTTCTTCGACGCATTCGTTGAGGAAAACCTCATCCAGCCCACATTCATCTACGATTACCCCGTAGAAAACAGCCCGCTTGCAAAGAGAAAGCCCGAAAATCCCGCATTCACCGAGCGTTTTGAGTACTTCATCAACGCAACCGAATTCGGAAACGCATTCTCCGAGCTCAACGACCCCATCGACCAGAGAGAACGCTTCGAGCGTCAGGTCGCAGAGAGAAAGGCACAGGATCCCTCGTGCAAGGCGCAGGTTGATTACGACTATATCACCGCCCTCGAGTACGGTCTGCCTCCCACAGGCGGCCTTGGCTTCGGCGTAGACAGACTCGTGATGCTCCTCACCGACTCCGCATCCATCCGCGACGTCCTCCTTTTCCCCACTATGAAGCCGTTGGACTAAAAAACAGTCCAAAAACATCGCTATAGCAAGGTTTTTGAGAACTTTGGGCACGGATAAAACGAAGTCTACCCCAGTTTTACCCCAGTTGCCAAGAGATTGCATAGAGCAAGGCACCGCAAAATTGCGGTGCCTTAATCTTTTTTAGTTGAAAATATATTTTTAGGATGCATATATTCAGCGGATATCTTGTTTATCCGAGGTGTTAATTAGATTCTCTTGCATTGTGGTATGTATTAGTTGGATAGCATTATTAAGTGCAACTTCATAGCTTTTCAGTGCATTCTGTATTCTCTCCAAATCTCTGTTTTTCAACACCGAAGCAGTGGTTTCGCTCTGGTTTATTATGTCCTTGGATTGTTGTTTCAATAGTTTATTCGCTTTTTGCAGATCTTCAAGTTGCTTTTCATACTGAATATTTTTGATAACTAAAAATAATGCTACGAACAGTTTTATAAGCTTGATCAACAGAATATCCGTGCCCTCTGTAATGTCAAAAATTAGTCGAGAAAGTTGTTTCTTGTTATAGACGGCAGTTTGTCTTGCTTTTTTGATTTCGTCCCACAGAGCACCTTTATTTGTCCTGTAAGCGACAAAGAAAGATGAGGTGAACTGTTTGTAGTCGTTCCAGTAAGAGGTTATAATCGCCTTATTTTGCTCTCTTAGAGCATCCGCTTCTGCCTGCTCTTGCTTTAGAGCAACAAGCTCAATATGTTCAGAAAATGCTTCATTTATTCTATTCGTTCTGATATAATTCACTAGCTCATCTTGATATTGCAACAGCTCTTCTGCTTGAGTATCAATCAACACTCGGTCAACAGCTGATTTTTCTTGTTCTTGTCGTAAAATATACTCATCTTTTTCTAAATGTTTTTTGCTATGTTTCCCATCAATGATATTGATGTCATACTGTTTTGCAATGGAAGCCAAAGCTTCTCTTTCTTGGTTTTGAAATGCAACGGATCCTATATCTCCACGTTTTCCTGTTGTAAGTCCTTGCTGTTTGAAGGCGCCGTTTTCTGATACTCGCACTGGCAATCCTCTGTCGATTTCATCCGTCCACGGTATGTAATCTATATGAATATGAGGAACACCGGATTCATCTCTATGAAGATGGGCGGAAAAGACGAATAAATGCGGATTTCGTTTTTTAAAGTTTTTTATATATTCATTCAGGATATCTACTGCTATTTGTTCTTTTTCTCCACCGCTGCGAAAAGCTCCGTTGTAAGCGTCAGAGTTCCCGATAGATATAATAACCTCGTAAAACGGTTTTGGATAGCTTGACTTAATTCTCGCAAGTTCCTTACGTGAAGCACCGCATGATCGTGCTTCTTGCAGTTTTGCCTCTCCTTTCTCATATTGCTCTCTTATATGTGTGAGGTAGTCGGGGATTCTACGAGACGGCTTTTTGTTTGCATTATATTCTTTTAATGCAGTGTCAAATAAAATATGATATGCATCTTCAAGCGACATATCTATGTATTTGATATTCAAATGCTGCCTGTCTTTATCGGCATGGGAAACGGGAATTGTTCTGCGGTTATGACTGAGATGAGCAGAGGAGCAAGTTCCTTTGTGCACCGAGGCCGTCAAATTGTATGTCATATTAATCACTCCTTTCAGTTTTTATATAAGAAGTATGACGGCTTTCTTTTTATTACAAAGTCTGCGGACATTGTAATAACCCAATATTACGAGCGTCCGAATATCTCTGACACTCATTTGGGCTGCTCCGCAGGGGCTTACGTATAGTACACTCGATTTTCAAAATGATTTGTCATACTAATAATGGGCTAACAAGAAATACTGCTGAAAGGAGAATAACTATGGAAGAGAACATAGAAAACGGTATTATGAATGCTATAGAATGGTTAGCTACTGAAGAGATAGACAAAGACAACCAAGACAAAATAGCAGAACTAACAGGTCAAATTATCAAGCTAAGATTAGAAGCAAATAAAAAGAAGTGGATGCACCTAAACCAGTTATACAATATGATTTATAGCTTGATTGATGAATCGAGTCCTGCTAACGGAATTCGTATCTGTTTACGTGCAGAATCATTAGTGCGACTTGCTTATAAACTCAAATATATTGACTGGTCAGAGTTTAGCAATTTGTTGCATTATATAGATGTTCAAACTTTAGATTACAGAAATCACTCAGAGCGCGACAGCAACAGTAATAATTCATGATTCGAACAGTATAACCTCGATTTTTCTCGATACTGTTCATACTTAAACAACAATTGAATAAAAAAGACCTAACCGCCCCTAAGGCGATTAAGTCTCGGATGATTCTTGGGACAAGCAAGAACCACCTGATATAAGTATGCAATAATTGCTCAAAAAACGGAGCAATTGGATATATCGGTGCTTCGGTAGTTGTGAGATTATCGGAGCACTTTCTGTTAGGCTGTGGATTAAGCCTGTAGACCACAATAAAAAACAGGGTGTGGGCGAGCCTAAGCAATAAATCGTCCCGGCGGAATCAGATGCTATTTCCCCATCGCTCCGTCGTATTGGAGAATGTTGCTGAACTCCAAGTAAATATAAAGGGCAAAGGTTTGGAAGATGGTAATAGTTTCGGAAAGTGATGGGTCAGGGGCCATTGAAACCCGCCGGTAATACGGCAGCTTTCTGCCGAGTAATGAAAAAACTCGGACTGCGGGAAATCAAAAGCGAAACGAAGCGAGGGTGCGCCCTTCATTGTTTCGGGGGAGGATTCACCGATTTTTAGGTGAATTCTGCCTTGATTGCTCACTCGCTCGGGTGGGCAATATAAGGTTAAAGGTTATGGGTTAGAGGTTAAAAGGTCATAAGGTTATAAGGTTATTAGTTGAAAGCTATAGGTTTAAACCTCAAAAAACTTGAAAGGAGATTCATATATGGATATTCAAAGAATTGCTGCGCTGAACAAAAGGCTGGGAGAGATTTGTAAGATTCTTACCGAAGCAACGAACATAAAAAACGAAACTGGAACAACACCATTGCCGTATGATATTTACAAGAAGTTATGTGATGAACGCAGACAAATAAGAGAAGAGATGAGTAAAATATAAAATCAAACCCCAAAATATTGATGTATTATACATGATTTAACGATTTAACAAAAAATATACGGTAAAGAGAAACAGCACGGCGAGCGCCGTGCTGTTTTGACTATATTTTGCTCATTATTGCAAGCAAGCTCTGATAGCTATCAACGTCGTGATATCTTACCTTGCTCGAAGAAATCTCATTGAAGAGCTTCTTCGCACAAGAGATCTTGGCTTGCTCAATGGGCTTGAGCTGCAATGATTCCATTGTACCTTTGGTCTCAGCGATAATGTCTTTTCCATCGGGAGCGGTAACTGTAATAACAATAGGGCTCTGCAATCCGTTTCTTACAAGAGTATCCCAATAATAACGATTGCCATTAGAATCTATCTCTTTGTATCTTTTTAGATATTCTGTGTCTTGTGGGATTCTCCATTTGTCTGGTAATGTTTCGATATTTTTGGCGTATATTAAAACATATTCATGATCGGCAGCAACATATTTGGAATCGTTTCCTCCTCCTTTTCGTTGCTGCCATATCATTGAAGAAATAAAATTGCATTCACCATAGATATCATCGCAACATTTTTTTATGTTATCTCTTTCACAGTCATTGATACTTATAAAAATAACTCCATCCTCGGTAAGCAAATCCTTTGCGAGCTTCAATCTCGGATAGACATATTGAGCCAGTCGGTGTGGAAACGACCGTTGCTCTCGGTGTTAGCAACAAGACGGTTTCCGTCCTCGTCGAATTGACCGCTATGAGCAAGATAATCCTCGGCACTCTCGGCAAAATCGTCGTTGTAAACAAAGTCATTTCCCGTGTTGTAGGGCGGGTCGATATAGATCATCTTGATCTTGCCAAGATAGGTCTCCTGCAAGAGCTTGAGCACGGCAAGGTTATCGCCCTCAATATAGCAGTTCTGCGTGTTATCAAAGTCAACGCTCTCCTCTCTGAAAGGACGGAGCGTATCACTAATGGGAGCGTTGGCAGCCAGGATGGATTTCTTTTTGTCGGGCCAAGTGAACTGATAGCGTTCCTCTTTGCCTTCCACCACAACGGCAGAAAGCTCCTGCTTGAGCATATCAAAATCAATGGCGTACTCCACCTCGCCGTCTGCGTTCTTACGCTCAGTCAAGCAGTTCGGAACAGAGCTCCAATCTTCTTTATATTGTCGTCAACCTTATTCAGACTGTGCATTTTTAATTTATCCATTTTACGTCCTCCAATTGTATTTCGATTTCAACTCAACAATATTGTTCTGCGTCGGAATATGTTCATTGATTATGATGACAGAGAGTATTGCGTTGTAGATTTTATCATACCATTCTTCCAACTGTTTGGCGTTCAGCCCTATGATATAATCTTGAGCTTTAGCTCCTTCTTTGTTGTTGTGGCGAACATGGAAATTATTCAACATGAATCCCACATCAGATTCCAACTGCTTATAACCGGCATTTTGAAGAGCTCGAGATTTCAAAATGGGTTCAATGTATGAGCCAAGCGCGGTTAAAATTCTGCGTTTTTCCTCTAAATCACCTTTTAGTGCATAGTGATTATATTCTATTAGAGCCACGGAAGTGGAATCGTCTGTCACAATTCCAACAGCTTGGGTTGTTGCCGGATTCCTTTCAACAATGATTTTGCGACCACCGTCAATTTCTTTTAATTCATAATTTAATTTTTCCAAAAACGAAAAAATATTTTCAAAAATTGTAATTGCTTGTTGCCGCAAATCATCCTTTTTCTTAATGTGTTTTTCAGGCAAAAGTGCTATAAGGAGTTCTGACAGCAAAAACAAATCATCAAGCGAAGCAGATTTATCAGGAAGGTTCAAAGCCCTCATCATTTCTTCCACCGACAAATATGGTGATCTAAAATTCGCAGGAAGATTGCGAAAATAATTGTCGTTTATATATTTTATCAAAGGATAAGCCGAGTAGTACGAAGCAATGCTTTGTTCCTCTTTCAGCAACCTTATTAACGCATCATATTCTGCTACAACTGCTACACCTAAGCCATCCAGCCTTTGATATAATGTTTTTCTTGCCATGATTTATTGTCCTTTCAATTTCTGAATCCGTTGTGCCAACTCAAATTTCTTTTTTGGCTGTTTCTCCTTGCGAGCCAGAGCCTCAAGACGTTCTATCTCTTTCAAGACTTTTGCTCGTTTTTCATCAACGGCGATCTGCTCCTCAAGGGAATTGCCGGTTTCGACTTCGATGCTGCCGATCTGAACGACGATGTTGTTCCAAACGTCGTCAAGGTTCAGACCTTTCAGCGTGAGCTTGCAATCATCGGCGTTTTTCCACTCGCCCTGAATGAGCTTTGTATGGTAAACGGCGATCCGACGTTCCGAGCCACATTCAAGCATCAAAACCATACTTTGGTTTATAAGTCGGTTTAGTTGTGCGATGGTTGCCTCGCTATAATCCTTGTGCTTTAAGGATACAAGCAGAACGTAAATAGCGGAAATGCTTTCGCCTGCCGCGATGGTTGTTGTAGCTGGTGAAATCTCGGAAACGATAGTGATCCTCGATATATCCGCGTCGTATTTGTCCTTCGCAGCTGTGTTCATATTGAATTTCAAATAAATTGCCTTTTTCGGCAACTGCTTTGACAGTTCGGTGGATTTTGGTAAACCGAGCATCACTATACCTCCTTATATGTTGATGATTTTACAGGGCACGCCTTCCTCCTTCGCACATTGGATCATATCCTTCGTGCCGGGCGATTTTCCGTCCCAGAACGCTATAACTGCGTCTGCGCTTTGTGCCATCTTCTTATTGCGGACAGGTCCCGCGGCAGTGCCGAATTTACCCCACTCTGCCGGGAAGTGCTCAACCTTTAAGCCGTGAGTGCTTGCATATGCAAGTCCCATAACATCGGCACCTTGGGCGTCGCCGCAGAGGATGGTGATATCGTACTTATCCAGCTTGTCCGCAAGATATTCATCAAGCTTTGCGGATATCATAGCATAATTGTTATAATATCTTGTGCCGGCAACTACAAGCTTAAAAGATTTCTTTGCCCGAGGAACTGCGGGAGTTGCAGGCTTGGATGAAGCAGATGCCGTGTCTTTGATGACCAGGAAGCAAATCAGTTCAAAATCATCAAGACCTTTGATTTCATTTGCCAGGAAACTCATCTGTGTACCGCCAAGGAAGCTGTCGATGTCGCTTTCTTCCTTCGTTTCGATAATGGACGATATTGCTTCGCCGAGAAGCTTGGAGTATTTTCGCATATCGCTGCCATCGCGAGTTTCCTTGTTGAAAGGACGGTATGCTTCGGGTATGGGTTCGCGATTTCCCTTGCAGAGATAACGCATCTTATCGAGCATATCCTTCGGGGACAGGTGATCGCAGACTACCTCGCCATCGTTTCTGATATAAACCATATAGAACGGATGTAATCTGTTCTGGTTATCAATATTGACGGAATCGGAACGGTTCTTGAGAACGTAGATTACTCCCGCAGGCGTATCATCGGTAGCAACAGCAACCGAATGCAATCCGCAGGGCGTTTTTTCAATATCCGGATGATTCTTTATGTATTCAAGAAGATCAAGGCGGAACTCGTTGAGTCCGAGGTCCATGATTGAAATACCGCTGGACATCTCTTCGATATCCACGACCTCTTCCTGCAAGCGTTTAAGCTGTGCCTTGCGGTATTCAAGGTCGCCTTTTTCATCTGCATTAATCAAATCGTCGTCGCCTGTAGCAGCCATATTGACGATCTTCATACGGGTTTCAACTTTGGCTTTGAGGTCGATATACTCATCCAAAGATACATCGGGCCAGAAGTTTACAAGCTGGATAACAGCGTTCTTCGAGCCGATACGGTCTATACGACCAAATCTCTGTATTATGCGCACGGGATTCCAGTGGATGTCGTAGTTGATCAGATAATCGCAGTCCTGCAAGTTCTGACCTTCGGAAATACAGTCAGTTGCAATCAAAAGGTCGATTTCGGTTTTATTACCGGGCATCAGAAGCTCTTTGTCCTTTGAGATAGGAGAGAAGCACGTGAGAACGGTGTTGAGGTCGTTGCGAATGTTCGCGGTTGTACGACCGTCAACGGAGCCGGTAACCATAGCCGTGTGCAAACCGTATTTGGCTTTGAAAAAGGGACTTACATTTTCAAATAAGTATTTTGCAGTATCCGCAAATGCGGTGAAGATAATAATCTTCTTGTTATCCGCGTTAATCGGATTGTTAATTTTATTTACAAGTGTCTTTAAGAGCTCTTGAAGCTTACTGTCGTGTGCAGGTGTAATGTCTGCAACCATAATAGTGATAAGATCAAGAACTTCCTTGTCTTTTTCAAGCGTGTGCTTCCATGATGCATAGTCCATATCGGCAAGGTCAATCTTAACCTTTTTACCGAATGAGAACAGATCGTCGTTCATGTCCTCACCATCAAACTCATCGAGATTGGAAATATCGGTGAGAGTCAGCTCAGAAGAGGTCTTTTTATCAAAACGGTTGATGGTTTCAATCGTTGTGGAAATAAGCTGACTGATTCTTTGCAGTGTGAGGCTGAAAGCGTATACGGAGCTTTCCATACGCTTCATCAGGTTGATTGCCATAAGTCGGCGGATACCTTGTTCACGGTTCGCCTGCGTAAATCCTACATTGACTTTGTTATCATCGTAGAGCTCGGCGTATTTTTCAATCTTGCTCGGCAAAATGTAGTGTGAGGGCGTATAAATGGAAAGCGTCAAGAGCATCAGCTGCTCAAAAATTTCGTTATAATTGATAGCCTTTTTCAGATCTGTCAGAGGCGGACGCTTGGAAATCGGGGGCAATCTTGTCGGGAATGTTCCGATATCTGCCGTATCATAATACTTCTGGATATGTTTTCTGGAACGTGCAATGGTAACAGAATCAAGCACCTCAAAGAAATCAAAGTCGAGCATCTTCAATAGGTTGTTCGTGGTTCTGTCTGCCGGATCGAACTTGCTCCAATTGGTAAACGCTCTTTGTGCGTTACGGAAGATATCATCGATAGAGCGAGTGGTGTTCAGCTTGCTGTCGATCAGCGTAGTATCGCCCTCATATGCCAGAGCGAGCTGATTACGAAGGTCATTGAAACGGTTATTTACAGGCGTAGCTGAAAGCATAAGTACCTTGGTCTTTACACCTTGACGGATAACCTTATTGAGCAAGCGGAGATATCTGTTTTCTTTTTCGTCATCTCCGCCGCTTACCTTTCCGCCGTTACGGAAGTTGTGCGACTCATCGATTACGATAAGGTCATAGTTTCCCCAATTCAAGCGATCCAAGTCAAGACCGTTTGAAATGCCTTGCGTTCTGGAAAGGTCGGTATGGTAAAGAACGTCATAGCGAAGTCTATCGCAGGCAATCGGGTTGTTCAGATAGTTGTCTTTATATGTATTCCAGTTGTTCGTCAGCTTCTTGGGGCAGAGCACCAAAACAGACTTGTTTTTATTCTCGTAGTATTTTATAACTGCAAGAGCAGTAAAAGTTTTACCGAGACCTACTGAATCGGCCAGGATACAACCGTTATACTTTTCGAGTTTGTTGATAATTGCGAGAGCAGCATCCTTCTGGAAGTTATAAAGCATGCTCCAAATTTTGCTCTCTTTGAAGCCGGTAGCTTCGTTCGGAAGCACGTCTTCGGAAATATCTTCAAGAAATTCATTGAAGATGTTGTATAGCGTTACGAAATAAATGAATTCGGGCGAGTTTTCTTTATACGCTGTTGTAATGTTCTCGATGACTTGCTCGGTGACAATTTGCATCTTGGATTTGTCATTCCATAACGCATTAAATAATTCCAAATAAGCTGTGGAAAGCGGAGCTTCGGTTTTTTGAACATAGTTATAGGCGTTGTTGCCTCGTTCGCAACCTAAGTCAACGGTGGTAAAAGCGTGAATAGGCATGTAGCTCTTATCATCAACATTCATAAAGCCAGGCATACGTTCTTCGGTAATGTTAGATTTGAACACTGCATGAGAGCGAATCCAATCGGCACATTCACGAGCAATCGCACGTTGGCCAAGCTCGTTGCGAAGTTTAACCTCAAACTCGGTGCCGAATATATTTTTTTCGCGAGTCAGGCGTGGGATATAAAATTCTCTGCGTTCTTTTTTGGATATTTCTGTTGTAAAGGTGGGCTCAGTGAAGATAAAGCGAAGTTGTTCGATATCTTTAAGCTCATCTTTAAGCTCCTGGAAAGCATAGATAGAGAAGCAAGCTGCGGCGATAGATACCTTGCTACCGGCTTTTATTTCAACCGAGAGGTCATCTCTTAAAGTTTCATCTATGTTGTTAATTATTTTCATGGCAAGAACTCTTTCACAAAAACATATACTTATACATATATCATTATATCATAAATATGTCGAAAAAGCAAGCTTGTATTTGCAAAGAACTCACATTAAAAAAACACTCTCAGAGGCTATAATTGCCTCTAAGAGTGTTTTTAACATTAAGGGACTTTTAAGGAGTGTGTTGTGTATTGCAATAATATAATATTGCTTCCTCCGTAGTAATGTACAACTTTTTTGAAGTTGTAATCGAATAAACGAGTTATTCCTTAATAACGCTTACTATCTTCTTTATTCTGCTGACAGGGCAATGGAATGCGCTTGCATAGCATTCACCCGTTGATATAACGAGTCCTTGGAACTCTGTGTTTTCAGCACCGTAAGGTATCACTACCTTGTCTCCTACATGTACGTCGAGATCGCCGGGAAAGTAATACAAAGGGCTTCCACTGAGCCCGTCTGATGCAACCTTGCAGAAAGAGTAGATCGTTTTATCAGCTTGAGCAGTCTTCTTTTGGTTGATCTCTTCTTTTGCAGCTTCTTCATACGCCTTATTTACCGCTGCATCGTAATCTGCGCGCGTCTCAAACGAATCGGGAGATATTCCGAATCTGTTCGATCTGCAATACCTGCGCCATGCATAATTTTGGTCGTCCGCTTCTGTATAAGATTTCTTTATGCTATCGTAATTCGGTGAAGATGAGCGCTTATCTGAAGGTTTAGCAAATCCTATTCCCGTAGCTCGAGTATAAGCTCGAAATACTGCGTCATCATATGCCGAACGGGTCTCAAATGATTCCGGGGATATTCCATATTCGTTAGGCGGGCAATTCTTGCGCCATAAATATTTTTGTTTATTAACGGCAGCGAGATACTTTTCTTCGCTGGTGTAATATAAGGGACTGACTGCGGAGTTGCATTCGGATTTGTATTTCTTTCTCCACTCATTGGATCCGGAAAATTTATATCTGTCAGATGTCTGCTCGGTATCCTTAATGTAGCTGTCCATCTCTCGTATCCATTTCGGGGTTTTATCGTGAATAACCCTGTCGGTATGCGATTCCAGCAACGGGACTACACAAGAGCGAAACGCTCTCATAGTTTCTACCTCTTTGCCATCTGAAGCAGACTGTATGCATTCGTTGATAAAATCAACACGTTTTTGTGTATTCCATTCCGTATTGTAAAGGGCTTTTTGAATGAGGCATACACTTTGTTTGGCAATACCTGATTTCAATAAGAACAATACGATCTCAGTAATATAATTAAATATTTCAGGATGTTTTGCAAGTTTTTTGGAAGTGAAAGATGGATCGCTCTTTATATATTCAGCCAAAGCAACTCTAAATTTGCCGGGATATGCCGATATATGCAAAATACTGCCGTGTGTATGATAATTAGCCATATTCGGTTTAGGATAATACGCTTTGAAGAAATCCAAACACCAAACCCAAACATCTATAGCAAAAGCGGGATCGTGCTCAAAGAGTGTCATAATAATATTCCTGAACGATGTATGAGGGGTATCTGTTTCATCGGGAATATCAATAGGAAGATCGAAATGAGCTTTTATTGCTTTTGAATATAAAATGATTCCGCGATCGGATAAATACTCCTTGCTTTTATAAAACTCATGTGCCGGGTTAGGCTTTTTTACTCGAGAGGTGTTTTGAAACTCATTGTAGTTGACGTTAAGTCGAATACCGGGAAAGTAATATTGATCATCCCAATCGTCATCACTGTCTTCGTCCCAGTTGCCATCATCGTCATCGTCGTCATCGTCGTCGTCATCGTCGTCATCATCGTCGTCATCATCGTCGTCATCATCCCAGTCAATTTCCGGTGGATCATCTTTTGCGTTTATTTCGTTTATTATTCTTTGGCGTTCAGCTTCTTTTACAGCCTTTTCCCAAAGACTTAATTCGCCATCATGATCATTATCGAAACGATCACCCCAAGGATCGTCATAGCTCAATTCATTTGACATTTTACCTCTCCTCCCATAAATTTACGTTCAATGAATAAATGATTACATAGAGCAAACTCACTCGAAAAAATGTTTTTCCTTGCAATTCGCGCATCTACCGCAGTTTGTTGCTGTATGATCATCTAAAGCATTCCTGATTTGCTTCATATAGCATTCTTTAGAATCAATAAACTTGTTGAATTCTCGGAACTCTTTCCAACGATACCAAGACACGATTTTCGATCTCTTCATATCACAAGTCCATTCTCGCTCTGTCCTGAAATAACAAGAATTCTTACGATACAAATAACCGTCAACTAATAAGTACTCGATAATTTTGTCAGCTTTATCCTGATTCCAATTGAACTCGTCCATTATGTCTTGACGGCTACATTCGGGATAATCGGAAACATAGTCAATTGCTTTTGTAAGGTCTGCAGCAGTCGGAAAGGCGTGTGTAATAAAGTAAATGTTGGTATCGTTATCCTCATTACCTACTAACATTATTGCATAGGCTGACTTAACAAGGTTCTTATCTCTTCCGGCACGTCCTATTTGTTGATAATATGCGATGATACCTGCAGGTTGTTGATAATGGACAACAAACGCTATATTCTTCTTATCTACACCCATACCATATGCAATTGTTGCAACAATTACATCATATTTGTCATCAATGAAATTCTGTTCAATTGTTTTTTTAAAATCTTTGACACCAAGATCATTTTCTATTCTCGCATAATACTCCTGGGCGTTAAAACCGTTTTCCTTTAAATATTTTGCTACACGTTTACATTCTGCAACTGTCAAACAATAAACAATCCCGGGACCGTTTTTTATTAGGCGTGGAAGATTCTTTTTTAACCAATTCAGTTTGTTATCGTCGGTGTCCATATGTAAAATATCAATGTAGATGTTCTCTCGTTCCATGGGGCCACGAAGTACTTCCAAATCTTTTCCAAGCTGATGCTTAATATCCCTTATAACTCTATCATTGGCGGTTGCAGTTGTGGCAAGTATAGAAACATCGGGAGATAACTCCTTGATAAAACGAACTATTCTTCTAAAGCTAACACGAAAATCGTGTCCCCAATCTGAAATGCAATGAGCTTCATCTATTGCCAGCAATGAAACGTGCGGCAACACATTTTCTAACTCGGTTTTGAATTTGTAGTTGGTTAGTTTTTCAGGCGCAATAAGTATCGCATCAATTTTATTAGCTTTAATCTGCTTGTAAATATCAGCCCACTCTTTTTCATTCTCAGATGTTATCTCTCTCACATTCAAATTAAAATTATCTTTGTTGACAGATTGTATCTGATTTCTCATAAGAGCGATTAATGGGCTTATTATGATCGCCGGCCCTTTTCCCATTTCGCGCATTTTCTTGATTGACATAAAGTAAACAAGGCTTTTGCCCCAGCCGGTACGCTGTACTACAAGAGTTTTTCTCCCCTCCAGAACAGCTACAATAGCTTTATCTTGATCATCTCGAAATGTAGCAGATGGATCGTCATAAATATCTCTTAACATCGCAAGTAAGTTATACTTGTCTTGGCGGATGGCTTTATTAACTGCTTTGTTGACTTGAGGGCTTAATTTTCCATCTATTCTATCTCCGATATAGTTATCTAAGTCTTTTTCGGTATCTATCTCCTTGCTGAGTTTATGAATTTCTTTTTCGATTATTATATCGTAATCTTTTCGTGTTAACTGTTCTTTTTTCTTGCTTTGTGATGGATATTTGCGTTCTAACAAAACTTCTAAAGTCTCTTTACTGATATAATTCCGATATGTACAGAGATAGCGATAGTAGGATTCGTTCTCTAAAAAAGCCTCGTACAGTGTTTTACCATTGAAAGGACCACCGATTATTTTATCGTCGGCTCTCAATTCGTTCCGCGCTTTTTGAGATGCGTCGGAATATGATAGCGAAGATTTTTCAATCTCATCCAAATCTTTAGTGATAATCCTCTGTGTCTTCGAACTTATACCATATTCAGCAGTTTGAGAGCACAATTTGTTAAAATAAGCGGGATCTGTTTTATAGATAGACCGTAAAGTTAATCCAATATATTTTCCAAAAGGCATTACATCATCTGCTTTGAGATCAATATAAGTTCCCATGTATAGTCTCCTAATTTATTGTTTGCTAGTAATCCCTGCCCGTGCGCCAACTGCTATTATATTTAAGATTACTAAAATAATTATATCACACTTTCCAATATTCGTCAATTATCAAAAATATAATAACCTACAAATGTAGAGGATTTTTTAGAAAAATATTAAAAAAGCTATGAGGGAAAATAAAACAAAGATAGCATCTGTCATACTTATATTACAATACCGAGATAAAGGTTTTGAAATATTAAAAACGCCATATATGGGGCGAAGAATTAAAGGAGACTTAAGAAAATGAAAAAGACAGTTGCTGCCATTATTACAGAAAAGATCCTCAACAGGATGTCCGAAATTGAGCGGAGTATAGAAAACGGAGATGCAGATGCCACTGCCTTTCGATGGGTAAAACCGTTTGCTCACGGAGCGCCTAGCAGAGCGTATAGCTATGAAACACTCAAGGCATATAGTGGTATAAACAGAATATTGTTAGATAACAACGAATACTTAACGTATCGTATGATGCAGGATTTGAATAAGGATAACGATAACCCACAATATCAGATCCGAAAGGGCGCAAAAAGCGATATTGTTTGTTTCTATACTACTAAGACACTACTGGATGATGAAACCAACGAGGCGTTGATTGATGAAAAAACGGGCGAGGAAATTCAAAAGAAAATCTTAAGGTATTATAACGTATTCAGTCGCGAGGACATTATTCGGAGAGACACCGGCGAATCTTTACCGTCAAAGTTTGTCTTTGAACATTATTCACACGATAAAATTACAGAACAAGTGAGAGTGGCACTTGACCGTTTTAATCGGTTATTTAACTTCTATTGTAAGAAGTATGGAATTGAAGTGGAAATTATTAAAGACGGAACGCAGGCGTACTTCTCTCATGATATGAAAATCAGGGTTCCGGAAATGTCTAATTTTTCGTCGGTTTATTCTTGGGTTGCGACCTTGGCACATGAAATGGGGCATTCTACGGGAATGTTCTTGGGCAGATTTAACGATGAAGAAATTAAAGACATTAATAATGTAATGCAAGATTATTTGAGAGAAGAATTGATAGCAGAAATCTGCTCGCAAATTACTGCTTCGGAAATGCAAATCCCAGATGATAGCGAACTTCCGGATAATGCCGTAGCCTATATACATTCTTGGTCAGCATATTTGAAAGATCGTCCCGGCGAAATACTTGTAGCCGCTGCCAAAGCCGAGAAAGCCGCAGAACTTATCATAGAATGTTTAAGAGAGATGGAACTGGAAGAGAAAAAATTACTAATAAAAGAAGAAGCAGAAAAGGAGGACGCACGATGAACGATAAAAAGAAGTCATTAGAACAGAATTTATCCGAACTCAGAAAGCGAAGTCAGACCGGGTTCTTGAAAGGGATAAAAGAAAAAGTTGAGCCGATTAGACCAACAGTGAAAGAAACCACTGAAATAAAAGAAATATTAGACTCAATTTTTGACGACTAAAATTCTTTTATGCATTGCAAAAAAGATAACAACAGCGATAACGAGAGAGAATAAGTATGAGACAGCACACGTTTTTATAAAGCGTGTGCTGCTTTTTATTGAATTGCAACGAAAAAGCATTTAATTCCATAATTATTCACAAACATAATTTTTTATACTTTTTTTCAAAAATCTCTTGACAAAAAAGAATAAATGATGTATAATAGTGGTAGAGGCGGAATACGGTCGCCTTAAAATGCTCGAGAGATAACGGTATATCAAAAAGGCGAAGTGCAAGATGCTTGAGTTTGGCGCACTTAATATATTTTTCCCAAGCGGCTATTTTTGCCGCCAAATAAATATCGCCATAGCAGTATACCAAAAGGGCGGTTCGCGCTTATCTGTAAAGTGTGCAATAAATTAAAAATTGTGAAAGGAAGTGGAAAGATGCCAAATATGATTTGTTTGATCCCTGAATAGGTTAATATTATAATTCAAGTGTTATAAAAAGACAAAACAAAAAGAATTACGGATTAAGTGAGTTATCCAAAAATTACAAAAGGAGACGATTTTTTATGAAGAATAAAGAAGTTATTACTAGAGTCAAGAATGATCTTGCATACCAGGGCTTGATTGATTCTACAGTTGAGAATGGTAGAATTATCCCTAACGAAGACATTTATACTAAAAATGTTTGGCGTAAATTGGGTTGCAGAATCAACAAGAATGAAGCGCCTATTGCGACAATCCCGATATATGTTGTTGCACCGCATAAGGTATATGAAGATGGAAAAACTAAAATTGCTAAAATGCTGGGAGTTCGTGCTAACTTTTATAAGCAGTCTCAGGTAAGCAGAATAGACTAATATTAATTATTTATTTGAAAACAAATCATTTAACATTAAGAAGCTATCAATTTCACTAATCCCAAATATTTGTAAATCCACATCCCATAATTTGTGATTGCTTCCCTTAATAATCTAAAGAAAGGAACATTCAAATTATGTTTAATAATAACACAAATACTTTTGAACCGCTAAACGTTTCTAGCAAGTTTGCGATTTGCGGTCTCCCTATTAGAGTTGATACATATAAAACTTGTAGTTTTGGATGCAAATACTGCTTTTCCAATAACAGGAAAATTATGGAATTTCAAAAAGAGCTCGCAGTTGCTAATCTTCCGAGTGTAGAACAAAGACTGAAAAGAATTTTCATGGAAGAGGAATATAAGAAAGATAACTTCCTTGATGTTCTTATTTCTCAGGGATTTACGTGGCATCTTGGCGGAATGTCGGATCCATTTCAACCAATTGAAAAGGATCTGGATATAACTAAAGAACTGTTTGATATAACAAACAAATATGGTATTCATATTTTGAGTAGTACCAAATCAGATACAGTCTATGATTGCGACATCCGCCCTGACTTGCACACATTCCAACTTTCGGTATCTAATGTTGATAATCGTCGTGATATTGAGCCTAATGTTCCGGACATTGAAAAACGATATAAGTTTTATCATGACTTGAAGAAAGATGGATTTAAGGTTGGCATTCGCATTCAACCGTTCATTCCCGATATTTCAAGTATGGAGATTATTGAAATGTTCCATGATGCTGATCAGATTACAATTGAGGGAATCAAGTTAGTTCCTCAAAATATGGAACACAGAGAAGAAGTGTTGAGATTGTGCAATCTGGAAGCCACCGATTTTAAGCAGATGGGACTGCTTAACCTGAAACCGGAAAAGCGCATAGCAATGTATAAACCTTTTATTGAACGAATGGAAGAGCTTGGTATGCCATACAGCATTGCAGATAATGATATGCGCTATCTTGGAACAAATAATTGTTGCTGCGGTGATCGTCTGGTTCATAAAGCTACAACCTTTAATACTACAGCACTGTGCCAATGTTATGGTCGCGACTATACCCGAGACCAACTCAATACAGAATTGTTGGCAGCACAAGTTGAGAACTGTAAATGCTCTCATTTGCTCACATCAAATCGCACTGGGGGAGGAAAAACCGTTAACGATTTTTATGATAATAAGTTTAACAGTAGAGCTAACCCTTGTAGTCCTAAGTTTACATATAAAGAGTAAAAAGAGAAAAGCAGAGCGGAAAACTCCGCTCTGCTTTTTAATTGTGTGTTCAAAATAACTCCATGGTTCTACCAGGGGAACGGTAGAGAAGAGCGGAGCTACAATTATCTGGACGAGTTTTATGCAAGCCCGCTTGGTGAAAAGCAGAGCTAGAGATTATCGCAGAAGCTGTAAAAGCATAATCTGACCCGTTTACGAGTGGCAGTGCGTTTGATGCGATAATAAGATTCAGCGCCCTTTTCGGGGGCTAAGCCGGTAATAACCCCTTATAGGGGCTGTGCAAGCGACTGGTTGAACTGGTAGTCTTGATCCTCTCTGTATGGTTTATACGTTTTTCTAAACTCATCAATATCAAAATCAATCAAAACAGGCTTGCGAGGTTTGGGAGTTTTTTTAGCTAATAAGTCCCAACGGCGAAAGATTTTGTAGTCGCTGATCATATTCAATTTGTTCATCGCAGTTACAATTCGCTCTTTCTCGGATAAGCCGTCATTGGAAATCGCATTGGCACAATTGATTATTTCTCGGTATTCTTTAGGAATCCCACCGCACCGTTTAGGAAGTTCAAAAAACTCATATGGCTGAGAATATATATCATCAAGATAATCCAAAGAGGTTTCATAATCTTTTGCCATTAGCCAAAATGTGATTTTATTTTCAATACCACAATATTCGCTAATCAAGGAAAGCGTAGTCGCTTGGTCTATTTGATAGCTTTCGTATGCAAAATAGATCTTCTTAAATGCCTCGCTTATTTTTGCCCTCTTTTCTGATTTTAGTCCACCGGCATTGGTTTGTGGTTTCGTTTTGTAAGCAAAATCTGAAAAATCGTTTATAAGTTCCAAATCGCTTTTATTTGATTTAATAAAATACTCATCGCCGTTTTGGCCCAAAATAGTGTTAGAATAGGGAGAAAGCTTTATTAGAGCACCTGAAAAGTCAAAAATAACGAGTTCGATACCTTTTTTGAGTATGGCACTATAATACTCTATAGATTTCTCTGGGTTAATAGTCAGTAGAGCGTCTACTGAATACATATCTATTCTATCTCCGGCATCAAGTTCATCAATTAGCTCCATAAGTTTTGGCCGTTTGTATGAGTCGGAACGGACTATGTCGACGACTGCCTCGCCTCCAATGTAGCCGATATATTTAAGTTCTTGATAAGCGACTGTTTCGAAAACACTAATCGGGGTGTTTCTTATACTTACTCCATATCCATATAACTTTTTCATAAAAAATCCCTTTCTTTTTAAATTTTTTTCAAAAAACTCTTGACAATGAAGAACATTTGGTGTATAATAGTGGTACAGGCGGAAGACGAACCGCCTTAAAGTATCAAAAGATAACGGTATAGCCAAAAAGCGATTTTGCGTATTGGCTTTGAAACATTAATTATTTTTTTGTGCGGTTTGAAATGCCGCCTAAAATAATAGCGCGATAATAGTATAGCATAAAGGCGAGCAAAAGTCAAGCCTTTTGCGAGAAAAGTGTTATTTTTCTTTATTTTTTGGTTGAGATTTATATGTTCAGTTGTTCTACAGTGATTTTGGCAGATTGCAAAGGAAAGGAGAATAGTTGTGCATTAAATAATAAAAATATTATTACGAAAGGAGATTTATCTATGAGAAAGATAAATAGAAACACTACGGAAACACCCAAAATTACCATTGAATCTAAGGTTTTGATTACAATTGAGGAAGCGTGCGGTATCTTCAGCATTGGTGAACATACACTTCGCAAGTTGATTAGAAGCAATCCAAATGCTAATTATTTGCTTCACATTGGTGCAAAGACCTTAATCAAAAAGGCACTCTTTCAGGATTATATACTCAAAGAAAGTGTTCTTTGTTGTTGAAGAGGGAAGAGCAGTTGATATGAAAGCTAATTTGATAAATATGAGATTTGGTAAGTTAACGGTTATTCAGGAATCCGGACGAAGTAAAAAAGGTTCTATTGTTTGGGAATGCAGATGTGATTGCGGTCAATTTACATTAGCATCAACAGATGACTTAAGGAGCGGTCATAAAAAATCTTGTGGTTGCTTGAAAAACATCTCACACGCCATTGATCTTAAAGGAAAGCACTTTGGTAAACTCGTAGTTAGGAAGCGGGTAGGCACGTCTCCTGATAGACACGCTCTTTGGAGATGTAAGTGTGATTGCGGAAAAATGACTACAGTAAGATCTATTGATTTGGTAAGTGGTAATACAAAATCTTGCGGTTGCTTGGGAAAAGCATACGCAAGTAGAAATAATGAACCGGGAGGTTATTGGTATGAGCAAGAAATTATCAACCAGCGTTAAAAGGCGCGATAGTAAGGGCAGGATCCTATTGGATGGGGAGCAGCAGAAAAAAGACGGCAGATACGAGTTTCGTTATTACGATTTATCTAACAAACGAAGAAGCATTTATAGCTGGCGTTTAACACAATCAGATCCGATTCCAAAAGGGAAGCAGTATTGTCTTCCTTTACGAGATATGAAACAGAAAATAGATTGTGATCAGAACGATAAAATAGATTCTTTTGCGGCTAATAGTGCGACTTTGAATAATAGATTTGATCTCTATATGGATAATAAATTAAACCTGAAACCGAGCACAAAACAAAATTATGTATATATGTATAACAGATTTGTTCGTGAGGAGTTAGGTGGGCGTTTAATAAGTGAGATTAAATCTACACATATTCAAGAATTTTACAATGAGCTTATTACCCAAAGAGGTTTCAAACCTAATACTATAGGAAATATTCATACACTTTTGAATCCGGTTTTTGAGAGAGCTGTTGACGATCAGATTATTCGCAACAATCCGTGTAGTGTTGCAATGAAAGAAGTTAGAAATATGAATGAATGGACGTCCAAGAGATTTAGCACAAAACCTGCGTTTACCGTAGATGAACAAACCAATTTTGTTGATTATTTCAGAAATAACGAAAAATACAAGAGATGGGTCAATATACTGATAGTTTTACTAGGAACCGGTATGCGAATAGGTGAATGCACCGGTCTGAGATGGGATGATTGCGACTTTACCGAAAATACGATTTCGGTCAATCACACACTAATATACAAAAAGTGGGAAGACGGTTATTGTGGTTATCGTGTAATGTCTATGCCTAAAACAGAAAACAGTATTAGAAATATACCAATGTTAGATGGCGTCCGAGAAGCGCTTCTGGCAGAAAAACAGTATCAGAATGAACGAGGCACGGCTAATACTGTAATTGACGGTTATAGTAATTGGGTTTTTACCAACCGCTTTGGAAGCGTTTGTTCTCCCAAGAGTGTGAATCAGGCGATTTCCCGAATCATCCGTGATTATAATAACGAGGAAAAGCAGCAAGCAGAGTTAGAGGGACGCACGCCTGTTATGATGCCGCATATGACAAACCATCAGATGAGACACAGCTTTTGTACCCGTATGATGGAGGAATCCATACTTCACGATAACAATATCCCTGTCAAAAGTATTCAACAAATTATGGGACATGCCGATATTGAAACGAGTATGGCGATATACACCGACATTTCAGAAAGACTCAAACAAGGCACAATGGAAAAGGTAAAATGTAATATTTATCTTGGGTGATGATTGACTAAAATATATTTTTGCTGAAAGGAGAAAGAAAATGAAATGCTTAAAGAATAAAAACAGTAGCAGTAATATTGAAAAATCCACATTTACTGTATATAATCAAGACGGAAGTATTCTTAGAGAAAACGCAACTTTTGAGCAGATTTATTCAAAAGAAGGTTTGTTATCGCTTATACTTGAAGCAACATCTTTGCCTCTGCGTGTTGTAGAAAACTAAAAACAATAGAAAACGGCTGAGAAAAAATCTTAGCCGCTTTTGCTGTTTAGTCTTGCAATTTCAACACAACTGTGCTATAATTTATATGTAAATCAGAGCGAGACTTCTGGCTTTGGAGAAAAATGATTTTACCCCGGATTTACCCCGGTTATGCCCCATTTAACCGAGAAAATATGCGCATTTATGAGAAGTTAATTGACGATATGACAAGGCAAAAATCGTTGAAAAATCTAGCAAAACAGCGACATCTTATGCGAGGTTATGAGGTGATATGAGAGATAATAGTTATTTCCCCACAATGAAGCCCATTGACTGATAAAATCATACTATAAAAGATCCCGCCGGTTCAGGCGGGATCTTTGTTAATAGGTGTTTAAGTTTTTCTGAAAATAATCTTTACAAAATTGTCGATTTGTGGTATACTTATTATGTATTTTGTTTTGGGAGGTTTGGTTTTGAAAAACAACAACCTTAAGGCGTGGCTCTATCTGCTTCCCGCCATTCTGTTTCTCGGCGTCTTTATGGTCTACCCGCTGATCGACGTGTTTATCTACTCCTTCGAGGAGGGCTATAATTCCGCGTCGCAGACCTATTTCGGCACGGGACTTTATAATTATCAGTACATACTGCGCGATCCCTATTTTCTGCAAGCGGTGAAGAATACCTTCATTCTCGTTATCATCACCGTACCGGTCTCAACGGGACTTTCGCTCCTTATCTCGGTAGGACTCGCCTCGATCGGGAAGCTGCGCAAGCTTTTTCAGACGATCTATTTTCTCCCATACGTAACCAACACCCTCGCGGTCGGACTCGTTTTTATGATCCTTTTCAAGAAAACGGCGTACACCGACGGTATGGTGAACCTGCTGATAAACCTATTCGGAGGACCCTCCGTCGACTTCATAGACGGCCCCTATTGGGCAAAGATGCTCGTCCTCTGCATCTATACCGTCTGGATCGTTATGCCCTTCAAGATCCTGATACTGACGAGCGCGCTTGCTTCGGTCAATCAGAATTATTACGATGCCGCGCTCGTTGACGGTACGTCAAAGTGGCGTATGTTCACGAGGATCACCCTCCCGATGATCTCGCCCACGCTCTTTTACCTCATCATCACGGGCTTTATCGGCGCGTTCAAGGCGTATAGCGACGCCGTCGCGCTCTTCGGCACTGATCTCAACGCCGCGAAGATGAATACCATTGTCGGCTACGTTTACGATATGCTCTACGGCAACAGCGGCGGCTTCCCGTCATACGCTTCAGCCGCGGCGATCATTCTCTTTATCATCGTGCTTACCATAACGTGCATCAACCTGCTTATCAGCAAGAAGCACGTCCATTATTGAGAGGAGGGAATAATAATGCAGGAAAAAAAGCTCAGCAAGATTCTGCTCAAGATCGCGGTCTACGCAATGCTCGCCGTCTGGGCGCTCATCGTCCTTTTTCCCTTTTATTGGATGCTTCTGACCTCGGTCAAGAGCTACGGCTCGTATAACGCCGAGTTCATCCCGAAATTCTTTACTCTCAGCCCCACCTTTGAAAACTACGTTTCGGCATTCTCAGCCGTTCCTCTCGCAAAATACTTCCTCAATACCGTGATCTATACGGTCGTGACTACGGCATTGATGCTTGTTATCGCAATCCCCTCTGCATACGCATTTGCAAGGCTCGAATTCCGCGGCAAAAATCTGCTCTTCCTCTCATTCCTTGCGCTGATGATGATCCCGACCGAGCTCGTCGTTATCACGAATTTCACCACGATCACAAATCTCGAAATGCGAAATACCTTCACGGGACTCATCCTCCCGTCCGCGGCATCGGTGTTTTATATCTACCTTCTCAAGGAAAACTTCGAGCAGGTACCGAACGAGCTCTACCTCGCCGCAAAGGTCGACGGTACCACGGATTTCAAGTATCTTATGAAAGTCCTCGTGCCCATCTGCCGCCCCACGGTCGTTACAGTAACTATCCTCAAGGTCATCGAGTGCTGGAACTCCTACGTTTGGCCGCGACTCATCACCGATAATCCCGCGTATTACCTCGTTTCAAACGGAATCCAGGAGATCCGCGAAAACGGCTTTGGACGTGAAAATATTCCTGCTATGATGGCGGCTGTAGTCGTTATCTCGCTGCCATTGATCGTGCTTTTCCTCATATTCCGCAATAAGATCATGGCGGGAGTCGCAAGAGGAGGTACAAAGGGATGAAAAGAATATCCTGTATTCTTATTGCGCTCATTCTGTGCCTTACATGCCTTTCGGGATGCCACGGCTCAAAAAAGACGAACTCCTTTGAGATCCCCGATGAATTTGACAGCGAAAAGCAATATGAGATCAGCTTCTGGGCTAAAAACGATACCAACCTGACACAGGTTGCGATATATGAAAAGGCTGTTGCCGATTTCGAGGCTCTGTACCCGAACGTCAAGGTCACCCTCCGTCTCTATACCGACTACGGCAGGATCTATAACGACGTTATCACCAATATCGCAACGGGCACGACACCCAACGTCTGCATCACCTATCCCGACCATATCGCAACTTATCTGACGGGTGAAGATACCGTCGTTCCGCTTGACGGTCTTATGGTCGACGAAAAATTCGGACTCGGCGGAAGCGAGGTTCGCTTCGAGTCGCCGAAAAAGGACGAAATTATTGCCAAATATCTCGAGGAAGGTATGATCGGAGACACGCATTACGCGATCCCGTTCCTTCGCTCGACCGAGGCTTGCTACGTAAACAAGACCTTTGTTGAAAAGCTCGGATTTACACTCCCCGAAACGCTCACCTGGGATTTCATCTGGCAGGTCTGCGAAAAGGCGGTAGAGAAGGACGCTGACGGAAACTTCCTCGTCAACGGTCAGCCCGTGCTTTTGCCCTGTATCTATAAGTCTACCGACAATATGATGATCCAGGTCCTCCGTCAGAAGGGCGCGGATTACTCGACCGATGCGGGCGAGATCGGACTCTTCAACGATACTACAAAGGAATTCCTTCTCGAGCTTGCAGAGCATACCGCGAACGGAGAATTTTCAACCTTCAAGATCTCCTCGTATCCCGCAAACTTCTTAAACGCAGGTCAGTGTATCTTTGCGATCGACTCGACCGCGGGCGCGACCTGGATGGGCTCGGACGCTCCTCTGATCGACATAGCCGAGGACAGACTCGTGAAGTTCGAGACCGAGGTTATGACGGTACCGCAGTTTGATACCGAGAATCCGACGATGATCTCGCAGGGACCGTCTGTCTGTGTGTTCAATAAGCCCGATAGTGGAGAAGTGCTTGCTTCCTGGCTTTTTGCGCAGTATCTGCTGACAAACGACGTTCAGATCGCGTATTCGCAGACCGAAGGCTACGTCCCCGTAACCTCCAAGGCGCAGAATTCCCCCGAGTACCTCGATTATCTCTCTCGCGAGGGCGAGGATAACGATATGTACTACGACGTAAAGCTCAAGGCAACAAAGCTTGCGCTTGATTATACCGAAAAGACCTTCGTAACCCCCGTCTTCAACGGCTCGGCATCTCTCCGTAACGCGGCGGGACAGCTGATCGAGGAGGTCACAAAGGCGACAAGAAGAAACAAGACGGTAGACGATGCCTTTGTCGATTCGCTTTACGACGAGATGATCTCGCTCCACCGACTTGACGGTATCGGCGCGGGCAGTACCGGAAAGGCTGAACTCGGTCCTCTTCCGCCAACGGCAATAATGCTTCTTTCGCTCATTGCCACAGCGTGGGTATTCATTGGCATATATGTTTTGGTACAAACGCTGAAAAAGAGAAAAAATCAAGGAAATAGTTGACAAAAGTACAAATTTGGTGTATAATGATACCCGTAAAAACTTTATTAAGGCAATACCGCACAATTCTGATGGTGCAATTGCGCCGTCAGAAATTTCGTCGGGATGAACAAAATTCCGCAGGCAATAGTTGACCTATTGGCAAGGGATTTTGTGCAGCTTGACGGAATTTATGCAAGCAAGTGTGCCGTCACGAATTTGTGCGGTATTGCCTTTAAATCTTTTACTGAAAAGGAGAATGAAAATGAAGAAGTTTTTAGCAGTACTTATGGTACTTTGCATGGTTCTTTCCTTTGTTGCTTGCAACAAGACCGAACCCGAAGTAACCACAGAAGCACCCGCACCCGAGTTTGATCCCGCTGCGAAGTCCGAGGGCGTTATGTCCTATGCAGATTACGATGCAGCTGCTCTCGAGGCAGAGGTCGTTATCGAAGCATACGTTCAGGCTACCCAGTCCTGGTGGGACAACAAGATCACCGCTTACCTTCAGGATCCCGATGGCGCATACTTCTGCTACGAGATGGCATGCTCCGAGGAAGATGCAGCTAAGCTTACCAAGGGCGTAAAGATCAAGGTTACCGGCTACAAGGGCGCTTGGGCAGGCGAGATCGAGATCATGGACGCTAAGTTCGAGTTCGTTGAGAGCGAAAAGTGGGTTGCTGAGGCTACCGACGTTACCGCACTTCTCGGCACCGAAGAGCTCATCAAGCATCAGAACAAGTTCGTAACCTTCAAGGGACTCACCGTTTCCAAGGTTGAGTATAAGAACGGCGAACCCGGCGACGATATCTACGTAACCGTTTCCAAGGACGGCGCTGAATACAGCTTCTGCGTAGAGCGTTACCTTACAGCTCCCGACACCGACGTTTACAAGGCAGTTGGCGAGCTCAAGGCAGGCGATATCGTTGATATCGAGGGCTTCCTCTACTGGTACGAGGGCGTTAACACTCACATCACCTCCGTTGCAAAGAACTGATCTGATATAATATTTCAAGGCATCTCTTTACGGGATGCCTTGATTTTTGTACGTGAATGTGATATAATAGATACGAAAGGGCGGTGCGATGATGAAAATCACAAACTCTTATATAGAAATCTTCATAAAAAACCATATGTCGCTTATCGAAAACAATAATCTTAAGAAGCTTCCGGGCTTTGCCTTTGCCGAGCCTATCATCGGCTTCAGCAAGGGAAGCGACGCGCTTTACGATTTCTATAAAGAACATATAGCCCCGGATTTCTACCGCACTCCCGCGGAATGGCTCGAGTCTGCTTTCGGACACTCGTTCGATTCCGAAAACGTCAGCGTTATCAGCTGGTTCTTGCCGCAGACCGATAATACGAAGGAGAAGACACGCGCAGTCAACGATTGTCCTCCTTTGGAATGGACGATGAACCGCGTCCACGGTGAGGAATGCAATCGTCGACTCGCAAAGGCACTCGAGGAGCATCTGATCTCGCTCGGATGCGAGGCTATCGCACCGATGTGCGCGCCCGATTTTTCCTGGGGAGACTCCGAGAAATTCGTCAAGGTGTCGAACTGGTCGGAGAGGCATACCGCATATATCTCGGGACTCGGAACCTTCGGACTCTGTGACGGACTGATCTCGAAGCTCGGTAAGGCGGGAAGATACGGATCTGTCATCGTAAATGCTCCGCTTGAGGCAACCGAGCGCGAATATACCGAGTATAACGAATACTGTATGGCAAAGGACGGATGCACGGCGTGTATGAAACGCTGTCCCGCAGGCGCGATCACCGAAAAGGGACACGATAAGCTTCTTTGTATGCAATACCACGCTGAAGTAATAAAGAAGATAGATCACAAAAGATACGGCTACGACGGATACGCTGTCTGCGGTCTCTGCCAGACGGGCGTGCCCTGTGAGAGCTGTGTACCAAAGAAAAAGAGGTAAGAAATGAAACAGTATGCACCCGGCAAGGAGCCGCAATATAACCGCGAGGAAGAAAAGCTTACACCCGCCGATATCGAGGTCAAGGGCGGCTTTCTCGGCTGGTTAGATAATTTTTGGTTTTATCATAAATGGAAGGTCATCGTTTCCATCGCCGTCGTAATTCTTGTAGCAATTATGTGCGTGCAGATGTGCGGAAACGTCTCCGATGACCTGACCTTTATGTATTCGGGCTCGGCGTATCTGACAACAGTTCCGAATTATAATCAGATACTCGCGGCATTCGAGGATGTTATGCCCGAGGATTATAACGGCGACGGCGAGAAGATTGTCGCCTGCGCCGCCATGAATATCTATTCCGAGGAGCAGATCGAGGAGAGAAAAAAGGAAGTTGAAAGGGGCGAAGCCTTCGCCGAGGTCAATACCTATATCAATACGCAGGAATATACCGCGTTCAACCGCTTGATGCAGACGGGCGAATATTCGCTATGCCTTATCGAGAAGTGGCTTTACGATACGGTAGCCAAGGGCGTTTTCTGTCCGCTTTCGGAAACAGTTGGATATCAGCCCGATTACGCGATCGACAGCTACGCCGTATATTTCTGGGATACCGAATTTGCCAAGGCAAACGCCGATGCATTCGCCGCAATCCCGAAGGAGACCGTCCTTTGCCTCAGAATGAAGAATTCCCTCACGGGCAAGGGATCCGAGGAACAGCATAAACGCGCCAAGGAGACATTTATCGCTATTTTCAACTATAAAAGTGAGGAATAGTGATGAAAAAGTGGCTAGTAGCAATTATTAGTGGCTAGTGGAAGGAAAATTTTCGCAGAGGCGAAAATTACCGATTAATGATTTTGTATAGTGCCGATCAGATTTTGTACTGTACAAAAGTAAAACCAATAAATAGAAACTCGGATATTATGAAGTCTTTCTCCATAATATCCGAGTTTTTCGCAGTATCAAATTATATAACCCAACAATGGTATATCAACACCGAATTGAATTATCAATAGGAATATTTTCCGAACATCGTGAGGAAAATTACCATTCACTAGCCACTAGCCACTAGTCACTTTTATCGGTACTGCCCCTGCAGCTTAACCGCAATCTCCTCCATCCTCGGGTAGCAAGCCTCAAAGAACTTTTTGTAGCACTCGCAAAAGCGGTTGAGCGAAGGCGTGCCGTCAATTATCGGCTCGCGCTCGCGTCTGCAGCCTCCGCGGCAGAGAGGATACCAATAGCACTCGCGGCACTCTTCGTTGCGGTATGTGGAAACACCGACGAATTTCTTCGCCATATCGCCCGTGATGAGCTCGGAGAAGGAATTCTCGTTGATGTTGCCGAGCTTCCATTCGTCAAGCACGTAGAAGTCACAGGGGAAAACGCTTCCGTCACCCTCAACTACTGTGTAGCAGGTGCAAACACCAGCCATAGCGCAGTTTTCGGGCGGTCTTCCGAGAAGCATGCCGATGTAGTTGTCGAAATTGCGGACGCTGATCGGCTTGCCCGCGCAGAAATCCTTGTAGTACTCGTTGAATGTCACCTTAAGGAATTCCGTGTAACGCTCGGGAGTGAGCGAGAAGACCTTTTTCTCGCCGTCAAAGGAGTCGAGGCAGGGAATGAATTGGATGAATCCGTACCCCTTGAGCGCATCGTAGACCTTTTTCGGGGATCGCGCGATGAAGTTGTTGACAACGCAAAGGATATTGAATTCTACCCCGTGCTTTTTGAAGAGATGCGCGGCTTTTTCAACCTTCGAGAAGGTACCCTTACCCGCCGCGTCAACGCGCAGCGAGTCGTGGATGTCCCTCGTACCGTCGAGAGAAAGACCGACGAGGAATTTGTTTTCGGAAAGGAAGATCGCCCATTCCTCGTCGATGATATATCCGTTCGTCTGTATCGCATTATGAATGGGTATTTTTTTTACGTTGTATTTTTTTTCGAATTCGAGCAGCTTGCGGTAGAAGTCAAGCCCCGCAAGGGTCGGCTCTCCGCCCTGAAAGGCGAAGGTAGCCGAACCGCTCGCGTATTCAAAAGCCTTTTTGATAAGATTTTCAAGCGTTTCCTCCGACATGATACCGTAGGACTTGACCTCTCGGTTATCGGTAATGTCGGCGTAGAAGCAGTATTTGCACCGCATGTTGCAAAGCGATGATGCTGGTTTTATCAGAACGCTGATGGGTGGCAAAATATCACCTCGTTTACGGGAGAACTATCGGTTGAGTTGCTTCCTCGGGGAAGGTTGCGGGCTTGAAGCAGTCTCCGTTCTTTACGTCAACGTAAAGGAATCCGGTGGAATTCTTCTTGACGAAAACGAGCTTTCCTTCATCAAACTTGAAGTAGTTGACAAAGGTATGACCGTCTGTCTCTTCGTCCGCGAGACGTATCTTGTTGCCTTCAACGGTCCACTGACCGACCGCGATATAATCGCTGTCGAGCCCTTCGTAATAGAAGAAGGTTCCGTCGCTCTTGATAGTGAGCGAAAACTGACCGCCATGTCCCTTGCCTTCGTAAATATAGGTCGTGTCCGCGAATTTAACAGGATCCGGAATATCATTCTTTCCGCAACCGACCAAAATTACGGGTAGCAAGAATGCGAGGACCGTGATAATGAGCTTTTTATTCATTACGCGCCTCGTTTATCAGAGCTTCGAGAAGGGATCAACGTTGCCGAGAACTGCGGGCATTACGCGGAACTTGAAGGTGAATTCCTTTTCAGAAAATCTGAATTCGGGAAGGAGGGAAGGACCGCAGGAGTTCGAGCCGATGCCCGTGTGTCTGTAATCGATGTTGACAACGGTCTCCTTCTTGGGAAAGAGCTCGTAATCGTGGCGTGTGGAGGCAAGCTGATGGGGTGTGAAGTGCGAGCAGTTGAAGGAGATCGGCTTGCCGTCTGCAACGACGAGAAGACCGTGGCGGCTCTCGTTTGTTACGGCGACCCATTCGGTATCGGCGTGCGCCATATTCTCCTGAGGACGAACGTAGGGCTCGAAATGGTCACATACCTTCGAGGTGAAGTGTCCGAGATAGGAGGAATTGCGGAGATCGATATAGCTTTCACCGGGACCCATGCCGAAGTATTCGAGCTTCTCGTTGCCCTCGGGCATCTCGAACTCGAGACCGAAGCGGGGAATGGGAGGCAGATTTGCGCCAACCTTGACGTCCATCTTGACCGAAAGCTCGCCCGTCGATGCAACGGTGTATTCAGCTTCGATCTTTGCCGTGGGAGCAAGAAGCTTTGCGCCGAGCGAGAGAGATGCCTTGATTACCGCGCAAGCATCGGTGGACTCAAGGGAAACAGAATAGCACTTGACGGCGGTTCTGTCGAAGCCGTTATTGTACCAATCATTCTTGATTCTGCGGTCGTTGTCTGTAGGCGCGCGGAATACCGTGGGAGTCATGGGCGAGGAGATCATATCCTTGCCGTTGTCCTTGATCGCCGCGATAAGTCCGCAGGTCTTGCAGAACTTATAGGAGGTCTCGCCGACGGTAACGAGGATAGCCTTGTCGTTCTCGCAAACGCGGACCTTGTTTGTCTTGATGGCTTCGTCGCCTGAAACTCTCTCCGCAGCCTCGATTACTTCCTGATGGAAGCCAACCTCGAAGCCCGCGGGAGCCCATGGAGTGGACTTGATCTGACGGACCGAGAAATTCAGCGTGCAGATGCCCTGAAGCTTGAGACCTTCAAGATCAAGCTTATACTTTCTCGAACGCTGAGGAGCAACACGAAGCTCGGAGATCACGCCGTCGCGTACGATCTTGCCGTCGCATTCAACCGACCAGTAGAGTGAAAGGTCTTCGAGAGAGGTATAGTAACGGCGGCTCTTGATTCTGAAGGAGCCGTCTGCAGAAACCTCGCTGATAACGAAGGGCTTGAGAACAGCCTTGTGCTCCTTGATACCCGTGTGAGGACGGCGGTCGGGGTAAACGAGACCGTCAACGCAGAAGTTGCCGTCGTGCGGGAAGTCGCCGAAATCTCCGCCGTAAACGTAGTGCGGATCACGGTAAATATCGTCGCCGGTAGTTACCGAATGGTCGATCATCTCCCAAACGCATCCGCCGAAGAAGTGGTCGTTTGCGTAAATGAGATCCCAGTACTGCTTGAGGTCGCCGGGGCCGAGACCCATAGCGTGGCAGTATTCGCAAAGGAAGTAGGGCTTGGTGTATTTCTTATCGGTGAGATATTCCTTCATCTCGTCGAAGGAGGGATACATACGGCTCGATACGTCGTACCAATCAAGCTCGTAGAAGCCGGTGTACTTGCCCGCATCCTTGATCGCGCCGGGCTTGGTGTTGGGATTCCAAAGTCTTCTCGAAGCGTCCTCGCAGTGAACGATCGCGCCGGGCAGACGCGACTTGATGTAATTCGACATCTTTTCTTGATTCTCGCCGACACCGGATTCGTTGCCGAGAGACCACATAATGATCGACGGATGGTTCTTGTCGCGCTCAAACATACGCTGTACGCGGTCGAGAAGCGACTCGGTCCAAGCCTCCTCGCGGGAGAAGAAATCCCAATCGCCGACTCTCTGCATACCGTGAGTCTCGTAGTCGGTCTCGTCGCAGACGAAGAAACCAAGCTTGTCACAAAGAGTGTAGAAGCGAGGATCGTTCGGGTAGTGGCTTGTACGGATCATATTGAAATTGTAACGCTTGAGAATGTAAAGATCCTCGAGCATATGATCTGTGGGAGTAGCCGAGCCGAGAATGGGATGGCTGTCGTGGCGGTTAGCACCGTGAACCTTTACCTTCTGACCGTTGATGTAAACGATGCGGTTCTTGATCTCGATGGTTCTGAAGCCTACGTACTGAACTATGTATTCTTCGCCGCACTTGATAACGAGAGTGTAGAGCTCGGGCTTCTCGTCACTCCAGAGCTTGGGATGACCGACGAGCATTTCAAATGCGCCGCTTCCGTCAAGAACGATCGATCCGCCGCTCTCCTCGCGACCCTTGGGATCAAGGAGCTTGTAGTCGATCTGCGCCTTGCCGGTAAGCTCTGCCTCAACCTTGAGCACAGCCTGAGTGTACTTCGCGTTGATGCTCTGACGGCAGTAAAGGTCGGAGATGTGTGCGGTGTCGCGTGCAAGGAGATAAACCTCGCGGAAAATGCCCGAATAACGGAATTTGTCCTGGTCCTCAAGATACGAGCCGTCGCACCACTTGAAAACGAGAACCTTGATGGTGTTTTTGCCCGCGTGAAGCTTATCCGTGACCTTGAATTCGCTGGTCATATGGCTGACCTGGCTGTATCCTACGAACTCGTCGTTGACGTAAAGATAGAAGCAGGAATCAACACCCTCGAAGTTGATGTAGATCTCCTTGCCGCCGAGATATTCCTCTGTGAGCTCGAAATTACGAACGTAGAGCGCGGAGGGATTTGCATCGGGAACGTGGGGAGGATCAACGGGGTAGGGGTAGTTTACGTTGGTGTAGTTGGGGGTATCGTATCCCTTGCCGAGAATGGTCTGCCAGGAGCGCGGAACAGTCATCTTATCGAAACCGCAGGTGCAGAAGCCTTCAGCGGTGAAATCCTCGATCATCGAGGGGACGGGATAGAACTTGAAATCCCAATCGCCGCAGAGCGAGAAAAATCTTGCACTCGAAGCGCGATTGTCGCTCAAAGCGGAAGCTTCGCTGTGATAAGGAACGAAGTACGCGCGTGGCGCCTCGCAACCGTAATGCAGAACTTCCTGGGATTTGTGGAATTTGTATTCAAAGCTCATATTGTGATCTCCTTGAATGTTTATTTTTTATTTATATAATTATCTCATATTTTAAGAAGAATGTCAAGATATAAACGCAAATTAATCGAAAAAACGGCACGCCCATATGCTGAACGTGCCTGTTTTTATTAAAGATCTCTTGCAGCCACGAAGGGAATACCCGTGCCGCAGATATCCTCGATTACGATATCGCCGACTCTGACGGGAGCCTGAAGCTCAACGTCGTTGAGAAGCTCCATTGCTTCAAAGATAAGTCCCTTCGGGATGGGAGCGGCAGTCTTGACGGGACAGCGCGAATAGATCGCGCCGCGGACCTTGACAGTCGATGTGATGACTCTGGTCGGAGCTGTCAGCTCCTTTTTGCCGTATTCGGCTCCGCGAGGACAAGCGTTACCGGTTACCGAATAGCCGTTTTCCTCGTCTACCTTAAGATGACAGCCCTTGGGGCAAACTATACAAATAAGCTCTTTCATCTTCATTTACCTCAGCTTTCTGCATCTTCGACCGAGATCTCAATGGAATCGCCGCAGCGGTCAAGAAGCACCTTCGGGATCGAGATCTTTTCCATCTCGCCGGGAGCCATATGCTCGCGCTTGAATTTTGCGATCTCGTTGCCGTCCGACTTGACGCGGATGACGGAATTTCCTCTGACCTTGTTGGTACGGAAGAATATCTCGACGTTCTTTTCGATGTTGTCGGGTCTGATCTTCTGGGGAACCGTGTAGTTGACGCCGGGTTTTGTGACGACGTTAATGACTCGACCGCCGACTCTCTTGCCGAGCGCGTACTCAGCCGCAGCCGCACCCGCACGGATACTCTCGCCGGTTACAAAGTCAACGAGGTCGTGAACGTGAACTACGTTGCCCGATGCGAAGATACCCTCAACGGAGGTCTGCATGTTCTCGTAAACGTATGCGCCGCGGGTTCTGCCGTCGATGTCAACGCCTGCTCGGATCGAGATCTCGTTTTCGGGGATAAGACCGACAGAGAGGAGCACGGTGTCGCACTCGAATTCGATCTCGGTACCGGGAATGGGAGTAAATCCGTCAACCTCGCTGATGACGACCTTTTCAACTCTCGTCTTACCGATGATGTTGGTGATCGTGTGAGAGAGATAAAGCGGAATGTTGTAGTCGTTAAGACACTGAACGATATTCCTGTTCAGACCGTTCGAGTAGGGGCAAAGCTCGACGACAGCAAGAACCTTTGCTCCCTCGAGAGTCATACGTCTTGCCATGATCAGACCGATGTCGCCCGAGCCGAGAATAACGACCTTCTTGCCGGGCATATAGCCCTCAATATTAACATATCTCTGCGCCGTACCTGCGGTAAGAATACCCGAGGAGCGGTCGCCGGGGATCTCAATCGCGCCGCGCGTTCTCTCGCGGCAACCCATGCAGAGCACGATGGCATCAGCCTTGATAGCCTGATAACCGTACTGCTGGCTTGCGCACTTGACGATCTTTTCGGGAGTGATCTCGAGAACCATCGTGTCGACCATAATGTCGGCGCGGGTTCCCTTGACCATATCGGCAAATCTGCCCGCGTACTCGGGACCGGTCAGCTCCTCCTTGAAGTAGTGAAGACCGAATCCGTTGTGAACGCACTGATTGAGTATGCCGCCAACCTCGCGGTCACGCTCGATAATGAGGACCTTACGGGCACCGTTCTGGCAAGCCGAGTAAGCCGCAGCAAGTCCCGCGGGACCTCCGCCGATGACGACGACCTCATAATGCTTATCGTAGTTCATCATTTCTTGTCGCCCTCCTTTGTGCGTCCTGTAAGGATATAAGTCTTGTTTTCATCCATGAGAATATCTACGGGGGACATACCGAGCTCGCGCGCGAGTATCTCGTGAACTCTGGGACCGCAGAAGCCGCCCTGACAGCGACCCATACCGGTGTTGCAGCGTCTCTTGACCGCGTCGATCGAGAAGGGCACGATGGGACGGTTGATCGCGTCAACGATCTCACCTTCTGTAACGCTCTCGCAGCGGCAGATGATGCGTCCGTAGAGAGGATTGCGAGCGATGAGAGTGCGTCTCTGCTCGTCGTTCATATTGCGGAAGCGGACAACACGGCGGCTGTTGACGTAGTTGACCTTCTTGTTCATGACAAGTCCCGCCTTCTTGAGCAGCTTGATAGCCTCCATTGCAATAGCGGGAGCGGCGGTAAGACCCGGAGACTTGATTCCCGCAAGAGCGATGAAGTGCGGGCAGGTCTCGAGCTCCTTGATGTAGAATTCGTCAAACTGAGTATTCGGACGAACGCCCGCATACTCGTGGATGATCTCGCGGAAGTTGATTCCGGGAACCGACTTAAGACCCTTCTGCTTGAGCTCGGGAAGAGTTACGGCATCTGTCGCAACGCTCTCGGAGTCGGTAACCTCGAAGGCATCGGGACCGACGATGAGGTTGCCGTGAACAGTGGGAGCAACGAGAACGCCCTTGCCGTTTTTATTGGGACAGCAGAAGATTACCGAGTTGACTCTCTTTCCTTCAGACTTGTCCATGACGTAATACTGACCGCTGAGGTTGCGGGGAACGAGGGTAGTGTCGCCGACCATCGAGTTGATCTTCGGTGCGCTTGCGCCCGCAGCATTGATTATGTATCTTGCCTCGTAAACGTCGCGGTTGGTCGAAACGCGGAAAATGTCGCCCTTCTTCTTGATCGCGCGTACCTTGTTCTCGCGGTGGAGAACGACTCCGTTGGTGACGGCTACCTCAGCCATAGCGATCGCGTAGCCCCAAGGATCGACGATTGCGGAATCCTCGGAATAAAGCGCGCCGACGACTTCTTTCGAGATCTCGGGCTCGAGCTCGCGGACCTCGTCACCCGTGAGGATCTTTACGTTAACGCCGTTTGCGATTCCGCGCTCGTAAAGCGTATGTACGGTCTCCATTTCCTCCTCGGCAAAAGCGAGAACGAAGGAGGGACAGGGACGGTATTCGACGTCAAGCTTCTCGCAAATATCCTTTGCAAGCTTGAGTCCGAGCGTGTTGAGTCTTGCCATCTGAGTCTCGGGAAGCGGGTCAAAGCCTGCGTGAAGTATCGCGCTGTTAGCCTTGGTCGCGCCGTTGGCAACGTCGTTGTACTTTTCCAGAATACCGACCGAAAGCTGGTATTTGGAAAGCTCATAGGCAACAGCCGAGCCGACGATGCCCGCGCCGATGATCAATACGTCATACATTTTATTTCTCCTTGCAGATTATTATATTATGTGTAAACTCTATTTTACCATAATTAAAATATTTGTCAAGCTAAAAAGCGACACAAAAAGTAAAATTTTATATGTATGTTTGTTAATATACAGTTCATAAATTAATTTTTAATTCAAAAACTCACAATAATCCGAAATCCTCTTGACAAACGCCTGAAAAGTATGATAAAATTAATTTGAATTTGGTTTATTTGAGAAATAATTATTATTTATTCGATTTCAGCCTCGGAGGACATTATGAAATTACTCGCATCCCCCTTCGGCTCAGTAGGTCACGCGCTCAGAGCCACACTCAAAGCCGCACGCGAAACGGGCGACAATTTTATTGAAATCCCTTTCGGAGAATACCACGTTTATAAGGAAGAAGCCTCGCATACGGTTCTTTGCGTTTCGAACCACGGACACAACGGCTACAAGAGCGCGGCTCTCGTTATCGAGGATTTTGACGGTCTGACGGTCGACGGCAACGGCTCGACCTTCATTCTTCACGGCTGTATGGATTTTGCCATCGTCAACCGCTCGAAGAATATAACGATCAAAAACGTCACCGTCAAGTGCATCGATATCTGCAATTTCCAGGGCAAGGTCGTGGAATCGAGTCCCGAAATGGTCAAGGTCGATCTCGGCGAGACCCATCCCAAGCTCTACCGCTACGGACGCGCCCTCTTTGAGGATATCGAGCACGAGAGAGTGCCCTTCACACGAACTCTCGAATACGAGCCCGAAACAAAGAAGATCCGCCGCGGACTCGGTGACGATAACTTCGGCAAGCCGTTTTTCAATTCCTTTGATCTGAAATTTGAGGGCGAAACGCTCTGTATACCGAACGTACCCGTTCCTCCCGTTGTCGGTAACGTCATCGTTTTCACGATCTCGCGCCGTATCGGACAGGCTTTCCTCGCCGCAAAAAGCGAGAACGTGACGTTTGAAAATATTACCGTCAATACCTGCTGGGGAATGGCGTTTATCTCGCAGAAATGCACTGATATCACCATCCGCGGCTGTAAGGTCACGCCCGACGGCGAGAATTGCTGGTCTGCGGGTCAGGACGCGACCCATTTCGTCAACTGCCGAGGCAGAGTGCTCATCGAGGATTGCCTCTTTGAAAATCAGCTCGACGACGCCGTAAACCTCCACGGAATCTACACGAGGATCGAAAAAGTTGCGGGCAATCAGATCATGGTCGGCTACAAGCATTGGCAGACCGTTGGTGTTGATATCTACGCACCCGGCGACCGTATTCAGATCCTTGAGCAGGAATCGCAGATGCCCCTCTTTGAGACAACGATCAAGGAAGTTGAGGTCATCAGCAATTTCAGAACGGTCCTCATTCTCGACAGCATCAGCGAGGTTGTCGAGGAAGGTATGATCGTTGAAAGCCTTGACGATAATGCGGAGGCACTGATTCAGAATAACATATTCCGCAATAACCGCGCAAGAGGAATGTTACTCGCGTCAAAGGGCAGAACCGTCGTCCGCAACAATCATTTCAACAGCGGCGGCGCGGCTATCCAGTTTGAATCCGATCCCTTCAAGTGGTATGAGTGCGGCGGCACTCGCGACGTTCTGATCGAGGGCAACCTTTTCGACGATTGCAAGTACGGCAAGTGGGGAAGAGCAGTCATAGATATCGGCAAACGCCGCAAGGTCGTTGACGGCTTCTATTATCACGATAAGATCGAGATCAGAAATAACCGCTTTACGCAGACCGAATACCCCTGCCTCGCCGCGGATAACGTCGGAAACCTGATCTTCGACGCTACGAATGAATACGTTTGCGATAATCCCGTAGTTCTCGCTCATTGTATTATGGACGGAGAAAAATACGAATGATCGGTCGAAAAAGATGCTCCGCGGAGCATCTTTTTTGATGACATTATATTTTCCTATCTTCAGTAGATAAGCAAACAACTTCGTCATTATGCACAACATTTTCAAATAGAAAATTTATGTAAGAATTGTTTTTAAACAACAAGACAAATATTGCACACAAAAAGCAAGTTCTCTAAATCAGACGGAACTTGCTTTTGTCTTTTATTGTTGTGTGGATTTGTTGTCCCTTTATTAGTGATTTTATGTCATAATACTAACGTAGCTCACTTGATGTGACGTGGAGTATGATGAAAATCCTTAGGGTGGAGAAAATGTTTGTAATCTGTGCCCTTAAAAAACGAACACATCTCAATAAAAAGTACAGCACCAGGAATCAATACAAGCGGCATAATACATCTTAATGGTTGTAAAAGGATTTGAATAATAAGCTTGAGGCATATTAGTACAACTGTTCCTGAACCAGCTATAGCCTGAACGCGAATATACAAGAGTTTTTTCTCTTTTTCAAAATAAGTATATAGTTCATTGTCAGTGTGTCCGGAGTATTGCATCCCATCAGAGGATTTATCAACGTCAATACAAAACTCCGCATATGGAATATTTATTATTTTTGCTGAAATGCGGAGATGGATATCGTGACCACGTTCATGAAGCCATACGATGTGTTTTCGTACAACACCAAAACTATTGTGATAACAATACAAATATATAATCAAAATAGAAAGGCCTACAGAAATGAAGTGTATCAAATTACTCAAATTACCAATTACATTATTAAAATTATCAGTATTGGGTTTGAAATATATTACTGAGCCAGGACGGAACGCACTCATTTGTGGTTATATATCCTTCCTTGTTTCTGTAGTATGCGCTACTTGCCTATGTTTTAATATAGGCAACCAACAGTTTTTATATTTTCTCGTGATAGTGTTACACACATCTTTCTTTCTTTTATTGTTAGGCTTGGTGAGAACAATAAAATGGTTTATAGATTCCACGCCTGAGAGATAACATTGGGACTGTTATGTTTCTTGGATTACAGCAAAAGTTTCATAGTTAATGCCACAGATTGTTCACATAATACAGCCTAAGGTTCGTAAAGTTGTTCTATGCATATCGGCATTTCTTCTTCAAGCATAGTTACGCAAAAGTGTTACTTTTATGTAAGCTTAATAAATTCAGAGAAGCGTTCCATCTCCTTCTTTTTGGCTTCCATAGACGGATGTACATACAAATCCAGCGTGATTCTGACGCTCGAGTGCCCTAGTATCTCGCTCAATGATTTAGGATCAAAACCGAGTTCTATTGCTCTGCTGGCAAAAGTATGGCGCAATGTATGAAAATGATATTGAGATATTTTGCATTCTCTGTAATATCGCTTAACTATGTTCTGATAAGTCCTCGGCTGAGTATGATCCGTAGTTCCGGTTGTAACATAGCATTCTTTATCGCTGCAGTAGTTCAGTAATATATCATTTAGGAAGCTTGGGATGGGTACTTCACGCTCTGAAAATTCGCTTTTTGGAGCGCCCATTAACATATATGTACCGCCATTACCATCGCAAACACGTTGTACTGTACGCGAAATCTTTATGATTTCTTTCTTTAAGTCTATATCTCCCCATTTTAGTCCACATATTTCGCCTAATCGCAGCCCCGAATATAAACAAACCAACACACCTAATTTGTTTAAATCCAAATCTGCAATTAAATATTCCGTGAGCATTTTCTGCTCCATAACAGAAAAAACCTGTGGTCTAGAGACTTTACAGGTTTTTGTTTTTGCTGAGATATTTAACAGATCAGATGTGTAACCTCTATCATAAGCGTATTTTAGCACCTGATTAATGGTAATAATATAGAGCTTGGCGGTTCGCAACTTATATTTATTATGTAATTCTTCGCTAATAATACAGAGTAAATCTCCATTATAATTGTTTAGCTGCGAATTAGCCCACACATATTTTATTGTTGTATGAACTATGCTACGGCACTGCGCAAGAGTCGATTCTTTTACAGCACCGGCCTTATGTTGTAACCATTCTAAAGCTACTGATTTAAATGTGATTTCGTCTCGAGTATTATGCAATTCTGTGCCTTCGTATTTAGCGTTTGATTCTTTTTTCATCCTTTTTCTCCGCTTTTTTAATAAATTTGTCAAAATCTCGCAAAAATTTACAATTTGTTATAGAATTCTTACTTTGACGTAAGTATAATTATAGCAAGAATTTGTTAACATTTTCGTAAAAGTAACACTTTTATGTATTCAAGCTATTAGGGATAGACCTTGTGGCTTTTTGAGTGTTTTAACTAATTAGAATTAAAAACTGCACACAAGCAGTTGAGATAAAGGAGAATTACAGATGTCTTTAACCCAGTCTAATTTTCAAGAAATCCCTCGCGTTGCTGCGCCCAATGAGCCTCATCTCGCATGCGTTTTGTTGTTGGATACATCTGGCTCAATGACTGGCTCTCCTATCGAGAGTTTAAACAAAGGTCTTAATGATTTTATTCACCAAACTGCAATGGATGAAATGGCACAGAAAAGAGTCGATGTGTCGATTATTGCTTTTGACGATGAGCCTCGTATAGAAATGGATTGGACTCCCGTTTCACAAATGCAACCAATTCAATTGACTACTGGCGGAATGACAGCAATGGGAGCCGCGATAAATTTGGCAATCGACAAAGTAAAAGAAAGAAATCGGTTTTATGCTGAACTAGGTACCCCGTGCTTTAAACCATGGATATTTATGATTACCGATGGTTGCCCTACAGATAGTATTGAATCTGCTGCTGAACGAATCAGAGAAGAAGAAAACAAGGGCACACACGGCAAATTGAAGTTTTTTGCATTAGGAGTAAACAATTATGACAAAGAGACTATGTTCAAATTAACCAAACGGGTTATGGAACTTGAAAACACTGATTTTTCAGGAATATTCAATTGGATGAGCGAAAGCATGTGCGCAATTTCAGTTAGTAAAGTCGGTGAAAATGTGCCGCTGAGTAATTTGCCCGAAAACGCTCGTGTTGTTCCTGCAGATTGGTAACATCTGTTTGATTAGGAGGTAAGCATAATGCTTCTTGCATACGGGATGTCGATCGTGGGCTCCTCTCATATTGAAAAAAATGTTCCTTGTCAAGATTCACATCGCTACGAACTGCTATCAAATGGCTGGCTGGCTATTGCTGTTGCAGATGGTGTTGGAAGTGCAAAACATTCAGAGATTGCATCAAAAATGGCGTGCGATGTCTTTATAGAAACATGTAAAACGTGCATTACGCAAGAGACAGAACCGACGGAACTCAAATCAATAATTCAAAAGGCATATATATCAGCAGATCGGAAAATTAAGGACTATGTATGCACAATTAATGACAACATCACTGACTATGACACTACACTCTCCACAGTAATTTATGATGGTACACACATCGTCTATGGACACTCGGGAGATGGCGGAATCGTGATATTAACCACTTCGGGAGATTATGTCAAAGTAACAAAACCGCAGAAAGCCAACGATGGAATATGCGTAATTCCTCTCAGAGCAGGTGAAACTCATTGGGAATTTGGGGAATGCGAAGCAGATGTAGCCAGTGTTCTTCTCGCCACAGATGGAGTTTATGATAACTTTATGCCTTATTTGCTTCGTGATCAGCCCGTTGAACTATATGTTCCGCTTATACGGTGGTTTATGGATAATAACGTTATTGGTATTACCTCTGAGAATCAGGAACAGGTTAGAGAAAGTCGGCAGGGGTTCCTATGCGGTGAAAGTTGCAAATCTATCACTGATGACAAAACAGTGGTTGTAGCTTTTAATGCCGATATTGTGCCTGCATTAAAGGAAGATTCATACTACGCAGAACCAGATTGGGCTAAGCTTCAGGATATTTGGAATCGCAAGGCATATCCGCATTTGTATAAAAAGAACACGGTAGTTGAAAGCAGTGAACAAGTTTCGGAAGAAATTCCGAAAGCAACGGTTCCTGAAACTTCAGTCGTGCAACAAGAAGCGCCGCTTGCACAAACAGACGTAAGGGATATAGAAAAAGAGGAAGAAAATCGTGAGATTCCTCCAGAGACCACACAGCAAGCTACCTTTACAAATCAAAAAGTTGAAGAAATAAAAGCAACAGATTCTGTCGAGTGTATAAGAGCAAACGAAGAGAAATCGCCTAATACAGTGGACAAGAAAAGCAAATTCTACTCTTTAATAAAGCGTGCTAGTAGATTGATAAATTGCAATAGAGGTAAACAGAAATGATTCTAAAAGGAAAGGGTGGAATACAGTATAATCTTGAACAGGATTCCTTTGCCCAAGGCGGCGAAGGGCAAGTGTTCAATATAATAGGTCAACCTGATAAAGTTGCAAAACTGTACAAGCCCGGTAAAATATCTCCCGATCACGAACGAAAACTGACTATAATGGTTAATTCCCCTCCGGATGCAGAGGTAATGACGCAAATTGCTTGGCCAATTGACGTATTATATCATAATGGCGCATTCGTAGGTTTTGTTATGCACAAATTCAAATTGAATGAAGATTTGAATGTGATCTATGAATACGGGGCCTCGGCAAAATATCCAAATCTGTCTTGGGGAAACAAAATTAGGATCGCTAAAAACTTATGCGTTGTGTTAGATGCTGTACATCGTGCAGGACATATTTGCGGAGATTTTAATCCTCGCAATATTAATGTTGATCCTAATACGGGGCATATTACATTTGTGGATACTGACTCCTATCATATCATTGATGGTGTTAACACATATCGATGCAATGTAGGGATGACAGAATATTTGCCACAGGAAATCCAAAAGAAAATGGAAATAGGTTTGGCTAATGCTACTTTGCCAACTTTTAGTGAAGATACGGATAATTTTGCGCTAGCTGTTCACATATTTCAATTGTTGATGAATGGAGTTCACCCGTTCGCATGTGCTGTATTGCCTAGCCAAAGTTCTATTGTATTCCCTCAGCCATCTGACAATATTACAGATGGTAAGTGCCCATTTTTACAAAAAATTTCTGGCATTACTATACCTAAGTTTGCCCCGGATATAAATATTCTTCCTCATGAAATCAAGCGCCTTTTTGAGTTGGCGTTTATTCAGGGACACACCAATCCTTCAGCGCGTCCATCTGCCGAAACATGGTATTATGCTCTCGACAAGCTTGAGAAAAATCTAACAAAATGCTCGAAAATAACTCACCATGAATATTCGAATGGATTAAAAAATTGTCCGTGGTGTGAAGTCGATTCACGGTTTTCTTCTGTTGTTTCAAACACATCAAAACCCAAACTTACACAATCAACATATAAACCGCCGGTCGCGGCGCCAAGTTATAAACCAACATCGACGAGCATAAGTACTACAAAAAAGCAGCAACCAACGAGCTCATATGTGGGTGCCAGCAATTATACTTCAACCAACTACAAAAAGAACAACTATACTAAAAAGAAATGGTTGATAACTTTGTGGGCGATATTAATACTTGCTGGTATTATTGGCCTATATTTGTTATCGTGTCTTCCGAATGAGACATTATTTGTGGGTTGTTGTGTTGTAGCTCTTATTGCCGGAATAGTAGTGGGCATTATTTTTGTGAACAATGTATTCATTGACAGTGGTTGCTTAGGATACTTGATTACAATTGTAATTTGCTACATAATTATCGCTCTTGTTCTGGTACTAATTATGTCCGGATTGCAATTTGTCACAGGCAATACCCCGACTCTTATCGGGTATATGGTCAATGGCGAGGATATGTACGTTGGGGGAATAATTCAAACATACAGCGGTACATATACTACAACCAGCGGCTCGTTATCCGTAGATACGGAAGTCGGAACGGGTACTGTAAAGATTACTTCTTGTGACCATGATGGAACAATATCCGGTACTTTTTCGTTCATTGTAGGGAATGCATCCGGAGAGTATTACATAACAGGTCAAGTTACAAGCATCACCGAAGACAAAGTAAAGCTAATCATATATGCAGGCGAATGGATAAGACGACCAAGTAATTTTGTTACTCTTGAAGATATGGAAGTAACCATATCCGACTCATATAAGTTCTTTAGTTGCCCGCAATACAATATGAGCTGGTTTGCTGAAGTCGAAGAGACTGCTCCCGAAGAACTTTCTGTTCCAATAATTAAAGTAGCATCCGGAGTTTTGAGTGTAGAATGCAATTCAAAATTTACTCAAAAAGTGGTGTTCGAAATAGATGGCGTAGAGTATACAAGAGACTATGCACTGAATTATTCCGATCTTTTTTACGGAATAGAGCCCGGTGAGCATCGTGTTAGAGCAAAAGCAACTAACTCGAAAGATCCGTCTATGAATTCGGAGTTTTCCGAAATTATTACTGTCACCAAATCTGAAAATGCCCAAATAGAAGGTGTTGAATCAAATATTCTGACAGTTTCTTCTTCAGATGACATTTTGCTTTATAAAATATACGTTGACGGTAATTTTCACTTCGCTACCAAAGAGCCAACATATGATATATCTGAAATCGGAAAATCAGGCAAGCATTCCATTACTGTTTCTGTTGTTCGAGATTCAAACAACAGTATACAGTCAGATCCTAGCGAATCCTATGAGTATGTTTGTCTTTCCGAGATGAATGATATTTCGATATCGGAAGATACTGTAAGTTGGAATAGTGTCGAGGGAGCTTTAGGCTACGAAATATATGTGGATAATATTAAGTCCATGACTCTGGGTCCCGAAACAACGTCAATTGACGTTGTTGAATTGTATACGTTGAAACGTCAGATATCTGTATCGGTCAAAGCTATCGGAAACGGAGATACGGTGATTGATTCTCCTATGTCCAAGGCGGTTGCTTATACATTTACACAAAATATAATTAAAACGGCAAATGATTTGCAGAAGTTGAATAACTCTGCGGATACTTTCATCATTGGTTCCGATATAGATTTGTCGTCTGTTGAAAATTGGACACCTATAATAAACTTCACAGGAACTCTCGATGGCAAGGGACATTCCATTAAGAATTTGAAGATCAACTCATCCGAATCGAATGTCGGTCTATTCTCGATTCTTGAAGGAACAGTCAGAAATTTAAAGATAGAAGATGCTAATGTTACCGTAACCGGCAGAAATGAGAATATAGCCATACTTTGCGGTAAGTTAAATGGCGTTGTCGAAAACATTACTACATCCGGCACAATAATTGCAGATACGGGTACCAATGTTGGAGGCATAGCAGGTTATGTTTCTAACACAGGTACTTATACCATTGGTGGGCTTGAAAACCGGGCTGATATAGCGGCAATAGAGAGTGTTGGAGGAATATTCGGATCATTTAATAGCGTAATTGATACATATAATGATCGAGAGTCGTCATTCACTTCCTTAAAAAACAGTGGCACTATTTCTGGAACTGGTAATTACATTGGTGGTATATGTGGATATTTGTCTGTAAATAATAAAACCAATTACAGTATGACCATATTAGCCACTAAATTGGAAAATACAGGTGCTGTTTGTGGTAAACAATATGTTGGCGGGGTTATCGGATACGGTGTGACTGATAGCGTCAAATCTGAAATCAAAGATAGCTCGAACCAGTCAAGTGTTACTGCAGAAGCCTATGTTGGATGCATCGCTGGCAAGCTTGTTTGCTTTGATTTAGATAATTGCACCAACGACGGTTCAACACTTACTATATCCAAATATGCGACTATTGACGGAGAAAAATATGCATACGCCGGAGGCTTCGTCGGATACGGATATTTGGCAAGTAACTGCAAAAACACTGTAGAAATTGAATATTCTCAAGATGGTAAGTATGTTGGCGGAATCATGGGTTACTCGAATTTGCCGGATGTTTATTATGAAATGAAGAATTTGGCAAATTCGGCCAACGTCTCTGGAACACACTATGTGGGTGGAATTTTCGGAGGATTAAGTAATACAATTGATACATATAATGACCGCGAATCGTCGTTTACATCCTTTAAAAACAGTGGTGATATTTCTGGAACTGGTAATTACATCGGCGGCATATGTGGGTATTTGTATGTAAATAATAAGACCAACTATGGTTTTTCCATGTTGGCTACTGAATTGCAAAACATAGGTGCTGTCTCAGGGAAACAATATGTCGGTGGCCTTATAGGATATAGCGAAACCGATAGTCTGAATTCCAAAATCAAAGACAGTTCAAACCAATCCAGTATTACCGCAGAGGCTTATGTTGGATGTATTGCTGGAAAGCTTATTTCTGTTGCTTTGGATAATTGCACAAACAATGGCTCCACACTCACTGCAACTAAATATGTTACCGTAGACGGCAAAAAATATGCTTATGTTGGAGGCTTGGTTGGATTTGGACATTTGGCATACAACTGTAAAAACTCAGTAGATATCCAATACTCTAATAAAGGTATGTATGTTGGCGGTATTATGGGTTATTCCAATTTACCCAGTGTTTATTATGAAATGAACAATTTGGAAAATACAGCTAACATTTCAGGTGAAAGTTATGTAGGCGGTATTTTCGGAGGATTAAATAATGTATTAGATTCGTACAATGATTACGAATCATCCTTCCAATCATTTAAAAATAGTGGCAGTGTTTCAGGTACAGGTAATTACGTCGGTGGTATATGCGGATACTTTTCGTTGAACAATAAAACTAATTACAGTATAACTTTGTATGCCACCGAATTAGAAAATTTGGGTGCAGTTTCGGGCAAACAATATGTCGGAGGATTTGTTGGATATGGCGAGACTGACAGTTACCAGTCCAAGGTTAAGGACAGTATAAATCAATCAAGTGTTTCTGGAGAAGCCTATGTAGGGTGTGCAGCTGGCAAACTTAGCCATGTTGGCTTAGATAATTGTTCAAACGACGGCTCTAAACTTACAGCAACCAAATACGTGACATTAAACGGCGAAAAATATGCTTACGTAGGTGGGTTTGTTGGATATGGCTTTTCAATAGACAACTGTAAGAATACAGTAGAAATCAAATATACACAAGCTGGTAAGTATGTTGGTGGTGTTATGGGATATTGTGAATTATCTGGAGTTTATGTCGAAAGAGAAAATCTAGAGAACACGGCTAATATCTCGGGGGCTTACTGTGTTGGAGGTATATTCGGAGGGCTAAGTAATGTGGTTGATTCATACAATAACTACAAATCATCTTTTACATCCTTAAAAAACAGTGGTAAGATTTCCGGAACGGGCAATTACATCGGTGGTATATGCGGATATTTATCTGTAAATAATAAAACTAATTATACCTTGACTTTGTATGCTTCTGAATTAAAAAATACAGGTAATATTTCTGGCAAAAAGTATGTCGGCGGAATCTTTGGATACGCATCAACCGACTCATCGAATTCCTCTGTCATTGATGTTACTGCTACCGGTACAGTTTCAGGAAGCTCCAACTACGGCAAACGTTACGGATACGCCGAAAATGTGAAGTTCGAATAATTCTATCAGAATGGGTGGGTACAGATTGTTTGTTCATTAAATGATCTGTACTACACCTAAGCCGGATAGGATAGTGAGACTTTTTAATTGGTTCATCGAATTTTGTGTTATTTATTATGCTGCAACCGGCGCAGTTTCAGCAACTGCAGGCGGCATCAAGCCATACGGATATGTAAAAAACAATCATTCGTTTTTCAACAAAATGTCAATTTACTGCTAATAACCGCTTGGCTTATTACCAAGCAGTCATTAGCAGTCAAAACTTTAATTTTAGATTTAGAGGATACTAATATGAATCCGATTATTCAAAGGATATGCAATATCAACACAGCTCTTGATAATTTGTTCAGAGAGGGTGAAACGCTGAGAGCAACACAACAAAAACATATTAAAGATATATCGGATAGGCGTACCAAAGTCGAATCGGATTATGTTGCATTAATTAATTCCATTAATGAAAAAGAGAATCAAGCATTAAATATTTATAACAACGAAATTGACGTTGAAAATGATTTAGAAACATCAGCCCGCAGTAAATGCCAAGATACCATTAAAGAAAATACAAAATCGATCAAAAGCAAGTATGATAATTATATCAATAGGGATCGTGAGTACATATATGATCTGGAGAACAAATGTCGTGTCTGTTGTAATGGTAACGATAAAATATTAAAAAAATATGGGATGATTCCTAGCTGCGTAACAACGAAACCGAATCTTCCTCAATTATATGGATTATTTGATCGCATAATGACAGATACATCTGATTCTATTGTTAAGCGTACATTAAAAAAAGACGGATATTATGCGCAAAACGATATGATTCGAGATTTTATCAGTGGGTCCGCTCGCGCAATTGCATATTTGAATTACGAAATATCAATTATTATTCCGCGTGACTGCCAAAACGAAATACAGCAAATGACGATAAATGCAAATGCTTCATATCAGCAATCAATGGCTGTTGTATCTGCATCTAAATCTGGTTCTGCGCAACAACTTCAAAACGCCAAATCCAACTGTTCTGTACTGAGGAAACAAGCAGAAATTGATAAGCAGCAAAAATTATCCGCTCTTGCAGCATTAGAAAAACAATATATTGCAGAAGAACAACAGAGCATCATATCAGCCCAAAATAAGCGCAACGCATTTTTTGGAACTCCTCTGATTACCTCCTTTGCATATGAATACCAATCATTAACCGTTAACGCTGGATTGGATGATGTAGACTGGAATGGCTATGAGATAGGACGTAAAGCAGGAAAAACTTTTGCTCTTGGCTGTATTAAATTGCCTGTACACACTAAGTCCCAGATGCTATTAAATTCATTGAAGGCAAAGCTGCCTCAATATTTTGATGGTACATGTTTTTCAATACCGTTACTATTTAGTAATCAACGTACGTCGAAAATATATATTCGTTACGGAACCGCTGATAAACAAGAAGTATATCAAAATGTGCAATTGTTTATATTGCAGAAAATGCGAAGCAATCCTGCAAATCAATTAAAGATTTTCTTTTGCGATCCCAATGACCGAGGGCAGAATCTTGGCGTACTAATAGCTCCAAATGACAAGAACGAGCAAATTGGTATCTTTGCGCGGAATACACATGAAGAAATTAACGCTGTATTAAAAGAGCTTGAAGTTCACATTGATGCAACAAATGGTGTTATCGGCAACTGTCAATCCATCTATGATTATAATGCTAAAAACGAAAACAAACTTAAAGAGTTAGTCGTCGTTTTGTGCGATGTACAGGATTGTGTGTCTTATAACGACATTGTAAGACTGAAAGTAATTTGGGAAAACGCCGAAAGATACGGTATCAATCTTATTTTGACATCTAAAACGCCTGTTGACAGCATCGAGCAGTGCTATGAAAACAAGAATACCGACTTTGCGTTTTTGCGGCAAAGGACAGAAAATACAATTATGTACGATGCGGTAAAACGCATTATTGGTTGGGCTAATGAATCCTACAGTTATACACCGGCAACCATTGGTTATGTACATAAAAACTTTGTAGCAAACTATCGTGAGCAAATTGTGGAAAGCTTGAAGCTCAATAATAAGTTTTCCGATGTTCGCGATAAAATGAAGGTTGATTATGCTAATGATCGGCAACGGAAACTAGGAAAGTCTGTTGACAGCGTAAAGTTGCCGGTGCTAATCAATACCGAAACGAACAAAATCGATAGCGATTTTGAAATCGGTACAAGCAATGATGTACATATGCTTGTAACAGGTGGTACCGGCTCGGGTAAATCCCGTTTCCTGTTTTCAATAATCTCGTCGATTGCCATGAATTATCACCCCGACGATGTTGAATTGTGGCTAATTGATTGTAAGATCAATGAGTTTAAGCCGTTTATTGACAAATATAAATTGCCGCATATTAAGATGGTTGCGCTGGAAAGAACAGAAGAATTCTGCAGAGCTTTCTTCAAGTATTTGTCCGAGGTTGTTGCGCAAAGAGTTAAACTGTTCGGTGAGGTGGGCAAAAAATCGTTTGATGAATACCGAAAGGCTATGAACACCCCCTACTGTATGCCTCGAATCATTATTATCGTTGATGAGTTCCATGCTTTGGTTCAGGTGTTAAACGAAGACAGAAAACTGAAAATTGAAATGGAGAATGCCCTTGCTGAATACAGAAGCTATGGTATCTCGTTTATATTTAGTGACCAAAGTTATGAGAAAATCACTATGTCGTTACAGCAGGTCAACTGCAGAATTGCTTTGCGTGGTGATGTTGAAAATATGAAGCAGACTCTTCGAATAAAGGGGGATTTCCCGCAACAACTTGAATTCGATTTTAAGAATTCGGAGGGAATGGGCGATATTTGGTGGGAAAAGAAACTTCCTACTAGGTTCAAAAACGTTTTTCTCCCTGCAGATCAGGAAGCAATTCTTTTTGAGGAGATTGCAAACAAGTGGAAATCTCAGGTTATTCACCCCAAACAGCCAATTTATATCAATGGCAAGGAACGCTATTTCTACGACGAAATTGCGGCAATGTGTGCTATTCGAGAAAAGCAGGCACAGTTGGATGAATTTGATGATTATCAAATGGATCTTGTGCTAGGACAACCTACAACTTTTGAGTCATATTTCTCTATTTGTATGAAGCAGAGCCGCCGAGAGAATTTATTGTTACTCGGCGAAAGCGATCTGTCTATTGATGTGATCGGTGCGGTTATAAAGTCCTTGCAGTACAACGGACCTATAAGAATCATAGCAATAGGTGATCGTTCCGACCGAAATTTCAAGAAATTTAGAAGATACGTTATGAACAATTATACAAATAACGTTGAGATCTATTATGAATATGAGGATATTTGTAATGTTGTTTATGAATTGCATCAGAATATTCAGAGCAAAAAAGAGCTTAGAACAAAGACAGTTGTATTCTGGTTTGCGCTGAACAACCTCTGCGAAGAGCTTGGTGATTTTCCACAATTCAGAAAAGAGTCTCAACAGTTAGTAGATGTCGTTCCAGCACCGAACCAACTTAACACCTTCAGCGAAGATGAGAAAAATCATTTTCTTGCAGTAGCTGAAGAACTGTCAATCGGCGACGATGATTTTGATCTCAGCGGTTTGTTCCAACTTGTCGAGCCGGAGCATCAAGTAGTGGCTCAAAAATCTGTGATTGATAGTGATGATAGTCTTTATAATGCCTGTGACGATATTCTTACCTTGTTTGCTGCGGGTAGCCGATTCGGTTTGTTCAATGTGGTTATGTTGGAAAATCTCTCTGATGAGTCCAAAATCAAGGGTGAAACAAAGCGGTGGGACATGGAACAGTTTAAGCACAAGATTGCTTTCTGTATGCCAAGAGCATATGCAAACAGTTGGAATATGACTGAAGCTTCTTTTCTTGAGGAAGATATGACAGCATTATATAGTGATGGTATTAAGAAAACGGTATTCAAACCCTATTATACGGTTAATAAGGAGGAAAAAACATGAGCAATATGCTTATTATGGACCTTGCGTCCTTGTCCAAGTATGAAGCTGCTTTGGAGGAATTCAAGGCAAATATTCAAAAGTACTGCAATGATTTAGAATCGGATATCAATACTTACGGTAAGTACATGCAAGATGCTAAATCGCAGAAAGCGATTAGCGACACTCAGGCGGCTTGCGCTGACGTAAAAAGATGTCTCGGTCATGTTGACAATGCGCTTGATATGGTCAGAAATCTTAAAACTGCAATTAGTAATTTGTAAGAAAGGAGTGCATACTTATGGCAGATTTTGCTCGTGCCTCTGTTGAGGATTTAAGAAATTTTGGAAATAGCGTGAAGAATTTTGAAGTTAAAATTGATGCGGCTTTGCGCCAGTTGGAGATGGATACCAATACGCTTCGCACTAGTGTGGACGAAAGAAGTATCGTCCCTATGGATTATGCGGTCAAATACATCAAGGAGATTATTTCTGATGCTAGCCCGGCTTTGAAAAGTTTGGCGTCACAGGCGGAACTGTATGCCGATAAGTTGGCACAGATCGAAGCACGTATCGCATCTGGCTCGTAAAAGATGTATAAAATAGCTGTTTCTCCGGAACAATTAGAAGCTTTTGCTGATAAGATTGAAAAATTCAAAAAAGATATTATGTCTGAATGTGAATATCTACAACAACAAGCTGATGTAATTAAGCCTTTTGTCGATGAGACAACAGGCCTTGCATTGTTGCTTCCTGCAAAGGAGATAGTTGGAGTTGTTGCGGAGAAGGAAGATTTACTTAAAGAGTTAATCAATAATGCGTATGCCTATGCCGGCACTGTGCGCGATATTCAGCGAAAGATCGCGGCGGAAAAAGCACATCAGAATAGGCTGAAAGAAAAAGCCTGTGGTACAGCTTGTAGCGTAGTTATGTACGAGCATATTAAAGCGATGGATAGTGAATATCGGACTATGGATGGCTATGCAATCAGCAGAGCAAAGTCCATCATTGATGGTGTAACAACTGCCGCCGAAGCTGTTACGGGTGTAACGCTCAAAGCGCAGCTTGTACCTACAGATGAAGCACACATCGATGGTCAAATAGATGATGCGATCAAACTAATTGACGCTCAGATTGCGTTGTGCACCCCAAACAAAGTGATTAACCGAAGCGGAACAGCTATACCTCAAGAGCAAGTTGATTCGCACACTTTGGTTATTGGTGATGCAGATGAGTCAAGGTAAAATTCTAACAAAGACTAATCTGATGGATATAAAAAGCAACAATAAGAAGCATGAAGAGCGCTCTAAACGGTATGTAGTCGTTGCTATTGGCCTGCTTGATGCCAAATAGATGCTAACATAAGGAATGGGATAGTATGTTATCATACAATGATAAGTCAATAAAAAGCATCATACATAGATTAATGAATTTTGAGAAAATGATCAATATTCCTGCATTCTCTGAAAATGATGTTTGCTCGCTCATTGCTTATCTTAGATATGAAAGTACTATCCTTTTTCATTTAGGTGAAGTAGAGTATACTTTTTATCCTAGTGTTAGAGAAGCCGTTTTGAAGCCTTGTTATCTCTATTCTCGAGCGGAATATGAAACACTGGTGATGCAATTGACCGCAACAGTTCAAAAAATACGTGACCAAATATGTGTTGTACCCACTATGCTGGAACGGGAATTAAGCATTCACGATGCATTGTGTTCCAAGGTTACTTATGCAGATGACGGTAATGATAGTCATTCTATCATAGGTCCGTTGCTATATCACCGTGGCGTATGTGACGGCATTTCGAAGACAGCAAAGGTTTTGTTGCAGGAATGTGGTATAAGAACTCATATTATTCACGGTACCGCTAATGATGTAGATAGGAACACCGAACCTCATGCATGGAATGTAGTATGTATTGACGGCAAGTGGTATCATCTTGATATTACATTTGATAATACTCTTACGAATAATATCATTAGGTACGATTATTTTAATATTTCGACGGAACAAGTGTTGCTTGACCATCAATACGATACTAATGCGTATATAGATTATCTGTGTTGCACACAAACAGATTATTACAAAATGAAAAACTTACTGTTCACGTCTAAAAACAACTTGGTAGAATATATAATAAACTGTTTGCAAACTGACCGCCAATATATTCAATTTAGATATATTGGTTTAGATAGTATAGAAATCAATTCAGTAATAAATAAGTTGGTGTCACTCAATCCTCGTGTTATTGGATATTGCGAGAACCACAATCCCATAAGAAATGTATATGTATATGAATTCATTTACGCTTGTTAATTAACGAAGAACTTGGCAGCATATGATTAATATCAATAGCGATGCGAATATTTAAACAATCAACCCGCCGGAAATTCCGGCGGGTGCGCTTTTTACGTGATATTTCTTTCATACTTATGCTAGTGCCGCCCCACCCTGGTTGGAACTGTGAGTGGAGCGGGGCGATGTTGTTATTTCTTCGCCTCAGTAGATGCGTGCTGTTGGTCGCGTTCCCGAAGAGCTTCGCCTATAACTTTACATAAGTTATAGATTGCAACTGTGCTACTTGCGATCCAAGCTAAACAGTCAATAAACTGCATTACGCTTCTCCTTTCCTAAATATAGTCCGATTGCTGCCGAAGCATAATCGGTTAATAACCGTATTAGATACAGCTATGTACTTGATTTAAGGCAAGAGGTAAAAAATGGATAAGTAACACCGCCATTGCGTATTATACCACAAATCGCCGATTTTGTCAATACAAATCGAATAATTGCGTGGTATAATCATCAATCGAAATAGCCCGAGCAAATCGCTCGGGCTATCTTCGTATAAAGCTTCGCCTCTTACCGTAGAGGACTTTAATCACCCAACAGTGGGCGCTCAAAATATATTAACTTGCTCTGCTCTTAGCGTACGTCATGCCTTCAATCGCAGCTTTGTCTTCATCCGAAATTTTGTTGCGCTTATATTCGCTTATCAGAATCATTATTTGCTCGTGAATATCCGATTGCTTGGTCATCATGGCGATTTTTGTTTCCTTTGGAAGCTTGTGCTTGATCTTATAAATTGAACACAGCTTTTTTATTTTGTATTCCGGCAGATCGCGGAGAAATGCTCTCGTATCGAAGCTGACAACGTTGTCTTCCTCGTCGTACTTGAAGTGCGGGTTCTTGGTTACTTTTCTGCAGACATCGGTCTTCTTTTTGAGATCGCGCATGTATCTGTCACTCGCTTTGGGCATATCTATCGAGGCGTTTGCCATATCTTTTGTTGTGTATGTTGTTTTATTCTTGAGAAGCTCAATTAAGATGGATTCTGCATCTCTTTCGCTTGCAGGATATCTCCTGTGGTCGACTGTCCAATTGTGTACGAAAACGTAAGCTCCAACATAATCGGCAAGATATTTGGTGGACACTCCGTTTGTTGCAATTCTGAGCTTTTCCTTGAGCTCGTCGTGTATATGATTTACCCTCGCAAGCGAAAGAGAATACGCATCCTTGAGTGCATTGAAGGCTTCAAATGAATACGAGCCGGCGCTTATACGGTCTATTTTGCCTTCTTTATATAGACGTCGCAAAATGGACTCATTGCTCACTTTCTTCTCGTCTGTCTCCCAATTGAAACCGTAACCATTCTGAGCTAAAATGTCAAGGTACTCTGACGGCAAAATGTAGTGATTTATGTCTTTTAGAGAAGAGTATCGCTTGTAGATATAATTGGCATCGGTGCAAAGAAAGGCGACGTTCTCGAAGTGCTTATCAAAAAGATCATAAAACAGATCTATCGTAAGCTTTCCTAGACATGCAACTTCAGCGACACAATGGTTACTGTCATCGACAGCAACCACAACGTTGGCAAATTCGTTTCCCATAACGCCGAGCTTTGACGGTACGGGACCGAAACGAGGCTTTCGCTCAAACCCCTTAACTGTAGATTCAAGATGCTTGCTGCCTTTTTGAGCCTCACGGAAGAAGGTTTCATCGACTTGAATAACGCCTCGAAGCTTAGGTGTTGGCATAGCTGCCATTGCATGAAGTAACTTGTGTTTCCAGGCGAACACCATGTTCAGATGAAGACTTTCAAGACCATAATCAATTTTAAGAACGTTAAGCATGTTTTCCATCGGGTATTCGTTGAGATGCATCTCGGTCATTTTTACCCATACTTCCCAGTCGAACTGTGACTTTTCGAGTATAGTTCCTGTGAATAGAGAAAATATCTTTCCGCAGTCTTTGCACTGCAACCTACGCATATTGTTATTCCATCCATTGTTGCAGATGTTTTTGCTCCCACAGTAGGGACAGCTTGAGTTAATCCCGTGCGCCCAGAGCTTAGCTTGTAGTCTTTCGTAATCTTCGCGTTCAGGCGTGAGCTGTTGGTCTTTGTTTCTGCCCATAATAAAAATCCTCCTGTTTGCCGCCGATTTATCACCGGCGAATTAATCGCACAGCAATGATCGATGAATAACAAACAGGAGAATGGTGAATTAACAAAAAGTAATATCAATACTGTCAAAGAACCCACGCGCCTCCACGCGCACTTTCTTCGCATATATTATACCATAAATTACGACAAAAATCAATGGTTTTAGACAAATATTTCACTATTTTGCCGGATTTGTTGCATACTTATAGCGGTAGTTACAGAGCGTCAGTGCTACAAAAACCAGCCATCTCAATCATGGATAGCACATTTCGTGCTGGACAAATATTGCTATCTGATTTCCAACTGTTTTCAATCCCCACGGCGTCCTACTATTGCCTCGTGAATCTTTTGTGCATTGTGACGAACTTTTTCTCTTATCTACTGAAGATAGGAAAATATAATGATGACAAAAAACTCTTTACAAATCCCATATTTTGTGGTATAATAATAAAGTTAGCGCAACGGGGGCATAATAATCGCGGAGGTGATTATTATGAAGGACCCGTATGACCGCCGCGATTTCTGGATCTCATTCGGACTCGGCGTGCTGATATTCGGCTGCGCCGTAATCATTGCATTCAACCCTTAAGGAGGATTTCTTATGCGACTCGATAAGTTAATAGCCAACGCGGGACTTGCCAGCCGCAGCGAGATCTCGAAAGCCGTACGAGGCGGCAAAGTCAGCGTCAACGGTACACCCGTCAAAAGCCCTGCTGTGCAGGTCGATCCCGAAAAGGACACCGTCGTGTATTGCGGCAAAACCGTCAACTACCGCGAGCATATCTATATTATGCTGAATAAACCCGAGGGATACGTCAGCGCAACCGAGGACAGAAACGCTCCCGTTGTGACAGACCTTCTTTTGCCCGTCGATGCCGCAAGAGTCCATCCCTGCGGAAGACTCGATAAATACACGCTCGGTATGATGATACTGACCGACGACGGTGAGATGTCGCACAGACTCCTTGCACCAGCACGTCACGTGCCGAAGACTTATCGCTACAAATGCGAATCACCCTTGTCCGAAAACGACGAAAAACGCCTCTGCGAGGGCGTACATATCGAGGGCGGATACCTCACGAAGCCCTGCAATATTGCCGCAGAGAGCGAATTTGAGGGCGAGATCACCATCCACGAGGGCAAGTACCATCAGATCAAGCAGATGTTCGGCGCGGTAGGGAATAAGATCACCTATCTCGAGCGCATCAGCTTCGGACCTCTCTGTCTCGATCCCGCACTCGACCGCGGTGAATGGAGATATCTCACAGCTGATGAGATCGCACTCCTCGAGGAAGCCGCCAAATAAAAACGCATATTATTTTTAGGAGAACCATAAATGACCATCGAACAGATCCTTTCAGAAGAATTTAACCTTAAGGAAGATCAAGTCGTCAAGACCGTTGAGCTCATCGACGAGGGAAACACGATCCCATTCATCGCGCGTTACCGTAAAGAGGTGACGGGCTCGCTCGACGATACGATCCTCCGCGACCTCTTTGACAGACTTACATACCTTCGCGGAATCGCAAAACGCCGCGAGGAGGTAAAGAACCTTATCGACGCTCAGGGCAAGCTCACAGAGGAGTTAGTTGCCGCAATCGACGCGGCGCAGACGATCACCGAGATCGACGATATCTACCGCCCCTACCGTCCCCACAGAAAGACACGTGCATCCGTCGCTCGCGAGCGCGGACTCGAGCCTCTCGCCGATCTTCTTTTTGAGCAGAGAGAGGAATACGAAAAGCTGCTCGAGGAGATCGCGGCAGAGTATATTGATGAAGAGAAGGGCGTTGCCGATGCCGCCGCGGCTTTAGCGGGCGCAAAGGATATCATCGCCGAGAACGTATCCGATAACGCATCCTGCCGAAAGTCGGTTCGTGCTTTGACAATGGAGCACGGCGCGATCGTTTCCAAGGCTGCAAAGGAAGAGGACTCGGTCTACGCCCAGTATTACGACTTCAACGAGAAGGTCAAGAAGATCCTCCCGCACCGTATCCTCGCCATCAACAGAGGAGAGAAGGAGGGCTTCCTCAAGGTCACTCTCGAGCTGACCAACGATATCGTCAAGACCTACCTTTACCGCAAGTTCGTCAAGCAGAACGAAAGCCCCGCAAAGGCGTACGTCGTTGAAGCCGTTGAGGATAGCTACGACCGTCTCATCGCTCCCTCCGTCGAGCGTGAGATCAGAAATGACCTTACCGACCTCGCATCCGAGGGCGCGATCAAGGTCTTCTCGGACAACCTCAAGCATCTTCTTATGCAGCCGCCTCTCCGCGGCAAGACGGTTATGGGCTTCGACCCCGGCTACCGTACCGGATGTAAGCTTGCAGTAGTCGACCGCACGGGTAAGGTCATCGACACCGCCGTTATCTTCCCGACCAAGCCTCAGCAGAGGATCGAGGAAAGCACAAAGATCGTAACCAGACTTATCCGTAAGTACGGCGTAAACGTTATCGCGATCGGTAACGGAACTGCATCTAAGGAGAGCGAGATCTTCATCGCGGGACTCCTCCGCGACAGCGGTCTCGATTGCAAATATATTATGGTAAGCGAGGCGGGCGCATCCGTCTACTCCGCATCCAAGCTCGGAGCCGAGGAGTTCCCCGATTTCGACGTAACTCAGCGCTCCGCGGTTTCGATTGCACGCCGCCTGCAGGACCCCCTCGCAGAGCTCGTAAAGATCGACCCCAAGTCGGTCGGCGTAGGTCAGTATCAGCATGATATGAAGCAGGCTCGTCTTGACGGCGCACTCACGGGCGTTGTTGAGGACTGTGTAAACTCTGTCGGAATCGACCTCAATACCGCATCCTACTCGCTTCTTTCCTACGTTTCGGGTATCAGTATGCCCGTAGCAAAGAATATCGTCAAGTACCGCGAAGAAAACGGCGAATTCGAGTCGCGCGCAGAGCTTCTCAAGGTTCCGAGACTCGGCGCCAAGGCGTTTGAGCAGTGCGCGGGCTTCCTCCGCGTATCGGGCTCGGATGAGGTTCTCGACTCCACGGGCGTTCACCCCGAATCCTACTCGGCGGCACACGGACTTCTGAATATGTTCGGCTATGACGAATCCGAGATCCGCTCGGGAGGCGTCAAGCTTCTCGGTAATAAGGTCGCTAAGGAAGGCAAGGCGAAAATATGTACCGAGCTCGGCATCGGCGAGCCCACTCTCAACGATATCGTCGAGGAGCTTGAAAAGCCGGGACGCGACGTCCGCGACAGCTTCGACGCGCCCATCCTTCGTGATGACGTTCTCGATATCAATTCGCTCAAGCCCGGTATGGTCCTTACGGGAACCGTACGCAACGTAATCGACTTCGGCGCATTTATCGATATCGGCGTTCATCAGGACGGACTCGTTCATATTTCCCGCATCTGCGATAAGTTCATCAAGCATCCCTCCGAGGTGCTTTCGGTAGGCGATATCGTCCGCGTACAGGTCCTCGAGGTAGATACAAAGCGTAACCGTATCGCGCTTACCATGCGCTTCAAGGAAGAGAAAAAGTAATTTTAATTTACCGCAAAAAGTCATGCAAAATTCATAAACCGCCCCTTTTTGGCGATATTTGGACACAATTTGTGCAAGGTGCACAAATTCGGGCATGAAATTTTGGGTAATAAACATCTTCCATTTTTCGCGGAAATTTGGTACAATATATAAAGAAAAAAATAGATAAAACCGTGTGCTCGGTTTGCTCGTTAATTCAAGGAGGAATTTAATAAATGGCAAGTGTATCACTTAAGCACATCTATAAGAAGTATCCCGGCGGCGTTACCGCTGTATCCGACTTCAATCTTGAAATCAAGGACAAGGAGTTTCTCGTACTCGTAGGTCCTTCCGGTTGCGGTAAGACCACCACTCTTAGAATGGTAGCAGGACTTGAGGAGATCACCGAGGGTGAGCTTTTCATCGGCGACCAGCTCGTTAACGACGTAGCTCCTAAGGATAGAAAGATCGCGATGGTTTTCCAGAACTACGCTCTTTATCCTCATATGACAGTATTTGAGAATATGGCATTCGGCCTTAAGCTCAACAAGACCCCCAAGGAAGAGATCAAGCGCCGCGTAGAAGAGGCTGCTCGTATCCTCGACATCACTCACCTTCTCGACAGAAAGCCTAAGGCTCTTTCCGGTGGTCAGAAGCAGCGTGTTGCGCTCGGTCGTGCAATCGTTCGTAACCCCAAGGTATTCCTTCTTGACGAGCCTCTCTCCAACCTCGACGCTAAGCTCCGTGCATCGATGAGAACCGAGCTTACCAAGCTTCACCAGAGCGTCGGAACCACTTTCATCTACGTTACCCACGACCAGGTCGAGGCTATGACCATGGCTACCCGTATCGTTGTTATGAAGGACGGTCTCATCCAGCAGGTTGACACTCCTCAGAACCTTTACGACTATCCCGTAAATATCTTCGTTGCAGGCTTCATCGGCACACCTCAGATGAACTTCATCAACGGTAAGCTCGAGAAGAAGGGCGAGGACGTTTACTTCAACTTCGAGGATCTCTCCATCAAGCTTCCCGCAGAGAAGGCTAACAACCCCGACCTCAAGGATTACATCGGTCAGGAAGTTGTTGCAGGTCTCCGTCCCGAGGCTATTCACGACGAGCCCATCCAGCTCGCACAGCATCCCGACAGCCAGCTCGATGCTTACGTTGATGTAACCGAGCTTATGGGTGCTGAGATCTACCTCTACCTCAACGTTGGTGAGGAGACCAGACTCATCGCACGTGTATCCTCCAGATCGACCTCTCGCGCAGGCGATACCATCAAGGTTGCCTTCGATATGAGCCGTCTCCACATCTTCGATAAGGATACCGAGCGTTGCATCGTTCACTAATTCATTAATACATAAAAATAAAGAGCCGTCCGCGGCTCTTTATTTTTATCTTGACAACTTGACAAAAAAGAGTTTTTGTTGTATAATCATCAGTAAATGATAGAGAAGGGAGAAAAGAGTATGCCATCCGAACAATACAGACGCACGTGCACGCGAATCGGCATCGTCTTGCTCGTGAACACTTTGCTTTTGCAAGTCCTCTCGACGGTCGCAATGCTTGTCAATATGGCAAAGGAACTCGAGATCCGCGCATTGGCGGAGATATATAATATCAACCCCGACGAATTTTATTATGCATTCGACGAGGTAACGCAGCTGCTTGTCTACCTGATCTCCTTTTTGATCCCCGCGTTTCTCTTTATGATCCTTTCGCGCAAGAGCGGATGCGAGCCTATGCGCCTCGGAGTCAGACTCGAGCCGAACGCACCCCTCGTCATCATCGGCGCAATCGGGGTGATCCTCACCGCGGCGTACCTCAATTCGCTGATGGTCAGCTTCATCGACTTTTCATCGGTGTTCGCAATGGATCCCCTCGATTCACCCGTAAAGATCCTGCTTGCGTTCATTTCTATCGCGATAGTCCCCGCGGTCGCGGAGGAATTCCTCTTCCGCGGATGCGTGCTGTCAAATCTTTTGCCATACGGTAAAACGACCGCGATCGTGGTCTCCGCGCTTCTGTTTTCGCTGATGCACGGCAATTTCGCGCAGTTTTTCTATACCTTTGTCGCGGGACTCGTCCTCGGCGCGGTATACGTTGAAACGGGCTCGATCTGGACCTCGACCTTCATCCACCTATTCAATAATTTCTACGGCGTGATTCAGCAGGTCATATACGACCGCAATCCCGACGAATATACCGATTTTCTGCTTTTCGTCGGCGACGCTATGCTTCCGCTTGCGGGACTTGCCGTTTGCGGTTGGTTGCTTTACAGCCGTATAAAGAATGGAGCACCCGAGGATGCCGCAAAGCCGACGAAGACGCTTACTCTTGAAAAGGGCGAGGCAGCAAAGGGCTTTTTCAGACCCGTAATGATCGCGCATATCGTGGTTTCGCTGTTGCTTGCGATCACGATAGTACTGACCGTGCTTTTCAACTCTTATCTGACTTAAAATGACCGAAAAAGATATTCTGTTTATGAAGGAAGCGCTCCGACTTGCAAAGGCGGCGGGAGACGCGGGAGAAATCCCCGTGGGAGCCGTTGTAGTCAAAAACGGAGAGATTATAGGCAGAGGACAAAACCGCCGTGAGAGCGGAGGAGGAGCCTCTGCGCACGCCGAAATACTCGCCATAAACGAGGCTTGCGCAAAACTCGGCGGATGGCGTCTTACCGGATGCGAGCTTTACGTGACCCTCGAACCTTGCCCGATGTGCGCGGGCGCGATAGTCAATGCGAGACTCGACCGAGTCGTTTTCGGCGCATCCGACACTAAAATGGGCGCACTCGGAGGACTTTTTTCACTCCTCGATTATCCCCTTGGTTGTAAAACGATCGTCGAGCGCGGAGTTCTTGAGGAAGAATGTAAATCACTTCTCGATTCCTTCTTTATCGCTCGCCGAGAGACAAACCAAGCGGAAAAGAATAAATCCAAAAGACTCGGCAGAGATTTTTATACTGCTGACGTCCTCGAAGTCGCCCCCGCATTGCTAGGCAAGCTCCTTTGCAGACGGCTTGAGAGCGGAGAAGTGGTCAAATACAGAATTACCGAGACCGAAGCCTACCGCGGCGAGGAGGACACCGCCTGCCACGCCTCAAAGGGCAAAACTCCGCGCACGTCTGTTATGTGGGATAAGGGTGGCACCGTCTACGTCTATCTCTGCTACGGTATGCACAATATGCTTAATATAGTCACGGGCGCAAAGGGCGACCCGCAGGCGGTCCTTATCAGAGGCATCGAAACCGCAAACGGCCCCGGCAAGCTGACGAAAAAGCTTGCGATCGAACGCCGCCATAACGGCTCGGACGTCGTCTTTTCGGACGAAATCTGGATAGAATCCGACGGCTACACCCCCAACGAGATCAATACCTCTCCCCGCATCGGCATCGATTATGCCGAGGAAAAAGATCGCATAAAGCCTTGGCGATTTATCTATGAGGAATGATCATGAACAAAAGTATAAAAATATTTGCATTGGCTTTTGCAATCCTTATTATGATATCATTGATATCTTGCAAGGAATCACAGCAGACCTCGGACATCTCTTCGGATACCGAGACGCGGATGACAACTCTTGAAGAGACAACCGCAGCAGAAATCAAAGAACCTATCACCGAGCCTGTTTTTTCCAAACCTGAAACTGTAAGAGTAAAAGGGAAAAGCGGAGCCGGCGAGGAGCTGTATTCGAATGCCACGGGAATACACGGCGGTCACGAATCCCGTATAGTCCGTACCGAAAACGGTACCTTTGCCGTCTATATTACAAATGAATACCCCGATACCGAATACGATTTTTCTTGGGATGAATTTACGGTGGTCAAGCTCAGGAACGGCATTGATAAGGAAATATTCCGAGGCAAATATCCTCACGCCCTGGGCAGCTGCGCTCCAAATATTCTCTGCGGTGAAGACGGCAAGCTCTACGTTACGGTGATTGCCGATGATAAACCGAAGTACTATTCTGCAAATTATACCCGCGAGGGTGCGTGGCTCAGAATATACGTGATCGACCCTATTACTTATGAGGTCCGGGAGTATTCTCATAATCCCGATTTTGACGTTATCTGGGTGCACGGCTACGGTTATTCACAGCCGATCCTTGATGAAAAGGCAGGAAAGCTTTATGCTCTGTTTGCCGGCGGTGATATTCCCGGATATCTTGCGTGGTTTATCTTTGATCTGAAAACAATGACTTGGGAATCGGGATGCTATACTGCTCAGATCCATTCGAGAGTTGCTTACTTCAATGCTTACCCGGATGGCGAGGGAGGTTTTTATTTTATAGCGGAACGTGCGGTACTTGCATCTGAACTCGGAAAGTATCTCGGCGTAACGTTTGAGCCGTCTGCCGGTTATATATGGGATGCACTTTATCTCGGCGTTGTTAAGGATGCAAACAAGGCGGAAGTCGAGCTGACTACAATATACGAATATCCCTATGTTCCCGGCACTACTATGTCGCATCCAACTGCCGTTCATTACGGAAGCGGCTGCTCGTATCTTGATAAAAACGGATTATTGCATTTGATTTATTCTTATTTTTATGAAGATGAGCTCAGCGTCTTTTACGTCAGATATGACAGCGACCTGAACCTTATGGATAAACGCCCGCTTGAGATCGAGAATCCGGAATATACCTTTGCAATGACAGAAGGCATAGGCGGCGATCTTTATATCATCGGCGCAAATAACAAAGAGGGAAACAAAATTGCCGAGTTCGATATCTGGCGTTCTGCGGACGGAGGAGCAAGCTACGAGCATTTTTATCATCTTGATAAGCTCAAGGCTGCCTCGGGAAAAACCGTAAGCTGGTTTTACAAGCTTAATTTTTCCTCACCGAGAAACGGCTCTCTCACAGACGGAACCGTAGATCTGCTGTTTTTCGATAAGAATAATTTGTATTCTCATTTCACTGTTACTTTGCCTTGATAACAACAAAACCCGTAGGTTTTCAGACCTACGGGTTTTTAATATAAGTAAATTAACCGTTATATCCCGCCTCGAACGCCTTGAGATTCATCTCAACGAACTTCGGCGCGACGCTTGTCTTGATCGCGTCAAGCCAAAGTGCGTCGTCAATTCCAAGGTGTCGTGCAAGTCTGCCCATCAGAACGATATTGACCGCCTTCTGCGAGCCCGCCTCAAGCGCGGGCGTGAGTGCGTCAAAAGCATCAATATCAACTCCGCGAGCCGCGAGAACGTCGAGAATGTCGGTAGGATATTCTACCGCGCCCGAGGTTACGGGCATCGGCGAGATCTCCTGCGTGTTTGTGATAAGCTTGCCGCCCGTCTTGAGACAATGCGACCAACGAGCCGCCTCGAGCTTTTCGAAGGAAACTATGTAGTCAGCCTCACCGCTCTCAATGACGGGAGAATATACCTTTTCACCGTACTTCACGTAGGTGGTAACACTACCGCCGCGCTGACTCATTCCGTGAAGCTCGGAGACCTTGACGTCATATCCGAGACCGATAAGTATCTTTCCGAGGAGCTTGCTGGCAAGGAGCGTACCCTGACCGCCGACTCCGACTATCATAATATTCGTGCTCTTCATATCAGTTACCCTCCTTTATTGCGTCAAACGCGCAAAGCTGTGCGCAAACGCCGCATCCGGTGCAAAGTGTCGCGTCGATGGTCGCCTTTCCGTCCTTGAAGGAGAGGGAAGGGCATCCGAGACCCATACAGCGACGGCAGGAACGGCATTTGTCGCTCTCAACGTGCATGGGAGGAGGTGTCTTGACCGACTTGAGAAGCACGCAGGGACGGCGCGAGATGATGACGGAAGGCTCATCTGCCGCAAGCTCCTCAGTGAGAGCTACCTTGCATTCATCAAGATTGTAAGGATCAACAACGCGAACACGGTTGATTCCGAGCGCGCGGCAGAGTGCTTCAAGGTCGATCTTAGCCGCAGGCTCACCGCGGAGATTGTATCCCGTCGTGGGATTCTGCTGATGACCCGTCATACCCGTGATCGAGTTGTCGAGGATCAGAACAGTCGAATTTGTGCCATTGTAAGCAATGTTGCAAAGCCCGGTCATACCCGAATGCATAAATGTCGAATCACCGATAACGGCAACCGTCTTCTTTTCAGCACCGGGAGTCGATTTAACAAAACCGTGAAGTCCCGAAACAGATGCACCCATGCAAAGAACCGAATCAAGCGCATCGAGAGGCTTCTGCGCGCCGAGAGTGTAGCATCCGATGTCGCCGAGCACAGTCAGCTTCATCTTGGAGATTACGTAGAAGAGACCTCTGTGCGGACATCCCGAGCACATAACGGGAGGACGCGCGGGCAGAGCCTCGGGAGCGTGAGCCTCGGGCAGAGCCTTGCCGAAAGCCTTTGCAACCGTTTGCTGAGAATATTCGCCGATGGGAGAGAATAGATTGCGTCCCTCAACGGTGATGCCGAGCGACTTGCAATGCTTTTCGATGATCGCGTCAAGCTCCTCAACTACAACGACTCTCTTGACCGATGCCGCAAAATCGCGGAGAAGCTTGTCGGGAAGCGGATTGTGCATACCGATCTTGAGAACCTTCGCCTCGTTATCGCCGAAGGTCTCCTTGACGTACTGATAGCAGATGCCCGATGTGATGATTCCGAGCTCGGAAGAATTTCCGCTGATCTCGTTGATACCCGAAATGTCGGCGTAATCCGTCAGCTTCAGCGTTCTTTCTTCAACGATGGGATGCTTCAGCTTGGCGTACCCGGGCATCATAACGTACTTCGCGGGCTTCTTTTCGTAAGGAACAACTTTTACGTTTCTGCAATCTTCTTCTTCAACAAGGCTCTGCGAATGCGCTGCTCTCGTGCAGATGCGGAAGAGAACGGGAGTGTCGAACTTTTCGGAAACCTCAAAGGCGGTATGTACCATTCTGCGAGCCTCGTCGGAATCCGAGGGCTCGAACATCGGTATCTTCGACGCGATCGCGTAGTTGCGCGAATCCTGCTCGTTCTGCGAAGAATGCATAGCAGGGTCGTCGGCAACAAAGATGATAAGTCCGCCGTTGACGCCCGTGTAGGAGAGCGTGAAAAGCGGGTCGGCGGCTACGTTGAGACCGACGTGCTTCATGGCGCAAGCGGCTCTGTGACCCGCGAGCGACGCGCCGAAAGCGGTCTCAAGGGCAACCTTTTCGTTAGGTGCCCATTCGCAATCTATCTCCGCATATTTTGCGGCAAATTCGGTAATCTCGGTTGAAGGTGTTCCGGGATAGGAGGAAACAAGCTCGCAACCCGCCTCGTAAAGACCGCGGGCGATTGCCTCGTTTCCGAGCATTAATCTTTTCATAACTGTGCCTTTCCGCGCCCTTCCGCGGGCGCATGGGTGGTATAAATAATATTATACCATATATTATGTTTGATTGCAATTGATTTCGACAAAATTTGTGAAGAAAAATTATTCATTAAATAACAATTTAGTTTCAAATTTATCATAAATTTTCCTCCCCGATTTGATATAATATAACATGGTGGAAAATGATACTTTATCGTTGTTTTACCTGCATTTTCTGACATTTACATCTCACCTTGAAAGGACACGAAATGTTAAAGGAATTTCTTGAGGGCGGAGGCCTTTTCGGTGTTATCTGCGAGTCGCTTTCACTGACCGCGGAGAATATCGGATACTGGCTTTTAATGCTGCTCTTCGTTATACTTTGTGTGGCTGCCGGATATCTTATGGGCAGCGTAAATGCCGCAATAATTATCTCGACAAAAAAATACAAGAGCGATATCCGCACCCACGGAAGCGGAAACGCGGGAATGACGAATATGTTCCGCACCTTCGGCAAGACCGGCGGCTTCCTCACTCTCTTCGGAGATCTTGCCAAAACACTTCTGCCGATCCTCCTCGGATATCTCTTCTTCAGCTATCCCGGATCGTATATCGCGGGACTCTTCGTGGTCCTCGGCCATTGCTTCCCGATCTATTATAAGTTCAAGGGCGGCAAGGGCGTGCTCGCAATGTTCGTTATGATGCTCGCCTGCGATCCTCCCGTATTCCTTATGATGATCCTCGTCTTTGCCATTGTTGTAGTCGGAACGAGATTCGTTTCCATGTCATCGGTCATGGCGGCGTTCTTTCTGCCGATCTTTATCAATTCCTGGTATGCGATAATGTACGGTGACGGAGCTGTTTCGGGAATCAGAATGCCGATCGCGTTCCTGATCACGCTTACTGTTGTTGTTATGCATATACCTAACCTCAAGCGCATCCTGAACAGAGAAGAGCCCAAGATCAAAATGCCCTGGGAGAAGAAAAAGAAGAAATGACGGAAATCAGAAGATCAACCCTGGAGCTCATAGTTGAGGCATTTGGAGCGGGTGTACTTAAAAAGACCGTCTTCTCGAAGCCCTCGTCCTCGGATGAGCTGAAGACCGAGCTTACTCCGATGCTCCTCGGCAAGGAAAAGGTCCTCCGCCGCATCTCCTATATGCGCGATGGCAAGGCGATCCAAAAGAATATCACCGCGACCGATGAAGCACTCGCGGAGCTTGTGACTTCGCACGGACAGATCAATATTTTGACCACACTCGGAGACGCAGAGCTCAGAAGCTCAAAGTCGGGCAAGGAAAATCTTTCAGGAGACCGCAAGATAAGAAACGCCCTCAAAACTGGCGTTGCCGATGATAAAAAGGCAGACCTTCAGTCAAACGACCGAAAGAAGAATTATATACTTTCGGGCAATGAAAAATTCCTCACCGAGCTCGGAATCTCCGACCGCTCGGGAAGAATTCACGACAAAAAACAGCATAAATTCCGCCAGATCTGCCGTTTCCTCGAGTACGTCGAGGATATATATCCGAATCTCCCCCGTGAGGGTAAGCTTCTGATATACGATCTCTGTTGCGGAAAGAGCTATCTCTCCTTCGCGATCTATCATTATTTTACCGTGATCAAGAAGCGCGATGTCGAGATGACGGGAGTCGATCTCAAACGCGACGTCATTGAGTATTGCTCGGACGTTGCCGAAAGACTCGGCTATGGCTCACTCTCCTTTGTCTGCGGAGATATCAACGAATTCGCACCGAATACAGAGCCGCATCTCGTCGTGTCGCTCCACGCATGCGATATCGCAACCGATATAGTGCTCCGCTATGCGGCAACACATCACGCAGGAGTTATCCTTTCGACACCCTGCTGTCAGCGTGAGCTTTCGGCAAAGATCGATTGTGATTCGCTCGGATTCGTATCGAAATATCCCATCCTGCGGCGCAAGATGTGCGATGCACTTACAGACTCTCTTCGTCTGTCTTATCTTACAAGCCGCGGCTATAACGTCGAGGCGTGCGAGCTCGTCGACCCTGACGATACTCCTAAAAACATCTTGCTTCGCGCCGTCAGAAGGAAGAATTTCGATCCCGAATCTGCGGCGGCAAAGAGACTTGATGAAGAATTCAAAGCAACTGCGGCGTTTCTGCTCGGAAACAGCGGAAACACGCTCGAGCTTTTAAAATAATCTACGCAAACCATACCGATTATTCGGGAACCCACTATCCGCATTAGGGTAACAAAAATAATATGAACTCGGATTATTCTTGTCACCCTACGGACCACGCAACTACCTCGGAGGAACCATGAAGATCCATACCGTCAGAAAGTATCTGACACAGCTTCCCAAAGAACCCGTAAAAAACCTTTCAGCACATTATAAAACTCTCAGCGACGCCGTCTGCAAAAACCTCGGCGTAAGACCGATCAACAGTATCACGCTTGCCGTTGTCGGACAGGACGCGGAATATACAGCATCTGTGGTCAGCGCGGCAATGAAGCACGCGGGAATCAGCAGCGCAACAGTCAATTTTGATGTAAACTGCTCGCCCGAAACCGCTGTTACCATCAACGGCGATCAGCTCCCCGCTGAAGTTATTTCCAGAATCGTCACCGTCATCCGAACGGTCGAGAGATCGCTTGCAACAAAGCTCGGCGAAGAATTTCCACATCCCTCGATCTATGAGGTCTTCCTCCTCGGAGCTCTTTGCGCGTGCTCGGAGATGGGTGTATCACATATCATTATGCATCTGAATATGACATCCTTGCCCGCATCCGTTGCTCCGATTATTCCTCAGCCCAAAATGATAAACTGCAACGAGATCTTCCCGAATGAGGCGGATTTCGTAAAGCTCATCGCTCGCAAGAGCGTCGACGAGATCATCAGCGCCCCCCAGCAGAAGGAGAGCCGCCGCGCGCTCTACAATCTCTGCAATGAGCTCAACTGCAACCACGCAGTAGTCGCTCGCGGTGAGATCGAGGTCGGAACTCCCACCTTCAGAGGCATTCCCTTTACCTACCGCGGCTTCAATGCCGTAGCGGGGACACAGCTTCAGTCACTTGTTTCGCTTTCCGCAACCGCACTTCTCGTTATCCGCGAGCTTGTTAAATTGAGAATAAAGCTTACCGACGAAGACGCATACGTCGCGATCAATTACCGCAAGCTTCCCGGCAGAGGAGAGATCATCTCCGTCCGCCCCTATACCCTTTGCTGCGCCTTTGAGCACGCTGATATCCAGTCGCTCGAGCTCGTTTTGGCGGATATGAAGACATTGGTCTCCGAGCGCGGAAGGAAGATCAACTGCATTTTCGAGGGCTCAAGCAGCGAGTCCTGCAATATCGCGGATCATATGCTTTCCGATCCCGAGCTTTCCGAAAAGACGGACAAGATCGTTACCGTCGGAGCAACCGAGACCGAAAACGAGAATATCGAAAACGTCGCAAGCTTCTCGGCGGCACTCGGCAAATTCCCCTATCTGAAGGATGTAAAGCATCCCGAAGACGTTATCCTTATCGTTTGCGGATCCCGCGCATTCCTTGAAAAGAATCAGGAAGAGCTTGAGGACGCCGTCAGAGACGAATTTACATACTAATAAAAATCACCGATCCAATGCGGATCGGTGATTTTTTATGTTAATTAGTTTTCACGCTTCTTGGAGATAACAGCGGTGCCTGCGATAGCTACAACTGCGAGAGCAGCAGCTACGAAGAATACGCCGTTGTCACCGGTATTGGAGGAAGACTCGGGAGCGGTGGTCTCAACGGGAGCAGCGGTGGTCTCAGCGGGAGCCTCGGGAGCGGTCCAGCAGAGATTCCAGATGCCAAGGCGGTCCTTGTTCTTATCGGTACCTGCAGCGGTGTTGGTAAGACCGTTGTTAACGATCTCAAGGATAACGTCCTCGGTGGTGTTGATGTCAAGAACTACGTCGTAAACGGTTTCCTTGGTAAGACCGGTCTTCTCAAGCTTCTCGGACTTGATAACGGTGCCGTCAGCCTTCTTTACGTTGATGGTAAGGGAGAACTGATCGTCGCCGAATGCGAAGCCGTAGTTGAAAGCGAGCTTGCCGATACCGCCCTTGATAACAGAGGAGGTAAGAGTGCCGGGAACGGAGGTCTTACCGTTGAGGGTGATCATGGGAGCGTTGCCGGTGTAAGCAGCAGCATCGGAACGAGCGCCGGTAACCTTCCAGCCATCAGCATTGGTACGGGAGATGTAGGAGGTATCCTTGCCGCCCTCTTCGTCAGCTACGAAGGAGGAGAGGTCTGCGAGAGTTGCATTCTCGAGGAGAGGAGCAGCGGGAACTACGGGAGCCTCGGTAGTCTCGGGAGCAGCAGTGGTCTCGGGAGCAGCAGTAGTGTCGGGGACTACGGGAGTAGAGCCAACCTCGGTGAATACTGCGGGGAACTGAGAAATCCATACGTTAGCAGCATTGTCGCCGGTGATGTACTTGATATCGGAGCAGGAGAAGGTTGTAAAGGTGTTGTAGGTGCCGAGGTAACGGTCAGCGCCTGCGCAGTTTACAACGTAGGTGGTAGCGTCAGCATTGTAGGTGAAAACGCCGGAGGGAGCATCGGTGATGCGAACGCCTGCCTTGCCTGCAGTGTACTCGTGAATGTCGATGTAGAGCTTAGCGCCGTCCTTCTCGAAGAAGAAGCGGAAGCCGCCGTCAACAGCCTCTACGGTAAGAGCGACTGCCTTGGAAGCGTCGGTGTTGCCGTTGAAGAAATTGCCGTTCATGGTGCCGTCAAAGTAGATAACTACGTTATCAGCCTTTGCCTGTGTGAGGGACATGGTGTAGCTCTTGCCTGCCTCAAGCTGACCGTTGATAGCGGGTGAGGGAGAAGCAGCGCTTACAGAGATGGTTCCGATCGCCATGGTGAAAATCATGATCAGGGCGATAAGAAGGGATGCGAACTTTTTCATTTTGAAGTCCTTTCTTTTATGTGTTTTTGCTTGGGATGACGTTTCCGAATCATCCAAATCGTATACATTATATCACTTTTTCGACACTATTGTCAATATATTTTTCAATATTTCTTATTATTAATAGGTGAAAACTTGACGGAAGCATCCTACTTGTGCTATAATAATTGAAAAATAAACTTCAAGGCGGTGCTATTATGTTTATAAGAAAAGCCGAAAGCGGAGACAGCGCAAGAATCGGAGAACTGCTCAAGCAGGTGCTTGATGTACACCATAGGGCACGTCCCGATCTTTTCCGTGGCGGTGTTAAAAAATATACGGACAATGAGCTCGCGGCGATCTTATTCGACGAAAACCGCCCGATCTTCGTTGCTGAGGATGCGGACGGCTTCGTCGTGGGATATGCTTTTTGTGTTTTTGTCCGACACGTCAATGATAACATTCTGACGGACATAAAAACTCTCTATATCGACGACCTTTGCGTCGAAGAAAAATGTCGCGGCAAGGGCATCGGTAAGGCACTTTATAATTACGTTGTGGATTTCGCAAGAGAAGAGAATTGCTACAATGTGACCCTGAACGTCTGGGCGGACAACACCTCTGCGCTTGGATTTTATGAGTCGATCGGACTGCATAAGCAGAAGATCGGAATGGAGCTGATCCTCTGAGATCAGAATCGTCCGGAAATATCGATTTCGGTAACTTCGAGCCTTTCGCGCAAGGCTTTCTTCCATTCGGTTGCGTGAAGAATACCGCTCGGATCACTTGACTGCGCGCTGATGACGACCGTCAGGCGAGATATTTTGTCTCCGTCATCGTCGTGTTCGGGAATGAGCTTCGAGTATACCGTGATACCACCAAGCTCAAGCAGAGCCGAGTATTCGGGAATATCGCTTGCGGAGGATATACCGTCGGAAAGTATTCGCGCGGAAAAAGCGAGACAGGGAAGTCCCTCGGGGAAGATCAGCTTGAAATTGAATCCGCGAAGCGCGGAAAGCCGTCTGAATAAAAGGCAGACCGTCGGAAGAGCGGCGGCAAGATATGGGGAGCTCTTCGCGTATTTGCTGTTCGGTAAAAAGCGGGTCTCGTCGGGCGCGTTTATGTCGGTCAGACAACCGCAGTAATCCGCGATCCCGCGTATCAAGCTGTCAACCGATGAAGAATCCTCCGATCTGAGACCGTCCGAAAGATCGATCGAATCAATCGAAGAAAAGTATGATTTTGCGGAAGCCTCGACATCCTTTCCGCTGTTTCCCTCGTGAAGCAATATTACAGCGTAAGGTGCATCGGGAACATTTACCGAGCAGTATAAGTGCCCCTCAACTTTAGAAATGCTAAAAAGATCACTCTCGTAAAGGATCTCTCCGCTACCGCCCCGTCTGTTAGGCAGAGATGCGTCAAGCGGAGCTCTTGAAGCAAAGGGCGAGTCCGCATCCGCGCAGAAAAGGAAAAGATCATCCTTGAATTGTCTTACCGAAGGATCAACTCTTTCGGCTCTTTTGATCAGTAAATTGTTCATATCATAATTCCTTAAGTTTACTTACTACATTGTAGCACACATACATCCTACAGTCAAGTTTTTTTCGAAAAAACTTGACTTTTTGAATTTTTGGAGATATAATTATCTCAATTCATCATCGGAGGTATTAATCATGATCAAACCCGAAAGACTCAAAGACGGAGATACAATAGGCTTTATCGCGCCATCGTACAGAGTAAAGCGTGATCCCATCGAGCGCGCCGCGGAGAATCTTCGCAAGCTCGGATATAAGGTAAAATTTTCGAAGAATCTCTTTTCAACAACCAACGTATACGCGGGAAGCATAGAGGAACGCGCCGAGGACTTCAACGCAATGATCGCCGATCCCGAGGTCAAAATGGTCTTTTTCACGGGCGGCGAGGTCGGGAACGAGATCCTGCCCTTTATCGACTATGAAAATATCAAGAAGAATCCCAAGATCCTTTGCAGCTACAGCGACAGCACGACCGTGCTCAACGCCGTAAACCATATGACGGGACTCGTCACCTTCTATGGCTCGTCACCTCGATTCTTTGAATCTCCTCCAATAGATTATACTCTCTTGAACTTCGAAAAGCGTCTCCGCTCGAACGATCTCGACTACGTCAAGAACAGCGAATGGCGTGTTATCACTCCGGGTAAAGCCGAGGGCATTCTCGTCGGCGGCTATCTGATGAATTTCGCCGCCCTTCTCGGACTCGAATGGTACCGTGAGCTCCCCGACGAGGATATCATTCTCTTTATCGAGGACCACGAGAAATTTTCTAACGCATCCGTCGTATCAAAATGGTTCACCACCCTCGAGCATCACGGCGTTTTCAAGAAAGCCAAGGCTCTGATCTTCGGTCATTACTCGCTCGAGCCTTCACCCGTGATCGACGATATCCTCGCCCGCATCGGAAATCGTTATAATATCCCCGTCATCCGAAACGAGGATTTCGGCCACGGCGCAAATGGCGCGATCTTCCCGATCTCGACCCGTGCAAGACTCGATACCGATACTCTCAGCTTCGAGTTCCTCGAGAGCGGAGTGGAATAAGAGTGCAAAGGGCAGAGGGAGTGCAGAGTGCAGAGTGCAGAGTGCAGAGTGCAGAATGCAGAGTTAAGGTAAATTTCCTCGCGTTGCTCGGAAATTGTTCCTTATGATAATTGTATTTCTGCTTGATAACCTTTTGTACTGTTTTGAACCGTTGTTTAATAAATAATAAGAAACTCGAGATATAATGAAGTTTTTTACGCTTCACTGTATCTCGAGTTTTCTATTTGGTTGTTATATGGTTTAGATTAACTAAGGATCATCAGCACAAAATATATTTATTTCGGTATGCTTTTCGAACAAAGTTCGAAAGGCTTCCTTAACTCTGCACTCTGCATTCTGCATTCTGCACTCTGCGCTCCCTCTGCACTTACTCTGTGCGCAGAGCTGCAACGGGATCCTTCTTCGCCGCACTTCTGGAGGGAATGAGACCCGAAACGAGAGTCAAAGCCATACTGATAACGACAAGGATCGCCGCAACGTATACGGGAAGCTGAGCTGTAAGGTTCGGGATACCCGTTAGATAGACGAGTATCGCGTTGAGCGGGATGCAGAGCAGGTAGGTCACAAGAACGCCCACGATACCCGAAGCAAATCCGATGATAACAGTCTCGGCGTTGAACATACTTGATACGTTCTTCTTCGATGCGCCGATCGCGCGGAGGATACCGATCTCCTTTGTTCTTTCCTGCACCGAGATGAGAGTGATAACACCGATCATGATCGAGGAAACGATCAGGGAAACCGAAACGAATCCGATAAGAACGTATGTGATAGCGTCGATGATGGTCGCAATGGAGGACATCATAATGCCGAGATAGTCGGTGTAACCGATCTTCTCGATCTCGTCAACGCCCTCGTTGTACTTTGCGATAGCCTCCTCGATAATATCCTTATCCGAGAAGGTCGAAGCGTAAAGGCTGATAGTCGCGGGATCGTCGAGCTCGACGTATCCGAGAGTCATGAGGTTGATCTCGTAGGAGGTCGAAGCAAAGGTGATCGCCTCGTCGTAGTAGATCGCGGCAAGCTCATCTGTATAGGAGGGAATAGCGGCATCAAGCGCACCTGCAAGCTGCTCCTCTGTCATAGCCGCAAGCTGACCCTCAACGCCCTTGCGATACTGCTCCTTGACCATCTCGCCAATACCTTCACCGAGAAGATCGTCGAGATCCTCGAGGGTCATAGCGTTGACGTATTCTGCTACGGTCTCGGCATCCATACCCATCTGTTCGGTAAGAGTGGTGATAAGATAATTCCTTTTGACATCCTCGGTCATATTTCCGAGATAGATCTCAACCTGACCGTCGAGCCAGGCCTTGTCGGGGATCCCCATGACATTGACGTAGGTGTCAGCCTTCTTTGCGGTGTCGAGACCCGATACGTAATCGCGGAAGATCTCTGCCTTTTCTGCATCGCTGAGGTTGCCCTCGCTGAGATCGAAGGGAAGACCCGAGAAGATGTCGTTCGAGGGATCGGCGAGCTGTGCCTTGATAGCGGCGGAAGACTTCGAGTGCTCAACAACGTGCTCGGTAAGCTCGCTTGTGTAAGCGATAGAGCCCGTCAGCATACCCGAAACAGCATCCTCATTCGGACGGATGATGCCGACTACCTTGATGGGAGTGCCGTTGTCGTAGAGATACTTGAGACCCGCGTTCGTCTCTCTCATATCGGTGTAGAGACCCGTGCGCTCGTCGAGAGTGAAGCAATCCGCAGGGAAGATGGTGCGGAATTCCATATCGAGGATATCCTGATAGGTCCAGCGGTTGGTGTTTACGGTAAGGGGAGTCTTGTTGATGGCGGCATCAACGATAATGTCGATCTCCTCCTCGGAGATAAGACCGAGCGCGTAGAGCGCCATATCAGAGATCTCGTTGTTCGAGTCGAGAACGAGAACAACCTCGTTGTATGCCTCGGGCCACTTTCCTTCAACTATATCGTACTGCTTCTTGACGATCGGGTTGATCATCTCGTCGCCGTAACCTGGGAGCATCTCCTGCCAGAGACCGCCGTAGCCCATCGAGCCCGACATCATCGAAGCCATAGGATTGCTCGAAGCTTGGGAGTTCATCTCCTCGCGGTTGGAGAGCATCTTGCCGATGAACTTGGTCATGATCTCGCCGAGCTGTGCTTGTGTATCCGAGTGGATGATGTTGCCGTCGACGTTCTTTGTATAAAGGAGAAGATTTATGTTGTAGCCGTAATGGATTCCGCTCAGAGCCTCATTCAGTCCGAGCTCGGAATCGGCGTTCGCATATTCGAGTTCAACGAATTGCTTGAAAGCCTTGAGATCGTTCTCCTGCGACTCAATGCTGTTGATCACGTTGACAAAATCGTACATGACCGTCTTGCTGTAGACCGCGTCAAGCTCGTGATCCTCCTTTGCCTCAGCCATGTCCATCATGGTGATCATAAGACTGCCGAGGTCGACGTGAGTCGATTCAAGCAGGATCGGGGAGGAGGAGAGGGTGTCCTCCTGGACCGTGTTGATGTAAGCCGTCAGACCGTTCGAGACCGCGTAGATCAGCGCGATACCGATGATACCGATGCTTCCCGCAAAGGAGGTCAGCAGGGTTCTGCCCTTCTTGGTGAAGAGATTGCGCAGAGAAAGCCCGAAGGAAGTGAAGAGCGACATCGAGGATTTGCCCATGTTCTTATGCTTCGGAGCCTCAAGAATGCTCTCGTCGATCTCGTAGGGGTTCGTATCTCCGATGATCTTACCGTCGCGAAGCTTAACGATTCTGTTCGCGTATTCCTCGGCAAGCTCGGGGTTGTGAGTTACCATAACGACGAGACGGTCCTTTGCAACCTCCTTCAGAAGCTCCATGACCTGAACGCTAGTCTCGCTGTCCAGCGCACCCGTGGGCTCATCCGCGAGGAGAATATCGGGGTCGTTGATCAGAGCACGCGCGATCGCAACTCTCTGCATCTGACCGCCCGACATCTGGTTCGGCTTCTTGTGAAGCTGATCTCCGAGTCCGACCTCGGTCAGAGCCTTCTTTGCGCGCTCGCGTCTCTCCTTGCGTCCAACACCCGAGATAGTCAGCGCAAGCTCAACGTTTGCGAGTATCGACTGATGAGGAATGAGGTTATAACTCTGGAAAACGAAGCCGATCGTGTGGTTGCGATAAGAATCCCAATCACGGTCCTTATATTTTTTTGTCGAAATTCCGTTGATGATAAGATCTCCGCTGTCGTAGCGGTCAAGACCGCCGATCATATTGAGCAGAGTTGTTTTGCCCGAACCCGAGGGACCGAGTATCGCGACAAATTCGTTGTCGCGAAGGTTGAGGGAAACGCCGTCAAGTGCAATCTGAGTAAGTTCTCCCGTTCTGAAAGTTTTCTTCAAACCCTTAAGCTGAAGCATCGTTGCCTCCGATAGAAAATAATATATTAGTTTAAATTATATACCTAAAAGATAAACTGAATATCAACAAGAAAAATAAAAAATTGAACTTAATGTATTTTTTTTATTAATGTTCTTAAAATGGTCACTTTTGTGTTGTATAATAATGAAAAAGAAACAGTCGGAGAAGACTAATGGATAGATATAAAGGCAAAAAAGCGTCGATCCTCGGTGACAGCATATCGACCTTTTCCGGTTTCATTCCCGAGACACACCGTCCCCGATATCCGCAGGATAATCTTGTAACGGACGTAAATGACACCTGGTGGATGAAGACCCTCAATGTCATCGGTGCCACCCTCGGTGTCAATGACAGCTGGGCGGGCTCAACGGTGTCAAATCATCGCGATTTCAATGAGAAGGACTTCGGACCCGATGCAGCAATGGCTTCATATACACGCATCCGCAATCTCGGATCTAACGGTACTCCCGATCTGATCTTCTTCTTTGGAGGAACGAACGACGCGGGCAAGATGGTCGAAAAGGGAAGCATCGACGGTGGATTTATCCCCGACAGGAAGGCACATAAATGGAATTCCTTCGCGGATGCTTATCGTGAAGCGCTTTCGAGACTACGCGAGCTCTATCCGCATGCCGAGATAATCGCTATGACCCCGTCCTTCAGCAACGGCTATTACGATAACGAAAGACTTTCGGAATTTGCTGACCTCATAATCGAGATCTGCTGTCGCGAGAATATAAAATGCGTCGATCTTCGCAGATCGGGAATAACCTTCGATATGCTCCCCGACGGACTTCATCCAAACTCGGAAGGCATGGATTGCATCTACCGAGCAGTAATAAATATATTGGAGAATTAACATGAAACTGATCATCACAGACATCAAGGACTTCAAGCTCCCCGTCAATGGCGAGCATAAGATAATCAAGCCCGATGCCATGATCAAGCATTGCATAGGCTGCTTCGGCTGTTGGATAAAGACCCCGGGCGAATGTGTTATCAAGGACGGCTTTCAGTGCACGGGCTGGGATATGGGAAGATGCGAGGAGCTTATCATGATCAGCGAATGTCTTTACGGCGGCTTCAGTAGCTTTGTCAAGAAGGTACAGGACAGATGCATCTCGTACGTCCGTCCCGATTTTGCCATCGTCAACGACGAAATGCGCCACAGACAGAGATATTTCAATAAGATCAAGCTCTCCGCGTATTTTTACGGCGAGGATATCACCGAGGAAGAGAAGCGCACCGCCGAGAGTATCGTAAGAGCAAACGCAAAGAATTTCTACGCGGTCGTCGATAAGGTTCTGTTCTTCAAGAATGCCGCTGAACTCGAGGAGGTAACGCTGTGAGAATAGCACTTATCAATGCAAGCCCGAAATGCAAGGAGAGCGCAAGCGGTGCCCTGATCGCCGATTTTCTTGCCTGCGCGTATGAAAAATGCGACTGTACCGAGATCAAAATGAACCGCTCGAAGATCGAGAAAGAGGTTATCGATTCCCTCAAGGAATGTGAGGCGTGGGTTTTCTTCTATCCGCTTTACGTCGACGGAGTCCCGGGTCACATTCTTTCCTGCCTCAAGATTCTTGAGGGCGTGAAGGACGAGATCGGCGAGAAATATATCTACGCGGTATCAAACTGCGGTTTTTACGACGGACGTCAGTGCGAATTTTCGCTCGATATCATAAAGCATTGGTCTCGCCGTGCGGGACACGTATGGGGAGGCGGTATCGGGATCGGCGGAGGAGGCGCACTTACAGCCCTTCTGCATCTCAAGCCCGGTGCAAAGCCCAAGTCGAAAATCGATAAAAGCCTCAATTTCTTGCTCGAAAAGATTCTCGAGGAGAATTCGTTTGAGAAAATTTATGCAAACGTCAGCCTTCCCAGAGCAATTTATAAGATGGCTGCCGAGCGCGGATGGGGAAGATCACTCGTAAAAAACGGAAAAAAGAAGAGTGATATCAGTGCCACACCCGAAAAATAAATTGGCTTTCGAAAAAAGCTCAAAAAAACTTGCATTTTTTCAAAAAAAATTGAAAAAAGGTATTGACAAATGAGTTTGAAAGTGGTATAATATTACCGTTGTCGAAAGCAACCCGCGAGAGTGGCGGAACTGGCAGACGCGCACGTTTGAGGGGCGTGTGGTTCACACCGTACGGGTTCAAGTCCCGTTTCTCGCACCAAGCAAAGCAGCCGTATGGCTGCTTTGCTTATATCATAACAAATTTATATGCGGATGTGTGCGGAAGCAATTCCGCCGCATTAAGCATACAAAATTTAATTTGCGGATGTGGCGGAATTGGCAGACGCGCTAGATTCAGGTTCTAGTGGGGGCAGCTCCATATGGGTTCAAGTCCCTTCATCCGCACCAAACAAAAGCAACCCGAACTCGTTCGGGTTGCTTTTGTTTTATGTGAATATCAAGGACTTAGAACCCCTTGATGTCGCTAGCGACATCAAAAATTTGCGCGCGCTCGCAGCATAAAAGTATAATACCCAATAATGCGCGCAAATAGGGGTTCGTAAGTCCCTTCATCGCGGTGGATTCTGACTGTCGCTAGCGACATCAAAAATTTGCGCGCGCTCGCAGCATAAAAGTATAATACCCAATAATGCGCGCAAATAGGGGTTTGTAAGTCCCTTCATCGCGGTGGATTTTGACTGTCGCTTGCGACATCAAAAATTTGCGCGCGATTGCAGTATAGAATTATGATACCAAATAAAGCACGCAAATAGGGGTTCGCAAATTCCTTCATCCAAGTCGATTATCTAAATACCCCAACAAGTGCATTCAGAGCATCCTCTATAACGGGCAGCTCGGGATGCCATTTCTTTTCCCATTCAAGAGAAAAATAACCTTCATAACCTTGTTTTTCAAGGTACTCCGCCATAGCGCGCAAGGGAAGGTCACCCTTTCCGGGAAGAACAAGTCGGTTGCCGGCAACGTCCTTCAGATGCACGTGACGTATCAGAGAAGAGAAATCTTTGCAGAAATCACGCCAATTATCTGCATAAGTCTGCCTTGTGTGGCAAACGTCCCAGATGAATCCGAAGTTCGGGTATTTGCGGCAGATTTCCGCAACAAAGCCAAGTCTCTCCGCGTTGTTAATATCCCCGTGCGTTTCAAGCAGAACGTCTACGTTTTTATCCGATGAATATTGACAAAGCTTCGAGATCCCGCTTGCAATGCGAAGGAGACATTCGCCCTCGTCTCCCTTGATATTGTTTCCGAAAACACGAATAGCGCGAAATCCTATCTCTTGTGCAACGTCGATCGCATAAAAGCCTTCCTCAAGTGAATTCTCATGCTTTGTTTCATCGTGAAATTTGCACGAGGTGCCAAGAACGAGCGGTGTAACTCCGTACTTTGCAAAAGTTTCCTTGGTCGCTTGAAGGTTCTCGGGTAGGAGCTCCGCCATCTTGCGTATATCTACCTCCCCGCAGAGTCCGCGCAGCTCAAGAGCATCGATCGAAAAGCTTTGCGCAAGCGTCAGAACCTCGTCAAGATTCCTCTCGGTGCAACCAAGAGTTGAAAAGCATAATTTCATATCGTTCATTCCTTTCTGAGAATGTCAATCCTTTGGAAGAATCTCGATTCTAATTTCAAGCTCGGCTTCAGATTCTGCGAAGAATATCTTGTAATATCCGCTTCTGTTCCTTGCAACGATATTCGTCTCGCGGATCGCTCCGCTTGTCTTGTATTTGCAGACCCAACCGAGATACGAAACCTCGATGATACCGTCACTTACTGAAATCTCGGTCTCGCTTTCTCCATCAAAACTAAAGATCGGAAGCATATGGATAACAGTACCGTCCCCCGTGATCTTTATTGCAACGCCGTCCGCGGAAACGCTGTATTCACCTGCGAGACCCTCCGCATATTTGAGAAGAGCGAAAGCATCGTGCTCCCCGTGACCGTGCGAAATGATCTTGACGGGCTCTTCCGAATCGCAGGCAAAGAAGATCTCGCCGTCGGATATTTTGCCGGGACAAAGCGAGGCACGGTACTTTTCATCCGAAGCGACCCTGTAATTCGGCTCGTCGGCGCAGGGAAGAGTCAAGCATATCGCAGATGGCGCGCCATAACGGTGAACTCTGCCGAGACCCGATGAGTCGTAATGCGGATCACCGTTTGTATCAAATTCGATGGAGTAACCACCCGCGCGGAGAAAGAGCTTGTGGAAATGATCGGAGGTCTCAAGATCTGCGGGAGAATCGTAGAATTTCCCGGACTCGATCGAATCGTCGCAGATCATATAAGCCGAGAAGATATGCGACGCCGTTGTGATCATGTACTTGTCAAAATAAGCGTATTTCTCGCATCCGTACTTCGTCTCGGTCGGGAAGCGGTTTTTGACGTGACGGATCGGATCCCTTGAGAGCCAGTATTCTGTCATTTCCATAGTGCGAGCGGTCGCCGCCTTGAATCTTCCGGCAAGTATAAAATCACCCTCGCGTGCGTATCTGTTTGCCTCGTATTCAAATATCGTGGCAAGCAGACCCTCGTTGTGGACGAACTGATTGCTCCTTCCGCCAAAGGCGACCTCACCCGTGACCGACTGCATCTCGAGCGTCATAAGCGCGGTCTCCTTGAGAACCTTATCGATCCGTTCACGGTAAGGTCCGTCATATCCGAAATGTATAAGTAGACAGAAGAGATATCGCGGAACAAGATCGTAGATGATCGGCTGGTGCGCGTAGTGCTTGATATTATCGCGGTACATTCCGTTCGAGTCAAGTCTTCCGAGCTGATTTTCAATCTGAAGCTCAATGAATTTATCCGAATTGCATCCGATCAACTTCTTTCGTGCAAATTCGCTCAAAGCCGAGAATAGTGCCCAATTGCCGATAACTTGATCCGACTTCAAGGCGAATTTGTCGTAGCATTTATGCGGCTCGATCAGTGATAGATCGCGCTTCCAGCCCTCGATATTCGACGTGAATTTGCCGAGCTTTTCAAGCTCCATAATGCAGAAAACGATCTCGCGGACAGAGAAATCGTTGGCTGCCTTGACACGCGGTATCTCGTGGCAGCAGAAATCCATCATTTCGATAAAGAGCGGTTCGAGCTCGGTTCGGTATCCGTGCGCAATTAGCACGCCGAGATTGACCGTCAGGCGCGGAAAGCCGTGCTCGGTCAGTCCCTCGGTCTTAACACGCTCAAAATATTCGATTATGTGCCCATCGGTGTATGCGCCGAGGGCTTTTGACATTAATTCGAGATATTTGTTTTTCATCACGCCATCGTCTCGAGCATCTTTTCACTGACCTCGTAAAGGCAAGGCTCACCCGAAATGAATCGCTCGTACTCCTCGATGATATATTCAGCCATACGGTGCGTCTCGCTCTCAAGACTTCCCGCGATATGCGGAGTCAGGAAGCAGTTGGGGAGCGAATAAAAAGCGTGACCCTCTGCGGGCGGCTCGGGATATGTGACGTCAAGTATCGCCGTAATGTCGGGACGCTCCTCGAGTACCCTTACAAGGTCGGGCTCGACTACCTGCGCGCCCCTGCCCGTGTTGATAAAGGTTGAGTATGGAAGCATCCTTGAGAAGCAGGAATAATCAAGCATACCCTTTGTCTGCGCGTTGTTTGCCATATGATTTGTTACAACGCGGCAACGCTCAAAAAGCTCGTGGAGCGAGCATTTTTCGATGCCGAGAGCCGCGGCTCTTTCGTCCGAAAGGAAGGGATCGAACGCAAGAACGCCGAGCTTGTAATCCTTGAGTCTCTCGGCAACCTGTGAGCCTATCATACCAACGCCGATGATTCCGACGTACTCGCCGTAGTTGCCCGGATAGGAGGCTTTCATAACCTTACCTGCCTCGCGGTTGCCCTTCTTCATTTCTCGCGAATGAGCGAAAAATCCCTTATTCGCGAGAATGATCTGCGCGAGAGTATATTCAACCACGGGCACAGCATTTGCCGCCCACGCGCTGAATACCTTGACTCCGCAATGAAGGAATGGGCGAGCAAACGCCTGAACACTTCCCGCGGCATAGAAAACGCATTTGAGATTCGGAAAACACTTTTTGATCTCCTCCTCGCTCATCTCGGGCATTCCCCACGTGGAAAAAATATACTCAACCTCGGAAAACGCATCGGGATCTGCAACGACATCCGCACATGTATAAACTTTTCTATCAATATTGAGCTTATCAAAGCTGTCGGCGTAGACCTTTTCTACGCTGCTTTTTTTGTTACATAAGAAAATCGATTTCATCATAAAACCTCTCAAATGAATTGTCTACGGTCAAGCGTTACCTTGCTTGCGCTCTCTGAATTCGCGCCAGACAGTCTCGAAGCTTTCGTCCTCGGAAGGCATTTTTCTGACGATCCTGCGCGAGCAGATGAGATCGCCGCCGCAGAGTCTGACAGAGCGGATGATCTTTCTGTGCGCCTCGCTCTCGGGCAGAGTGAATGAGAAAATATCCTCAAGCCCGTCGGGAGCTTCGCCGTTTTCATCGGTATAAAGCGCAGATCCTCGCGAGATCTTCTGGTTCTTTGCAAAATCAAGCATCGAAGTCAGCACGGCATACTGCACCGTCAGCGTGTCGATAAGAAGATAAAGCGAACGCATCTCCTCAACCGACGGAAGGGTATGGATCCTTTGAATAAGAGGGAGCACACTCTTGATCTCGTTGAGATATCTCTCCATCTGCGCAGGATTTCTGATCGCCGCCGCAGACGCACTCATAGACTTCCTTGCCGTGCGGATCCTCGCATCAACGTCAATTATCGATGAAGCGGAAGGATCAAGAGTGATCAGATCGGTGTAATCGAGGTTATTGATTACCTCGTTGCTTGTACGTGTGCTTTCGGATATCGACTCAGCCGCGCGAAGTGCACCTACCTGCCCCGCATTGAGCGCACTTCCGCCCGGGCGGGTGATACCGTGTGTTCCCGCAGCCTCGCCGACCGCGTAAAGTCCGCGCACGTTACTTTCCCAATGATCGTTGACCGCAACACCTCCGTTGCAATGCTGTGCGCAGAGCGCGATCTCGAGGTGTTCCTTTTCAAGATCAACACCCTTCGAGCGGTAAAGCTCGTATGCAGGCTCGTTCATTTTTCGCAGACGCTCTATCGGGCTGCCGAAGCAAGCATCCGCTTTTTTGAGATAAGCGCAAGCCTCATCGGAAAGCTTCTCGAATTCGATTGTCTCGAGTCCGAAAGGATTCTTTGTGTAATCAAGATATATTTTGCGCCCGCGCATTATGCTTTCGCGGTACACGAGCAGGTCGATCAATGAAGAACCCTCGCGTGCCTTGTTTACGTCAAAGGGCCATTGATAACCCTTCATAAAGAGCGCGGACATAGCCTCGTAAGCGTCAAAGAAGTATTCCCAAAGGAACTCGCGCTCTTTTCCGTTTTCATCGACAGAAACAAGCCTCGGGAGCACCTGCATATACGTACCCGAAACGTTCCATCTCGGCGAGACGGAAGCAAGGCCGTATTGCCATTCAGTGAGATTCTGCAGAGATGCACCCGCATTCAGCGCAAGCGAGGTCATACCGTGATGACACTCGGGATAAACGCTGTCGGCGTAAATTCCCGCAGGACCTCCCGTGGCAATGATGACGTTTGGCGCAGAAAACGCGACGTAATCTCCCTTTTCAAGATCAAGGCAGATCAGACCGCAAATGCCCTCGTCGTCTTTGAGTATCTTTACCGCAAGCAGACGGTCAAAGATCGGGATATCGAGCCTATGAGATTTCTTTTCCAAAGCCTCTGTCATATATTTTGATGTAAGCGGTCCGGCGCTCGTTGCACGCGCCATCGGATCGTGATCGGTCTTATAACCAACGAATTCGCCGTACCGATTTGAGGGAAAAGGCACACCCGCCTCGCAGAGATTCAGAAAGCATCTTGCAGAAAGCGAAGCCTCGCAGAGTGCTATGTCGCCGTCAACGCAACCGCCGCCGTAAAGCGTTTCTGCCATACCCCGTACGCTGTCGGGAGTGCTTCCCGAAAGCGAGAGCTTGTAATAGGTCTGCTTGTCGCTCCCCGTGTTTCTCGAAGTGCCGCAGTTTATACCCTCGGTGACGATGCAAACACTCTTTCTGCCGATTTCTGCGATCCTGCAAGCAACTCCGAATCCTGCGGCGCCGCTTCCGATGACCACGGCATCAAATGAATAATTCTTCATTTAAAGTCTCCTTAAATGGAATCCGCCGTCAACGTCGAGGGATTGACCCGTGACGTACGGAAGAGCACCCGATGCTAGCGCGTAGACCGCGTCGGCAATATCCTCGGGCTCACCCCAGCGAGCGATCGGAAGCAGACCGTCGCCGATCAGAGAGTCGTATTTTTCCTTGACCTTTGCGGTCATATCCGTGGCAATAATACCGGGGCGGACCTCGTTTACGGGAATTCCGTATTCGGCAAGCCTGTCTGCGAAAAGCTTCGTGATCATCGAAACTCCGGCCTTGGATATGCAGTATTCTCCGCGGCTCGTCGAGCTTGTGTATGCGGAAAGGGAAGAGATATTGCAAATGCTTCCGCGCATACCGCCGACAGCCTCGTTCTTTATCATTTCGCGAGCAACCGCCTGAGTCAGAAAGAGAGTTCCCTTCGTGTTTATATCCATAACGCGGTCGTAGCTCTCCTCGGTCATCTCAAGCAGATCGCGTCTTTCGAGCGGAGCAACACCCGCAACGTTTACAAGAGCGTTGATAGGACCGAATCTGCAAACGGCCTCCATAACGAGCCGTTTCCTGTCATAAGTAGAAGAAAGATCACCCTGAACGTAATGAAAAATTCCCGAGTAATCAGGGAAGGGATTTTCCTCGCTTCTTCCCATTCCCGTGACAACCCAATCGTTGAGTAGAAACTTTTTTACGCAAGCCGCGCCGATGCCACGAGTACAGCCGCTGATAATTACATGCTTCATTTGTGATTCTCCTTGAATTCGCGGTAGATGTCGGTATACAGTTTATCACGAACTACACATCCGGGAGTGCCGCCCGCACGCATCATCTCCGAGCATTTCGAGCAGCAGATGCAGATCTTTTCCTTCTTGAATCCGCCCGAGAGAATATCCTTCGCAAAATCGGGATACGCAAGAATAGTTCTGCCGAATCCGCAGAAATCAAATCCGCCGTCGCGCACAAATCCCGCGCATACCTCGGGCGCAACAACGCCGAGATAGGAGAGTGCCGAGGAAATGATCTTGATCTCGGGAACCTCACGCTTAAGCTCTGCGATACCGTGAAGCATGCGGGCAACCCCTTCGAGCGGATGCTCCTCGGGATCATAGCCGCCTATAGCAAAGGGACGGTTTACGTGCGGATTGAAGTAGGGATTACCCATCGTAATGTTGAGAAGCTCAACTCCGAGATCGCGGAGCTGTCTTAGCAGCCAAATGGGCTCTTCCTTGTCAAATTCGATGCCTCCGTTCTTGGATACACCGAAGCCGTAAGGGTAGGGGAATCCGTCGTATACGTTAAGCCGTGAGCTGACGATAAAATCCTTGCCCGTGACCTGCATCGCGCCCTCGATGCTCTCGCGCAGAAGTCTCGTTCTGTTTTCAAGAGATCCTCCGTACTTGCCCTCGCGCTCATACGCCGAGAGAAGCTCGGAGTTGATGTATCTGTGACAGCATTTTACATCAACTCCATCAAATCCCGCTTCCTCTGCAAGTCTCGACGATTCGATCAAAGCCTCGCTTATACGGTCGAGCTCGTCGTCGGAAAGAATACGGCTTTTATCAATAGGCTTGTTCCCCTCAAATATCGGATTGTTGTAAGCAATGAGCGGTTCTGGAAAACCGTGCGGCTTGCTGTATCTGCCCGAATGAGTTGCCTGCATGATGATGAGAGGCGCGTAACCGTTCGCCTTGATTGCATCCTCACGGATAGAATGAACGATCCGCTTGAAGCTGTCTAGGTTATCTTTTTTGATCCAAAGCTGACGCGGATTTGCTCGTCCGTCCTCGCGGCATGCCGTGGCTTCAAACCATATCATACCTGCGCCGCCCTCGGCGAGTCTCTTATATCTTCTGAATGTTAATTCATCGGGAGAGCCGTCGAAGCATCCGTCACAGCCCTCCATAGCCTGGCAGGCAAGTCTGTTTTGTACCGTTTTGCTGCCGACGGTAACCTGCTCTCCGAGCACTGAAATATCCTCCGAATACGGCAGATTGGTCTTAAGTTCAATATTCTGTGCCGAGAAATCCTTGGCGTTTGTATATACATGTCTGTTCATTTTATCATCCTCCTGCATTAATTATAATTCATTATATATCCGCCGTGTTATGAATATATTGCTTATTCTTATGTAAATCTTGCAAAAGCAGATGAAATGTGCTATAATAGATATGTAAATCAAGCAAGGAGGCTTAAGATGCATATTCTATCCGCAGGATATTCCGATATGATGGTCGGATACTCGAAGCATGACCACGACGCTCACGAGCTTCTATACGTAGTATCGGGCGAGATCGCCGTTTGCATCGGAGACGAGGAATACGTAGGAAAACCCGGCTCACTTCTGATATTCAGCCGCTTCGAGGAGCATTCGGTCCGCGTGCTGACAAAAGAATATCGCCGCTACACACTGCTCGTATCCCCCGATATTTCGCGAGGCGCGGAGAATTATCTGCTTTCTTCGGTGCTGATAAATCGCTTCCGAGGCTTCAGACATGTCATAGACTGCCGAGAGTCGGGCGCGGAGATAGAGGAGGTAATGAGGATGATGTCGGACGAGTATTCGCGCCGAGAGCCGATGTACGAAAGACTGCTCGACTCTATGCTTATGCGCCTCTTGATCGTCATCTATCGCATAAGTCCGGAACTCTTCCTGACCGACGAAAACCGCAATACCGAGATCGTCCGCGAGATACAAGCGCGTTTTGAGCACAATTTTTCGGATCATTATTCACTCGCGTCTCTCGCCTCGGAATATCACGTCAGCCCGTCGCATCTTGCTCACGTTTTTAAGGAGATAACGGGCTATTCGCCGATAGAGTATCTTATGAGCTGTCGGATGTCGGTCGCAAAAAATCTCCTTTCAACTACCGAAAAAAGCATCAAGGAGATAATCGATCTCTGCGGCTTTTCGGATGAAAGTAATTTCAGCCGAATGTTCCGCTCTAGGATCGGATGTACCCCAAGCGAATTTCGCAGGCAAAATTATTCCAAATCGCTTGACAAATGAGAGAAATAGTGATATCATTTTCCTAAAAGGAGGACGGATTATGGCAAAGCTTATTCAATACAGAACAAACGCCTCTCTCTATGACGGCGCCTTCGACAGCCAAGTCGGTTGGGCAGCCGCGGGAATGGGAGACGTCATAGTAACCGAAAACAAAAAACTCATCGTTATCGACGGAGGATTCGGAGACGATGCCGAAGGCATTCTCTCGATATTGAAATCAAATACCGATTCGGACATTCCGCACGTCGACCTCTGGATAATCACCCATCCGCATTTCGACCATTGCGGTGCGATAAGAGAGCTCGCGTGCAATGAATCGCTCCGATCGAAGCTGACTGTCGGCAAGATTGTGTATTGGTTCCCTGTCGAATTTTGCGGCAAGGACGGCAAAGCGGGCGCGCTTGCCAATGCAAACGAGCGTATGGAGTGGGTCTGCAAAGTCTTCGGCGCAGAATATCACCGTCCCTCGCTTGACGAAAGAATGTCCGTCGACGGCATTGATATTCATTTTCTCTACGTACCCGATGATTGCAGTATCCTTAATACGGGCGGCGGAAACTCCAACCTCTGCTCGCTGATCTTTACCGTCGAGAGCGCAAATAAAAAGGCAATGATCACCGGCGACGCATATCACAGAAGCATGCAGATGACCGTTTGGCGTTATCATAAAAAGCTGAAATGCGATATCCTTCAGATGCCACACCACGGACTCTGCGATTCGCATAATATTGAATTTTACCGCGAGGTAAACGCCGAAACTGTTCTGATCCCGATCTCCGTCGCGGGATACCGTTCGATGCATTCGGATATGTACGCCGACAGAGAGGGAAGAAACAATAATCTTTGGGTCGAAAATAACGCAGAGAGGGTCTTCAAGGCATTTGAAGGCACCGCCGAGATCGAACTGTAAAGGAGAAACACAATGGAAAAGATCAGGCTCGGAGTCTTTGGACTCGGGCGCGGACGCTCGCTATTTTCGAGTATGCTTGCCGCAGGTGCGGAGATAGTTGCCGTCTGCGAAAAGGATGAAAGACGGATCGAGGAAGCGCGGAAGATCGCTCCCGATATCGCTGTTTACCGCAATTTTGATGAATTCATCGAGCATCCTATGGACGCCGTTATGCTCTGTAATTATTTCAACGAGCACGCCGAATACGCCGTCAGATGCCTCGAGAAGGATCTACACGTTCTCAGCGAGACGACGAGCAATACCACTATGGCTGACGGAGTCAGGCTCGTCCGTGCGGCAGAGAAGAGCAAGGCTTTCTATATGATAGCTGAAAATTATCCTTTTATGGTATTCAATCAAGAAATGCGCCGCGTTTACCGAGAGGGTACACTCGGCCACGTCCTCTTTGCCGAGGGCGAATATAACCACCCCCTCAACCCGAACAATATGAATGAGGTCGTTCGTCTCCGTCCCACTCCCGATCATTGGCGCAATAATATCCCGAGAAGCTATTATATTACACATTCTCTCGCGCCGCTGATGTATATCACGGGCCAGCGACCCGTCCGCGTATCGGCAATGCCGGTCTACGGCTATGAGGAGGATGTAACGAATCCTCTGAATACCCACGACCGCGCCGCTATCATCACGACTGTCAACGACGATAGATCGGTCTTCCGCGTAACGGGATGTGCCGCATTCGGCGCGCACGAAAATTCCTACCGTATCTGCGGAGAGCTCGGTCAAATCGAAAACGTCCGCGGCAGTGGCAATATGGTAATGCTCAACTATAATAAATGGAATATCCCCGAGGGCCTTGAGGAGCATAACTATTATAAGCCCGAATTTCCCGAGGAGGATAAGCCTTTGCTTGAAAAGGCAGGCCACGGCGGAAGTGATTTCTATGTATTCCGCGAGTTTATCTCCTGTATCAGGGAAAATCGACGCCCCGAGTTTGACGAGTATTTTTCGACAACGATGGCTTCGGTCGCAATCCTTGCGCACAGAAGCATCCTTGACGGTAACCGCGCATTCGACGTGCCCGATTTCCGCAAGGAAGAGGATCGAGTCAAATATGAAAACGACACGCTGACCCCGTTCTGTGGCAAAAACGGTGAGGCGCCGACCCTTCCCGTTTGCTCGGATCCCGAATATACACCGTCTGAAAAGAAGCGCCAAGCGTACGAAACAGCTCTCAATTCATAAATTTTGAGGTACATAAAATGAAAAAACACGCACTTCCTCTTTCCGCAACCTTTCCCCCTACGGGAAAGATGACCCCTCCCGAGGGCGTCAGATTCCTTCACGCGCACGGATTCGATTCCATGGACTTCAATTTCGTCACGGCGCAGGACGATTACGGCGACGACTGGCAGGATATGATCGCCGAGGTAAAAAAAGCAGCCGAAGAAACGGGAATTCAGATCGTTTCCGGACACCTCCCCTTCAGAGGAAAAACGCAAGAGGAGCTCGAAAGCAAAGTCGCGCGTGCGCTTGAAATGGCGGGCGCACTCGGAGTAAAGCGCGCGGTCCTGCATCCTCTAGGAGACGGTCAGGCTCCCGCTGGTGAAGAGAATAATAAGTACTGGTACGAGAAAAATATCGAATTCTACAGCAAATTCCTCCCGAGAGCCAATGAGCTCGGCATCGCGCTTGTGACCGAAAATATGCGTGATGCGCACAAGGCTGAGGGTTGCCACCGCTACGGATCGACCGCAGACGAGCTTATCGAGATGGCAGATGCCCTCGGACTCGAGATCTGCTGGGACTTCGGCCACGCTCACGAGGCAAAGCTCGATCACTACTCGGAGCTTCTGAAGATCGGTAAGCGTCTTTCGATGACTCACGTTAACGATAACTGGCAGGGTCCCTTCGACGAGCATCTCCCGCCATTCTACGGAACGGGCGACTGGAGCGCCGCCTGCCGAGGTCTTAGCGAGATCGGATACTCCAATCCGCTTAACTTTGAACTCAAATTCAAGCAGCTTCCCGACTCGATCCTTCCTTACGCCGCCGATCTTACAAGAGCTATCGGCGAGCACTTGCTTGACAAGATCTTCAATTAATAAAGAAAACCGCTCCCGAAAGAATCGGGAGCGGTTATTTTAGTTTGGATTATTCAACGATTTTTAAGAAGGAGTCTGTGATTACCTTGAACTGCTTGTCAAGAGTTCTCTTCATAGCCTTGCTTACGGTTGCCCAGCTGTTGCCTGCAACTGCACAGTTATCCCACTGGTCGCTCATTGCGCCGAGGCTGGAGTTGAAGAGACGGCCGAAGTCGAATACGATACCTGCACGGATGATGTCGTACATCTCGGACTCAACGGAGGTCTCGGAGTATCTCAGCTTCATAGTGGACTCGAAGAGAGCGGGAGTGGTGAGACGGTAAGCCTCGGAAGCCCAGCACTCAAGAACTGCTGCAGCGCGGTTAGCGTCCTTGGAAAGCTTGTAGATGGAGTAGAAGGAAACGGGGTTACCAACACAGGTGATGTGGTTCTTCTGCTCAGCATCGTACTTCGGAATGGGAGCGATACCGTAGGAGAAGCCTGCGTCTGCAACTCTTTCAGCTACGTCCTTGTGACGGCACATAACCATAAGTGCATTGCCCTGTACGAAGGATTCGTCGTAGCTGTTGGAGTTGATGTAAACGTCGCCGGACTTGATCCAAGCGCCGGTAATGTCGCAAAGGTTGATTGCCTTTTCGGAATAGTAGTCATCCGAGATCTTGAGAAGGGTGTCCTCGCTCTTTTCAGCCTGTCTGAGACCTGCGCCGTAGTAGATAGCGTCAAAGTGCCAGGAGAGAGTTACGAAGCCGTAGAAGTCGTTCTCATTTGCGGAGTTGCTTCCGTCAAGGTCCTGATACATATCCTTGGTCATAAGATGCATGGTCTCCATAGTCCAGTTGTTGTTCTGAACATGAATTGCGGGCTCAACAAGCTCGGGATATCTCTCGAGATTGTCCTTGTTGTAGAAGATTACGTACATCTGATGGATAGAGTTGACCGAAACGTCACCGGTTACGAAGAACATGGAGTCGCCAACTGTTGCAGTATCAAGCATAACGGTAGGCCACCAGGGCATATCGAAATCAAGATAATCGAGCTCCATAAGGTCCTCGCAGTAGCCGTTCATAGCGGTAAGCGCGATAGTACGGGAGTGAGCGGACATAAGGTCGTATGTATCGTCGCCGGAGCTGTACATATTACCAACGTGATCGGAGTATGCCTTTCCTTTTCCGTCATTGTACTGACCCTTCATGTCAACCCAATCAAGGGTAACGCCCATTTTGTCTTCAACGTTGATGTTACGCTGATAGATAGCGTCGTTGATCAGCTCGCCGTTTGCGTCTTCTACGTAGAACTCGGGTCTTTCAACGTCGTTCCACCAAAGAACGGTTACCGTCTCGCCGCCGAAGTCGAGTTCATCAGGAAGAGAGCTCTTGAGGTAACCCTGATCGTCGTAGGGGCTTTCGGTTGTAACCTCATCGGCGCTTCCTGCGGGAGCTTCGGTCTTCGCCGGTTCTGTTGTTACGGGATCCTCGCCGCCTGTTTCTGCGCAGGCAACAAAGGACGCGCTAAGCATCAGAATCGCTAGTAAGAAACTAATAAGCTTAGTTGATAATTTCATAATTATCCTCCTTGATTTGCTCTGTTGAGCATTATAGTATAATATTATCATAAAACAACGAATTTGTCAAGAGGATTTTGTGCAACCTTGCTGCGAAATTTCATAATTTACCCATAAACAAAGACACTCCCGACCGTATTTCGGTCGGGAGTGACTGTTTTATGATATTTTAGCAAATACCCTGCCAGAGCATAGCGTCCGCAACCTTGGTAAAGCCTGCGATATTCGCGCCGAGAACAAGGTCACCGGGCTTGCCGTACTTTTCTGCGGTTTCGGATGCCGCCTTGTAGATGTTGACCATAATGCCGTGGAGCTTTTCGTCAACCTCGTCGAAGGACCAGGAGAGACGGAGCGAGTTCTGGGACATCTCAAGTCCGCTTGTAGCAACGCCGCCCGCGTTCGATGCCTTGCCGGGAGCGTAGAGAAGACCCGCAGCCTTGATAGCTTCGATAGCATCGGGAGTTGTGGGCATATTTGCACCCTCTGCAACGAGCATACAGCCGTTTGCAATAAGAGCCTTTGCATCCTCGAGGTTGAGCTCGTTTTCGGTAGCGCAGGGAAGAGCGATGTCGCACTTGATGGTCCAGATGCCGTGAGGTCCGTCGGCGTATTTTGCCTCCTTATGAGCCTCAACGTACTCGGAAATGCTGCCTCTCTTGACGAACTTGATCTCCTTTACGAGATCGAGGTCGATTCCGTTTGCATCGTAGATAAAGCCCTTGCGGTCGCACATAGCAACGACCTTTGCACCGAGAGTGGTAGCCTTTTCAGCCGCGTAAACCGCTACGTTACCCGAACCGGATACGACAACAGTCTTGCCCTCGAAGGTGGTACCCTTCGAAGCGAGCATTTCGTTAACGAAGTAGCAAAGACCGTAGCCGGTAGCCTGAGTTCTTGCGAGAGAACCGCCCGAGCAGATAGCCTTGCCGGTGAGAACGCCGGTCCACTCATTAGTCAGCTTCTTGTACTGACCGAACATATAACCGATCTCGCGTGATCCGGTACCCTTGTCGCCCGCGGGAACGTCGGTGTCGGGACCGATGTGGCGGAAGAGCTCATTCATAAAGGACTGGCAGAAGCGCATGACCTCGCCGTCGGATTTGCCCTTGGGGTTAAAGTCGGAGCCGCCCTTGCCGCCGCCCATGGGGAGGGAGGTCAGAGCGTTCTTGAAGATCTGCTCAAAGCCGAGGAACTTGATGACCGAAGCGTTAACGCTGGGGTCAAGCCTGATACCGCCCTTGTAGGGACCGATAGCAGAGTTGTACTGGCAGCGGAAGCCGCGGTTTACCTGAACCTTTCCGTTGTCATCAACCCACGGAACGCGGAACATAACCATTCTTTCGGGCTCAACGATGCGGCGGACGATCTCTGCGTCAATATATTCGGGATGAGCGTCGAGTGCGGGAGCGAGAGTGGAAAGAACCTCGCTGACAGCCTGATGGAAAACGGCCTCGCCGGGATTCCTCTGCTCAACCTCAGCCATTACACTTGCAAGATATTCGTTTGTCTGTTTCATAACTATCTCCTTTTCGTGAGGAATTTTTGAATTAATATAAAAATTATAGCACGAAGGAGAAAGTTTGTCAACAGAAAATTGCAAAAAATATGCCCGGTATAAGATATTTTTTATATTGAGATATCAAGGATAATCGACTCTCCCTCCGCATCGGCGGAAAGAGCAACCTCCGAGCCCTTTTTCACCTCTCCCGAAAGTATCTTTTCGGAAAGCGGACGCTCGCAAAGCCGCGCTATCCTGCGCCGCAGATGCCGCGCCCCTCCCGTCTCTTTATCCGATTTGCAGATAAGATCGACCGCTCCGTCGTCGTAGGTCAATACGATCCCATTTTCGGATGCGCGTTTTGCAAGCTCATCGAGCTGTCTCTTGCAAATTAAGCGTACACTTTCGGGCGAAAGCGGAGGGAAGTAAACGCATTCGTCGATTCGGTCGAGAAGCTCGGGCTTGAATGTCTCTCGAAGCGCGCGCATAACCCGTTCCTCGGATGATCTGTCCTCGCTTTTCGGATCGGCGGAAAATCCGAGAGAGGTCGTTTTTCTGTATTGCGCGCCAATGTTAGATGTCATTATGATCACTGTATTCTTGAAATCCACCCGCCGCCCCTGCGAATCGGTCAGTACACCGTCCTCGAGGATCTGAAGAAGAATGTTGAAGATATCGGGATGTGCCTTTTCAATCTCGTCGAAAAGAATGAGCGAGTATGGACGCCGCCTTACCTGCTCGGTCAACTGACCGCCCTCGCCGTATCCGACGTAACCGGGAGGTGACCCGATAAGCCGCGATACGCTGTGCTTTTCCATATACTCGGACATATCAAAGCGTACGAGGAATTTCTGCGAGCCGAATAGAAGCTCGCAAAGCACGCGACAAAGCTCGGTTTTTCCGACACCGCTTTGACCGAGAAAGATGAATGACCCGATCGGACCGCTTCTCCTGTCAAGTCCGGTGCGCCCTCTGATTATCGCCGAGCTCACCGCATCGCAGGCTTTTTCCTGACCGACCACACGCTCGCAAAGCTTTGGGTAAAGTCCCGCAAGTTTTTCGCTTTCATCGGCGGTGAGATCGGATATCGGGATACCCGTCCATTTTGTCAGAGTCCGCGCGATATCCTCCGCGTCCAGCTCACCGTCATCGTGCCCGAGAGCACGCTCTTCAATACTTTTCTGAAGCTCACAGTATTCCGCGCGCAGACGCTGTTCATCGTCGCGCAGAGAAGCCGCACGCTCGAATTGCTGATTGCCGATAGCCTCCTCCTTGTCGTGGACGACGGCTTTCAGCTTCGACTCAAGCTCGCGTAGCTCGGTCGGCGCAATATGAGCCGCGATCCGCTTGCCGCTCGCCGCCTCGTCTATAAGATCAAGTGCCTTGTCGGGGAGGTAACGGTCGTTCAGATACCTTGCCGAAAGCCGAACTGCGGCATCAATCGCGGAATCGGTAATGCGTATTCCGTGATGCGCCTCATATTTGTCGCGCAGACCGCGGAGAATAATTACCGCGTCTTCCTCTGTAGGTTCACCGACGTTTATTGGCTGAAATCTGCGCTCAAGCGCCGCATCCTTTTCGATGTTCTTACGGTACTCGGATAGAGTCGTCGCGCCTATGACCTGAAGCTCACCCCTCGCAAGCGCGGGCTTGAGAATGTTAGCTGCATCTACCGCACCCTCAGCCGCACCCGCTCCTACGATCGTGTGAATCTCGTCGATAAAGAGGATGATCTCACGGTTCTTGCGAGCCTCCTCCATGACCGCCTTCATCCGCTCCTCGAATTCGCCTCGGTATTTCGCACCCGCGATCATTGCGGGAATGTCGAGAGTGATGATCCGCTTGTCGGCAAGAAGATCGGGAATGTTTCCGTCCGCGATCCTCTGCGCAAGTCCCTCAACGACCGCGGTCTTTCCGACACCCGGTTCACCGATAAGGCAGGGATTGTTCTTTCCGCGCCTGCAGAGGATCTGGATCACGCGCTCGCTCTCGCTGTCCCTGCCGATGATGGGATCGATCTTTCCAGCCTCGGCAGCCGCAGTCAGATCACGACCGTATTTCGCAAGTGTAGGAGCGTTTTTCAGGATTCCTTTTGCCTCGCCGTCATCCTCCTCTCGGACAGTCGGAGATATTTCCGAAAGGCTCTCAAGAAAATCAACGATCTCCTGCTTGATATCCGATGTCCTGATCCCGAGCGACTCAAGCATTTTGACGGCAACGCAATCGCGCTCGTCAAGTATCGCAAGAAGCATATGCTCTGTGCCGATATAGCTCTGCCCGTATTTCTGCGAGATCACAGCCGAATTTTCAAGGATCTTCTTCGTCTTCGGCGTCATATCCGAAGGAAGGAGAGACACCGGAGGTGAAGTCCCCGCAATGCGGCAAATGACCTCGCGCAATCTGTCTGTGTTGACTCCCTGAGACCCGAGAAACCTCGCCGCCGAGGAATCCCCGACCGAGAGAAGCCCGAGAAGCAGATGCTCCGAGCCTATATATGTGTGTCCGAAATCGCGCGCAAAGCCGAGTGCATTCCCGAGCGTGTTTTGCGCCATCTGAGTGAATTTGCTTTTCATCTCTTTACCGTCCGTTTTCGTTTTACTTTATTTTATAACCAAAGCCCCCGTGTTTATGCGTTATTGATAAAGATGAGCCGAATCGTATAAACGGACGAGCGCGTTCCATGTCAGCTTATCGACCTCGCCCGTGACGGGAAGAAGATACCTCGCCTGAAGCTCGCTTATCGCATCGCGCGTTGCATCGTCGAATTTACCGCTGACCGTGATCTCACCGATCGGGAAAAATACCGAGATCTCGCCGAGCATATACTGAATCGCCGAGACGGGAAATCCCTCGTCACCGACACGCAACGCATAATCACGCGGCTCTGACGGAAAGGGTGAAAATCCCGAAGGCGGCGCCTCTTTTTCAAGCGACGTCAGATACTCCTCGTAGATCGCCTCCCAGGTCTCTTGATCCGCAACACCCGTCGCGGGCAATCCTCGGCTCGACTGAAACGCGCGAATCGCGTCGGTCGTATTGCTTCCCTTGTTCCCGTCGATCGGAACGAAAGGTATATTTTCATCAAAATACGCAAGCTGACGCAGATAACGCTGAAGATTCATCCGCGCGTCTGCTTCCGTTCTCGAATTAACTGCCATAACTCCACCTCATTCTATCGGGAAACCCGGATACTGTCCGCCGCGCACACTGTCCGCGCCCGTAACGTCGTCGAAAATATCAACTATCGCGTCCCATGTCACGGCATCGACGGTTCCGCTCTGTGCGCTCGTACCAAAGAATTGCTGAAAAGCAAGAACGGCGGCTTCGGTCTGATTGCCGAAATAACCCGTAACGCTGACCGAAGGTATCTCGGTATAATCCTCTGCAATCCGATTCAGATATCGCTGTAGCAGAACAACGTCCTCGCCCTCACTGCCGACGCGCAGAACGACACCGGGGAAGGGCACTCCCGAAGCTTCGGTATACTCGAGCGGAATGGTCGAAACGATTCCGAGATAAGCGTTGTAAAGCGCATTCCAGGTTCTCTCGCCGACAACTCCGTCGGGAGTAAGACCGAAAGTCCCTTGCACCTGCCTCACCGCATCAGCCGTCGAGGGACCGTATACCCCATCCCTTGCAACCGCGGGTATCGAGGGATAAAAATTCGATACGTAATTTATATAAAATTGAAGATTTTCAACCGCATTACCGCTCGATCCCTCGCGCAGTACACCGGGATACTGTTGCGTGACCTCGGATAGAGCGATTCCCTCCGAATCGAGCTCATTCAGCCTCTTGACAGCGTTGTAGAAAAATTGGATCGCATACCACGTCGCCTTGCCGACAACGCCGTCAACCGCGATCCCGACCGTCTGCTGAAACGCTCGCACAGCCGCCTCCGTATCGTCGCCGAAAACGCCGTCCGTGCGGACTATCTTAGGTATCGCGGGATAATTATTCGAGATACGGTTCAGCCTTATCTGAATCGTCCTGACGTCGTTGTTGACCGCCCCCTGGCGCAGAGGTATCTCGGGCGCGGAGGGCGAAAGATTCTCGATCGGTACGTTCGATCGGATGCCGATATCGTCGCCGTAGAAGTACTGCAGTATCTCAAAGGGAGTCAAGCCCTGCTCGGCAAGCGGAACCGTCCCCCATTGCGAAAGACCCTCGCATTGAACGCGGTCTCCGTCGCAGTATTGAGTGAAATAAGGCTCGATACTGCCGCCGCGCGTCACGTAGCTGTCAAAGAGCTCGCTTACAAGCTCACGGATGTTCTGAAAGACTTCGCGCCCCTCAACGAAGGACTGATCTATCGAGGTGGAATTTGTGATGTCGAAATCATACCCCCGAGAGCGGTAAAACTCGGTGTAGATGCGGTTGAGCGCAAAGGTCACCTGCGCGTAGATATTTGCACGAAGCGCATTCTCGGGCCAGGTGGGATAAATTTCCGAAGAAGCCACGTTCGCAACGTAGTCGAGGAAGGGAACGGTCACGTTCCTCGCGTACTCGGTAGGCCTTCCGAGATGAACCGTGATGTATTCGGGAATGACGGGTAAAGCCGCGGGATTATTCATTCGCCCTCACCGCGAAGCCTCTCTCCCGTACGGGCGTCAAAAATGAATTCCTCATCGGTATTGCCGCTTCCGTCCTCGGGCAGAGGAATGAGGTACGCGGTCTGAACCGAGGTGATCGTGTCGAAGATCGGTATGTTCGTGTAGAGATTGCTGTAGTAGCCGTCAAGCGAGACGTCCGCGCTGTAGCTTGCGTAGGGCTTGCCGCCGTTCGGTGACTCGGAATTGATGCGAGGCGGCGCGGGGAGAGTGATCCTGGGCGTGTTGCCGCTCTGATCGGTGATGAAGGACGCGATCGCATCGCCCTCGATAGCCTCGTCACCGCGAAGCGTCACAAGCGCTCCCTCAAGCGGTATCGCACCCGCTCCCGTGCGCACAGAAACGATAAGAAAACCGCGCCCGGGCATCGCCTCGCGCGCCTGATTATTTCTTTCCATAAAAAAGACCTCCGTGATATGATGTCAATTCTATCATATGCGGAATAAAGAAAAATGCCATATGGAATGAGTGCAGAGTGCAGAATGCAGAATGCAGAGTTAATGAAAATTTCCTCGCACCGCTCGGAAATAATTTTATAAAATGCTTTTCGGCTTGCCGAAAACCTACCTTAACTCTGCACTCTGCACTCTGCACTCTGCACTCTGAACTCTGCACTTAAATAATTCCCCGAGCATCGATTGACACTCGGGGAAAATATTTATTCTGTTAAATGCTCATCGTCACTCGGTAGCAACGCCGTGACTCGTATCATTCGCTTCCGTTGCTGCACTGACAGGAATAATAATACCTGCTACATATGTGCCAATCAATACAATGGCACATAGCATTTCTTTTTCATAAGTTATTCCTCCTTTTTATTGCTTATTTAACGCTTGATTGAATTTATCCATTCTTTCCGAAATCGTACCAATATCATCGTCGGTAAGCCATCCGCGTTCATAAGCCTCATAAATGCCGACTACCGTTCCATCTTTATAAACCGATATACCACCGTAGTGTTGAAAGTGAATAGTATGTCCGCCTAACTCTACATTTTCTATTTCCATTCCGGATATTCCTATCATCAATCCAGCAGTCACAATAGCGCCATTGAACGTACCAAAATAAGGTCTATCTTTTTCCGTAGAGATGAATTTGAGCTTTTCATAATACTTTATAGTTGATTCTTTGTCAAGATCGCTTGAAGCAATAAATTCATCTAATGGTCCGTAAGCATAAATTCTGAACGCTTGATTACACGCATCGACCTGCTCTTGCGTCAGAGGTTCAAGCTCCGGGGTATACATCCAAAAGAATTGGTTGGTTTCTTCGATAACATTGGTTGTTTCGATAGGCTCCGTATTCAATATCTCCGACGATTCCGTGCCGCTTCCCGCGCCGGCTCGGAAGCTGCTTATCAATCCGGTGATGTAATTCGCCATCGGGAAAGAGATGCCCAGAAAGAGCAGACAAGCGGCGAAGGCAAGAAAGGCTTTGGCTCTGTTTTTGCGCGGCGGCTGTTGACTCTCATCGATCCGCAAGTCCTCCATCGCGCCCGCGATGAGGTCACGGTCGATGTATTCAAGTGCCTCAAGAAGCCTTGAATCCTTGAAAACTATTTCACGGTTCATCTTGTAATACCTTCCTTTCCGAGCTCAGCCGCAATTCTTTTGCGCATACGGTGGAGTATCATTTTGACGCGGCTCTCTCCGTATCCCGTCTGCTTTGATATCTGCGGCACTGTCATACCGAGCCAATAACGCCAGATAAATATATTTCTCTCAACTCTTCCCGTCCCGCGCAGAATGCGGTTGATTATCTCTCCCGCTCGGCGAGCCTCGAACTCTGCGGCGAGGTCGGTGCCGTCATCTACGAGAGAAAGGAATTCGTCGCCGACGATCTGAATATTCCTTCCGCGCTTCCAGGCGTTATTTTCGCGCGATTTATTGATCGCCTGCCTGCGCACGACCTCCGAGAGATACGCCGTGAAGCTTTCGGGCTTTTCGGGCGGGATAGAATTCCAGAGCGCGAGAAGCGAATCGTTGACACATTCCTCGCGGTCCTCTCGGATGGTCAGAAAGCTCGAGGCTATGTAAAAGCAGAGTCCGCCGTATTTTTCCTGCGTCTCGCGCAAAGCCTGCTCGTCGCGGGCAAAGAAAAGCTCAATGATTTTTTCGTCCTTCATAGACCTGCCTCCTTGCAAAAAGTCCTTTCATCCCTATAAGTAGTAAAAAGCCTGAAATCGTCACACGTTTTTTTTGAATTTTTTATTGTATATACCGATATGATTATTTTATCATATTCTTTGTGATTAGTCAACAGATGGAGTGCAGAGTGCAGAATGCAGAATGCAGAGTTAATGAAAATTTCCTCGCACCGCTCGGAAATAATTTTATAAAATGCTTTTCGGCTTGCCGAAAAGCTACCTTAACTCTGCACTCTGCACTCTGAACTCTGCACTCAAATAATTCCCCGAGCATCGCTTGACACTCGGGGAAAATATTTATTCGGTTAAATGTTTATCATCACTCGGCAGCAACGCCGTGACTCTTGCGGCTTGATCCTCGGGGAGCGAAGCAATAAACTCTTCAAGCTCCTCGTCGGAAAGAGATGCAAGATATGCCTCAACCACGGTTCCGTCTGTAGTATATATGAATTCGGTAGAGATTAGGTCGCCCGGTTCATTTTCACTAGTATTATTTACTGATGCAGTTAAAACCAATTCAGATTGCATATTTATAGTATTTGGCTGAGGGGTACCTTCCGCTGTAGGTACTAATTCCGAAATAGGCATAATATATGGCTCGAATCCTGACTGTTTACCAGCGTCAAAAGTAGAAAAAATATCAATCTCTGATGCAAATACCGGAATGGGCAGTACGCAGAGTACGCAAATAATTACGAGACAAAGCGATAATTAAAAGCGATTTTTCATTTGTATTTCCTTTCTTATTCAAACAAATCGCTGTGCCAAATTCGGTAAGACTCAATATAAACAGGATACTTGCCCGTGGGAACACTAACCGAATCATCATAGAGTTCAAAGTGGACTATTATCGTCACGCAATCTCTGTAATAATTTCTGGGATAATGTGATATCGCGCACAACTGTATGTGGGACCATTCGCGGTAAGTCCAAGTATCGTCATTGGATAAGAAATAAGCTTTAACCAAACCTTGACCGATTACGGGACCTTTGTATATTTCATAAAAATCTTTCATCAAATATTTATAAGTTCCGCTATCCTCTATGACGTCCCTCAGTGTGTTAAATCTGGCGTAATAAAATAATTCTCCGTCGAACTTGATTTCAATAAGTATAAGATAATCTTCACCGTCCGCCCAATGCTCATAGTAATTAGCCAGTAATACCGAGCATGGCTCCAAGCGTTCGCTCTTTTCGCAAAACTCTTGCCAAAGATCGCCTCCTGCTGCAAAATCGCTGTTATTTCCCGCACCGTCGATAGCCCAACCGCCCTTGAGAATTTCATTATTTATCTCCTCTGCGCTCATATCGGGAGCAAACGAAAGAATCTTACTTTCCTTGAAAAGCTCCAATACAGGATCAGGCTCGGGTTCGGTAGTGTCTGCCGCAGTTTCGAAGGCCGTTTCTTCCGCTGTAGTATCGGATGCTGTTTCTTCGTCTGTAATATCAGCAGTAGTATCTTCCGCTATATTATTTTCGGTTTCGAGCGTATTGATCTCAGGCGCGGTGTCCGTAGTTAAAACGATTTCGGGTTCGCTGCTTTCTCCCGCGCCGGCTGTGAAATTGCTTACAACGTATGTGAAGAAGCTGACCAGCGGGGAAGCCATAGCCAGAAAGAGCAGGCTCGCCGCCAGAGCAATATATATTTTACTGTGCTTGAGCGGCGTTCTCCATGATCTCACGGGCACGGGTGTGTCCGCTTCGGGCTCTTTGATGATGCTGAAAACGTCATCAATATACTTCTGATCGATATAGTCGAGCGCCGCAAGCAGGCGGCGGTCTGTGATTGTCGTTGTGTTACTCATACCGTGATACCCTCCTTTTTGAGCAGCTCCGCAAGTACTTTGCGGGTCCTGTGGACCGAGACCTTGATCTTGCTCTCCGAAAAGCCCGTATGCCTCGAAATATCCGAGTATTCGAGCCCGAGCCAGAATCGCATGATAAATATCCTGCGGTCATCCGTCCTCGCTGTTTCAAGAAATTTGTTGATGATCTCGCCCGCGCGCTTTGCCTCAAAGGCGTCGGCAAGATCGTGTCCGTCCTCGACTCCCGCGAGGAATTCGTCGCCGACGATCTGAATATTTCCGCCCCGCTTCCAGGCGTTCATCTCCTTTGAACGGTTGAGCGCGTGGTTGCGCATCGCCGTTCCTATGTAGGAGCGCAGATTCTTCGGCTTCTCGGGCGGGATCGAGTTCCAGAGCGAGAGCAGAACGTCATTCAGACATTCCTCTCGGTCCTCCTTGAGTGCTAAAATGTTTGATGCGACGTAAAGGCAGAGCCCCCTGTATTTCTTCTCGGTCTCGTGAATCGCGCTCTCGTCGCGGCTCCAGAATAATTCTATAAGCTTTTCATCAGTCATCTTTCTTCCTCCTTTCCGAAATGTCCCTTCACTTACATAGACAACTTCCGCAGGAAAAGGTTACAAGTTTTTTTAATAAAATAGCGAAAAAATTTGCTTAAGCAAATTTTCACCTTAACATTCCGCCCAAGGCGGAATATTTCACTCGCGCAACGGTACGAAATAAGGCACCCAACCGCGTAGCGGTTCATCGGCGGGACTTACGAACCCATATTTGCGCGTATTATGCGGTGATAATATTTCATTTGTCACAGCGCAAATTTTTCGTGTTGCAAGCAACACGAAGTGGGTTCGAGTATGCGATCTGTACGAAATAAGGCACCCAACCGCGTAGCGGTTCATCGGCGGGACTTACGAACCCATATTTGCGCATATTATGCGGTGATAATATTTCATTTTGCACAGCGCAAATTGTACGTGTTGCAAGCAACACGTAACGGGTTCAAGTGTGCGATCAGTACTAAATAAGGCACCCAACCGCTCAGCGGTTGGGTGCCTTATTTGGTGCCGGTGGCGGGACTTGAACCCGCACGATATTGCTACCAACGGATTTTGAGTCCGTCGCGTCTGCCGATTCCGCCACACCGGCGTTCTTGCATATTATATCACAAATCGCCGAGAAAATCAATACTTATTATTGAATTGATTTGAAAAATGTGTTATAATGGTATCAGTCGGTGAATTTTCAACAATTCTTGATTTATAATTGAAGAACAATTTAGTTTTGTATAGTATAATGTATCAGTAAAAATATACCTTGGAGGCAAATAAATGTTCCGAATCCTCATAGCAGAAGACGACCGCGAGCTTCGCCAGCTTTTTTCACACGTTTTAGCCAAGAACGGCTACAGCGTCGTTGGAGTATCAAACGGCAGGGAAGCGCTCACCGAGATCGAGGCAGGCTATTTTGATCTTATAATTTCCGATATAATGATGCCCGTGATGGACGGCTACGAGCTCGTCCGCTCGCTCCGCGAGGCGGAAAACCATACTCCCGTCCTGATGATAACCGCAAAGGACGCCTTCGACGCGATGCAGCTTGGATTTATGTCGGGTACCGACGACTATATGGTCAAGCCCATCAACGTAAACGAAATGATCCTCCGCGTCGGTGCGCTCCTACGACGTGCACAGCTTATCAGCGAGAGAAGGCTCACAATCGGCGAGACGACAATGGAATGTGATTCTCTCACGGTAACTACCTCGGGTGAGAGAATGATCCTTCCGCAGAAGGAATTTATGCTCCTCTTCAAGATGGCGTCCTTCCCGGGCAAGATCTTCACCCGCCAGCAGCTTATGGACGATATCTGGGGCTACGATTCCGGCACCGATACCCATACCGTCGACGTACATATCGGACGCCTGCGCGACCGCTTCCGCGATTGCGAGGATTTTAAGATCGTAACTATGCGCGGAGTCGGCTATAAGGTGGTGAAGGCGTGAAATTCCTAAAAAAGCTCAAGGAATTCTTCCGTAATTTTCTGAGCCTTAATTTCTATTTCACCGTCTTTACCGTCGGCGAGATCGTCATCGCTCTTGCGCTCGCCAGACTTATTGCGGGCACCGTCGGAATCGACCTCAACGATTCACCCTTCGCGTATTTTGCGCTTTGCTCTGTCTGCATTGCGGGCGGACTTGCAATACTGATAAACTCCTTCTTCCTCAAGCCGATCTCGATGCTCTCGGAATCAATGAAGAAGGTATCGGGCGGCGACTTTTCCATCAGACTTAAGGAAAACAGCAAGATAAAGGAGATCGGCGAGCTCAATCATAGCTTTAACGCCATGACCAACGAGCTTGGAGCAACCGAGGTGCTTCAGTCCGATTTCGTCTCGAACGTCTCACATGAGATCAAAACGCCCCTTAACGCTATTGAGGGATACGCAACTCTCCTCCAGGACAGCGACTGCACCGACGAGGAGCGCCAAAGATATACCGAAAAGATCCTTTTCAATACGAAAAGACTCTCCGAGCTCGTTGGAAACGTCCTCATCATCTCTAAGATCGAAAGCGGAACCGTCGATAGGAGCGAGGATACCTTCCGTCTTGACGAGCAGATCAGACAGTCGATCATGCTCCTTGAGCCGAAATGGGTAGAGAAGGATATCGAATTCGATATCGAGCTCGACGAGATCACTTTTACGGGCGACCGCAGCCTTCTTCTCCACGTCTGGAACAACATAATCGGCAATGCGATCAAGTTCAGCCCCGTCGGCGGACTTGTAACGATCAGGCTTGAAAACGGATCAAATTGCGTCCGATTCCGCGTCGATGATTGCGGACCCGGTATCAGCGAGACCGCGAAAAAACATATCTTCGATAAGTTCTATCAGGAGGACAGCTCGCATAAGCAGGAGGGAAACGGACTCGGACTTGCCCTTGTCAAGCGCATAGTTGATATGTCGGATGGCAGAATAGAGGTTGAAAATCTCCCCGAAGCGGGTTGCAGATTCACGGTTGAACTGAAAAAATCAATAAAAATATCGAAAAACACAAAAAATATTTGAAAAAAGTATTGCATTTTTCTTCAACTTATGGTATAATATTCGAGTGTGTGACAAACACACGGGGAGCGGTCCTCTGCATGCTCGGTATGAACGCTCTTACATCACTTCTATAAAGGAGGAATAGGTAATGGATTACATTGCAGCTATTACCAAGGAGCATCTTAAGTCTGAACTTCCCGTAGTTAATGTCGGTGATACCGTTCGTATTCACAACCGCATTAAAGAGGGAGCACGTGAGAGAATCCAGCTTTTCGAAGGCGTTGTCATCGCAAAGCACGGCGGCGGAATCTCCGAGACCTTCACTGTAAGACGCGTTTCTTACTCTGTTGGTGTTGAGAAGACCTTCCCCATCCATTCTCCCAACGTCGTTAAGGTCGACATCATTCGTTCCGGTGTGGTCAGACGTGCAAAGCTCTACTATCTGCGTGACAGAGTGGGCAAGGCTTCCAAGGTTAAAGAGAAGATCTAAGCTTACCTGCATCAATAAAGGACACCCTGTTTTGGGGTGTCTTTTATTGTTTTTACTTGATATATGCGCAAATTTGTGCTATAATGATCATACCAACTAAAAGGAGAATCATCATGGCTCTCAAAAACAAATACGATATAATCGTCGTCGGCGGAGGCTTTGCGGGCGCATCCGCAGCTATATCCGCGGGCAGACTCGGTAAAACCGTCCTGCTTATCGAAAAATACAATTGTATGGGTGGCGCGGCTTGCTATGACCTTGTCAATCCCTTTATGCCTTATGCAACAACCGATCCCGTAAGCGGCGAGAGGATAGACCTCAGCTGCGGTCTTTTTACCGAGATCGTCGATCGCCTCCGCGCACTCGGAGGAGCAAATCAATCGAAGAGAAGCCTTCCTTTTAACGAGGAAGTGTTGAAATACCTTCTCAATACGATGGCTGTCGAGAGCGGTGTAGATCTTCTGTATCAGACCTACGTTACCGGCGTACGTAAGGAAGAAGGCAGAATAAAAGCTGTTAAGATATCGAATGTCTCGGGAAACTCCGAGATCGAAGCCGATTGCTTCATCGATGCCACGGGAGACGCAAACCTTGCGGTAATGGCTGACTGCCCCTTCAGACTCGGCAGAGAATCGGATAACCTCTGTCAGCCCATGACTCTTTGCTTCCGTTTAGCAGGTGTCAAAGCCTTTGATGCTGACTTAAAGGCGCGGATCAACGTACTCTACAGCGAGCATCAGGCGGCGGGTAAGATCAAGAATCCCCGTGAGAACGTGCTGATCTTCAGAACCCTCGTCGACGATATACTTCATTTCAACACCACCCGCGTCGTCAAGCTCGACCCGACGAACGCAGAGGACGTCACCCGCGCCGAGATAATCGCCCGCGAGCAGGTCTTCGAGATGTATGATTTCCTCCGAGAGAATTTCGAAGAATTTAAAGATTCAATTCTGATTTCGACAGGCATCCAGATCGGAGTACGCGAAAGCCGTATGATCGACGGTGACTACACGCTGACCAAGGACGATCTCCTTTCCTGTAAGATCTACGAGGATACGATCGCGGTCTGCAATTACGATATCGATATCCACAGCCCCGACGGAAGCGGAACGAGCCATTATTATTTCCCGAGCGGAAAGTATTACGGAATCCCGTACCGTTGCCTCATCCCAAAGAATGCGGAAAATCTGCTTGTCGCGGGCAGATGCGTTTCAGCCGATCACGATGCACAGGCATCCCTCCGCATTATGCCGACCTGCTCGAATCTCGGTGAAGCCGCGGGAATTGCCGCCGTCCTTGCGCTGGAGGAGAACGGAAACGTCAGATCGGTAAATGCCGAAAATCTCCGCGCACTTCTCAAGGAAAAGAGAGCAAAAGTGGATTAAGTGCCAAAATCTGCTGACCCGAAAAACTGAATAACAGCCTCCTTTGCCAGCCGATACTAACGTCAGCAAGGTAACGGAGGCTCTTATGTATTGCGGAAAAGTAGAAATTAGCGGCATAGACACCTCAAAGCTGAGGGTTCTGGCCGATGAAGAAAAGGAAGAGCTTTTGAGAAGGACAAAGGCGGGCGATATGACAGCCCGCGAGGAGCTGATCTGCGGAAATCTGCGATTGGTCCTCAGTATAATCCAACGCTTCGGCGGAAGAAAGGAATCGCCCGACGACCTTTTTCAGGTAGGGTGCATCGGGCTTATCAAGGCTGTAGATAATTTCAATATCGACCTCAACGTAAAATTTTCGACCTACGCCGTACCGATGATAATAGGCGAGATCAGAAGATATCTGCGAGACAATAACGCCATCAGAATAAGCAGATCGATGCGTGATCTTGCTTATAGATCGCTATCCGTCCGCGAGGAGATCTCGAGGGAAAAGCAGATCGATCCGACGCCCGACGAGATCGCGGAAAGACTTGGCGAGAGTAGGGAAGCGGTCGTCAGAGCAATGGAGGCAATAATCGAACCGATATCGCTCTATGAACCCGTCTTCACCGAAAATGGCGACTCGCTCTACGTCATCGATCAGCTTGCCGATATCGGCGCGAGCGACGAGGCGTGGCTTGAAAAAATAGCACTCGCCGAGGCACTTGAGTCACTCGGCGAGCGCGAAAGAAAGATAATCGATATGAGGTTTTACAAAAACAAGACGCAAATGGAGATCGCGGAGGAGATCGGAATCTCGCAGGCTCAGGTTTCCCGCCTTGAGAAAGGTGCTCTTGAAAGAATGCGCAAGCAGATCAGATAACGATCTCGCCCGAGATAGGAGTGTCGTTGAAGCAGATGACTCGGTCGGCGATCCTTTCGGCGAACTCTCTGTCATGAATCACGGCAATAACAAGCGCGCATTCTGTATGACTCTTGATAACCTCTGCGGTCATCGCGGCGGTCTCAATATCGAGATTTGCAAAGGACTCGTCAAAGACGTAGATTTCTGACCTTTTGGCAAGTGCACGAGCAATCGAAACACGTGCCTTCATTCCGCCCGAAAGCTCGTCGGGGTAAAGACCTGTGTCGCTGATTCCGAGCTCATAAAGCAACTCTTGGGTTTTCCCGAGGGTTGCTTTTTTGTCGCCGAGAACAAAATTCACGTTCTGCAGAGCGGTTCTCTCGGGCAGAAGCCTCGGCTCTTGAAAGGACATCGAAATTGAATGATTACAAATAATTTCTCCGGCGCTTGCCTTTTCGATCCCCACAATAATGCGCAACAGCGTGCTTTTTCCGCATCCTGAAGGTCCGCAGATCGCAATAAAACCGCTTTCCGGGAAGGTTACCGATAGATTCTTGATGACCGCTTTGCCATCAAAGCTCTTTGAAAGATTACATATCCGAAGCAAGCTTTTCCCTCCTTCCAGCGAGTTTCGTAAACGCGCGAACCACTTTTTCTATGAGAAGACTTATTGTGATTATAACGACAGTCCAGGCAAGCAGATCAGCGGGCTCCATATAGCTTTTGGCGTCCGAGAGCTTCTTGCCGATCGAATCGGGAATGTAAGCCACGACCTCCGCGGCGATTCCCGCCTTTACCGCAAGTCCGACTGAAGTCGTCAACGCCGAAAGAAAGAAGGGCTTTACCGCGGGTATGTAGATTCTTGCGACCTTCATAAACCACGATACACCAAACACCCTTGCCATTTCAAGAAGCTCGCGCGAAGCCTGCGAAATACCCTCGCTGATATTCTCGAAAAGCACGGGGAACACCATCATAAATGTGATCGCGGACGGTATTACGCGGCGGTCGACAAGGAAGATTGCAATCAGAATGAATGACACCACGGGCGTTGATTTCATCAAAGTAACCGCGGGGGAAAAGAGCGCATTTACTGTCTTTGATCCCGCGCAAATTGCCGCCGTAAGCCACGCTGCGGGTATCGCGATCACAATTCCGATAAACACTCTGAGGATAGAAAGTCCCGTGAATTTCCAAAATTCGACTTCGCCTGCAAGTGCTAAAAGCCGCAAAAGCGTTTCAAGCGGCGTCGGCAGAATCAGCGGATTGTTCACTATCATCGCCGCCGCTATCCAAAGAGAAAGCCAGAAAAGCGCGACTACTGCCGACATAGCTATGCTTTTGAACACATTCATTTATCCGAAGATCTTTTCGTCGGGTATCGCACCGCCGATGGAAGTTGGAACCTGAGCGAAGAGCGCGCCCCAAAATTCGTTGAGTGCATTCTTCATCTCATCTCCGACGAGGTATGTGATATTACATCTCGGAAGTGCATTTTTGACAAGATTTTCGTTAGCCGCGATTCCCGCCGCAACGACAGCCTTAGCCGCAGCCTCCGCATCGGCGTTGAGAGTGTTTACCGATCCCTCGTAAGCCTTGAGGAAATTCTCAACCGCAACTGGATGTGCTTCAATGAATTCCTTTCTGCCGATGATACAGCCCTGAACGAGCTCGGTGCCTGTCAGAGTCTTCCATTCCTTTGAAAAATCAAGGGCAACGCGAAGCGCGGGATTCTTCGTCATAGCCGCGGTAACCTTGGGCTCGGGGATGACACCGATGCCCGCCTTGCCGGAGGCAAGTGCTGCGGTCAGCTCGTCGGGAGTTGCGTAGGTATAATCAAGCGTAACCTTGTCCGAAATGCCCGCAAGCTCAAGCAGAGTCTTGAGAACGTATTCGGGATTTGATCCGCTTCCGGGGAGATAAACGGTCTTGCCCTCAAGATCGGCGAGAGAATTGACCGTCTCACCGTTTTCGATCAGATAGAGCACGCCGAGAGTGTTGACGGCAAGGACCTCGACTGCGCCTTTTGTCTTGTTGTAAAGAGTTGCGGCAAGATTAGTGGGAACCGCGGCAATATCAACGCTACTGCCGATAACGAGGGGAGCAACGAGCGTCGCGTCTGCGTAAAAATCGATCTTCGCGGTGAAATTAAGCGCCTTGCCACTCTGAATGTCGCTGTAGAGAGGAGCAATTCCAAAGCCGGTGGTACCGTTCAGCACGGCAACGCGGATCTCGGTGTAATCTGCGGGAGCCGTGTCCTCGTGAGGTATGGTCTCTTCGGATTCTTCGCCGTTTTGACAAGCGCAGAGCGAGAAGAGAAGAAGGAGCGCAAGCATAAATGAGATGAATTTTTTCATGGTAAATACCTTTCCTTTAAATGATTTTATAAAAATGCCTCAGCATATTTCGTCAAGCTTTTCGCGGGAGAGAAGAGTGATGACGTTCCCACTTCTCGAGATTATTCCCGCTTTTTCAAGTGAATCAAATGCGCGGTAGAGAGATGCTCTGCCGATGTCAAGCGCGTGCGCAAGTGCCGTCATCGACATACCGAGCCCTATCTCACCGTCACCGCCTATCGGAGAGTTTTTGATAAACAAAGCAAGCTTCCTCTCGGCACTTCCCGCAGTTACGGTATCGATCCTCGAATTGAGGAAGGACACCCTGTCGGCGAGAAAACATATCAGATTCGTCCTGAATCTGCCGTCGCTTTCGGCGGATAGGAGATCTTCAAAGGCTTTGCGCCCGATGAAGAACATCTCGCTTTTCCCGTCGCCGCAGGCAAATATCCGCGTCGCGGGCGGCTCCGCGGCAAACAGGCTTGCAACACCGACGGCGTTACCCGGCGAGATAAAGCGGAGAATGGTCTGACGCTCTTTATCGGCAGAATAAATAACTCCGCGACCCGAAAGCAAAATTCCGACGGCAGGGGCGTGCTCGGGTATCATTTCCTCACCCGATTTGAACGACTTAAGTACACCGTCCGTCATGACGGTCCTCTCGATCAGCTCCGCGTCGCAACCGGAAAATAATTTTTGCGAAAGTATCGTGTTTTTATAATCGGTTTTCATATAATCACCCAAAATCGTCTCAAATGAAACACTATTTGTTATATTATATCACATCAGCTCCCGAATTGCAATATCAAAAGTAACGAAAAAGATAAAGCAAAGGCTATATTTTTTGCCGTTTGTATTGACATATTTCCCGTTTTGTTATATAATATAATAGAAATATAATGCGAAAGTGTGGGTAAATTTATGACACTCGTGATTTTAGCCGCAGGTATGGGCTCTCGCTTCGGCGGAATGAAGCAGATCACACCCGTAGGACCCTCCGGCGAATTCATTATTGACTATTCCTGCTACGATGCCATCAAGGCGGGCTTCGATAAGATCGTTTTTGTAATAAAGAAAGAAAATCTCGATATCTTCCGCGAGACTGTCGGAAGCCGCGTCGAGAAGCACGTGAAGGTCGAGTACGCCTTCCAGGAGATGACCGATATTCCCGCGCCTTTCTCGGTTCCCGAGGGAAGAGTAAAGCCTTGGGGTACGGGTCACGCCATGCTCGCCGCAAGGCATTGCGTGAGCGATCCCTTTGCAACCATCAACGCCGATGATTTTTACGGCGCGGAATCCTACCGCATAATGGCGGAATTCCTCAAGAATACAAAGCCTATGCAGTTCGCTATGGCGGGCTACAAGCTTTCAAATACGCTTACCGAAAACGGCACCGTTTCGAGAGGCATCTGTAACGCGGACGAAAACGGTATGCTTATCGATATCACCGAGCGAACTGCCATCCGTCCCGCGGGAGATGATGCGGAATTCGAGGAGGACGGTGTTTGGACTCCCGTAGCGGGGGACAGTATCTCGTCCATGAACTTCTTCGGCTTCACCCCCGAGGTCTTCGATTTCGCGGAGAAGGAATTCAAAAACTTTCTCGGCAACCTCAAGGACCCGATGAAGAGTGAATTCTATCTTCCTTCGGTCGCATCGCTTGCAATGCAGGCAGGTATCGCAACCGTTAAGGTATGCCCCACACCCTCGCGCTGGTACGGCGTAACCTATGCCGCCGACAGAGCGGGACTCGAGGGCAAGATCCGCGAGATGATCGATAGCGGCTTATATTCAGCAGATTTATGGAGGTCTATTTAATACATCATGAGAGAAATACTCGAATTAGCAAAGAAATTCAATATCCCGTCCGAGCCCGTTGATCTCTGCGAGTGCAAGGTCGGACATATCAATTCCACTTATTTTATATATTGCTCGGACGGAGAAAAATACGTTCTCCAGAACATTAATACCGCTATCTTCAAGGATACCGATATCCTTATGAACAATATCGTCGGCGTGACCTCTCACATTCGCAAGAAGCTCGAGGCGGAGGGTAAGGATCCTCTCCGAGGAACGCTGAATTTTTACTGCGCCGAAACGGGACTCTATTATTATAAGGATGGAGAGGGCAGATGCTGGCGTCTTTACAAGTACGTAGACCATGTCGATTGTTACCAGAGTGCGGAATCAACCGAGCTTCTCGAGCGCGTAGGCAGAGCCTTCGGACACTTCCAGATGCAGCTTTCCGATTACGATGCAGGCGCACTCAAGGAGACCATCCCGAATTTCCATAACACCACCTCGAGACTCAACGATTTCAAGATCGCGCTCGAGAAGAATATAGCCGGAAGAGCCGCCTCTATCCCCGAGGATATCGCTTTCGTTCTCGATCATAGCGAGGTCTGCTCTTATATTATGGATAAGATCGCCGACGGAACCATTCCGCTCCGCGTTACCCATAACGATACCAAGCTTAACAACATCCTTATGGATTCGAAGACAGGCGAGCCCGTATGCGTCATCGACCTTGATACCATTATGCCGGGCTCGGTGCTCTTCGATTTCGGAGATGCTATCCGCTTCGGCGCATCGAGCGCCGCAGAGGATGAGACCGATCTCTCTAAGGTCTATATGAGAGAGGACGCCTTCGATGCATTTGCAAAGGGATTTGTTGGCGGACTTGAGGGCTCGCTCTCCGAGGAAGAGATCATGGAGCTTCCGATGGGCGCGCTCATCATTACTCTTGAAACGGGTATCCGCTTCCTTACCGACTATCTCAACGGCGATACCTATTTCAGGATCCACTATCCGCAGCACAATCTCGACCGCGCACGCAATCAGTTTGCTCTCGTCCGCGATATGGAAAAGAAGATGCCCCGTATGCGCGAGATCGTAAAGAAATACATTTAATTAAAACACAGAGGTATAAGAAAATGGCTGTTCTTGTCACAGGCGGAGCCGGCTACATTGGCTCACATACAGTGGTCGAGCTTATCGAGGCAGGCCGCGAGGTTATCATCATCGACAATTTTTCAAACAGCAAGCCCGAGGTTATCGAGCGCATCGAAAAGATCACGGGCAAGAGACCTAAGCTCTATGCTTGCGACCTTCTCGACCTTGAATCAACACGCAAGGTGTTTGCGGAAAATGAGATCGACTCGGTCATCCATTTTGCGGGACTCAAGGCTGTAGGCGAATCCTGCGCACAGCCCCTCCGCTACTATAGCCACAATTTTGACGCAACCTTCAATCTCATCCGCGCAATGGCTGAGAATAGCGTTGGAACAATAGTTTTTTCCTCGTCCGCAACCGTTTACGGCTCGCCGAAGACTGTTCCGATCCGCGAGGATTTCCCGCTCTCGACGACCAATCCCTACGGCGAGACCAAGCTCGTTATCGAAAGAATGCTCAAGGATATTTGCGATGCGGGAGAGCTCAAGAGCGTTTCCATCCTTCGTTACTTCAATCCCATCGGCGCACACGAATCGGGTCTCATAGGTGAGGACCCCAAGGGCATCCCGAACAATCTCCTTCCTTATATCAGCCAGACTGCTATCGGTAAGCGCGATAAGCTTCACGTATTCGGAGACGATTATCCCACCCATGACGGAACAGGCGTCCGCGACTATATCCACGTAGTAGACCTCGCGCAGGCACATCTCGCGGCTCTCGACAGAGCAATGACTGTTACGGGCACAGAGTATTACAATATCGGCACAGGCGTTGGATATTCTGTTCTCGATATTGTCAAGGCATTCGAGAAGGCAAGCGGCAAGAAGGTGCCCTACGTTATCGATCCCCGCCGTCCCGGCGATATCGCAGAGTGCTACGCAGATCCTACCCTCGCCAAGGAGATCCTCGGCTGGCAGGCTAAGTACGGCATCGAGCGTATGTGCAAGGACGCAGATCGCTGGCAGACTATGAATCCCAACGGCTACTCCGACTAAGGTGACGGACATGATCGAAAAGAAGCTTTTTGGCGAGATCGAAGGCAGAGAGGTGTCTCTCTACATACTGAAAACCGATAATCTCGAGGTCACTCTCTCGGATTACGGCGCAACTATCATCCGTATTCGCCTAGTTCTGTCGAACGGCGAGGTACGCGATCTTGTCCGCGGATACGATACACTCGAATCCTATATGAACGCCGACGGATATCTCGGCGCGGTCGTAGGCCGTGTCGGTAACCGTATCTGCAGGGGAAAATTCACCCTGGACGGCAAGACTTACGAGCTTTACTGCAATAACGGCGTAAACCACCTCCACGGCGGCAAGATCGGCTTTGATAAGAAGATCTATGATACCGTCATCGGAGACAACGGCATTACTTTCTCCGCGGTATCTCCCGACGGAGAGGAGGGCTATCCGGGTAAGCTCGAGCATTCGGTCAAGTATACTCTGACCGATTCGGGGCTCTCTATTGCTTATCACGCTGTAACCGATAAGGCAACCCCCGTGAACCTCACCAACCATGTCTATTTTAACCTTATGGGCGCAGGCACTGTCTACACCCACCGTATAAAGATTGACGCGGACAGATATATTCCCACCGATGATACCCTCATTCCCACGGGCGTGATCGCTTCCGTCGACGGTACTCCATTTGATTTCAGAGAAGAGAAGGATCTGAGTGCGGGAATCCTCGGCACTCACAAGGATATAACACTCGGCGGCGGACTCGATCATTGCATCGTGTTTACCGACCGTGGAGAGGGAATGCACGAGAGAGTCTGCGTTACTTCCCCCGACGGTCTCGTAACCCTCAAGACCTATACCGATATGCCCGCCGTACAGCTCTATAGCGGCAACTTCCTCGGAAATAAGGAATTCCCCTTCAGAGGCGGCGAAAAGCAGATCAAGCGCGCGGCATTCTGCCTTGAGACCGAGGCAATGCCCGACTCTGTAAACCACGAAAATTTCACCAATACCGTCCTTCGTCCCGGAGAAGAGTACAAGACCGAGACGGTATACGAGTTCATTGCAAACTAAATGAAAAAAGCTACTGAATCAAAAGCTACGGGGAAACTTCCCGTAGCTTTGCCGTATATGATAGCTCTCGCCGTTTGTTGCCTGACAATGTCCGCGATCGAGCTGATATTTACTCCAACCTATTTTGTTAAAGCCGCGATAAAGCTCGCGCTCTTTGTAGCAATCCCGATGTCGCTGATCCTTGTCCGCAAAGAAACTTCTATGCTTCGTTTCTTCAAGCCGAACAGAAAGACTCTGCTCCCGATGCTCCTCTTCGGTGTCATTATGTACGCCTTCATACTCGGCGCGTATTTTCTTCTCGGCAAATACTTTGACCTTTCAAATATCACTTCCTCTCTCGACGAGATCGGCGTAACGAAGCAGAATTTCATCTTTGTTGCTCTTTATATAGCCGTCTGCAATTCATTTCTCGAGGAATTTATCTTCCGAGGCTTCGGATTCATCGGACTTTCGGATAAAATCGGAGAGAAATGGGCGTGCGTGTACAGCGCGATCTGCTTCGCCCTCTACCATATCACAATGATGATCGGCTGGTATTCCTTCGGGCTTACCGCGCTCATCATCTTCGCCCTCTTTGTCGGAGGTGTGATACTCAATCTCCTCGACGTCAAATGCAAGACCGTCTACCCCGCCTGGATCGTCCATATCTTCGCAAACCTCGCGATCAATACGATCGGAATGATCCTTTTCGGTGTTTTTTAATATTTATGAAGCTTGTTTCCCGCAAGCTTCATATTTTTTCACCTTCGAGCATATAATCAAATGCAAAGGAAGGTGAATAATAATGAAAGTACTTGATTTCTTCTCACGCTTTTATAATAGCCTCGACCGCAGAAGGCTTTGGATACTCTGGGTCGCCAATATGCTCTGGATCATTATGCTGTTCTCATATGTCTGCTGTCTCAATTCATACGCCGCATCGTGGGAGGAGAATATCCCCGATCTTGCAACCCTCGATTGCAAAAGTGCCCTGCTTATGGAGGCGGAAACGGGACGCATACTATATGAGCAGAACGCAGACGAATCGCTTCCGCCCGCATCAGTCACAAAGGTTATGACGCTCTTGCTTACAATGGAAGCGATCGAGAAGGGAATGATCACCCTTGATCAGATGCTCACGGCATCAGACCACGCCGCTTCAATGGGTGGGACACAGGTATTTCTCGAGGTGGGCGAGCAGATGAGCACTGAGGATCTGCTCAAATCCGTAATAATAGCATCGGCAAACGATGCCGCAGTCGTTCTTGCCGAGGCGATTGCAGGAAGCGAGGAATCCTTCGTTTCAATGATGAACTCACGTGCCGCAGAGCTCGGTATGAATAATACGCATTTTGAGAACACCAACGGGCTCGACGATACCGTAACAAATCACGTTACCTCCGCGCGCGATATTGCCATAATGTCCCGCGAACTCATCCGCCACGAAAAGATCCTCGAATACAGCTCGATCTGGATGGATACGGTTAGAAACGGCGAATTCGGTCTGACTAACACAAACCGCCTCGTCCGCTTTTATAAGGGCGCAACAGGACTTAAAACAGGTTCTACCTCAAAGGCGAAATTCTGTATCAGCGCAACCGCAAAGCGTGACGGAATGCACCTGATCGCCGTCATTATGGGCGCACCCACCCGCGACGTAAGAAACGCCGAAGCCACAAAGCTGCTTGATTGGGGATTCGCAAATTACTCGCTTTATACTTATGAGGCACAGGCTCTCGGCGAGATAAAGCTCCTCGGCGGAAGCCGCGAAAGCATAGGTTGCGAAACGCAGGGGATTTCGATACTTGTCCCTAAAGGCTCGGCTTCAAAGGTCACGGCAGAGGTCGTCCTTCCCGAAGAAGTGAACGCGCCGATTGCAAAGGGAGATAAGATCGGAAGTGTGAGGTTTTCACTTGATTCCCAACCTATCGGTGAAGCTGAGATCGTGATTTCGGAGTCCGTGGAGCGCATATCCTTCATCGAACTGCTGATTTTAATGCTGAAAAGATTTATTTTATGCTGATTTCTTGACGAATAACGAAAAATAGTGTTGAAATTTTCGGAATTTTGTGATACAATATATAAGTAAAAATATATTCCAAGGATGGACATTTACATGGCACTCAAACTTGATGATAAGTTTATCAAACCCTTTATCACAGATGAAGAGATAGCGGCGATCGCCCCCGAGGTAGACGCGGCTGCAGCATCCCTAAGAGCGGGAACAGGCAAGGGCTCCGAGATGCTCGGATGGCTCACTCTTCCCGAAAACTACGACAAAGAAGAATTCGCAAGAATCAAGACCGCGGCAGAGAAGATCAAGAAGTCCTGCGACGTCTTTATCGTTATCGGCATCGGCGGATCCTATCTCGGCTCCCGAGCAGTCGTCGAATTCCTGCGTTCCCCCAGATACAACCTTCTCAAGAAGGACACTCCCGATATCTATTTCTCGGGATGCAATATCAGCGGAAGCGACCTCGATGAGCTACTTGCCATCTGCGAGGGACGCGACGTCTGCATCAACGTAATTTCCAAGTCGGGTACAACAACAGAGCCCGCAGTTGCCTTCAGATACTTCCGCGCTTGGCTTGAAAACAAGTACGGCAAGGAAGGCGCAAAGGACCGTATCTTCGTAACGACCGATAAGGCACGCGGAACCCTCAAGTCCTTCTCGACCGATGCAGGCTACGAGACCTTCGTAGTTCCGGATGACGTCGGCGGACGCTTCTCGGTCCTCTCCGCGGTCGGACTTCTCCCCATCGCAGTATCGGGCATCGATATCGACGAGCTTATGGGCGGCGCGGCTGACGCTATGACCGCACTTTCCTCGGGCGACGTTTATACCAACGATGCGTACAGATACGCCGCTCTCCGCAATATCCTTTACCGCAAGGGCAAGGTCACCGAGATCCTCGTGGGCTATGAGCCCTATGAGCAGATGTTCTGCGAGTGGTGGAAGCAGCTCTACGGCGAAAGCGAAGGCAAGGACGGCAAGGGTCTTTACCCCTCCTCTGTAATCTTCTCGACAGATCTCCACTCCCTCGGTCAGTACGTTCAGTCGGGCCTCCGCACTATCTTTGAGACCGTTCTTTCGGTAGAAACTCCCGACAGCGAGGCAAAGGTTCCGAACGACCCTGCAAATATTGACGGTCTGAACTTCCTCTCGGGCATGCCCATGGCTGAGGTAAACCGCACCGCAATGAACGGTACTCTCCTTGCTCACGTTGACGGCGGCGTACCCAATATCGTTCTCAGACTCGCGGACAGAAGCACCCGTTCGCTCGGCTACATGATCTATTTCTTCGAGCTTGCATGCGCAGTTTCGGGATACGTTCTTGACGTCAACCCCTTTGATCAGCCCGGTGTTGAGGCATACAAAAAGAACATGTTCGCTCTTCTTGGCAAGCCCGGCTACGAGGAAATGACAGCTGAACTCCGCGCAAGACTCTAAAAAATTAAAATTTGTTCGGTTTTCGTCAAAAATAGTCTTGATTTTATCGGAAAACTATTGTATAATATTATAAAGATTTATAATCACCCAACTTCCAGGAGGTTAAAATGCTCAAATTAATTGTCGGAAAAAAAGGTTCCGGAAAGACCAAAGCTCTCATCAATATGATCAATGAGACCCTTGAAACATCCAACGGCTGTGTTGTATGCCTTGAGAAGGGTATCAAGCTTCGCTATGACGTAAATTATCGCTGCAGACTCGTTAACGTTGACGAGTACTATCTCTACGGCGCATCTCAGCTTTACGGCTTTGTTGCGGGCGTTCTTGCAGGCAACCATGACGTTACCGATCTTTACATCGACGGAACTCTCCGTATCTGCAACGGCGATGTTGAATCCTTCGAGAAGTGCGCTCATCACCTCGACGAGCTCGCTGATCGCTATAAGATGAACATCGTAGCTACCGTTTCTCTCGCAGAGGAAGAGATTCCCGAAGCTCTTAAAAAGTATATCTGACTCATCGGATAGTATAGGCATAGCCGGGTCTTTTTGAGGTCCGGCTATTGCAAAATTTTGATTAATTTAAAGGAAGTGAAATAATGGCTTATTATTACAAGGAACCCTCGCGTACCTTCAGCGAGTATCTTCTTATTCCCGGATACACCTCTCCCGACTGTATCCCCGCTAACGTATCGCTCAAGACACCTCTTGTAAAGTTCCGCAAGGGCGAGGAGCCTGCAATCTCGCTCAATATCCCTATGGTATCCGCTATCATGCAGTCTGTATCCGACGACAAGATGGCTATCGCTCTCGCAAGAGAGGGCGGAATGTCCTTCATCTACGGCGCACAGACCATCGAGAAGGAAGCCGCAATGGTTGCAAGAGTCAAGAACTATAAGGCAGGATTCGTTGTAAGTGATTCCAATCTTACACCCGATAATACCCTCGCGGACGTTCTCGATCTCGTCCGTCGCAACGGTCATAATACCATCGCTATCACTGCTGACGGAACAGGCAGCGGCAAGCTTGTCGGTATCGTTACCAGCCGTGACTACCGCGTATCCCGTATGTCTACCGACGTTAAGGTCTCCGAGTTTATGACTCCCCTCGAGAAGCTTATCACAGCTCCCGCAGAGACCACTCTCAAGGAAGCAAACGACATCATCTGGGATCATAAGCTCAATTCGCTTCCCATCGTTGATGCGAACGGCAACCTTTTGTACTTCGTATTCCGCAAGGACTATTCCGAGCATAAGGATAATCCTCTCGAAATGCTTGACAGCCAGAAGAGATTTATGGTCGGCGCAGGTATCAATACCCGTGACTATAAGGAAAGAGTTCCCGCACTCGTTGAGGCGGGCGCAGACGTACTCTGCATCGACGCATCCGAGGGCTTTACCTGCTGGCAGAAGATGACTCTCGACTTTATCCGCGAAAAGTACGGCGACACCGTTAAGGTTGGCGCAGGTAACGTCGTTGACCGCGAAGGCTTCCGCTTCCTCGCAGAGGCAGGCGCAGACTTCGTTAAGGTCGGTATCGGCGGCGGATCCATCTGTATCACCCGTGAACAGAAGGGTATCGGACGCGGACAGGCTACCGCTCTTATCGAGGTAGCTGCAGCACGTGACGAATACTTCGAGGAGACCGGTATCTACGTTCCGATCTGCTCTGATGGCGGTATCGTACACGACTATCATATGACTCTCGCACTCGCAATGGGCGCGGACTTTATGATGCTCGGCAGATATTTTGCAAGATTCGACGAAAGCCCCACAAACAAGCTCTTCGTCAACGGTCAGTACGTCAAGGAATACTGGGGCGAGGGCTCCAACCGTGCGCGTAACTGGCAGAGATACGACCTCGGCGGCGCATCCGGCCTCGGATTCGAGGAAGGCGTTGATTCCTACGTCGTATACGCGGGCTCCCTCCGCGACAACGTCGCAAAGAGCCTTTATAAGGTTAAATCCACTATGTGTAACTGCGGTGTTATCACCATTCCCGATCTTCAGAAGAACGCGAGAATCACCCTCGTTTCCTCCACAAGTATCGTCGAGGGCGGATCGCACGACGTTATTTTGAAGACTGCAAACGCTAAGTTATGAGTACAGGCAGTGTGATTCATGCTGGTCACCGCCAGAGGATGAAGGAAAGATTTCTCAGCGGCGGACTCGATGGATTCAGCGATCACGAGGTGCTCGAGCTTGCTCTGTTTTACGCAATCCCGAGAAGAGACGTCAACGAGCTTTCTCATAGACTCATTGAAAGATTCGGATCCTACCAAGGCGTATTTGATGCGGATTATGATGAGATCTGCGGCGTCGAGGGCATCGGAGAAAATGCGGCGACACTGATAAAGCTGATGGCAGCCGCGTGGCGAAGATATGCTCTCGGAAACCGCGACGAACCGTTTATATACGATACTCTGCAAAAGGTCGGTTATTACGCGGTAAAGCTATATATAGGCGTTTCGGTAGAAAAGCTCTACGCGATGCTTTTTGACAACAAAATGATGCTTCTTGATACGGTTATGCTTGCCGAAGGCGCGGTCAATTCCGTCCGCGTCTCGGCGAGAACCATTATCGAAAAGGCAATCAAGAAGAATGCCTCGTCGATAATCCTGATACATAATCATCCGAACGGCGTTCCCTATCCCTCGGAGGAGGATAAAAACTTCTCCCAGTATCTGAAGAATCTTCTCTCAAATCTTGATATCACACTGATCGACCATATCATCGTAAGCGGACGCTTTTTCCGTCCCGTATTCGAGGGCGAGATGGGCGAGAATTCCTTCGCGGCACCGACAAAGTTTTCTTACGGCGTTCGCCCCTTTGCAAACGGCGTAAGAGAAGCCGAGCCCATGGCTGCGGCAGGAATACCCTATTTTGGAAATACAGAGCGATGATAGCATTCTATTGCTACGATGTCGGAGAGAGACAGACGGTGCATAATTATTTCCGTGACCGCGGAGTGACTCTTGAAGCCGTTCCGCCTGCAGAGATCGGAATAAGAAGCTATGCGGCGGACGCTGAGGCTATGCTTATCGTTGGAAATACACCGCCGGGATTCATCCTTTTGCTGAACCCGGAGCTGACTCTGTTTACAGTCGGACGTTATCAGCTCGGAAATTCATTCCATTTCCGCGATTACCGCGATCCTGATCTGCTTGAAATGCTGTCCGCGTTTTCATCAGACGAAGCTTATTTTTCCTACAACGATGTTCTCTTCGGAAAACTCGGCAAGGTCCTCCTTCTCGGATACGATCTCGGTTTGACACCGACTGAAAGATCGATTCTCTCGCTCCTCGTCTCGGAAGCCGAAAGGTCGGTGCCCACGGAGGAGATAATCGAAAAATGCATCGGCGACGTCCACGGAAAAAGAAGCTCAGTCTCCGCTCATATATCGCATATCAATAAGAAAGCGATGAATATCGGAGGCAGAAGGCTTATTTCGTCACCGTCGTCGGGATATTACAAGATGAAAAAGTATATATAAAAGCTATCCTTTTCGGATAGCTTTTTATTATTGAATATCGGTAACCGTGATTGCTTCTTCGGAAGCCTTGAAGGATATCTCGTATCGGTCGAATTTGAAGGTGTAGACTCTATCGGGATCGTCCTGATATCCGGGACGCGGGTCTTCGGCGAGTATTTCGGTGATCGCCTCTCGAAGTTCATCGGTCAGTTTTTCTGTAATCGATTCGGAATAATTCACCTTGATCTTCGGTGCGTCCGAAGTCAGCGCAAATCCGCTTAAAGCCTCGGGATGAGAGTCTGTGTATGCAAGATAAGGCTTTATATCATAGATCGGTGTTCCGTCGAGAAGGTCCGCTCCCGAAACCGTGATAACGGGGCCTTTGGATGTGTCAAGCTCAACGGAAATTATCTTCACCGAAGAAAGACCGATCGGATTGGGTCTGAACGGAGATCTGGTTGCAAAAACACCCATTCTCGTGTTTCCGCCAAGTCTCGGAGGGCGCACAGTCGGAGACCAGGAATCGCGAACAGCCTTTGAAAACTGCCAGAGAAGCCAAAGATGAGAGTAGCCCTCAAGCCCTCTGAATGCGTCGGAATTTCTGTATTCGGGGAGAAAAACGATCTGTGACTCAACCGCCTCGACAAGACCGCTCTGTCGCGGAATACCGAATTTTTCCTTATAGCCGCAATGAATATGGGCTATCGGCTTTATAAGCATGTCCTCGGAGCTCATTCTTCTGCCTCCTGTTTACCGCCCGCAAGGAATGAAAGCATCTCGTATACGCTCTTGATCGGTATGAGGCTCGCAGAGGTCTCTATCGGACGCTTTTCGATATTTCGGTAGGGAATTATGATGCGCTTGAAGCCTAGTCTCTCAGCTTCCTTTACGCGGCTCTCAAGGTTGGATACCGCGCGGCATTCGCCCGCAAGACCGATCTCGCCTATGGCAAGCAGATCGTCGGGAACGATCTTGTCGGTGATCGAGGATATGAGAGAGAGTGCCGCCGCTGCATCCGATGCGGGCTCGTCAAGCCTCATACCGCCAATGACGTTGATGTAAACGTCGTTCGCGGAGAACTTCAAGCCGAGTCTCTTTTCGAGCACGGCAAGGATGAGGTAAATTCTGCTGTAATCCATTCCGTTGACGGTTCTTCTCGGTGAGGGGAACGATGTTGCCGTAACAAGTGCCTGAACCTCAGCGATCAGAGGTCGAGTGCCCTCGATGGTGCAGAGAGCGCAGTTGCCCGAGACCTTTTTTGGTCTGCCCGCAAGCAGAACCTCGGATGGGTTAGGAACCTCGCAAAGCCCCTTGTCGGTCATCTCAAATACACCGATCTCGTTCGTCGAGCCGAAACGGTTCTTGACCGAACGGATGATCCTGTATGCCTGCTGATGCTCTCCCTCAAAGCAGAGAACCGCGTCAACCATATGCTCGAGGATCTTCGGACCCGCAATCGACCCCTCCTTGTTCACGTGACCGACAAGAATGACCGAAATTCCGTCGTTCTTCGCCTTGGAAATGAAGGAAAGTGCACTCTCGCGCACTTGCGAAACGCTACCGGGCGAGGAAGCCGAGAGCGGAGAGAACATGGTCTGTATCGAGTCAACGATCAGGACGTCGGGCTTGACGTGATCGCATTCCTTGAGAATTTTGTCAATATTCGTTTCGGTCAGAACGAGAAGATCCTTGCCCTTGACGCCGAGACGTGCCGCGCGGAGCTTGAGCTGACCGCTCGATTCCTCTCCTGAGATATAAAGCACTCTGCGTGTGCTGCCGAGGATTCCGCTGATCTGCAGCAGAAGTGTGGATTTACCGATTCCGGGCTCACCAGTAAGCAGAACGACAGATCCCTTAACTAGCCCGCCTCCGAGAACGCGGTCAAGCTCGCCAAGTCCTGTCAGAGATCGGATGCAGGTATCCGCCTCAAGCTGATCGATCGGCGTTGCGTGAGTGTCGCCTCCAACGCTGTAGCTGTGCTTCGACTCGGTCTGCTTCGACTGCGTCGTGGTGTCGATAACGTCCTCAACAAAGGAGTTCCAAGCACCGCATTTCGGGCATTTGCCCATCCATTTCGGACTTTCGTACTCACAGGTGGAGCATATGTAAACAGTTTTCAAGCCTTTCATTTTGTCAGTCCTTTACCTTGTGTGTGGAGATGACGACGCCCTCAAGCGTCTTTCTTGTAAAGCGCCCGTCCTCAAAAACCATATACGAATGCTCGCTTTCCGCTTTCGGTATCGAAACAGAACCGGGATTTATGATCTTGATCCCGCTTACTTCCTCAAAGCAAGGAATGTGCGTGTGCCCGTGAAGGAGAATATCTCCCGCCTTCAGCTTCGGAAGCTTTTCTGCATTGTAATGATGACCGTGCGTTGCAAAGATAATATTCCCGCCGAGCGACTCGTCGGATATGATCGCGTATTCGGCAAGAACGGGAAAATCGAGAACCATATCGTCAACCTCACCGTCACAGTTTCCTCTGACGCAAATGATCTCGGACGCGAGCGGATTGAGCATCGCGATTACTTCCTTCGGCGCGTATTCAAGAGGCAGATCGTTTCTCGGACCGTGATAGAGAATATCGCCGAGGAGGATCATCCTGTCCGCGCTCTCACGTGTATATGCATCTATGAGCTTTTTCGTATAATAAGCAGATCCGTGAATATCGGACGCTATAAGCCATTTCATTGTGTTTTACCTTTCGGATTATTTCTTATTATACATTATACAATATTTTTTCGCCTTTTTCAAGGTCATTCTTCAAGAAAAGCAGAAAGAGAGGAGAATATTACAAATGAAAGTCTTTGTCGGTAATCTGCATCCGAAAGAATTTCGCATTCCTCTCGGTTTGAAAGAAAACCGCATTCTATAAGTATCGCAGGATATTCGATCCGATCAAGGATATAAATATTACTCCCTGCCGCCTTGAGCTCGCGATTGTTGTCCGGCTGAAGATGGCGTATAACGTCACCGCGCAAAGCTTCGGCAGCATCGTGACTCTGCGACTTGTTCGGCGAATAGTAAACGGTAAGCCCCGAGTATTTTTCCTGCGGAAAGGAATTCATATGTATCCCGACAAAGAGATCGGGCGCCGTGTTGTTTGCGATCTCAAGCCTCGCCGCAAGATCGAGGATCTTTTTTTTACCTTTGTAATCGGCGTTGCGATCGTAAAGCATAACGTCTTCGTCCCTCGTCGCCCGCACGTCGTACCCCGAAAAACGGAAAAGATCGTAGAGCGTTTGCGATATCATCAGATTGAGATCTTTTTCGAGGACTCCGCTGATTCCAACCGCGCCTCCGTCCTCGCCCCCATGCCCCGGATCGAGCAGTATGATCTTCTTTCTTTCGGCATCTACGGATGCGCTTTTTGCCTCATTTGTGTCCACAAGCAGAGAAGAAGTGACGGTACAGTAAACGATAAAAAGCGCGGAAAAGATCGCTATAAACAATGAATTGGCAAAAACCTGCTTTTTGAGCGAATAATTCAAAATAATCACCTCCCTATAGAATATTTTCCGAGAAGAAATATTATGACAAGAAAAAAGCATCAAGGTGTCTCCTTGATGCTTTTTCAAAACAAAGATGATTATTTCTCAAGAGTATTGAGATACTCAACAACGTCGCCGACAGTTACGAACTTGTGCATCTCGTCTTCCTGAATCTCAATTCCGAAGGTCTCCTCGCAGCGAAGGATGAGCTCAGCAAGCTCGATGGAATTGATAGCAAGATCGCCAGAAAGCTCAGCGTCGAGAGTGATTTTATCCTCTTCAACCTGAAATTCTTCGATAAGCAGCTCTTTGAATTGTTCAAACATAATAAATTTGCCTCCAAATAAGTAAGTGGGGAATCCCCGGACATAAATGCCACGGATATTATACTATATTTGGCGGGATTTGTCAATACAGAATTTGTAAATAATACTCGAATGAGGCGATTTACAACAAAAGTTGAACTAATTATCGACGTTTATAACGCTTATTTGATGCAGTACCGCGGATAACTGCCTTGATTATGACGTAAAGGAGCGTAAAGACTATTGCAAATACCACAGAAGCAATGAAAATACGGCTTTGTGAGATCTCCTTGATCCTTGTCAGAGCGTACAGAACCTCGCTCTGCGCAACCGATGTCTTTGTGACGAGCTCAACCGTCGCGATCTCCTTACCGTCACTGTAGGCTGTGATGAGCCCGACGTGCGCTCCCTCGGCTACGGGAGCCTGAAGTTTGTCCGAGTTTAGCGAATGACTGTAGGTAATATCTGTACCGAGAACCGTCGATTTCGGAAGGTAAACGCTGACACTCCTGCTTGGAATGACAAGCACGTTGTCGATGTCCATTGACATCGTGACGGGCATTTCGCAGATCGTAGTGCCCGCAGAAATGACCTCGATGTATCCCCAAGCGTCGTAAGCCCATCTGACAAGATCGTTTACGAGGGAATAGGAATAGATAGTTCCGTCTTCGTCGGTTTTCGCGCCCATAACGATGCACACGTATGAAAGCTCGCCGTCGTCCGCAATAGTAGCGGCACAGTAGCCGCTCTCTATCGTGCTTCCTGCGGCAAGACCGTGGCAAAGAGAGTTGAAATATCTTGGAGTATATCCCGTTCCGACAAGGTAGTTGCGGTTTTCAAGGGTGAAATTCTTCTCACCGAGCTTCTCGGTGGTGTATTCACTCGCGGTCGTGATCTGCATCAGAAGCGCATTGTCGGCGGCGGCAAGACAGAGTTTGGCAATGTCGCTCACCGTCGTATACATCGAATCGCTGTGCATACCCGTGGCATTGGCATAAAAGGTCTCGGTCATTCCAAGCTCTTTTGCGCGCGTGTTCATAAGAGTGATAAAATTCGGCAGATTACCCGAAATGACGTAAGCGAGAATGTTGATAGACCTATGGCATCCGCCGCAAAAGGCAAGATAGAGCAGGTCGCGCATCGAGAGATTGTGACCGGGATTGATATTGTAATGCTGACCCGTAACGCCCTCGATCATTGCCGCCGTGACAACCACAACGTCGTCAAGCCTCTCGGAGAGCATTTCGGTGGCTATAAGCCCTGCCATTATCTTGACCGTCGAGACGGGCTGAATTCTCTTGTCGATATTCTGACTAACGAGAACTCGATCGTTTTCGATATTATATAAATATACCGCCTCGGCGTTTTCGATTGGGATCTCCTCGAAGGACTTTGCCGAAGTCGGGAATATCATAAACAGAGAAATTAATAAAGCCGCGGAGAGTAGCAGAGCCGCCCCGCGGCGGATAGAAGAGAATAGTTTCATATTTTCTCACTAAGAATTATTTGTTTGATTTGAAATAAGCACGTGCATTGTCCGCGTCTCGCGTGATCTGCGCTTTAAGGGCATCAATGCTGTCGAAGACCATCTCGCCTCGCGTGTGCTCAATGAATTCCACGCGGATAGTCTTAGGAGTCTCCTCAAGCACAGTGTCAAGCAGATGAGTCTCAATCCGGATCCTTCCGCTCGTGTCAAGCGTGGGAGCAAGTCCTATATCCGACACCGACGGAAAAAACCGTCCATCGTCGAGAGTCGTTTTTGTAATGTAGACACCGAATGCGGGAATCGCGCGCAGAGTGTCGGGAAATTGATTGAGAGTCGGGAATCCGAGCTTTCGTCCGTCGTGACGTCCCCCGGAAATCTCACATTCGATTGCATAATTTCTTCCGAGCATAGTGCTTGCAAGCTGCATGTCACCGTCCTTGACAGCGGCGCGGATCCTGCTCGAGCTTACGGGCTGATCGCCGCAGAAGATCGGGTCAAGGGTGATCACGCGATCCTTGAAATAATCGCGGAGAAGCAGGGGAGTTCCCGCGCGGTTCTTTCCGAATGCAAAATTGAATCCGCAGACAACGCCGACAGCACCGCATTCCTTCATAAGGATCTCGGTGATGAAATCGCGTGCATCAAGACCGCGGAGCTCGGAAAATCCCGCAACAAAGAGGGAAGAAATACCTCTTGCGGCAAAGAGAGCCTTGCGTTCCTCGGGATCGCCGAGAACCTTGACGTCGCTTCCGGGAGCAAAGCAAGCGGGAGGAATGTCAAAGCAGAATACGGCGGGCTCTGCGCCTATTTCATCCGCAAGCGCGACAGCCGCGTCTATTACCGCGCGGTGACCGAGATGAAAACCGTCAAAGCTGCCGAGAGCGAGAACTTTTCCGCATTTGCCATGGGAAGTTTTGTCCTTAAGTAGAGTGTAATGGGTCATAAAGTCTTACTTCTTGATTATGTCTGAAAAATAGAATTTAGCGAGCGCATCGAGAAGCTCGTCGCGGTCAAGCTTGGAAATGAGGCCGCGCGCATTTCGATGGCTTGTGATGTAGGTGGGATCCTCGGAGAGAATATAACCGACTATCTGACTTATTGGATTGTATCCCTTTTCCTCAAGAGCCTCGTAAACAGCGAAGAGGATCTCGCGGATGGTCGCGTCCCTGTCGGACATCGAAGGGAATTTTCGTGTATTATAATTTGTATCGTGATTGGCGTTTTTGCCCAGCATATCGGTTACCTCCTTGTAGGTAGGGTGACAAGAATAATCCGAACTAGTTTTTTTGGCGACAAATATCCGCCATCAGTTCGTCAAACGCCTTGATGGTATTAATATACAATCTTCGGCGTTTTCCTGCTGCTGACAAATATTTGTCAGCCCAAAAATCTCCGACCCGAGAGCCTTAATTTTTAGGTGATTTTGGGTGCGGAGGACGACGCAAGGTATTAACCTTGCTAGGACGATAAGCCGAAAAGCGCCAAAAATTAAGGCTCCCGGGCTAGTTCGCATTATTCTTGTCACCCTACAAATACTCACTTATATTATACCCCAAAAATTTCCGAATTTCAATACCTTTTTTCAATCAAAATGAAATTTAATCGGATTTTTATATAATTATAATAAATATAGCGAACAAAGTTCGTTTTGAATGAAGAAAAATAATTTAAAATATATTGACAGAGTCAAAAAAATAAGTTATAATGATATGATACCTGATCGGAAGGGAGGAAGGAATATGGCAGACAAGAGTAAACGCGACGCAATGGACGATTTCTGGAATATCGATTCGCTCGTCCCGAAAAAGCGTCCCGCTGCGGTATTTGACGATAAGCATACGGAAGCCGCCGAGATCGAGATACCTGTCCCCGGCGGTGCAATAGAATCGTCATCCGCAAGAAGCGAGAAGATCCCCGAGGGAAGCGTTATCAAGAGGTATATCCATCCCCATACGGCTGAAAGCGAAAAGAAAAAGGCACCCGACGAGGAGTATTCGCCCGAAAACTCGCTTATCCATACGGTCAGACTCTACTCTTGGAGCAGCGCGTATCCCTACTACGAGCAATTCCGTAAGGCGGCTGTGTTTTACTACAATAAGACCTCCCCTAAGGTCAATGCCGAGCCCTATTTCTCCTATATGCCGCAGTATTCTCAGCTGAATGACCGTCAGCTTGCATACTATCTCTGGTTCAGAAGCGAGATCAGAGCGGAAAGATATCCTCAGGTAGACTACAGCTATATCCTTCTTCTCATCTATGAAACGATAAACCTTTCGGATAAATTACCGCGCGAGAGATCGATCGATCTTCTTGCCGCGCTGTGGCTCAATTACAGAGGCGAATACCCACGCCTTGACGTTCAACTTTCGGAGTGGATATTCGATATGTGCCTGCTTGCCAAGACCTATCCGCCCAGAGACATCCTCGGCGAGGTTGGAAACTCCTTGCCGTCTACGGCTGGCCTTCGCGAGTTTTATGCGGACGCTGTGGGAGACTCCGAGGCTTTTGCCACACTCCTTATCCGTCATTGCTCGAATTACAATTACAAGAAAAGCAAATTTGCCGCCGGCGACAATCAAAAACTCTATAAAAAGCACATGCACGGCATACTTGCATATATAATTTCAAGGTGCAACGACCCCGCTCATCCCTTTGAGTTTGCGGGTCTGAAGCTACAGGACAGCCGTACACAACGCGATTCATACACGGGCGCACTCTGCAGTCCAAAGGTAAAAAAGCGCATCGAGATCGAATTCTGCTCCTTCTCGCATTCGCACGAATTGAGATTTATAGTCACGGATATCCTCAAATACGCCGAAAACCGAATCCGCGCTCATATCGGTGTAAAGTCTCGCTTGTCGGTAAATCCTCTCCCGGCGGAGATCAAGATCCTCGCCGACGAGTATTTTGGCAGAGAATTACCGATCAGAACACTTCATCCGAGCATCGAAAACGAGGTCCCCGAATACGAAAAACTCTATGAGCCTACCTCGAGCGGACTCTCCTTTGAGTCAGCCGCAAGGATCGAGGAGCTTTCCTGGGAAACAACGGGCAGACTCGTCGATGCTTTTGAGGATGCCAAAAAACTTGTCGAGATCGAGGAAGATATCCCCGAACCCCTACCCGAAGAACCCGAATCGCTCTTTGACAGCCTCAGCGCGGAAGAGAAGAGCTTCATAATTGCCGCGCTTGACGGGGATTTGTCAGCACAAGCCGCTATATCCGCAAGATCGGGATCACTGCCCGATATAATCGCAGACCGCATAAATACCCTCGCCGCCGACCTTATGGGCGATATACTGCTCGAGGATGTCGGAGGCGGATATGCCGTAATCGAGGATTACGAGGAAGAAACGAGAGGAGCATTGAATCATGACAGATAACAGAAATCAGAAGATACCGAAAAGAATACTTGCCTCGCTGATCGCATCTGTTTCCGCGGGCGTCGTACCGCGCTCGGGCGCACCCTATATCGCAATAGGCAGACACGATGAGATCGAAGCCCTCCTTTCGGATCTCGAGCTTATGAACGAGGGCGGCGGAAGCATGCGCTTTCTCGTCGGACGCTACGGAAGCGGTAAAAGCTTCTTGATGCAGCTTATCAGAGGCTACGCTCTTGAACGCGACTTTCTTACGGCGGATTGCGATCTTTCTCCCGAACGCAGACTTTACGGAAGCGGCGGCGCGGGTGTTGCAACCTACCGCGAGCTAATGAAAAACCTTGCCTCGAAGGCAGCTCCCGACGGAGGTGCAATGCCGAAGATCATTGCCAAATGGGTCTTCTCACTCCAGGGCGAGCTTATCTCGGAGGGGATAACTCCCGATTCTCCCGCATTTTCCGCCAAGCTCGACGCTAAACTCTTCGAGAGCCTTCGCGAGATCGAATTCCTCGTCGGAGGATTTGATTTTTCTCGCGTCATCGGAGAATATTACAGAGCAACACAGCGCGGTGACGATATCCGTGCCGCAGCGTGTCTGCGTTGGCTCCGCGGTGAATTTTCAACCAAGACCGAAGCCCGCCGCGAGCTCGGCTTTGACGTCTCCGCGATCATCGGAGACAACAACTGGTATGATTTCCTCAAGCTCTGGGCGGCTCTCTCGCGCTCAATGGGCTACCGCGGATTGCTTGTCTTCATTGACGAATGCGTCAATCTCTATAAGATCCCGCACCGTGTTTCGCGCGAAAATAACTACGAAAAGATCCTTTCGATGTTCAATGATACCTTGCAGGGAAGAGCACCTTATCTCGGACTCGTTCTCGGAGGCACGCCTCAGTTCCTCGAGGATTCGCGCCGCGGACTCTTCAGCTATGAAGCACTCCGAAGCCGTCTCTGCGACAGCCGTTTTGCATCCGAACAGCATAAAAATTTCGTCGGTCCCGTTATCAGACTGACGAGACTTTCAGATGACGAGCTTCTCGCCCTCGTCGTGCGTATGACCTCACTTCACGGTCAGAATTTTTCGTGGGAGCCTCGTATTACTCGCGATGAGCAGGTAAAATTCGTACAGATCTGCCTCGACCGCGCGGGCGCGAATATGATGATCACACCCCGCGAAATGCTACGCGACTATATGACCCTGCTCAATATCCTTATGCAGAACCCGAACGTGGATTTCAATACCGTCGTCGGCTCTGCTGTCACGCTTAAAACCGACGCGGACGAAGCTCCCGAACCCAAGGCAACTGAACCGCCTCGATCCAAATTCGATCCCGCGGATATTGATTTTTAAGGGGGCACTATGGACAGAAACGACAGCGTTTTTGAACGCTTTCCCGATTATATCCGCGAGTATATATACCAGCATTCCTGGGATTCTCTCCGCGAGATCCAGCTCCTTGCCGCGGAATCTCTTTTCAATACGCAGAATAATCTGCTTCTGACTTCGTCCACGGCATCGGGAAAGACTGAAGCTGCTTTCTTCCCGATTCTGACGATGCTTGAGGGCAACCTACCCGAAAGCGTAGCCGTGCTCTATATTGCACCGCTTAAAAGCCTTATCAACGATCAGTTCGGACGTATCGAGGAACTGCTCGATATCTCTGGAATACCCGTGACACATTGGCACGGCGACGTCGCGCAATCGCATAAAAAGAAGCTTCTCGAAAAGCCGCGCGGAATTCTGCAGATCACACCGGAGTCGCTCGAATCTATGCTTATGAACCGCTCGAACGACCTCATCCGCCTCTTTTCGGGACTCGAATTCGTAATAATCGACGAGATCCATACCCTTACGGGCTCGGACAGAGGAAATCAGATAATCTGTCAGCTCTCTCGACTCGGCAGACTCATCGGACACCATCCGCGAAGAGTCGGACTTTCCGCAACAGTCGGAGATACCGCACTCGCAGCCGCGTGGCTCGGTGCGGGAAGCGGCAGAGATACCGACGTCCCCGAGCCCACGCCCGAAAAGCTGCGTTGGCGCGTCGGAATGGAGCATTTCTATATCCAGAACGACGATCATCTCCAGTCGGACAGCGCAAAGAAGGATAGAGAAGAGCCGGGATCGCCCAAGCGTGCGCAGATCGACGCGGGATACGAATATATCTACGACTGCGTCCGTGACAAAAAATCCCTTGTTTTCTCAAATTCGCGCGAAGAGACCGAATACGTAACGGCAACCCTCCGTCAGATCGCCAAGAATCGAGGGGACAAGGATATCTTCCTTATTCATCACGGAAATCTTTCCGCATCCATCCGCGAGGAAGCCGAGCAGAAGATGAAGGACGAGGATATCCACGCCGTCACCTGCGCTACGGTGACGATGGAGCTCGGAATAGATATCGGCAGACTCGAAAGAGTAGTCCAGAATTCATCTCCGAACTCTGTTTCAAGCCTGCTTCAGAGGCTCGGACGCTCGGGCAGACGAGGACAGCCTCCCGAAATGATGCTTGTTTTTCGTGAGGAAAATCCGCTTCCGAACACGCCTCTGCCTCAGCTTTTCCCTTGGGAATTGCTCCGCGCTATCGCAATTATTCAGCTTTATATCGAGGAACGCTTTATCGAGCCTCCGAGAATCAAGAATCTCCCGTTCAGCCTAGCGTTTCATCAGACTCTCAGCGTCCTTGCCTCAAGTGGCGAGCTGACTCCGAGAGCTCTTGCCGAGCGCATACTATCCTTGCCTCCGCTTTCGGGGATATCTAAGGAGGATTATAAGACTCTTATGATCTCGATGATCGAAAACGATTATATCGAGATGACGGAGGAAAAGGGGTTGATCGTCGGACTTGCGGGCGAGAGACTCATCTCAAGCTTTAAGTTCTATGCCGTATTCAAGGACAGCGAGGACTATACCGTCCGCCACGAATCCGAGGAGATTGGTACGATAACCACCCCTCCCCCGGTCGGAGACCGCTTTGCGCTTGCGGGCAGAGTATGGGAGGTCGAGGAGCTTGACGTTGCGCGTAAGCTGATCTACGTCAAGCCCGTTGAGGGCAAGATGGAAGTCTCCTGGCCGGGTGATTACGGAGAGATCCACACAAAGATACTGCAGAGAATGCGCCGCGTGCTCGAAGAGGATACAGTCTATCCTTATCTCAAACCCAACGCTGCGCACCGTCTTGAGGTCGCGCGCCATCTCGCAAGAAATACTGGTATGCTTGATCATTCGATCGTCCACCTCGGCGGATATTCGTGGTGCATCTTCCCGTGGCTCGGTACACGATCATTCAGAACCTTCCGGAAATTTATCGCCGCACACGCAATCGAATATCGCATCAGCGGCATCGAACATGAAGCGGGCGCATATATCACCTTCAAAATGGAGCAGGGAAATGACTACGCCCTTGCACGCGGACTCGCAGCCGAGGTCGCAAAAAAGGGAATTGATCCGATGTCACTTATCAAGCCGAGCGAAAATCCCGTCTTCGATAAATACGACGAATATATCCCGAATTCGCTTCTCCTGAAGGCATACGCCGCGGATAAGCTCGCCCCCGACGAGGCGGCAGAGAGAATAATCGAGATCTTTCACGAATATTCCGAATAAAAAACAACAGCCTCAACCGAGGCTGTTGTTTTTTATTTCTTTGTCAACGAGATCAAGAAGTAACGTGCCTACCCAGAAAATAATAAAGGTCGTGAGTATGTAATCAAGCATCGGCGCGTAATAAAGCTCAACACCAACGCCGCCCGCTTTGACGTCTTTGTAGCAAAGAAACAATACTCCCGTCAGCGCGGATATTACAATCGAACATCCCGCCTTGAAAAACACCATAGGTATCCTTCCGATCTCGGATACAGCCTTGATAAATCTTTTCATGCTCCTCCTATTATGAATATTTTTTGATTATACATTTTGATTTCCGATAAATCATCGTTTAATAACATTATACCATAATAAAAAGCCGCATTCAAGCGGAATATATTGGTATCAAATATTCACGCGAAAAACATTTTTCATCAAATTCCAACATTTTACGGCGTTTCTGTAATTTAGGAGAGCTTATTTGCTCTTGATTTGTTGAAAAAATGTCATATCAAATGTCGCTCGGATATTCCGGATTATCTTGAATCTCCAATTATTTTGTTGATATTGCATAATTTTTTGATGTATTTTCATCAAAAATCTCGGTGAACCTTATGTGGTATAATTATTCTAAAACTACACCGCAAGGCAAGGAGGTCAACTATGAAGCATATGATAATGGGATCTGCAGAAAGAGGGATAATGATCAGGGAGGATACGGTGAATATCTCGGGAGCGAGGATGATATATCGTCTGTTCCACGTCCGCAGCGCGAGGGAGCGCACGTATAAGATCAGCGTAACGGGTATGGGCGAGAGCAGTACCTACCGCTTTGGCTCGGACAGACGCAAGGCTTACGGAATATACGGAAGGATCGTCAGAGGTGCGGTAACGCCTTGCACTCTCGTGGATATCGCCGAGGATTTTGCCGCGGAGAGCAGATAAGGTGTCGAAATTAATAGGGAAAATTGCTGTAATCTCTTTACAAATCGCAAAAAATATGGTATCATATATACTGTTATAATATTGCATATCTTTGAAAGGATAGGTGATTGAATATGAAATGCCCACATTGCGGTTGTCTTGAAAGTAAGGTAATAGATTCCCGCCAGAATATTGAAAGCAACAATATCCGCCGCCGCCGTGAATGTATGGCGTGCCAGAAGAGATTTACGACCTTCGAGGTTGTCGAATCGGTTCAGACTATAGTTATTAAGAAAAACGGCTCGAAGCAACTCTTCGACCGCCAGAAGCTCCTCACAGGCCTTATGAAGGCTTGCGAAAAACGCCCCGTAAACGCGGAAACGATCGCGTCCGAGATCGAGGCTGAGCTCCATAATTCGCTTCGTCAGGAGGTGACCTCGGGCGACCTCGGCGAGATGGTAATGCGTAAGCTCAAGGAAGTTGACGACGTTGCATACGTCCGCTTTGCGAGCGTTTACAGAGAGTTCAAGGATATTGAGACCTTCATCAAGGAGCTCAATGAGATCAAGAAGACGAACGTGGACTAAGGCGGTGAGAATATGAGAAAAACAAAAATTGTTTGTTCGATCGGTCCCGCCAGCGAGAGTGAGGAGGTCCTCCGCGGTCTTTGCCTCGCGGGTATGAACGTTGCAAGACTCAATTTCTCGCACGGTACTTATGAGGAGCACACGAGAAGGATCAACGCCATCAAGAAGGTGCGTGCCGAGCTCAATCTCCCGATCGCAATAATGCTCGATACCAAGGGGCCCGAATTCCGCATCAAAACCTTTGAGAACGGAAAGATCGTCCTCCGCGACGGCGACAAATTCACCTTCACGACAGAAGACGTGATCGGAGATCAGAGCAGAGTAGCGGTAACCTATCCGGGACTTCCGGAAGAGCTTGACACGGGCGATCGAATCCTGCTCAATAACGGTCTGCTTATCTTTGAAATAGACAGCATCATCGGTAACGATATCAACTGCACCGTAATCTGCGGAGGCGAGCTCTCGGACAGAAAGAGCATGAGCTTCCCGGGTAAGCACCTTAAGCAGGAATACCTCTCCGATCAGGATAAAGCGGACCTGCTCTTCGGCGTACAGCACGGTGTTGACTACGTAGCCTGTTCCTTCGTATCCTGCAAGCAGGATATGATCGACGTCAGAAGCTACCTCGATGAGATCGGCGGCGGATATCTCGACCTTATCGCAAAGATAGAGAATCAGTCCGGCTATGATAGCATAGAGGAGATCTGCGAGCATTGCGACGGTATAATGGTCGCGCGCGGAGATATGGGTGTCGAGGTAGCATTCGAGAAGCTCCCCGCAATCCAAAAGCATCTGATAACAAAGTGCCGACTCCTCGGCAAGCGCGTAATTACAGCAACAGAGATGCTCGAGTCGATGATACACAATCCCCGTCCCACAAGAGCAGAGATCTCCGATGTTGCAAACGCCGTATATGACGGAACAAGCGCGATCATGCTCTCGGGCGAGACCGCAGTAGGCAAATACCCCGTACTTACCGTTCAGACCATGGCAAAGATTGCCGAGACTGCGGAGAGTGATATCGACTACGCTTCCAAATTCTATACCTCCGAGTTCAAGATCAAAAACTCGGTCGACGCCATTTCGCATGCAACCTGCGCAATGGCGATCGATATCGATGCCAAGGCGATCGTTGCCTGCTCGCTTTCGGGTATGACGGCAAGACTTGTCTCGAGATTCCGCGCACCCGTACCGATAATCGGTCTTACAACAAACGATATCACTTGGCGCAAGCTCGCGCTTTCCTGGGGCGTAACACCCGTCATCTGCGATAAATATTCTTCGATCGACGTTCTGTTCTATATCGCGAAAAACACCGCAGCAGAGGTCTTTTCACTCGTAAAAGGCGATAAGATAGTCGTCACAGGTGGCGACATCACCGGTAAATCCGGAAATACAAATCTTATCAAAGTTGAAGAAATAACAAAGTAACAAATAACCCCGACCGATTCGGTCGGGGTTATTATTATAAGTTAAAAACTTAAGCGTTAAGTCTTGCCTCGAGAGCAGCAAGCTCCTCGTACATCTCTGCGGGAACGCGGTCGCCGACGAGAGCGTAGAATTCCTTGATGTTCTGAACGTCCTCAAGCCAGGATGCCTTATCAACGGTGAGAAGCTCCTTGATGGTATCAAGAGTGATATCCTCAAGACCCTCGATGTTGATGTCCTCAGCCTTCGGAACGTAACCGATAGCGGTCTCAACAGCGTCAACCTTATCTTCGCAACGAGCGAGGATCCAGTCAAGAACGCGGAGGTTGTCACCGAAGCCGGGCCAAATGAAGTGGCCTTCGTCATCGGTGCGGAACCAGTTAACGTGGAAGATCTTGGGAGCGTTGGGAATAACCTTGCCCATCTCAACCCAGTGCTTCCAGTAGTCGCCCATGTTGTAGCCAACGAAGGGACGCATAGCCATCGGGTCGCGGCGAACTACGCCGACTGCACCTGCAGCTGCTGCAGTGGTCTCGGAAGCCATGATGGAACCAACGAAGGAACCGTGCTTCCAACCGAAGGACTGGTAAACAAGGGGAGCGGTCTTTGCGCGGCGTCCGCCGAATACGATAGCGGATACGGGAACACCCTTGAGGGAGTTGAACTCGGAAGAAATGCAAGGGCAGTTCTTTGCGAGAGCGGTGAAACGGCTGTTGGGATGAGCACCGCATGTGGACTTATCCTTCTTATCGAACTTGGTGCAGTCCCAAGGTCTGCCCTGCCAGTCGATAGCGTTGCCGGGTGTGGGAGGATTGTTATCGAGACCTTCCCACCAAACGGTGTTGTTCTCGGTGTTGTGAACAACGTTGGTGAAGATGGTGTCACGCATACAGGTGTGAAGAGCGTTGGGGTTGGACTTCTCGTTGGTACCGGGAGCAACGCCGAAGAAGCCATTCTCGGGGTTAACAGCATAAAGCTTGCCGTCTTCCTTGTTAACGCGGAGCCAAGCGATATCGTCGCCTACGCACCAAACCTTGTAGCCCTTCTCGCGATAGATTGCGGGAGGAATGAGCATTGCGAGGTTGGTCTTACCGCATGCGGAGGGGAATGCAGCAGTGATGTACTTGATGTCGCCGTTAGGATACTCAACGCCGAGGATGAGCATGTGCTCAGCCATCCAGCCTTCCTTGCGTCCGAGGTAGGATGCAATACGGAGAGCGAAGCACTTCTTACCGAGAAGTACGTTTCCGCCGTAACCGGAGTTGACGGACATGATCTCGTTGGTCTCGGGGAAGTGAGTGATGTAACGGTTCTCCTCGTCAATGTCAGCGCGAGCGTGGAGACCCTTGATATAGTCGGAGCTGTCGCCGAGAGCCTCAAGGACGTTTACGCCTACGCGGGTCATGATGAGCATGTTGAGAACGACGTAGATAGAGTCGGTGAGCTCGATGCCGTACTTAGCAAAGTCGGAGCCTACAACGCCCATGGAGTAGGGAATAACGTACATGGTACGTCCCTTCATGGAGCCGCGGTAGAGCTTGAAGAGCTTTTCCTTCATCTCGGCGGGAGCCATCCAGTTGTTGATGTTACCTGCATCCTCTTTCTTCTCGGTGCAGATATAGGTTCTGCCCTCTACACGTGCAACGTCGTTTACAGCGGTGCGGTGCAGGTAGCAGTTGGGGAGGAGCTCCTGATTCAGCTTGATCATCTCGCCGGTGGAGCAAGCCTCTGCTCTGAGAGCCTCAGCCTGTTCCTCGGTGCCGTCGATCCATACGATCTTGTCGGGCTTGGTCATGGCTGCCATCTCGTCGATCCAGTTAAGGACATACTTGTTGTTGGTCATTCTTTTTTATTCTCCTTGAATAGATTTTCAAAAATAACTTTAGGTAATACATACCTGTACACTATTTTACAATATTCCGAGTAAAAAAGCAATAGACAGTTTTAAATGTTACATTTTTTTAACATGTTGCCCAAAGTGTGAACGAAAATTTTATACACTTTGTATAGTAAAAAATGCGAACAAATGTTTGCAATTTGTGTAAAAATTTGATATAATATAATTAAGGAAAATTATCATTCCGATAATAACCAAAAAATGGAATCTGATATACGGAGAAAAACAAAGATGAAAGAGCTAACACCAAGAGAACGCTCGGTATATGAGTATATTAAAACCTCGCTGGGCGAGCGCGGATTCGCTCCGAGCGTCCGTGATATCCGCGATGCTCTCGGCTTCAAGAGCACGTCGACGGTACATATGTATCTGACCCGACTGTCGGATATGGGACTCATAAGCCGTGAGGGCGGAAAGAGCCGCGCGATCCATATGGACGGAGTTGCGGCATCCAATCATGTGCCCCTTGTCGGACGAGTTACCGCGGGCAAGCCCATTCTCGCAGAGGAGGATTTCGAGGGCTATATCAACTTCTGCGCATCGTCGGTAGGATGCAGAGCAGAAAACCTCTTTGCCCTCAATGTCAAGGGCGAGAGTATGATCGAGGCGGGAATACTCGATGGTGACGTCGTGATCGTTGATAAACGTACTTATGCCGAAAACGGAGAGATCGTCGTTGCGCTTATAGGAGACGAGGCAACAGTCAAAACCTTCTATAAGGAAGACGGACATTACCGCCTCCAACCCGAAAACAAGACAATGGAGCCTATCATCGCTGAGAGTGTTGCGATTCTCGGTAAGGTCGTCGCCTCGCTGAGATTATACTGATCAAGGAGGCTTTAATGGCACACAGAAAAGACAAATACGTCGATCACGTGCTCGTCAGATATACGCCGCGTCAAGCGATAAGGGATGCGGTGGGTTTTGTCGTGCGTTTTTTCTCGCCCGCCAATCTTAAGCACGGAATAAGAAGCGTAACCGGAGGCTTCCGCGAATTTGCCGTATTCTTCTTTGCTATGCTGCTTGTCCAGCTTATGTTCTGGTTCCCGATGCTTGCAATGGAGGCAAGGGTCGCAACCGTCAAGAAAGAAGCATATGCCGCCGCTGATTATCATCTTAAGATCGACGGAATGTCGACGGACGACTGGTCGGCTTACTACAATAGTACCTTTATGATAACCGATACCTTTGAGGTCGAGGACAGACTTTATGACTCTTATGAGTATTCCAAATACGTAAACGGAAGCGGCAGAACCTGCTACGAGCTCAAGATCCTTATGAATTCGGACGAGGAATCGCAATCGAGACTCTTCCTGATAATGTATCCGACAGTCGGCGAGAACACTAAGGTCGAGTACAGCCCGAGAGTGACGTATCTCGCCGAATGCTCGAGAATACGCGCCCTCTTCGTACCGATAATAATCGTCCTCGGACTCCTCTCGTCGGTGATTCTGCTGATACTCTATAACATCCGTATCAACCACTATAAATTCCGTTACGGAGTATATATGTCCTTCGGCGCGGATTTTGAAAAGCTCTTCCATACAGCCGCCTGGGAGCTTTTTTCAATCGCGCTTCTGACCTTTATCCCCGCACTTGCTATAGCATTAATAGCAAGGATCATTATGTCGCTCACCGTCGGCGGCTCTATAGGATTTGGCGTGCCTTCAGTACTCATCGCGCTTGTATGGCTCTTCCTCGTCATCCTGCTAGCGGTATTTCCGTCGGTAAAATTCCTTGCTACAAGAACTCCTACATCTCTGATTGTTGCGGGAGATAACTCGAACTACGTCTCCTCGCCGCGAACCTCCTTCAGGATCTTCCGCAAGACCTTCCCGATGCACTATGAGCTCTTCGGCTTCTGGAGATTCAGAAGGTATTACGCGACTCTCCTTGCTTCTGCAATAATCTTTTCGTCGATATTCCTCTGCGGTGCGTTTATCAACAGTATGGTCACCGCTTCGGAAAACACCGATGCTCCCGAATTCACCTTGAAATCATATTCCGAGGACGGCGTTGATACGATGCTTATCGAGGAATTTGCCGAGATCGACGGTGTCAGATACGTTTCCTGGGAACGCTCACTCGATGCGACCGCGATCAACTCATACGTCCTTCTCAACCGACGTCAGCACGCGGGCATTTCCTCGAAGACTGTTAAAACCGACAGCGGTGGCTACGCCGACAATAATTACAAATATAGTCTTATTGATGAAACTCTCTATTCACAGATAACCCGCGAGGGCGGATGGAAGATCGAGGGCGACCTTTCGAGAGTTATGAACGAGGAAAACTGTATAGCGGTTTCCGAGTATATCAATAACTCGGAAGCATTGAATTTCAAGGTCGGAGACAAGGTCTCCGTCGGAATCTTCCTCGGTGCCGAAACGCCGATCAGTTATGACGTCCCCGATAACAAATACATTCTCAATCAGCTTATCAATAACGGAAAATACGACCACGTCGAGCTTGAGATCGCCGCAATAGTCGACTCGGGCGATACCGACGACAGATATATGATCGGAATGTCGGAGAGTCTTTTCGCAAGAATTGTCGGCAAGACCGTCAACGCCGGCAAAGCCGATATTTACCTTGAAAATGGTTTGAGCTACGAAGAGGTAGATTCCGTATTCGAGCAGATTCGCTCGGGACTATCGACTTTTGATAACGTTTCGATCATTAACAACCGCAGTGCCCTGCAAACTAATTCGGCGGAGAAGAGCACTTTGACTCCCGTCGTCCTTGCTTGCGCATTTATGGTTCTGCTCATAGTGCCGCCCGTTTGGTTCTTCTCGCAGTCGATGTTCGGCTCGAAGCGAAAGGTCGAAAACAATATGCTCTCGGCATTCGGCGCGACCGATAAGGAGATCGGTAAGCTGTATCTCTTCTCTGGATGTTCGCTTACGATTCCCGCGGCATTTGCAACCGCATTGCTGGGCTGGGGCATCACCGAGCTGATCTTTACTTTTGTAAACGAATTCCTTACGTCCCTCGGAATGGGCGCGGATTTCAGATACAGCTATGAATTTTCGTTCGTTGGGCTACTTGTCTGCATCCTGATCTCGGCAGTAAGCGCGATATCGTCAACTTATCTCCCCTTTGCAGAATGGAAGAAGGAACGCGACCGCACAGCAAAACGCCACCTCGGAGAATAACGGAGGATTTAATTATGGAAGATAGAAAAATTATACTTAAGGCTGAAAACGTAATAAAGCAGTATAAGCAGTACGATACGACGGTAACCGCCGTCAACCGCGCAAACGTCGAGATCTACGACGGCGAAATGGTAGCGATAATCGGCTCATCGGGCTCGGGTAAGAGTACCTTCCTGCATATATGCGCCGGACTCGACAGACCCAATTCGGGAAGAATATTCATCCGAGGAAATGAGATCACGGCAATGTCCTCCGATGAGCTCGGAGTTTTCCGCGGAAATTACATGGGAATGGTTTTCCAAAATCATAATCTCATCCCGCAGTTCACGGCAATGGAAAATATCCTAATCCCGACTCTGATGTGCAATAAGCCCGACCACAGCTACGAGGAGCACTTCAAAAAGCTAGTCGCAACGCTGAATATCCACGACAGACTCCATCATCTGCCGAGCGAGCTTTCGGGCGGTCAGCAACAGAGAGTATCGATCGCGCGTGCACTTATCAACCGTCCGCAGGTCGTCTTTGCCGATGAGCCCACGGGCAACCTCGACCGCTCAAACGCCGACGAGGTACTCGAGCTCCTTATCAAAACCAAGGAAGAGCTCGGGCAAACGCTCCTTATCGTAACCCACGATATGAAGATCGCCGAGCGCGCAGACAGAATACTCGTTATGGATAACGGCGTCCTCTCGCCCTACAGAAAGAAATCCGAATGATCATTCGCCAACCCGACCGTCAAGGTCGGGTTGCTTTTTTTATTCCGATAGATCCGGAAAGCCATTCTCTGAGCTCCCTGTCACAAACACCGAAAAGCGTCAGCAAGATAAGGAAAACCGCAATGATGATCAATCCGTGAATCGTCAGCATCAACCAATCAATTTCTATCTGCGGCAAAATCGAAAACAAAGGCTTGCATATCTGTGAGGTAAGGATCAGAAGCAAAAGCGGAAGCATAAACCACCGCCAAGTCTTGAATCCGAATTTGCATCTTCCGATCAGCCTCGCCGCGGAAAACGAAAAGTTCACAAGCTCTGCAATATACAGAACGGCAATATAACCCGTGATCCCAAATCTCGGAACGAGCAATCGTACAAGAATGACCGAAACAGCCGCGTCGGCAATGTTTACGTTCATCGTGTAGACCTGCTCTCCCATACCTTTAAGAAGCGAATCCGTCACCGTATCAAGGTACATTAAGGGCATCAACGGAGCAAGCATCAGTATGTATTTTCCAGCATCGGCATTTGAATATAAAACGTAACCGAACTCTCGGGAGCAAACCGCCAGAACACCCGCGCCGCAAAGCCCGAAAAGAATCGTCAACCGCCACACGCGCGAGGCAATGTATTCGATATGCCGTTTTTCACCCGCCGCAATTCCGCCTGAGACCTCGGGAACGAGAAGACCCGTGAAGGAATGGATCAAAGCATAAGGGAATAGAACGACGGGAAGCACCATCCCCGAAAGAACACCGTAGCTTTCGAGAGCCTCCGCCGCATCAAGCCCCGATTCACGAAGCCCGAGAGGGATCAGAACGTGCTCGACCGTAGTAAGCCCCGAGCGTATATACGTGCTGAAAGCCACGGGAAGCGCGATCGAAAATATCTTTTTGTTCAGCTTCCGCGAATCGGTGCGGCTGATCTCGATTCCTTTGAGCTTCCTCTTTTCCAATGAGTAAAATAACGCATAAAGAAGAAAGGACAAGATCTCCGCAACAGCCCCGCCGAGAACTATCGCAATGCAGGCAAATTCGATTCCCAAGGGCATCAAGGGAGTCAATAGTGCCGCAACACTGAAAATTTTGATAGCCTGCTCCGTGACCTGAACCGCCGCGCTTTTCCAGACTCTCCGAACCGCGGAAAAGTATCCCGAAAGAGCCGACGATATCGAAATCACGGGCAAGGAAACCGACATGATCCGCAAAGGCGCGATCGCTCTCTCGTCCGAAAGCCACAGCAGAGATATCGGCTTCGCGAGCACAAAGAGTAAAAACGCCGCTCCTAAACCGAATGAAAGCGAATAAATTATACATTTCCGCATAGCCGCCCGGATTTCTGATTTGTTATCAACCGCCTCGGCAACGCATCTTGTCGCTGCAAGATTTATCCCCGAGGTCGCAAGCGTCAGCGCAAAGCCCCATACGTTTGTAACGAGCGAGTAAAGCCCCATGACCTCTGCCCCGACTCGGTTGGAAATGTATACATTGTAAGCAACACCGACCGCACGCATAAGAACTGCGGAAAGTGTCAAGAGAAGAGAATTGTAAATAAAAGTCCTTGCTCGGCTTTGATTATTCTGAATTGTCACGGCAAAATCCTCCTGTACGATAAAGAATATTCGCGATGCGGCTTGCCAATGATAATAAAATTGTTAAAATACTCTTTACAAATGCCGAGAAAAATGATATAATAAATACAGAAAGAGTAAAAGGGAGGCTGATAATATGGAAGGCACCAAGAAATTCGTAATAACCGTTGCAAGACAGTACGGAAGCGGAGGACGCGAGATCGGATTGCGCCTCGGCGAGCTTCTCGGAGTAAAGGCATACGATAAAGAACTCATTACAATGGCTGCGCAGAAGTCGGGAATGTCCTCTGACGTGCTCAACCACGTTGATGAAAAGGCAACGAGCAGCCTGCTTTATACCCTTGCTATGGGCTCGTCCTATTTCAACAGCGCGGCTCATAATATGAATATCCCGATAAGCGATAAGCTTTTCATGACTCAGTCAGAGATCATCCGCGAGATCGCAGATGAGGGCTCCTGCGTTATAGTCGGAAGATGCGCCGACCACGTTCTCCGTCAGGAAGAGAACAGGATCAGCATCTTTATCTACGCGCCCCGCGATTTCAAGATCGATCGCATCATAGAGCGTCACGAGGGTATCGACGAAAAGCAGGCGAAGGAGCTGTCGCAGAAGACCGACAAACGCCGTATAAATTACTATAACTATTACACGGGCAAAAAATGGGGCTCCCCCGAGAACTATCATATAATGATGGATAGCTCCGTCCTCGGAATCGAAGGCACCGCACAAGCCCTCGCCGAAATTATCAGAAAAAAGTACGGGCTTTGATTAATTGAATAAGACTTGAGCGATGCTGATTACGGTATCGCTCAACTTTTAGAAAAAATATTTTATAAATTTCAAAAAAGGGGTTGCTTTTTTGATTTGAATGTGATATAATATATCAGTCGCGTGGAGGCATAGCTCAGCTGGTTAGAGTACTTGCTTGACATGCAAGGGGTCACTGGTTCGATTCCAGTTGTCTCCACCATAAAGAAAACGCACCGCTTCGCGGTGCGTTTTCTTTATGCTGTTGCCAAAGAATCTAACCACTTGCTTTCGCTAGCGAAAGCAAAAGATTCGCGCTGCCGCAAATTAAATTATTGCACGAATTATGCGCGAATCGGTGGTTCAGATTCCGGTTGCGTAGTTTTCATCCCCAACCACTTGCTTTTCTTAATAAAATATGTTATAATTACATTATATTAAACATTTATAATTATTGCCATTTATTATTGAGGTTTATTATGTCAAAAGGTTATATTTATATTCTGAAAAATCCATCGTTTCCCGATTATGTAAAAATCGGTTATGCAGATGATGTGGAAGAGAGAGTAAAACAATTAAACAGCAGCGAATGTACCCCTTTTGCATTTAGAATTTATGCAACTTACGAGGTTAATTCCCGTCTAATGGATAAGAAAATACATTCAATAATTGATAAGTTGAATCCCAAACTGCGTTCTGTTGATGAATATAATGGTCAAAAACGGGTTCGTGAGTTTTATGCTATGTCAGCTGAAGATGCTTATTCAATTTTTGAATCTATTGCTGATATAAATGATTGTTCAGATAAGTTGAAAAAGTGGATTGTTAACGAAGATGACTTGCGTGAAGAAAGTATCGCTGCCGAAGTTGCAGAAGAGATTGAATATTTAAAATCAAGTAAGCATCCGATATGGACTTTTCGAACCTGGCAGATTCCATCAGGTGCAAAGTTAGTATGTGCTGATGATCCAACCATCATTTGTACAGTAATTGATGACAGAAAAATCGAGTACAACGGTGAGATAATGTTTATGACTCCGTTTGCAAAACTGATAAGCGGAAAATGCTATTTATCAAATGGTCCCGGCTATGTAGCACAACATTTTTGTTACAATGGAGAATTGATAGAGGATATTGAAAAACGATTGAATTTGTGAAAAAAACCGATAGGTGTTTAGACCTATCGGTTTTTGAATTAAAACTTCCGTAATATTTTATAGTAGATTGTTTATGGCTTATTGACAAATTCTTATTATTATGATATAATGGTTTCGTGCATTAAATAATGACACCAAAACAAGAAAGGACCAATTGATATGAAAAAAATCATCGCAACTCTTCTCGTTTTAACAATGATGCTTTCCTTGCTTGTTATCGGAACAAGCGCAGCCGCTTGGGACGGCACTTCCGCTTCCGCGTCGCTTAAGGGCGAAGGAACCGCAGACAATCCCTATCTCGTAGAATCCGCAGAGGACCTCAAGTACATCCAGGTTCAGGTAAACGAGGGCAACAAGTTTGAAGGCAAGTACTTCAAGCAGACCGCCGACATTGACCTTGGCAACAAGGAATGGACTCCCATCGGCGAGAGAGCCGCAAAGCCCTTCATCGGTCTTTATGACGGTAACGGCTACAAGATCGTAAACTTCTATCAGACCTTCAGCTACAGATTCGGCGGCCTCTTCGCTTATATGACCACCACTGCTGACTTCACCCCCGGTCTCATCAATATCACCCTCGAGGGTAAGATGGACGGCGGCTCCCGCGTTGGCGATATCTATTCCGGCGCACTCCTCGGCTGGTGCCAGCAGAGCAACAGCAACCCCAACAAGATCGTTCTTGCTAACTGCAAGGTTGACGTTGATATGACCATTGACACAACCGGCAAGGGCATCACCGGCGATATCATTATCGGTGCCGTACTCGCAAGAACCGGATACGTTAACGTTATCAACTGTGTAAACAACGGTGACATTTCCGCAACCGTAGACGGCTCCAAGCTTACCATAGCGGGCGTTACCGCATATGCTCCCGACTGCGACGTTATCAACTGCGTAAACTACGGTAATATCTCCGCAAAGAGCACCGCGGCTAAGGACGTTTACTGCGGCGGTGTCGTCGGCGCAACCGCAAACTCCAAGATCGCGCTTAAGATCGAAAACTGCATCAATAACGGTACCGTGCTTTCCGACGGTGCACACGCAAATTACACCGGCGGCGTTGTCGGATGCTCCGCATCAGCTAACACAACCATCGCCAACTGCGCAAACACCGCAGACGTTACCTCGAAGTCCACTTCCGCTTCCTCGCTCCCTTACGCAGGCGGAGTTCTCGGCTACACCAATAAGGCAGGCGTCGTAGTTGCCAACAGCTGCAACAGCGGTAATATCGCTACCTTCGACGAGAACAAGACGGGTCACAATCCCGGCGGTATCGCAGGCGTTATGAACAATGCAGACGCTTCTACTCATATGAAGGATTGCACCACAACCACCAAGACCTTCAAGGGTTGGATGAATGCTGCCAACACCGCAACCAACTGTGTTGTTGAAGCTGATGCAGCTGTAGTTGCAGCAGCAGTAAAGGCAATCGAGGACACCGTAACCGGAGCAACCTCCGCTAATATTAACGGTATCGTACTGAACTTTGTCAACGAGCCCGTAGCTCCTCCCGCGCCCGAGACCACCGAGCCCGCTCCCGAAACAACAGAGCCTGCTCCCGAGACCACTGAGCCCGCAGCTTCGGGTGATACCGGTGACTCGTCTGTGATCTTTGCCGTTATCGCTCTTATCTCCGTTATCGGAGTAGCAACTATTGCAAAGAGACGCGAGAACTGATACTTAACCTAATAATTTAAGGGGATGGCATTTGCCATCCCCAATTTTTATTTACTGATTGTCGATTACTGCCATTCTGGGAGTAACGAGAATACCTTCGGGCTTGAGTCTGTACTCATAGCACCATCTGTCGCCGTCTGTGCGCCATGCCGTGGGACCCGGATAGGAAAGAGTCGGGTCGGAGCAATGGAGATGCGAGAAGGCGTTGGTGCGGTTGATGTAGAGCGTAGCCGAAACGGTATGCTTGCCCGCAGAAAGCTTGTTGCGCTTTACAACGTAGGGAGCAAACGCACCGATAGTGGGCTCGTCGCCGTCAACAGAGACCTCGTAGAGAGCCGCGCGGTACTGATGGATTCTGATCTCGATGCCGTTGCCCTCGACCTCGTTTTCAAAATCGAATTCATAAGTCAGCTTGCCGCTGTAGAAAGGAAGTCCCTGATCGGTGATCGAGCCGAATCCGAGCGACTCGGGAAGAGTCGTGATCGTCTTCTTCATGCCGTCGACGCGAACACCGAATTCGCCGAGGAGATAGCACCATTCGGTAGCGGTTCTGTGACCGAAGGGCTGAACGATGATAAGCTCAGACGTACCCGTGGGAATCGTGGGCATTGCCACGGTCTTGATCGACTTGTCAACAAAGTATCCGGTTACAACTGAGGGAACCTCTTCGCCGTTGAAGGTGATCTTCGAGGCTTCGGCCATTTCAAGCGCGAGAGATGCGCCGCTGACCGCGATCTCGCTGTTGATCTTGAAGCGAAGAGTGATGGTGTGCTCGGGCGGGATCGCGGGGAGACACCAGGGCTGATTTGCACTGCCGCCCCAAGGCTCCCAGCCAAGCTTTCTTCTGCAAGCGGAGTCGGCACGGAGGATCTCTTCCTCAGCGTTGAATTCTTCTCCGTCAAGCGAATATTCAGCCATATCGAGAAGGAGAGCATTAGGCTCGCCGAGCTTGAATCTCGCCTTTGTGATATTCTGTCTCGGCTGCTGGATCATTGTCTGCTTCGGCTTGGATTCAACAGCGGGGGCTTCTGCACTCGCATTGGGATCAAGCTTCAGAAGCAGGCTGTCGTGCGCCCAGAGACCTGTATCGATCACGGTGTTGCCGCCAATATACTTGCAAGCAACGGGAGAAATATTGCCGTTAAGGGTGTTATAAAGAGTGGGGGTCCAGGTACCGCGGACTGTGATCCTGATCGACTGCTTCGAGGAGCAATCGTTGTTGGGAGATTCCTTGCCCTGCGCGATGAAGAGCCACTTAGAGTCGCCGTCCTCGCGGATCTGATGAACGAGATTTTCGGAAAGATAACCGTTAGAATTCTTGATGTCGATGATTCTGTAATCTTCAAGTTCACGGAGAAGATCTGTGCGGGTGAACTCAATGTGAGTAGCCTTGCCGCAAAGCTCTGCGCCCGCATCGGAGGGAAGCGCGTCAACGTATTTGGGAGCGTTGCCCATAAAGATGAGCTTGCCTCCGTCAGCCGCAAACTTCTCGAGAAGCTTGAGCGTGGAGGAACGGATCGTCTCGCAAGCTGGAACGACGATGGCGTCGTACTTCATCTCGCCGACGTTCAGAGGATTCGAGCCCTTCTTGCAAAGCGCGGGGAAGAGCGACTCGCTGATATAGTCGAAGTCGATAGAGCCGAAGAGCAGCCACTTGGTAACGTCATCAAAGCACTTGTCGAGCTTCTGCCTCTCGAGAGCCGTCTGCGAGGAGGGACCCCAATGGAGCCAGAAGGACTCAACGGGATGGATAACGCCGACCTTGATGCCCGATTTTCCGCGTACGAGCGCGGTGTTGACTCTTGCAAAGTGATCTTCAATGTAGGAATACTTATCGAACCAAGGAGACTGATAGCTGATGGTTGCGGGATAGTCGCGCTTAGCCTCGCCCTCCATGGAAACCCAGGAAAGATGAGGGACGCGGAGCGTTACGCCGAGAGCCGCCTGCCAGTCACCCTGAAGCTTATGACCACGGAAGTCGAAGTCCCAACCCGTAACGCCGTAAAGCTCACTCATAACGCCCTCGCGGCCGTACTGATGAGCGACGGATGAAGCCTGCTTTGCTGTGGTGTACTCTCGTCTGTCGGCAAGCATATCAATGCCGGGGATCGCAAACGCACGGAGCGAACGCATAGCCTCGCCTACAGCCATGGTCTGAGATTCCAAGGTCGGCTCCTTCATCATGTGACCTGTGAGGGAAATGCCGTTCTCGTCGCACCACTTGCCGATATTGTCCGCGAAGCTTCTTGCGAATCTTTCGCAAGCGTGGTCGTGATAGAAATATCTGATCTGCGAAACGCCGTCTGCAAGCTCCCAAATAAGCTCGGGAAGGTGCTCTACGAGTGAAACTCCGTAAGCCGCCTTGAAGGTGTCCTCAAGATCGGGAGTCCAGGGAAGCGTAACGTCAACCTCGGATTCGGGGAAAGGAAGCGTCTTCTTGTGAGTGAACTGAGGCTCGTCGGTGAAGATCGAGGGGACGGTGTCGCCGAACATCTCGCCAACGCATTCCTTGTATCTCTCGTGAGTGATCTCGATGAATCTGTCGATCGCCGCCTTGTTCATAGTGTCAACGTATGTATAGCCGTTGTATCTTGCCGATTCGTGTGGAGATTCGTTGTAAGCGTACCAGACCTTGCCCTCAGCCTCGCTCTCGTCATCGAGCTTCTTGTAGGATTCGAGCTTGCCATCTGCGTTGAGAACGATGTTATACTTGCCGATAAGCTTTCCTCTGCCCGAACGGGTAGCCTTAGCCTGCTCGTCTCCAACGTGAGTCTTTCCACCCTCTTCCGCATAAGAATTGGGAGTGAAAAGAAGATAATTGATTCGGTACTGCGGATCCTTGCTTACGAGACCGCCCGCAAAGCCCGAGGGCCATCTGTCCTCGTCGTAGAGGTACGCAAGCATTTCCTCTTCCTTTGCCTTATCGGCGCATGCACGGATGAGGGACATGAACTCATCGGAAAGATATTCGGTAGCCATGCCCGAGCGGACGTGCATATGGAAGCCGCCGAGTCCCATTTTCTTGAACATCTCGATCTGGCGGAGAAGCTCCTCGCGGTCGAGTTTGCAGTTCCAAGCCCAGAAGGGGGTTCCACGGTATTCGGACGTGGGGTTGGCGAAGAGTGCGTTGTCAAGCTGTAATTGATCTTTTTTCTTGTAAAGCATACTGATACCTCGCTTAATTTCTCAGTGAAAGAACGTCTCTTTCGTATTCTTTTACGTTTTCATACCATTCTAGGCCCGCAGGCATTCCCGCGCGCTCGCAAAGCTCGTTCCATACGGCACCGAAGGGAGCGGTCTTGATCTCCTCGGATACTACGAGGAGAGAAGTGTAGTCCGCGCTGTTCTGATAATCCGCAAGCTGTTTTTCGGGTGTAAGAAGCGCGTTGAGGATCGCCTTTCTTGCCGCTCGGGTACCGCTGACCCAAGCCGCGATACGATTGATGCTTGCGTCAAAATAGTCGAGAGCGAGATATGTTCTGTCGAGACCTCCGCAACGAACGACCTCGCGGATGATCTCGCGGGTCTCGTCGTCATAGCGAACAACGTGGTCGCTGTCCCAACGAACGCATCTTGTAACGTGAAGCGCGATCTTGTCGTTGAAGAGAAGCATCGATGGAATCTTGTCCGCAACCTGCTCGGTCGGATGATAGTGACCGTTGTCCATAAGCGGAACAAGGCCGCGTGTTGCGGAATATTCAAGACAGAATTCAGCCGAGCCTACTGTGTAGGACTCAAGACCGATTCCGAAGACCTTTGATTCGAGCGAGATGTCAACAAGCTCCTTGTCGTAGCCGGAAGCCAGGATCTTGTCGAGCGAATCGGCCATTCTTGCGCGAGGGGAGAATCTGTCCGCGGGGATCTCCTTGAGGCCGTCGGGCATCCAGAAGTTGATCAGACACTTCTTGCCGGTTCGCTTTGCAAAATATTCGCCTATGCGCAGGCAAGCGATACCGTGACGGATCCAGAATTCGCGTGTCTCGTCATCGGGACTTGAAAGAGTAAGTCCGTCCTTTACCTTGGGATGAGCAAAATAAGTGGGGTTGAAATCAAGTCCGAGTCCGTGGCTTACCGCAAAATCAGCCCAAGCCTCAAAATGCTCGGGGAGAAGAGCATCGCGGTCAGCGCGGTTGCTTTCGTTGAAGATGGCGTAGCTTGCGTGGAGATTGAGTCTCATTGCTCCGGGCATCAAAGAAAGAGCTTTCTCGAGGTCCGCAATCAGCTCACGAGGATTTCTTGCGGCGCCGGGATAGTTTCCCGTTGTCTGAATGCCGCCGTCAAGAGACGTGGCACCTTCGAAGCCCTTGACGTCATCACCCTGCCAGCAATGAAGCGAGATGGGCGCGGCGAGAGCCTTTTCTATTGCGGCGTCGGTGTCAATGCCGTATGCGCCGTAGATCTTTTTCGCATTTTCGTAGATTGGATTGTTCATAAATAACCTCCGATGGTAGTATTTCGGGAGCAAAATATGCTTATGATCATATTTTACTACATTTCTAAGCAATTTGCAATAAAATATCGTAATTTTTTCAAAAAACTCTTTTGTATTTATAAAAAGTGTGATATAATAATAAAAAACTGCGATTTAAGGAGGCGGTATCCGTGAAAACTAAATATTATGCCGCCATTTTGATCGCGGCGATAATGATTAATATGATCCTCCCGTTTGCCTCGCTTATGATAATCGACGTGTCTGCGTCCGATTCGCTCGGAAGCATAACCGAATGTGTCATTGACAAAACGGGCGAGAAGATAATGATCCGAGGAAGTATAAAGCACAGTGTTCTCGTCAATAACAGAGACGGAAAGCTCGCGGTATACAGATTCGATCCTTGGGTGAACGTGGAAAATGCCGTCAGACGCGCCACTCCTCTGGCTACGATGGATATGACTATCCGATTTGAATTCTCACTTCCTTGCAATACGATTGCTAACAGACTCTCGCTCTACGCCGTTGCGATAATAGATTCGGATGACACGGTCACGATCATATCAGATCCTCAATATGCAAATATGAGCACCTCCGATACGTCGGGATCGGGCTTCAAGGGCGTTGTGACCGAGGACGTTGCCGCGGCGGTTATTGCAAATCCGGGCAGCGCGATAATAGACGTCTATCTCGATAAGCTCGATAAGGGCAACAAGAGCGGATATATCTTCAGCGCTGACGGCGAGCTCTTCTATTTTGACAGAGACGTCATCAAGGAAATAGATAAGAAGGTGCTTTCCTATACGGCGGCGGGTGCGGACGTCTATTTCAGATTCTTGATATCTCCCTTTGAGAACAATCTTCCGTTCTGTACTCCGGGAAATCTCTGGTCAACCAATAAATGCGTTGTTGTAAGCTCCCCACAAGCGCTGAATGCTCTCTATGCTTATACATACTTCCTGATATCCCGTTACGACGGAGGAGACTTCGGTAAGGTCAACGGAATAGTTCTCGGCAGAGGCGCGGATCTTCCCGTGCTTTATAACTATGCCTCGCTCGTATCCGAGGACTATGAGGAGGTATATTCAAGATCGCTTGCCCTTGTGGGTCTTGCGGCAATCGAGGCCGCGGGCGAATCGGATATTTCGCTCATTGTACCCGTAGGAGATATTATCTCGGAGCGCAATGCTCCGCACGCGCTTGATTTTCTCAATGAGGTGGCGGCGTATATAGCGGATCATACCGAGCTTTCGTTTACCGTTATGTGTGAAAGCAGACATAATCCCTATAAGCTGACCGATTCAATGTTCTCGACCGAGATCATCCCCGATGATACTACGGATGAAACTTCATACGATGAGTTCCCCGAGACCGACGTCGAAGAGAATACTCTACCAACAGAATCGACCGATGAACACGAGACTACCGAAGTCTCCGAACCTGAATCGGAAGAAACGACAGGTGAAGATACCGATGTAGTTCCCGTGGATACCACGGTCCCCGAGGACAAGCCTGCTCCTACACCGAATACAAATGCCGACGGCTATTTCTGCACGGATAATATCAATGTGTTTCTGAACATGTTCAATCGCTTGAAGAAATCGTATTCATCGGTGAATCCGGGATTTGCCTGGTGCTGGTATCCCGATATAAATACGTCCGAGGGCTCTCTCGGCGCGTGCTATGCTTATAACTATATGAGACTCGCTGTCATAGGTGCGGATTTTTACGCAGTTTGCTTCGAGAATGACGTAGCCGATAAGTTTTCAAGTCTTTCTCATATTTTCAAGTACATTGACACTTCAAAAAATATTAAAGAAACCGCTTATGCTTGTTCGCTCTTCGGGTGCAAGGATTGGTCTGATATCATATCAGGCTTCTCCGAAGGTGCGGGAATATTCAGCAACCTTTATGAGGGCGAGCTCGAGCCGAACGTAGCCGATTACACGGGCTCTATTACCTATTTCGATTATTCGGCAGGAAGAGGAAGCGGCGGTTGGTTCGACGGACTCTACTGCAAATCACTCGGCTTGCAGAGCGTCGGCGGAGAAACCTGCCTGCAGGCTGATATGGATCTCGAGGCTTCGGGAGTGAATCATGCTGAGATCGGATATCTGTTCGACGAACCCGAACCCCTTTTGCTTGGTGATGCTTTGACCTTCGACATTAAATGCGGAGAAGAAGACGGATCGCTTTATGAGGTTGCGGTATACTTATGCTGCGGTGACGATACGATCGTATCGAGAGCGGTGGTGACAGGTGGCGTCAGAAGCGCGCTTTCCTTGAACGTAAGCAAGATCGATAATACGGTCGGCGTTGAATCAATGAAAATAATGCTCAAGCGCGTTACGGGAAGTGGTGGCTGTAAGCTTGATCTTTACCGTGTTGTCGTGAACAGCTCGACCGTGTCCGATAATGAGCTTATGAAGGATCTTGAGGAACTGAGAGATTATCTGCGACCCGAGCAGGAATCGTCCGATTATGCCGATACTCGCAGAGTAATATTCGGCATCATTATCCTTACTGCCATAGGTGGCATCGCTTTTTCCGTCGCATACGGAAATGACAGAAGACGCAGAACCGCAGATGATAAACAAGAAATAAAAAACAGAGGTAATAGACATGAGAGAAATTGAAAGAAATCTGACAATGCTGTGCGACTTTTATGAGCTTACCATGGCAAACGGTTATCTCAAATGCGGATACGGCGATAAATACACCTATTTTGACGTGTTTTACCGCTCGAATCCCGACGGAGGCGGATACGCAATTGCCGCAGGTCTCGAGCAGATCATAAACTATATCAATGACCTCTCATTCACCGAGAGGGATATTGAATTCCTTCGTTCGAAGAATCTTTTTGACGATGAATTCCTTGATTATCTCCGCAATTTCAAATTCGAGGGTGATATCTGGGCAGTTCCCGAGGGAACGGTTATCTTTCCGAACGAACCCGTCATTACCGTAAGAGCAAAGGCTCCGCAGGCACAGTTTATCGAGACCTTTATCCTTATGCAATTCAATCATCAGTCCTGTATCGCTACCAAGGCATCTAGAATGGTTCGCGCAGCGGAAGGAAGAGCAATTTCAGAATTCGGCTCGCGAAGAGCACAGGGGGCGGATGCCGCAATGCTCGGTGCAAGATCCGCGTATATCGGCGGTGTAGCGGGAACAGCCTGCACTATCTCGGATGAATATTATCACGTTCCTTCCACAGGAACTATGGCGCACGCCTGGGTTCAGATGTTCCCGGATGAATACACCGCGTTCAAGACCTATTGCGAAATCTATCCCGAGAATGCAACACTTCTTGTTGACACCTATAACGTTCTTGAATCGGGTATCCCGAATGCGATAAAGGCTTTCCGCGAGGTCCTCGTTCCCAAGGGGATAACAAAATGCGGAATCAGACTTGATTCGGGTGACATTACCTATCTGACGACCAGAGCAAGAAAGATGCTCGACGATGCAGGCTTCCCGCAGTGTAAGATCGTAGTATCAAACTCGCTTGACGAGCATATCATCAGAGATATCATCCGACAGGGCGCGTGCGTTGATGCTTTCGGAATAGGCGAAAGACTTATCACCGCCAAGAGCTGTCCCGTGTTCGGCGGTGTGTATAAGCTTGTGGCAATCGAGGAGGACGACGGAACGATTACTCCGAAGATCAAGATCAGCGAAAATCCGCAGAAGATCACAACACCGCATTTCAAGAAGCTCTACCGCCTCTATAATAATGAAAACGGTAAGGCAGAGGCTGACGTTATCTGCGTCCACGACGAGGAGATCGACGACAGCAAGCCCATCGAGATCTTCGATCCGCATTATACCTGGAAGAGAAAGGTCCTTGATAACGTTACCGCAGTTCCGCTCCAGCAGAGGATCTTTGAAAACGGCAGACAGGTATATTCGGTTCCCGATATCGAGGAATCGCGCAGACTCTGCGCCGCACAGCTTGACTCGATGTGGAAGGAAGTGCTCCGTTGGGAGAATCCTCATAATTACTACGTCGACCTCTCGGAAAAACTCTGGGAGATCAAGGATTCGCTTCTCAGAAATCATAGAAGATATTAATATGCAATCGGAAATCTTTGCTAAACCGTGTGTCGGTGCAATTATCGAAAGAGTGATTGACGGAGAAAAATATGTTCTGATCCAAACAAGATGGAAGTCTGACGGCGGCGATACCAATGGAAAAATTGAAATACCTGCAGGAAAGATAAGAGAATATGAAAATATCTTTGAAGCTTTGCGGCGCGAGGTATATGAGGAAACAGGCTTGACGGTGACAACAATTCGGGGAGAATCATCTGCTGTAACAAATACTATTGGCAATGTTGTAACAGTATCATTTGAACCTTACTGTATTACTCAAAATCTTTCGGGAGCATACTCGATTATTTTGAATACTTTCATATGTGAGGCGGTCGGAGAACCTTTGGAAGTCACTGATGAAACGAGAAATATAGGATGGATAAAGGTATCTGACTTGAGAAGTATTGTAGAAGATACACCTGAACTGGTGTTTTTTATGCATATAAATTCATTAAGAAAATATTTGCTTCCATAATGGCAAAAGGCTAAAGCGTAATTGCTTTAGCCTTTTGTTATTAGAGAAGAACGTCGTAATAATAAGCCGCCATTGCGCTCCAACCGTGGCAGAGAGAGCCCGCACCGCCGAAATCCGCGGCACCCTTGAGAGTCTCCCAAAATGTAGTCGCACCTTGAGAGAGCATATACTCGCCGTCTCGGTCGATCTCGTCAAGAATCGTATCACCGAATCTTTCGGCGTCGGAGCGGAGAAGCGCGTCGTATCTGAAGCAAGCCATGCTGAGCGTTGCGGGGATAACTTCAACGCCTGCGATCGCACCGCCGTTATTTGCTACAACCTCAAGCATATTATCCCAAGGCAGAAAATCAGCAGCACCACAAAGCAAGCACATCGCCTGAGTCAATACGCTCGAAGGAAGATTCGGTCGATCGGTAAAATCGAAAAACAGCTTCGTATCGGGATTGAAGAAAGTCCTTGCGATCGCGTCTGAAATTTCGGTCGCCTTCTTTGAATAGAATACCGATTCGTCTTCCTTTCCAATTGCCTCGCAGATCTTCGACATCGACCCCGAAGCTATCGAGAGTGCTGCGTTGATGTTTGCCTCGAAAGGCAGCTCGTCAATGGGCGTTTTCAGGTGAGCTTTGTCTCCCGAAAGGTAGCGCGACCATTCGTAAAAGTTCCAGTATTTCTCTGAATCCGGGAATCGCGGAATAAGACCGTTTTCTTTAATGCGCTTGTAGAAAACTTCAAGCAGCGAAACGAGAATATCATATTTTTCAACCGCGAGCGAAATATCTCCCGTGTTTTCGATATATTCATCCATCTGCATAAGGTACGCGAGAGTATAGAAGGGAATGGGATAATCAAGTCCCGCGGGGTAACAGAGGGCAAGAATACCGTCGTCGCGGACACCTCTTGATATCAGATCGAGATTTGCGCGAACGTATTCCGCATTCTTGTCCGAAAATACTCTGTAACCCGCAAGCATCTGATTGCGCGAATCGAGAGTGTAAAGAGCCTGCTCTCGCCAAGGACAATCCTCGTAATGCTCGTGCATACAGCATCTGAGGGTATGGATCGCCGTATAGCGGATCTTTTTCCTCAATTCGGCTTTATCTCCTGTGAATTCCTTTTCCTTGATATCCACGGGCATTAAAGTCGGATGAAGAACAAGTGAAATATCGGTTACTTCGGTCGAAGTGAAAAAGATCTGCATATATCGAAGACCGAATCTGCGTAAAACAGGGAAGTAATGATTGTTCCCTTCGTGCGCGTTAATTTCAGTTGTGAACCGTCTTGAATGAATCGCAGAGCGGCAAATACCGTCGATTATATGTTCACCCCAACCTATCAGAACGTCACATCCGTTTTTTGAAACAAAAGATATTTCGGGAAAACCGACGCATTCTTTTCCGAGATCAAATATGCAGTAAACTCCGTTGCCGTTCTCAACGTCAAGTGCGGCTCCGTTCATCATAGCCGCGCTGTCACCTTCGCCGCCAAACTTGAATTTTCCGCATCTGATTATCTTACCCTCGATCGCGTCTCCGAGATACATTGGCTTGATGGGACGCTTTCTCAATGATGAGACGGTGATATCCTTTGCAACCGAATCGGATAAAGGCATAGCATCGCATCTTCCGTTAAGCGCAAAGCCCGCCCCCATCTGGCTTGTAATGATCTTGCATTTGTGCGGAACGTATTCGGGAGTAGGACGTACTTTAGTAGCCTCGGAAGAGGAGTATACGATCTCTCCGTTCTCGAAAATACAAAATGCAACGTAGGCGTCGGTCGCAACGTGCGTCTGGGAATCTATTCCCGAATGCCATACGGTAATTTTAAGCTTGCTTTCCTTGCTTGCTTTCAGCAGAATATCCTCGTATACCGGCGAGTCGGGATAATCGGCATACTGACCGAAGGAAACGAGCTCATCGTCGAGATAAACGGCGCGGTCCGTATCGCAGACAATGCGCAAAATATATTTGCATCCGTACTTGAACTGCACTTCGGGATAAAAATCAGCGTATTCGTCTTTTTGATCAAGTTCGTTCAGCCATATAGCTTTTGCGGGGATAATATCGTTTGGAAATTTCATATTAAATACTCACTTTCATCATCTGCAAGATTTATTACCGGTACTCCGAGCTTAGCCGCCTGCAAAACGGTGTTGAGACTTCCGCCTCCGCTTGTACCGGATCGGAGATAAGCAATGCAGAGGTCGGCGGAGCGGAGAAGCTCGCGGTTTCTTGCTTGCATACAACCGTTGTAGAACGTCGGAGCCAGAACGCGCACTCGATCGGCTTTTTCCTTTATTTCGTTATAAGCTTCCTTTTGCTGTTGGTTCCAGGTCTTCTCCTGACCCGCGCAAGGAAGGATAAGATTCAGCTTGAGGTCGGGATATGAATTACGTATTTCAAGTACAGCAAGTGCTGCAAGAGTATCAAGCCCGATCGCACCGCCCACGTAGCAACCGGTGAGCCCGTGCTTTTCTATCAGAATCCTAAGGATCCGCCGAAGCCTTGAGCTTATCATCCTTTCCTCTGACGGAGATAGATCTCTGTGACCCGTGAAGCAAACTGATTCGATTTTGTCAGGTAAGACCATACGATAAACCTCCTTGAAATTTACTGAACCTATTATATCATATAAAATTCGTTTTGTACATAGCTTTGGCAAAAAATACTCTTGTGAACAAATTGTAAAATCGATATGATTCCTTTGCTACTTTGAAAAAATCACTTGATTTTTTATGGCGGTTATGATATAATTTACCACTGTAAGGGAGTAGTCAACATTCAGATAAGAATGTGATCAAGTCAACATCCTCGGATACTGTCCGTGGCTTGATCGGTAAAGCAACAGCTTTATTGACAAGACTTATCTGCGCGGCAGATGGGTCATTATATTTGCCGCCGGTTTCATAAGCGAAAACGGAGGCTTTTTTTATGCAATTATTAGAGATCTTTCTCCTCTCGGTCGGACTCGCGGCGGACGCTTTTGCCGTTTCCGTGTGTAAGGGGCTGTCTGTAGTTCAGATGAAACCCAAGCACGCGCTCATCTGCGGAGTTTATTTCGGAAGCTTTCAGGCTTTTATGCCTCTGATAGGCTACTGGGCGGGTAAAGCGGCAACCACACTCGTTTCGGGACGCTTCGATGATTCGATAGTAGAAACGGTTTGCGCGGTCATTGCTTTTATCCTTCTTGCGATAATAGGCGGTAATATGATCCGCGAATCACTCTCGAAGGATGACGACGATGAGTGCTCGGATTGCTTCAAGCCGAAGACTATGATCCCCATGGCGATCGCAACGAGTATTGATGCTTTTGCAGTCGGCGTTGCACTTGCTCTTGACGAAGCCGCAAGCGGCGAGATCAATATCTTCCTCACGGTTTCCGCGATCGGAATTATAACTTGTATCCTTTCCGCGATCGGTGTGAAGATCGGTAACCTCTTCGGTAACAAATTCAAAAAGACCGCTGAGCTTGCCGGCGGATGTATTCTTATTCTGCTTGCGATCAAATTCCTTCTCGAAGGATTGAAAATTATTTAAAACCACGCGTTTAAAACGCGTTATTATAGACAAAAATCATTTTAGAAAAATACATAAGGAGTTGTATTTGATGAAAGAGTATCTTTCCGAAGTCGGTCAGGTCCTGACCGAACAACACACACGCCCCGAGGGCTTGAGCTCTGCCGAAGCGTCCGAGAGACTGCAGAAGCACGGCCTTAATAAGCTGGCAGAGGGCAAAAAAGAATCGATATTTGTAAAGTTCCTCAAGGAGCTTGCAGACCCGATGATCATCATCCTTCTTGTAGCCGCAGTTATTTCTTCGATAACCGAATACATTGAAGCGATCGATCACGGCGTTTCCTTCTTCCCGACGGATGCTTGCATTATTCTCGCAGTCGTTCTGATCAACGCGATCCTCGGCGTATACCAGGAAAGCAAAGCAGAGAAGGCTATCGAAGCCCTGCAGGAGATGGCTGCCGCAACAAGCAAGGTCATCCGCGACGGTCATCAGATCGTTGTCAAGAGCGAGGAACTCGTTCCCGGCGACATCGTTGTTCTCGAGGCTGGTGACGCTGTTCCCGCCGACTGCCGTATTATCGACTGCTTCTCGATGAAAGCGGAAGAAGCGGCTCTTACCGGTGAATCGGTTCCCGTAATTAAGACCAACGAAGCTATCGTTCTTAAGGGCGATAATAAGGACGTTCCTCTCGGAGACCGTAAGAATATGGTCTATATGGGCTCCACCATCGTTTACGGTCGCGGTACCGTTGTAGTTGTTGCCACGGGTATGGATACCGAGATGGGTAACATCGCGGGCGCTCTTGCCGCAGCAAAAGAGGGTGACACACCTCTCCAGATCAAGCTTAATCAGCTTTCCAAGGTTCTTACCGTTCTTGTTATCGCGATCAGCGCCGTCATCTTCGGCGTTGGCGTTATCAGAGGTATCGGCGACGGCTTTGCATTCAAGGATGACATTCTTCCTTCCTTCATGACCGCGATCAGCCTTGCTGTAGCGGCTATCCCTGAGGGACTTGCGGCTGTCGTTACCATAGTTCTTTCCATGGGCGTCACAAAGATGTCCAAGAGAAATGCTGTTATCCGCAAGCTCACCGCAGTTGAGACTCTCGGATGTACACAGGTAATCTGCTCCGATAAGACAGGTACGCTTACTCAGAATAAGATGACCGTTGTTGAGGATTACGGATCGGATCGCGAAAAGCTTGCGGTTTCCTTCTGCCTCTGCACAGATGCAAAGCTCCCCGAGGGCGAGCTTGTATCCATTGGTGACCCCACTCAGACTGCTGTCGTTGACTATGCCGTAAAGCTCGGACTGCCCAAGTATGAGCTTGAAGCCAAGGAACCCCGCGTAGGAGAGATCCCCTTTGACTCGGGCAGAAAGCTTATGACCACCGTTCATCAGTCCGTAGAAGGCGGATTTATTCAGCATACCACAGGTGCGCCCGACGTTGTTGTAAGCCGTTGTACACACGTGCTTCGCGACGGCAAGGTGGTTGAGCTTACCGATGCAATCCGTAATGAAATTTCCGCAGCAAACAAGGGACTCGCAGATAAGGCGCTCCGCGTTCTTGCCGCTGCTTACCGTATGCACGAGTCTGCACCCGCTTCCTACGAGGAGCCTGCAGAGCTTGAAAACGGTCTTATCTTCCTTGGACTTGTCGGAATGATCGACCCCGTACGTCCCGAGGTTACTCTCGCTATCGAGGAATGCCGCCGCGCAGGCATCAGACCCATTATGATCACGGGTGACCACAGAGATACTGCAGCGGCAATTGCTCGTCAGCTCGGTATTCTCGGTGAGGGTCAGCTTGCCATCACGGGCGCAATGCTCGACGAGATCAGCGATGAAGACCTCGCTCGCGATATCGAAAAGTATTCTGTTTACGCGCGTGTACAGCCCGAGCATAAGACCCGTATCGTCAACGCTTGGCGCGCACATGGCTGTGTTACGGCTATGACCGGTGACGGCGTTAACGACGCACCTTCCATCAAGAGCGCGGATATCGGCGTTGGTATGGGTATCACGGGTACCGACGTTACCAAGAACGTAGCAGATATGGTTCTCGCCGACGATAACTTTGCAACCATCGTTGCGGCTGTGGAAGAGGGAAGAAAGATCTACAGCAATATCCGTAAGGCTATTCAGTTCCTCCTTTCCTCCAATATGAGTGAGGTCATAACGATTTTCACTGCATCTATGATTGGCTTCACCATCCTCGAAGCTCCTCATCTCCTCTGGATCAACCTTATTACAGACTGCTTCCCGGCTCTTGCTCTCGGCGTTGAGCCCGGAGAAAAGGACATCATGACTCAGCCTCCCCGTTCCAGCAAGGAAGGCATCTTCTCGAACGGACTCGGCTTTGATATGGTATATCAGGGGCTTATGGTATCCATCCTTACCCTCGCCGCATACTTTATCGGCGTAAACTTCGAGTTTGGAGCCGAATGGTATCATAATGTTGTTGAACTCGGTGAGCATTCTGCACACGGCATGACAATGGCGTTCCTTACAATGTCCATGTCCGAGATCTTCCATTCGCTCAATATGCGTTCGCAGAGAGGCTCTATCTTTACCCTCAAGGCAAAGAATATGCTCCTCTTCGGCGCAATGGCTCTCGCGTTCGTGCTTACAACTCTTGTAATCGAGGTTCCTTTCCTCGCATCTCTCTTCGGATTCAGCACCATTACCCTTAAGGAATACCTTACGGGTATCGGACTCGCTGTTCTTGTAATTCCCGTTGTAGAGATCATCAAGCTTATCCAGCGCGCAGTAAAGGCGAAGAAGAACTAATTAAATCAAAAATAATCAGCCGAGACGGGGGAATCCGTCTCGGCTTTCAGAGCTTTAAGAAAGGGGAAGAATATACCATGTCAAACCAAAAACGCAGAATATTGCCGCATATATTCAGGGACAGAGTGATAGTTGCGGTTCTGATCGTAATTCAGATCGCTGTTCTTGCTTTGATTGCTATGAGCGGTGCGAATTACTCGCCGTATATCGCCGCGGGATTGAATCTTGTCAGCTTCATAATCAGCCTTGTTGTCATAGTAAGACGAACCAACGATGCGTATAAGCTGACGTGGATATATCTTATCCTTTGCTTTCCCGTATTCGGCGGACTCTTTTATCTTGTGTTCTCGATCCAGGCATCAATGAGGCTTATGGCTCCGTATATGAAGCATATCGACGAGCAGACAAGCATCATCACACCAGAAACCGAAGAATGTGCATCAAAAGCCAAATCCGCATTACCCGAAAAGCGGACTCAGATCGGATATCTCTGCGATCACACGGGATTTCCGATATATGAGAATACCGAAACCAAGTATTATCCGACGGGCGAGGACTTTTATCATGCCTTACTTGAGGAGCTTAAAAAAGCCGAAAAATACATCTTCCTAGAGTATTTTATAATCGGTGAAGGCAAAATGTGGGATTCAATACTTGACGTTCTCGTGGAAAAAGCAAAGAGCGGAGTGAAGGTCAGAATTATTTATGACGACTTCGGATGCATATTCAATCTGCCGAAAAAGTATCCAGAAAAATTAGCCGAATACGGTATTGAATGCCGTGCCTTCAACAGATTCAGACCGATCCTCACGGGAATACAGAATAACCGCGACCACAGAAAAATATGCTCGATCGACGGAAAGACCGCCTTTACCGGCGGAATCAATCTCGCAGATGAATATATCAACGAAATTGAAAAATACGGCAGATGGAAGGATGCGGCTGTAAAGCTCAAGGGTGATGCGGCTTGGTCGCTTACAGTGATCTTTCTGAAGATGTGGATGCTCACGTCGCCCGATCCCGAGATCACCGAAAATATTTACGAATACGAGCCATTGAGATCGGAAAATGATAACGACGGATTCGTTCAGCCATATTGTGACAGTCCGCTTGACACCGACCATGTCGGCGAACATATTTATATGCAGATCGTCAACCATGCCAAGGATTATCTGTATATTATGACCCCCTATCTCATAATCGACGACAGCATGATGAGTGCGCTGACGCTTGCGGCAAAAAGCGGAGTCGACGTTAGGATCATTACCCCGCATAAGTGGGATAAGAAGATGGTTCATATAACCACCCGTTCCTATTACAGCGACCTCATCGACGGCGGCGTCAAGATCTATGAATACACTCCCGGTTTTATCCACTCGAAGATCTTCGTCAGCGATGACAATGTGGCAAGCATCGGTACCGCTAATCTCGATTTCAGAAGCCTTTACCTGCATTTTGAATGCGGTACTATGCTTTACGGAAGCCGTGCCGTTATCGAGGCAAAGGATGATTTCCTCTCGACACTCGATGAATGTAAGGAAATAACTGCCGATGATTGCAAGGTAGGCGTATTTATGAGATTTATCAACAGCTTGATGAGGCTCATTGCACCTCTGTTATAACAAAAATCGTTCCGCTTTTGCGGAACGATTTTTGTTATATGATTATTTCTGACCGTAAGTGGCGTTTGGACCGTGCTTGCGGTTGAAATGCTTCATGAGAAGATCCTGCTGCATCGGAATGCCACCGTTCGCGTTTACTGCGGTCTGAAGGATTTCTGTGTTGAACGCCATCTGAGCAACGACCTCGAGGACTACCGCGGCATCAACCGAAGCAATCGCGTTCTTCCCCCAAGTGAAGGGTCCGTGAGAGTAAACGAGACAAGCGTGGATCTTGTCCGCACCGATATCGGAGATGGTATCGACGATCAGCTTGCCTGTGTTAAGCTCGTAATCGTTCTCGATCTCGCTCGGGAGCATCTTTCTTGAGCAGGGAATGATACCGGGAAAATAATCCGCATGTGTCGTTCCGTATGCCTTGATGCCTCTGCCTGCCTGAGCAAAGGAGGTTGCGTAAAGTGAATGTGTATGAGTAATACCGCCGATCTCGGGGAATGCACGATAAAGCTCAAGATGAGTAGCCGTATCCGAAGAAGGATTATAGGTACCTTCAACAACGTTTCCGTCAAGGTCGAGCACGGGAAGATCAATGGGAGAAAGCTCGGAATATTCAACGCCCGAGGGCTTGATGACAACAAGTCCGCTCTCGCGGTCAATACCGCTTACGTTACCCCAGGTGTTGATAACAAGATTTTTTTCTACCAGCATCATATTTGCGCGGTAGACTTCTTTTTTCAGATTTTCAAGCATTATTTGCCTCTTTTCCGAGTAAAATGCTTTTTGTAAATCGCAAGCATTTCCTCTTCGTTTAATATGTACGGGCTGTTAGTATAGTTTTTTGCGGTTTTGATGAGATCGACGTATATCTTGATCTCTTCGTCGGTCAGAACGATATCAACGTCCGCGAGACCCGGGAGAAATTCCGCCATCAGTCTCGGTGTGGTACCGATAACCTCTGCGAGTCTGTTAAGCTTCTTGGCACCGATCTCGGTACGCATGTTGTATTCGATATAGTCGCCGTGGAAAACAGCGCAGGCGCGTCCGTGAGGAATACCCGAAAGCATCGTCAGACTGTAACCGAGCGGATGGGGGAAGCCTGTTCCGGTGATGCTGATAGCGGCGCCTGCTGCGCAGGAAGCATAACAGAGCATATCTCTGTGCTCCTCGGTGAACTCGTCGGGCATCTGCGTCAGAACGTCCCAGATGTTCTTTGCGGCGTATTCGGAAAGCATCGTCGAGAGCACATCAGCCTTCGGCGAAAGATATGATTCAAGCGCGTGAGCAAAGGCATCAAGCGCGGTGCTGACGGTTGAAGAATAGCTGAGCGATTCGGTATAAGCAGGATCAAGGAATGCTGTCTTTGCCCAAGCGTAGGGAGACGAATAGGTTTTCTTTTTCTCGCCGCCAGGGAGCGAGAGTACAGAGTAAGGATTTGCCTCGCTTCCCGTGCCTGCCGTTGTAGGCACGAGGATTATCGGCAAAGAACCATTCGCAAGCTTTGCTTTATCAAAGATGTCCTCGGCTTCGAGATTGGGATTGGCGGAAAATGCGGCGATTGCTTTTGCGGCATCCATAGCAGAACCTCCGCCGATTCCTATAACGAAGTCTGCGTGGAATTCTCGAGCTTTTTTACCTGCCTCAAAGGCGTCGAGAAGAGGAGGATTTGCGGCAACATCGGAGTAGATACAGAATTCTGCGTTTGCTTTGATCAGCGCATCTGTAACGTCCTTGAGAGCGCCGCTGGACTTCGCACCCGCCCTACCCGTAACAATAAATGCTCTAGAACCGATAAGTAATTCATTTGAATTGGATGCTATACATCCACGTCCGGAAATGATCCTGACCGGTATATTGATTGAAAATGACATTGGTAGCTCCTTTCGGAATAAATAACAAAAGTATTATATCATATTTCACGATCCAATGTATGAATTTTTTGTGAATACAGCAATAGATGTAAATATATAAAATTTTGTTGAAGTTGTTTTTTTCTTTATTTTACTATTGAAATATTTTAATATATGTGATAAAATATATATAACCATATTCTTATTTTACGGAGCTTGCTATGTGGGAACAGATTCTTGAATATTGGAGAATATTTGTCGATCTTGTGGATCGATATATTATCGGCGTAATATCGGAAATGAAGTTTGTTGACTTTGTCGATATCTTCATTCTTTCCGTGTTTGTATTTTACGTTTATAAATTTATCCGACAGAGAAGAGCGGTACGTCTTGCCAGGGGTGTACTTATTCTTCTTGCTGTTCTGCTCGTTAGCGTTATTTTCAATATGAGAGCCCTGAATTTCATCCTTCAGAACTTCTTCCAGGTTGGTATGATCGCTCTTATCATAATTTTCCAGTCCGACCTTCGCGCCGCTCTTGAAAGATTTGGTTCAACGAAGATTAAGAATTTCCGTGGTATCACTGAAAGTGAAGCCAAGGCGATAATCCAAGCGGCGGAAACGATTGCTGAAGCAGCTGACTCCTTGTCTAAAACAAAAACAGGCGCGCTTATCGCTATTGAACGCTCGACAAAGCTCGGTGAGCATCTTTCTCACGGAGTTATTCTCAACGCGGATATGTCGTCTCTGCTTATCAGAAACATATTTTTCAACAAGGCTCCTATGCACGACGGTGCGATGATAATTAGAAATCGCCGTATCTACGCTGCAGGATGCTATCTTCCTCTCTCGAATGCAGACGTAAACAAGGATCTCGGCACACGTCACCGCGCGGCACTCGGACTCTCCGAGGTCAGCGACGCGATCGTTATCGTTATCTCCGAGGAGACGGGAACGATCTCTCTTGCCATTGACGGCGAGCTTGAACGCGATTTCACTCCCGAAACTCTTAAAAACGAGCTGACTAAGTATCTCCTTCCGCAGGATAATACCAAGCGTTCCTCGGGTGATAGGGGCATCAAGAAGCGTCAGAAGAATGATAAGAAGACCCTGAAAGGAGGTAGTGATGACAATGAATAACAGTTTCAAAAATATGTATTCGGAAAACTCCTCCATGGGTGAAAAGACGGGTATTCCGAAGAGATGGTTCTTCTCAAGGATCCTCTGCTTCCTGCTTGCATTCGGAATCTGGATCTACGTTGTTAACATAACCACCCAGGACTTTGAAAAGACCTTCAACCTGATCGATATTGATATCGAGGGCTGGGAGGAGCTTGAGGATAACACAAACATGTCGGTTGTAAACCTCGAGGAAAGCAAGGTCAGCATAACGGTCAAGGGACTCAGAAGCGATATTTCCAAATTGACCGAAAAGGACTTTTCCGCTTATATCGACGTCAGCAAGCTTAAGGAAAGCGGAAAGCACAGCCTTGAAGTATCGGTAAACCTTCCGAACACCGTATCGCTCGTATCAAGATATCCCGAAACGGTAACCGTCTCGGTTGACGAAAGCATCGAGCGTCAGATAGGCGTTGATATCGAAGTAACCGAATATAGTATGGACATTATCTATGAAATGGGTCAGCCCACGTCGGACGTCGAATTTATTACCGTAAAGGGACCCTCCGACGTTGTGGATCGTATCAAGGCGGCGAAGGTCTATATAAACCTAGGCACAGTTATGACAAGTACCGTCATCAGAACCGAAGCTGTTCTTGTTGATAAATCTGATAATCCCATAGAATCCGTATATCTTACCGTTGACAATAAGAGCGTTACGGTAACCGTTCCCGTCACAATGGAAAAGACAGTTTCGCTGGTCTGCTCATATCTTCCCGGTGTTTCGGCAGATGAATATGCATCGGTTATAGTATCCCCCGAGACCGTTAAGATCAAGGGCGATCCCAAGATTCTCAATGAGCTTGACTCGGTTTCGGTATATGCCCTTGACGGTACCAATGTTGACCGTCAAATCGCATTCAGCACAGTTCTGTTCCCGGGCGGGGTAGAAATCCTTTCGGCTCCCGAATATATCAGAGTAATTGCGGTTGTTGCGGAAGAAACCACTATCCCCGAGGAAACTACCGTAAGCACAGTTCCCGAGAAAACCGATAATATAACAACCGAGGGCTGAATCGCATAATGAATCGAACAAAAGAAAGAATCTACAGGCTGATCGCCGACGGCATATCCTTGCCCTACAAAGCAGATCAGAAGGAAGCCCTCGAGATCGCAGGAAAGAAGCTTAAAAAATCGCTTGGCAATGCGGCGAAAGACACAACGCTTTCCGTATATCGTCGATCTGTTGACGCAAGACGCAAGGATGATATCAGATTTGTTTATACAATTCTCGCTGAATCCGAAAAAGGTGTTATTTGCGATAAAGAACGTTTGCTTTCCGAGGGATTCAGAGTCGATGTTGCAAAAGAAATCGAATATGAGTACGGTACTGAAAAAAGCGAGTATCGCCCGATTGTTGTCGGATGCGGACCTGCGGGAATGTATTGCGCTCTTATGCTTGCCGAGCAGGGCTACAGACCTGTACTTATCGAGCGCGGCGAAAGTCTCTCTGACAGAATTAAGTCGGTCGATGCCTTTTTCGGAGGCGGAGATCTCAATACCGAATCGAACGTAATGTTCGGTGCGGGCGGCGCGGGAACTTTCTCGGACGGAAAGCTCGTAACACGAATCAATGACCCTCTTTGCAGATACGTTTTGACCCGTCTTTGCGATTTCGGAGCGCCCGATGAGATACTCTCAAAGGCAAAGCCCCATATCGGTACAGATCTGCTTCAGGGTGTGGTGGCTAATCTTCTGCAGAAAGTCATTGACTGCGGCGGTGAAATAATATATAATTGCAGAATGGACGGCTTGAGTCACAATGCTGACGGGTCCGTAACTGCAAAGACCTCGCGCGGTGATATTTGCGGAAGCTGTGTCGTTCTTGCAGTAGGACACAGCGCAAGAGATACGTATAAATATCTCAATGAGCATGGATACTCTATGATTGCTAAACCTTTCTCGGTAGGCGTAAGAGTCGAGCATCTGCGCTCGGATATCGAATACGGACTCTATGGCGAGCACGCGGGCGATCCGTTGCTTGGAGCAGCCGAGTATGCGCTCTCCGATACGAAGAGCGGACGCGGAGTATACACATTCTGTATGTGCCCGGGCGGCGAGGTAATTGCTGCAGCCTCTGAGACCGGTGGGATCGTTGTAAACGGTATGAGCCATCATGCAAGAGACGGCGAAAATTCAAACTCTGCGGTTGCGGTCAGCATTCGTCCTGACGATTATGACGGCACTCCCATGGGAGCAATTGAATATCAAAGAAATCTTGAGAAAAAAGCATTCATCCTCGGAGGGGGCAACCATACGGCTCCGATCGAGACAATGGGAGATTTTTTGAGAGATAAGAAATCATTCCTTTCGTCTCCCGATAGAATAAAGCCCTCGTATACTCGAGAGATGGTCAAGGTCTGCGATATTTCGCAAGTATTCCCGCAATACGTCAATGACGAGCTCAGACGTGGTTTTATTTCATTTGGCAAGAGATTGCCGGGATTTGATTCGCCCGATGCAGTATTGACTGCGGTGGAAAGCCGTACGTCGGCACCCATAAGAATATTAAGAACCGAATCCGGTTACAGCGCAACCGACCGCAACGTATATCCATGCGGTGAGGGCGCAGGTTACGCCGGAGGAATTACAAGCGCCGCCGTTGACGGTATAAAAACAGCGCTTGCAATTATAAAGAGATTTTCGCCTAACTGATGGAGGATAAAATGACAAAGCAAGGAAGAGTTATCGCGACAGACGGCGCTATGGCAACGATCGAGCTTGACGTTGTTTCAAAGTGCACAGACTGCCCGAAGCGCGCAAAGCCCGGCGTATGCGAAAAATGCGCCGATTATTCCGAGTCATCATCTTCGCGCGTCGTTGCGTATAATAAGCTTGGAGCCGAGGTTGGAGATACAGTTGAATTCGGTCGCGCTTTAAGTGAAAATCTGATTTTTACGCTCCTTGTCTTTGCGTTACCGCTCGTCTGCGCTGTTATGGCATATTTTATTTCCGTACTCTTTATTGCTGATAACGGAATTAAAACCAAGATCGTTTCCGCAGTCTTTATCATTGCCACCGCATTTGCTTGCGCCTATGCCTACAAGCGCTCCAAGACTCGTTGCGATTATTCTATAATTAAGGTAGTCGGCAACGAATAAGCCAAACAATTATCAATGAAAGCCTGATACCGATGGACAATAAAGAAGTTAAAAAGCAATGGACTCTCCGAAACGCAGAGGTTTCGGAGAGCATTGTTGATATGCTGATAAATAAATACAAGCTATCTCCCGCTGCTGCAAGACTGATAAGCGAGAGAGGCGGCAATACCGAAGAAGGCGTAGATGCGTTTATTAATCGCGATATATGTGAGCAGAGAGATCCCCGTCTTCTCAATGATATGAATAAGGCTGTAGATCGAATTCTGCAGGCTATTGAAACCAAAGACGACGTTATCGCTATTTACGGCGACTATGACGTTGACGGCGTTACCTCGGTTTCCATGATGTATTTGTATCTTACCTCGCTCGGGCTCCGCGCAGGTTATTATATACCCAGCCGAAATGACGAGGGCTACGGAGTTAACCGTGCCGCCATCAGAAAACTCCACAGCCGCGGCGTAACCTTGATCATCACCGTCGACACCGGTATTACTGCGATAGACGAGGTCGAGTACGCAAAGAGCCTCGGAATCGACGTTATCGTAACAGACCACCATGAATGCCGTCCCGAACTGCCCGATGCGGTAGCGGTAATCGACCCGCACCGTTCGGATTGTGATTACGGCTTCAAGGATTACGCAGGAGTTGGTGTAGCTTACAAATTGATATGCGCCGTCGAGCTTGCGCGTTGCGCGGTAACCGGCAAAACCGAATATGAGGCGCAGAGAGGTGTTCTCCTTGAATACGGCGATCTGGTAGCCATAGGTACCGTAGCCGACGTTATGCCTATTATTGACGAAAACCGTACCATTGTTTCAATGGGACTCAGGATCATTGAGGCACGTCCCAGACCCGGTGTTTCCGCGCTGATCGAGGCGGCATCGAGCAAAAATTCCAATTCTGCGCAAAAGAAGGATATTACAACCACCTTTATCGGATTCACCCTCGCGCCGAGACTTAACGCCGCAGGCAGAATGTCGAATGCAGCAATAGCTGTTGAGCTGTTGCTTGCAGAGGATAAGGACTCAGCAATGCAGTTGGCGGAGGAGCTCTGCGAGACAAACAGACTACGTCAAATGGAAGAGAATAAGATCGTCGACGGAGCACTCGAGAAGATCGAGGATGAATGGGATATTCATCTGAAGAATGGCGGAGTTATCGTTCTTGCCGATAATGATTGGCAGCAGGGTGTTATCGGAATCGTTGCTTCAAGAATAACCGAAAGATACGGTATGCCGTCGATTCTGATTACCTTTGAAGGAAGCATCCCTCTTTTATCCGATGAATCACCCGTGGATCTCGGAAAGGGTTCGGGAAGAAGCGTCAAGGGCTTCAACCTTGTTACGGCACTTTCCGAGTGCTCGGATCTGCTTGAAAAGTACGGCGGACACGAGCTGGCTGCGGGACTTTCGCTCAGAAGAGGAAACCTCGATGCTTTCCGTTCTAAGCTTAACGAATATGCGCGACCTATACTTAATAATCTTGAAAGAGTTCAGGTACTTGAGGCTGATATGCTTCTTGAACCTGTGGACGTTACTCTCAGTTTTGCCAAGGAGATCACAAATCTGATCGAGCCTTGCGGACCGGGCAATACTACTCCAAACTTTATTATGAATGACCTTAAAGTAACTTCTGCAAGAGGGATCGGCGCGGGCAAACATATGAAGTTTACCTTTGAAAAGGACGGATATAAATTCACGGGACTCTTGTTCGGGGTTCCCGAATCACAATGCAGCTTTAATACGGGCGATTCGGTTGACGTTATGTTTACTGTCGGAATCAATTATTATAACGGCAATACCGAGCTTCAGCTCATTCTCAGCGATATAAGGTATGCTGAACACGTATACGCCGAGCGACGCGGAAAACGCGATAAGCTGATTGCTGTATTAAGCGGATCAGAATTCAGCCGAGCTGACAATGTACTTCCCGAGAGACGAGATTTTGTCGCTCTCTACAGACTTCTTGCTGCTGCTGCAAGTACGGGCAGATTGAACATTTCTGATAGCAGTGCGGAAAAAATACTTGCGGAAAAGTTTTCTCCCGAGGATAATCCCGGATTTATTAAATACCGCATTATGCTCGAGGTATTTAACGAGCTCGATATTTTCAAGGTTGAATACCTTCCTCTTGTATCGGATAAAGATGGGGACAGATGGCATCTTCCCGAAGATATCAGCGTAATTATGAGAGGAAGCGCAGAAAAAGTCAACCTCGACGATTCCGCAATCCTTTCGGAATTGCGCACTCAAATGACAGATTAAAAAATCAGGAGATTTTAGTTTATGGATAACAGGAATGAAATTATCCATCCCGGGACGGGAATAGACCGTTTGCTCGGCATTCTTGCGGGAACGGGAAAAAACTACAATATAGAAAAAATTCAGCAGGCGTATAACTATGCTGCGGCTCTGCATGAAGGGCAGTTCAGAGCGAGCGGTGAGCCATATATTTCGCATCCTCTGGCTGTTGCGGAAATAGTTGCGGGTCTCGAGCTTGACAGCGATTCTATCTGCTCGGCTCTGCTTCACGATACCGTGGAGGACTGCGCCGATAAGACAAATCTTGCCGAGATCGAGAAGCTTTTCGGTCCGTCTGTTGCGGAGATCGTCGACGGACTCACAAAGATGGTAACGCTTGATATCGAGGATAAGGAAGAGGCTCATATCGAGAATCTGCGCAAGATGCTTCTTGCAATGTCACGCGATATCAGAGTCATATTCATCAAGCTTTGCGATAGACTTCACAATATGCGTACCTTGAATGCAAAGCCCGAAAAGAAACAGAGGATCACAGCTCTCGAGACTATGCAGGTCTTTGCACCTCTTGCTCACAGACTTGGTATGCAAAGAGTCAAGCAAGAGCTTGAGAATCTCGGACTTTACTATCTCGACCCTATCGGTTATGAGGAAGTAAAGAGCGATATAGAGAGAAAATACGGTCAGAATCAGAATTTCATAGATAATATCCGCTCGCTTGTATCAGAAAAGCTACAGGAATATGCTGTGGATTATCGTCTCGAAGGTCGAATCAAGACGGTATACAGTATTTATAAGAAAATGTATACCCAGAATAAGAGCTTCGACGAGATCTATGACTTTTATGCCCTTCGTATCATCGTAAATACTGAGCTTGAGTGCTATACCGTTCTCGGAATCATTCACGAGAAATTCAACTCTATGCCCGGCAGATTTAAGGACTATATTTCGACTCCTAAGCCGAATATGTACCGTTCTCTCCATACAACGGTTATTGGACGCGACGGTATC
>JAZQXP010000065.1:0-11512 GCA_045632925.1 Eubacteriales bacterium | reverse complement strand
TGCAGAGTGCAGAGTTAATGAAATTTTTCTCGCGTTGCTCGAAAAATATTTGTGGGATAATTTAATTCGGCTTTGATAACTCTTCGCTTAGCTGTAACGTTTATTAACCAAATAATAAATAACTCGGAAATCAATGAAGATAACTTCAAAGATTTCCGAGTATCTTTTTATTTACCAAACTATTGTTTATCGCAAAACAATAGTTTGTCAAAGCAAAACATAATTATTTAACTTCTAATTTCCGAGCTCGATCGGAAATTTTCCTTAACTCTGCACTCTGCATTCTGCACTCTGCACTTTTTTGTGCTCTGCATTCTGCACTCTGCCCTTTTTTACAGTATATCCGACATCGCCTTATGCTTTCCCTCGGGGTCGAAGGAGTGCCAGGCGACGGCGATATTTTCGTCGAAATTGACGTAGAGCCGCTGACCTCTCATACCGCCCTTCGAGTAGCCGCGGCCCATACGTCGGAGCTCGTAGCCGCGCTCGAGGACGATCTTTATCCACTCCTCGGAGACGATGCGCTCGCCCTTCCAGAGTCCGCCGTCAAGGTAGATGCGTCCGAGCTTGACCATATCGTCGCTGCGGATATAGAGTCCCGTTGCACCGACGGGGTATTTATGCGGACATTTTGACCAAGCGACCTCGCGGCATCCGATCTTCGAGAAGAGTCGGTCCATAAGGAAATCGTCGAGTCTTTCGCCCGAGATCTTGGTGACGACGCGGGAGATGAGGTAGTATGCGGCGTCGGAGTAGACTCTCTGCTCACCGGGCGCGTAAACGAGCTCGCGGTCGAGAGTGAGGAAGAGAAAATCGTCGGTCGGGTATTTGGTGATATTTTCGGTGTCGATGTCAAGGAAGCCCTTGCCGTATCCGATCTCGTGGCGCATGACGTGGTCGAGATTGATATTTGCCCATTTTTCTGCGGGAATGCCGTAAGAAGCAAGCTCGTCGGCAAAAATTTCCGCGATGGTGGTCTCGGGAGTAAGCTTGCCTTCGTCGAAGAGCATACCTATCGCGGTCACGCAGAAGAATTTTGCGACCGAGTAGCAGTTCTGGCAGGGATTGCCGGGAAGTCTTTTGAGAGTTTCGTCGCCGTCGGCGGTGGAAACCGTGATTCTGTAGGTGTTGATGCCGTTCTCACGGGCAATGCTGTCAAGTCTTTCAAGAAGCTCGTTCATAGTCTTGTACCTCGTATCGGTTTTTTATTATTATACTATTTTTTGACGATAATTGCAAGTGAAAATGTAATTTTCATTCACTAACCGTCAAAATACCATTGACAATTCGGCGAAAATGTGGTATTATTAATTTATCCAAATATTACTCTGAAAAAGGAGAATTATTATGAAGAAAACACTTTCGCTGATCATTTCGCTGATTATGATCATCGCTGCGATCGCTCCTATGAGCACCGCAAGTGCTGCTGAAGTTGATCCTCTTGCTTGGCTCGAGGCTCAGCCCGACGGTACCATCGTGTACATGCCGAACTTCAACGGCGAGCCCGGCGTATACGAGCCCGGCTTCCTCTCGGGTGACCCCGTTGTTACCGTTGACGAGACCAACCCCAACACGATGACCATGACCTCGGGCACCAATAAGTCCAAGTCCTACTGGGGCGGATTCATCGAGACCCTTCCCCTCAACGAGCGCACCTGCTACACCATTTACTTCACCGTAACCCGTTCAAGCAAGTCCGCTATCGGTATCTATGCAGACTCCGTATACGGTATGTACGGTTACCCCACCCACACCAAGCTTATGAACAAGGGCAGCTCGCTCATCGGACACGATTATCTCTACTATGAGACCCTCGGCGCAGACGTTCCCACTCTCGTGGACGGCTCTATCTGCGTTCAGGAGTTCGCACTTGAGGTAAACGGCGTTGACACCACCCTTGCTTACTACATCAAGACCAACTCGGGCGAATGGTACAAGATGGACCAGTCGCAGGACGGCGAGATCGAGTTCTTCAACGCTGACGTTCTCGGACTCTTCTTCTACGTTTACTACTCGGATCAGATCTCTACCATCAGCGATTGCTACGTTGTTAAGGGACTTTCCTTCGGCGAGGTAGTATATCCCGATCCCACAACCGCGCCCGAACCCACCGAGGCTCCCGAGGTTACCGATGCTCCCGACACCACCGAGGAAGAGAAGACCGATGCTCCCGAGGCAACCGATGCTCCCGAGGCTCCCGAGTCGACCAAGGTAGCTCCCGTCGTAGACATCAGACCCGAGCAGACCGAGGCTCCCGCTGAAAAGAAGGGCTGTGCTTCGCTTATCTCTCTGCCCGCAATCATCATTCTCGCAGCAGCAATGCCCGTCATCGCTCGCAAGAAGAGAAAATAATTATTAAATCAATGCTTTTGGCTGAGTCATTATGATATAATCCCCTTAGTGTAGTCTTGAAAACTTTTTGTTTTTTCAAGTGTCTACCCTAAGGGGATTATATCAAACCGGTGGCTCAGCCCCGATTTTTATTTATTCTTCAGCTTTTGAGTCCTTCATATGTTTTTCAATCAGCAAGACCATTTTTCATGTTCTGCACGAATTTTGATAAGATCGCTCTGTTTTAGCAATCCTGTTTGATAGGCTTTTAACAAAGTATATTCCTGTGAATCGTGGAAGACCACAAACTCTGATGCGGACTCATTAATCGTGAAAAAAATGCCTCCAACACGGATATCTCTTGACGACTTGGCTTCGGGGTCACGAAGGTAAAACACTAAGCATTCTCCGTATTTACCGTAAAAGATCTTTTCCCCCGGTTCACCGATCTCGTCAAGAGAGTTGGCAAATGCAAAGCCGGCGTGCCGTTTTTTCCAAGCGGTATTAATTTGGTTAAGCTCCGCCTCGGTCAGCGTGTGATTCAGGGTATAATATGAACTGTACTCCTGCCGATACATATCGTAAATGTTCAGATACTCGTCCCGACTCAGCCACTCATCGTGGTATGCTCTTTTGAGTGTTTTGGTCACTCCTTCTTTATAAACAATAAGGTCTTGGTCTATGAACGTGCATCCGTCCAAGCGAAACGTTTGGTTGACGTCAAAGGTCTCGTTGACTTCGTCATCCGTTCTCTTTTCGGGATCCAGATTAATCGAAACCACGTAAGTGCCGTCGAAGTTTTCGTAGCATTTGATCACGTAGATCGAAGCATCGCGGTTTTCATCCGGATATAGTTTAAAATACGCCTCAAGAATATCGATCGCCTTTTCTGTCGATAGCTCTGCGGGACCGATAATTTTGGGCTCACCTGTGACCGCAAGCGACACGCTGTCCTCGGATTCCGGCATTTCATTGTCCAATCCTGAGATCGTGGTATGCGGATTATTCGAGAGTAATCCGCTTACGATCTCCGAATCCGCGAGAGCAAGACCGATCACGATCGCAAAAACCACAACCGCAACAACAAAAATTATCAGAACTAAATCAATTTTTCGCATTATTTGCTTTCCACGCCTCGTAAACCCTCATCGCGCCATAGTTTGACGCCAGGGTTGCGACCTCCGAGGGCACCGCGACGAGATTTTCCGCGCCCGCCTCGGCAAGGAGGATCATAAATACGGTCTTCAAGGGGTCGCTTCCGCCGACTACGACGGGCTTGCCCTTCGATTCGGGCTTTGCCGCGATCGATGCGACCGACGCGATATCGTCGTGCAGAAGCGCGCCGACAAAGAAGTTCGCCGCCTCATCCTGGCTGTAGCCGCCGAGAAGCTGGAGCATTCTCGCCTTGATCAGCATCGGCGAGAGTCCGTACTTATTCGCCATTCTGTAGCCGAGAAGGAGCATATCCTCCTTGATCTCACGGATGACGGGCTGGGGCAGCGCGCTCTTTAGCATCGTGTGTCCCGAGATCGAGGCGATAAATTCGCCGCACATTCCGCTTCTGATCGAGCATATCTTGCCCCCGCGCACCTCCATGACCTTGTTGTGCGAGCCGGGAAGCGTGATGATGAATTCGTCGGGCAGTCCCATAGCCTCGCTGATGCCGTAGATCTCGCTCTCCTCGCCGCTCATCGACTCGTAGGTGAGGATCTTGGTCTCGATGTCGGCGTCCTCCGCGGGCAGGGTCTTGACTCCGGGGATGAAGAGGATCGGGATCGAGGTCACGTTCTCCTTGACCACAAGCTCAGCCGCGCGAACGCTCTCGGGGATCCCCGCGGGGCAAACTGCGTGCGGGATCTTGTGGATGCCGACGTCGGAGGCAAGTGTTCCCGAGGAAATAACGACCTCGATATCGCTTTCGCAGAGCGAATTGCGATCAAGAAGAGTCTTTATCAGCGCGGAAAGGTTCTCTTCAAGGATCGCGGATGAGCCCGTGAAGGCTCTGTCGCGGCATCCGCAGAGAGCGCGCTCCTGATCGATCAAGGTCTTTCCGTCAAAAAGACGGCAACGCATATTTGTAGTTCCGCAGTCAACGGTAATGATCATTTTCCACCTCTGTATATATCTTGGTATTAATTGTATTTTCAATGCTGATTATAGCACAAAGATGCGCCTTTGTCAATAAATTCCCCTCCAAATGCCCTCTTTTTTTGACGCATTGATTGACACGGGGCACTCAAGGTGGTATAATAATAAAAAAGCACGAAAGAGAGGTAAACGATATGCCCGGTCCCGGCGGAGGTTCAAGAGGAGGAGGCGGCGGCTTCAGCGGAGGCTCCCGCGGAGGTAGCTTTGGCGGAGGTGGCTTTGGCGGCTCCCGCGGCGGCAGCTTTGGCGGAGGTCCGCGTCCCGGCGGCTTCGGGGGTGGTCCCCGTCCCGGAGGCTTCGGAGGTCCGCATCATCATCCGCCCCACTTCCACGGTCCCCATTTCGGTTGGGGCTGGGGATGGGGTCGTCCTCGCCGTTACTATGGCGGAGGCGGCGGATGTCTCGGCGCAATGATGGCTCCGATCATCCTTATCGTATTCATTACCTTTATATTTATATATTCGATGCTGCCCGCGGGCAATCAGAGCGACTTCGGCAAAAATTACGACGAAGCCGCATTCCAGCGCGCGGCAGACCAAAAATACGCCGAGTATTTTGATTCGGGCGCGACCTATGAGGACAATATCCTCCTCTACTTCCTCGTCGAGGAGGAATGCGAGGATATTTACTTCATCGCGTTGGTCGGCGACAACGTAAACTATGAAATTTACGATCTTTTCGGCAATGAATACACCGAATTCGGTCAGTCGATCTACTCGAACGTGGCGAATTATTACGCCTACTCGCTCGACACGAACCTCGCGGCGGTCGTCAACGATATGGAAAGCATCATCGTCAAGATGAACGTCGATTCCTTCAAGAAGGATACGAAGCCCGCGTCGCCCACAGAGTCGAAGCTCATCGATCTGACGGGTGCGGGCGCACCCGATCTCACCGCGGACACCGTCAACGATGCGCTCGCGTCCTTTACCGAGGCAACGGGCATCCGCACCGTCATCTGCGTTGACTATATCGATAACGTCTTCGAGTCCCCGAAGGGCATCGACGGCGCGACCATATTTATGATACTCGCCCTGGTCGCCCTCGTTGTCGTGGTCGTGGTCGTTAGTGTCAATTCGAAGAAGAATAGGAAAAGCGAATAGAGTGCAGAGTGCAGAATGCAGAGCACAAAAAAGTGCAGAGTGCAGAATGCAGAGCACAAAAAAGTGCAGAGTGCAGAATGCAGAGTGCAGAGTTAAGGAAAATTTCCGAGCGAGCTCGGAAATCAGAAGTTAAATAATTATGTTTTGCTTTGACAAACTATTGTTTTGCGATAAACAATAGTTTGGTAAATAAAAAGATACTCGGAAATCTTTGAAGTTATCTTCATTGATTTCCGAGTATCTTTATTTTTTTGTTATAGGTTATAGCTTAACGAGGTTTTATCAAAGCCATATTAAATTATCGCACAGATATTTTTTCGAGCAACGCGAGAAAAAATTACATTAACTCTGCATTCTGCATTCTGCATTCTGCATTTAACTAAAACCCATCCTTCCTCCCTCTCAACCTTCGCCAAACCGTATGGATTATGCCCGCCGGGAGGGCGGCGAGTGCCATTGTCAGCGAAAATGAAAGCTCAGGCAGGCTGAGCGGTACAGTTCTCAGGATCGAGCCGCCGATATAGGTAAAAAGGAGTTGCACGAAGGCGACCGAGCAGATTATCAGCACAAAGGGCGCGTTTTTGCCTAGTCCCGAGAAGAGATTCAACCTGTCACTCCTCGAATTGAAGCAATTAAAGAGCCCGAGGAAGACGAAAAAGGCGAAAAATCCCGTCAGAAGACGTGCGTCACCCGCGCTTTCTGCAAAATGTGCCGCAACACGCTCGGATTTCAGAAAAATGAGCGAGAGCGCGAGGCTGAAAAGCCCGAGGAAGGTGATCCTGCTCCTCATATAGGGCGAGAGGATCTCCTCGTCGCGCGCTTTCGGCTTCTCGCGCATGATCCTCTCCTCTGCCGCCTCGCCCGCGAAAGCGAGACCGCCGAGGGTGTCCATAATGATATTCAGCCAGAGCATCTGCACCACCGTCACGGGCGCGTCGACCCCGATAAACGGTCCTGCCATCGAGACTCCGACCGCGGAAAAATTGACCGTCAGCTGCAGGCAGATGAATTTCCTTATGCTTTTGAAGATATTCCTCCCGTAGAGCACGGCGTTTGCGATGCCGTCGAGGTCGTTCGAGAGGATCACGACGTCGCCCGCGTCCTTGGCGACCGCGCTTCCGCACCCCATCGCAAAGCCGACGTCGGCGGCTCGGAGGGCGGGAGCATCGTTGATCCCGTCGCCCGTCATACCCGTGACCCTCCCCGCCGCCTGCGCCACGCGGACGAGTCGGCTTTTATCCGAAGGAAGCGCACGCGCTACCACCGCAAGCTCGGGAAGGATCGCTTCAAGCTCACGGTCATCAAGACTCGAGAGCTCCGCAGAATCGATCACGCGCCGAGTCCGACCCGAAATTATCCCGCATTCTGCCGCGATCGCCTCCGCAGTTTCGCGCGAATCGCCCGTGACCATAACCGTCTGCACGCCCGCGCCGCGGAGTCTTGCGAGCGTTTGCGGCACGCTCCGCCTTATCGGATCGCGCAAAAGTGTAGCGCAGACGAGCTTCATTCCGTCGGGGATCGCGCTTTTTGCCTCGCCCTCGCCGTATTTCACCGCAACCGCTACCGCACGCGCGCCCCGTCCGCACTCCTGCGCGATCACCCGACGAATTTCACGCTTATCACCCGAGGTGTGGGGCAAAATATACTCGGGCGCGCCCTTGTAGATACAGAATTTTTCGCCGCCGACCTCGACTACGACAGCCGAAAACTTGCGCGCGCTGTCAAAGGGCACCTTTGAGATGACCCTCACGCCGCCCGTCCCCTTTCTCAGTGCCGCAAGGAGTCCGCGATCGGTCGGATTTCCGCCGATTATCTGCCTTTTTCCATCCGAGATACCGACCGATGACGAGGTATTGTACTCCGCAGAAAGCTTGCATATCCTTCCGAGCTCGGGAAATCCGCGTTCAAATTCGTCATATGAGGAAAATTTTCCGCCGTCGGGCGCGATTATTGCCGAAAGCCGCATCTCGCCCTCGGTCAGCGTGCCCGTTTTGTCGGTGAAAAGCAGGTCCATGCTCCCCGCCGCCTCGATCCCGACGGGCTTTTTGACGAGAACGCCGTCCCGCGCCATTCTGTGCGCGTTTGCCGAGAGGACGACTGCGATCATCATCGGAAGTCCCTCGGGAACGGCAACGACAACGACGGTCAGCCCGAGCGTAAAGGCATCGAGCAGCCGCCCGAGAAGATAGCGGACGTCGCCGAGCTTGGCAACAATGATCTCGGCGGAAAAGCCGCTGTCGATCAGAAAGACGTTGAAGAGATACGCCACCGCGACGAGCACAGCAGAGATATACCCGAGTCGGCTGATCTGACGGGCGAGCTTCGAGAGCCTTCGCCTCAGCGGGCTTTCGCGCACCTCGCTCTGCACCTCACGCGATATCGAGCCGAGCATAGTCGCACCGCCGACCTCCATTACCCTGACCTCGCCCTCGCCCGAGACCACCCGCGATCCGCGCAGGACGGATGACGGCGACTGCGGCGAAAGTCCTCGGTCGCCGCTCGGTCTCTTTTGCACCTCGCGGCTCTCGCCCGTCATACTCTTCATATCGAGCGCAAGCGTGCCCGAAATGACCAATCCGTCAGCCGCGACCTCCTCGCCCGCAGAAAGCAAAAGGATATCCCCGACGCAGACCTCGGAAAAATCAACCTCGCACACTCCCTCGCGCCGTCTGACTCGGCATCTGCCATCGCCGTTCTCACGCTCGAGCCGTTCAAATGCGCGCTCGCTTCCTCTTTCGGAGAGAGTTGAGATGAGTGTCGCCGAGACTACCGAGACCGCGATCCCGACCGTTTCCCACACGTCGCCCGATCTGAAAAGGAACAGTATATTGACCGCGAGCGCACCGAGAAGTATTTTTATGACGGGATCGCCGAGATTCAACAAAAATGCGGCTAAAAAAGACCGCCTTTTCGCCCTCGGAAGGACGTTTTTGCCGTATTTCTCCCTCGACTCGCGCACCTCGTCCGCGCCGAGCCCCACGTCATTTTTCACCCGATCCAATGTCTGCATTCCGCGCCTCAACACAAAAATAATATACTCAAATTTATTCGCCGAGCCGTGTTTTTATGCAAAAACGGCGTCCGCGACGAGTTTTTCTTGACATTACGAGGAAAATACTGTATAATTATATACGTATGCAATATTTTTGCGCCGGAGGAAATATGAAAAAGAAGAAAAAAGACGGAAAATGGCTGAAATTCCGCCACAGGGTCGTAAGGAACATCGTCTACTGCGTCCTCAGACCCTACGTTCATTTCAAGTACGGCATCAAGATCGAAAAATTCAAGAAGCAGGAGAAGCGACCCTACCTAATCCTGCTCAATCATCAGACCCCCTTTGACCAGTTCTTCGTCGGAATGACCTTCAGGGGGCCCGTTTATTATATGGCAACCGAGGATATTTTCTCGCTCGGATGGATCTCATCCCTGATAAAATACCTTGTCGAGCCGATCCCGATCAAGAAGCAGACGACAGACGTCCGCGCGATCATAAACTGCCTCAAGGTTGCAAAGGAGGGCGGAACGATCGCCATCGCGCCCGAGGGCAACCGCACCTACAGCGGACGCACCGAGTATATGAACCCCTCGATCGTCTCGCTCGCCCGCAAGCTCGGGATGCCCATCCTGCTTTACCGCATCGAGGGCGGCTACGGCTCCGAGCCGCGCTGGAGCGACGTTGTCCGCAAGGGCAGGATGCGGGTCTACTGCGCACGTGTCATAATGCCCGAGGAATACGCCGAAATGAGCGACAGCGAGCTCTTCCGTGCCATCAGCGAGACTCTTTACGTCGATGAAGCCTGCGCCGACAGCGAATATCACAGCAAAAAGAGCGCGGAATACCTCGAGCGCGCGATCTATTACTGCCCCTTTTGCGGTCTTTCCGAGCTTGAAAGCCACGGCGAGATCATCAAATGCAAAAAATGCGGCAGAGAGATCCGCTACACCCCATATAAACAGCTCCGCGGCGTGAATTTCGACTTCCCCTACGAGTTCGTTGCCGATTGGTACAACGCGCAAAAGGATTATATGAACACCCTCGACGTCCGCGCCTACACCGAGTCCCCCATCTACTCCGACCGCGCCGCGATCTCCGAGGTCATCCCCTACAAGCACAAGCAGAGGCTCGGCGAGGTCACTCTGTCGCTTTACGGCAACCGCATATCCGCCGCGGGAGAGGTAAATTTGGATTTTCCCTTCGACGAGGTGAGCGCAGTTACTGTCCTCGGCAAGAACAAGGCGAATATCTACCACGGTGGAAAGATTTATCAGCTTAAATCCGACAAGCGTTTCAACGCGCTGAAATACGTACATATCTACCACAGATACAAAAATCTGATCAAAGGAGACGAAAATGAACAATTTCTGGGACTTTAGCGTTTGGGGATGGATGAATATCTTTGCCGTCCTCTTAGCGGCTCTGCTCGTCGGAAACGTTTTGAAAAAGAGCATCCCCTGGCTCCGCGATTCTCTGACACCCACCTCCGTCATCGGCGGTATCATCCTCATCATAGTTGCCGCGATCTACAAGGCGATCACGGGCGAGGTCATGTTTGACACAGCCGCTTTCGGCGGAAACGGCACCGCAAGCCTCGAGATCCTTACCTACCACACCCTCGCGCTCGGATTTATCGCGTCCTCCTTTAAGTCGACGAACACCAAGCTCACGGGCAAGCGCACAGCCGAGATCTTCAACACGGGCGTAACCACCGTCGCGACCTACCTCATCCAGGGCGTTTTCGGACTCGGGATCACCATCGTCGCCGCGCTCATTGTTGACGGATTCTTCCCCGCCGCGGGAGTTCTTCTCCCCTTCGGCTACGGTCAGGGAACGGGTCAGGCACTCAATTACGGCACGATCTACGAGACCGATTTCGGCTTCGTCGGCGGCAAGAGCTTTGGTCTGACCATCGCCGCGCTCGGATTCCTTTCGGCTTCGATCGGCGGAGTTATCCATCTTAACGTAATGAAAAAGCGCGGTAAGCTCGTCATCTCGAGCCGTTCCGATGGCAGCACGCACTCGGAGGAGTTTGACTCGGACGGCGAGATCCCGCTCCAGGAGAGCATCGACAAGTTCACCGTTCAGGTCGCGCTGATCGTCATCGCGTATATTTCGGCGTACCTATTGATGTTCCTGCTCGGAAATCTGCTTCCCGGCATGAAATCCGTCATTTACGGCTTCAACTTCCTTCTCGGCGTTCTGACCGCGACGCTTATCAAGCTCGCGATGAACTTCCTTATGAAAAAGAAGGTCATCAAGAAGAAGTACACCAACAACTTCCTTATGACCCGCGCGAGCAATTTCTTCTTCGATATTATGGTCGTTGCGGGCGTTGCGGCGATCAGGCTCGATATCCTCGAGAATTATTGGGGAATCATCCTCATCCTCGGCGTCGTCGGACTGATCATCACCTACGTCTACAACCGAATCGTGGCAAAGGTGCTCTTCCCCGACTACGTTGAGGAGCAGTTCCTCGCTATGTACGGTATGCTGACGGGCACGGCAAGCACGGGAATCATCCTCCTGCGCGAGGTCGACGGCGAGTTCAAGACTCCCGCCTCGGATAATCTGGTCTACCAGAACTTCCCCGCGATCGTCTTCGGCTTCCCAATGATGTTCCTTGCCACCCTCGCGCCCACAAGACCTGTCTTCGTACTCATCATCTTCGCCCTCTTCTTCGCCGCACTAAACCTCATCCTGTTCAGAAGCCTGATTTTTAAGAAGAGGAAAAAGTAATATTAAAAGGGGCTGGCTCATTTAAGTTTTCTATGAGGAATGTATTCGGTAAGATTTTCGGAAAGCCGTACACCATCACTCTCCGCCCGAATCTTGCACGAAAAACACATAGAAGTTCAATCGCGTTCTCCTTCCACCGTCGTCAAGCGACGGTCCCAAGCTGCGGTACGCAGGTAGTCCCTCACCGGAGGGAGGC
>JAZQXP010000064.1:0-31167 GCA_045632925.1 Eubacteriales bacterium | reverse complement strand
TTGGCGAGACCTTCTACATCTACGTTAAGTCCGACGGAACCCTTGCAACCGGCGAATACTGGCCGACCACCACAAACGGTCTGCTTGAGCGCGGATGCTACGATTGGGGCACCGACGGTAAGTACTACCCCGCTAACTAATTTATCATTCATATGCTGCTGTGCATTATGCACAGCAGCATAACAGATGCAAAATGAGAAAAAATGCTCAATACCTTGGGTATTGAGCATTTTCTCCGAAGTATGATATAATAAGGATAAGGTGATTGTCCTTGTTCTATTGTTCTTCGGCGAGGAAAAGGAGAATCAAATGAGGGTTGGCATTTTAACTTTCCCGAATTCTATAAGCTATGGCGCAACGCTTCAGATGTACGCGCTCTACCGCACGGTAAACAAGCTCGGTCACAGAGCGGGCGTGATCAATTATCATAATGAGTATATGAAGGCTTGCAAGCATACTCTCGGCGCAGGTTCTCTTTCCGCAAAGCTGAAGAGAAAGGCGAGCGAAATGCTTCACAGCAGACTCTATCGCAATTTCCGTTCCTTCGAGAAGCGAAATATGAGCTTTCTGCCCGAAAAGCCTTTTTCAGATAAGAAGGATCTTATCGCGATCGGTGGCGGACTCGATGCCGCGATCTGCGGAAGCGATCAGGTCTGGAATCCCGATATAACAGATTCGGATCTCAGCTTTTTTCTTGATTTCTGTGGGGATCGGACGAGACGCATTTCGTACGCGCCGAGCTTTGGCGTTGAGAGCCTTAGCCCCGAGTTCTCGGGGTTGGTTTCCTCGGAGCTTGATAAATTCCATTCTATCTCGGTACGTGAGGAGAAGGGACGCGAACTTGTCCTTGGTATGACGGGGAAGGACGTCCCCGTTGTCGTCGATCCGACAATGCTTGTGTCGGCGGAGGAGTGGAGCGCACTTGAGCGCGAGTATCCCACGGGCGAGGGCGAATATATCCTCTATTATACCATTCGCAGCTCGCATAGCCTTATGAAATTCTGCCGAGAGCTTTCGGATCGGACGGGACTTCGCGTGATCGCCGTCGGAGGCAATTTTATAAAAAGTATGAAGACCCGCGGCTCGAATATCGAATACGCATCCGATATCTCGCCCGAGCAATGGCTTTATCTTATGAACCACGCGCGTTACGTTGTGACTAATTCCTTCCACGGAACAGCGTTTTCGATCACATTCCGCAAGGATTTTTACGTCGAGTTCTCCTCGGCGACCAATTCTCGTCTCGAGCATATTACGAGAATGCTTGGGCTCGAGAGCAGGGTGGTGCGCGAAGGAATGGCGGTAGAGCCCGCGGATTGCGATTATACTGTCGCGGAGGAGAGGCTTCCGAACCTCCTCGCAGATTCGTATAAATTTCTGAAGGAAGCCTTGGACAAGGGAGAAAATGATGGATAAAAGAATGCGGAGAGCAAGGATGAACGCGGTGTCAACCCTGCTCCAGCAGCTTGTCGCAACTGCGGCGGGCGTTATAATTCCTTGGATCATGATTGATAAATTCGGATCCGAGGCATACGGTGCTACAACCTCGATCGCGCAGTTCCTGGCGTATATTTCGCTTTTCGAGGGTGGAATAGGACGTGTGGCAAGGGGCGCGCTTTACCGTCCGCTTGCTGCGGGTGATGAAGCCGAGGTAAGCCGAATATATCTTGCAATAAAGAGGTTCTTCTCGATCATCGGCGTGGCTTTTGCGGGCTATGCCCTGATACTCGCGTTCTTCTATTATGATATTGCGGACGTGACCGAGTTCACGCGCGAGTATATTTTCGCGCTTGTGCTGGCGATAGCGATCGGAAAATTCGCCGAGTATATGGGCGGAATCACAAATATCACGCTCTTCAACGCGGATCAGCGTCAGTACGTTGTAAATTCGGTAATTATTCTGTCGAACGTGCTCAACGTCCTGATGATCGCGATCCTTGCGTGCGCGGGTGCCGATATTTTCTGGGTAAAGCTTGCGAGCAGCCTTGTGTTTGTGCTCAAGCCGATAATATTTACCCTTTATCTCAAGCGGAATTATAATATCCGAAAGACAGAGAAGCGCGCAGTTCTGAAGAATAAGGCTACGGGAATCGCTCAGCATATGGCGTACGTCATCCAGAACAACACAGACGTTCTGATACTGACCGTTTTTGCCGACCTCAAGCTTGTCGCGGTCTATTCGGTATATCATCTTGTGACCTATAGCCTGCGCAGTATTACAATGTCATTCACGGGCGGCATGGAGGCAGTCTTTGGCAATATGATCGCGAAGGGCGAAGAGGACGAGCTTATGGCAACCTACAGAAGATACAAGTTCCTTCTGACGGTGCTGACGGTTACCTTCTTTGGTACCGCGGGAATTCTGATCCTTCCTTTCGTCAAAATATACACAAACGACGTAAGCGACGTCAACTATATGCGTCCCCTTTTCGCGGTACTGCTGATCATGAGCGACGCGATCAACTGCCTCTGCTGGCCTTGCTTCAATCTTACGATCGCGGCAAATAAGCTGAAGGAGAGCAGACTCGGCGCATATCTCGAGGCGGCTTTGAACGTGGTTTTCTCGATCGCGCTCGTGTTCTGGGATCCGCTTGTCGGTATTGCGATCGGAACCTTGATCTCGGCAATTTTCAAGAGCATTTACTATATGGTTTTTGCTTCAAGGAACATTCTGAAGATCAATCCGCTCAGAATTTTGTTCGGATTATTGTCAACCTGCGCGGTGCTGATAATCGTATCGGTATGCGGAGTATTTTTGGCAGATATTTTGCCGATCTACGACTACTGGTATTGGCTCGCCGCGGGTATTATAACCGTTGCTGTCATTGGACCCGTCGGACTTTCGGTCGGATGCGCGTTTTATCCCGAATCGGCGATAAATCTTGCGGCGGTGTTGAAGAGAAAGATCAAGAAATAATCGGAGAGGATCATGGGAAAAATTTCAAGAAAGATCGGAGCCGTGATCTATTATACGATCGGCAAGCATCTTCCCGAATCAAGCTCGGGAGTGAAGATCGGGCAGCGAGCTTTCCGCGCGTTTTGCGGCAAGCTGATGCTTAAGAAGTGCGGCAAGAAGGTAAATATTGAGCACGGAGCTATGTTTTCCGCCAGAACCTCGCTCGGAGATTATTCGGGCATCGGCGTAAACGCGCGGATCAACGGCACCTGCACGATCGGGGATTACGTTATGATGGGCGCGGACGTGACCGTAATTACGCACAACCACTCTTTTGAGCGCACGGATATCCCGATGATGGATCAGGGCTTTGAGGAGGAGTGTCCCGTCGTGATAGGCAACGACGTCTGGATCGGCGACAAGGTAACGATCCTTCCGGGCGTGAATATTGGTGACGGAAGTATTATCGGTGCGGGCGCGGTCGTGACGCACGACGTGCCGCCCTACGCGATCGTCGGAGGCGTTCCGGCGAAGATCATCAGAATGAGGAAATAAAAATGAAGAATATTGACAAGCTTTTGCTTCCGCTGATCCTTGAGGCGGGAAAGATTATGACGGGTGCGCGCGATATTGAGGATGCCGTCAGCGAAAAGGGCGGCGACAGCGCGAATATGGTTACCGTTTATGACGTAGCCGTGCAGAATTTTCTGATGAGCGAGATCTCGAAGCTCATCCCGGGTGCATTTTTCTTCGCGGAGGAGAAGGAGAATAACGCGGAGGATCTGATGCGCGATTACTGCTTCGTCATCGACCCGATCGACGGAACCTCGAATTTCGTGCACGAATACCGCCATTCCTGCATCTCGGTCGCGCTCTTCTCGAAGGGGGAGATCGAATTTGCCGCGATCTACGATCCCTATCAGAACGAGATGTTCTCGGCTACACGTGGCGGAGGTGCGTTCCTAAACGGCAAGCCGATGAAGGTAGCCGACCGCGATATGCCCCACGCGATCGTGGCTTTCGGAACCTGCCCCTACTATAAGGATACGCTCGGAGTGAAGACCTTTGAGCTCTGCTATGAGCTTTACCGCGCGTGCAGCGACGTCCGCAGACCGGGTGCCGCCGCGCTCGACCTCGCGTATCTTGCCGCGGGCAGAAACGATATCTTCTTCGAGATCATTCTCTCGCCCTGGGATATCGCCGCGGGCAACCTGCTTATCAAGGAAGCGGGCGGTATCATCACCAATGAAAAGGGTGAGGATATCGACTTTTCTGCGCCCTCCTGCGTCCTCGCCGCAAGCCCGAAGGTGTATGACGAGTTTTATAAGATAGCGAAAAAGGTTATTGAAAAATAAATTATTCCTAATAAAACCACCGTATCGTTCTCGATGCGGCGGTTTTTTCTTATAATGAAGAGCCTTTTATATTCCATTTATCATTGCAAAATCCACGGAAATGTGCTATAATTAATCAACGACATTTTTCGAGGCGGTACAATGAAGATCTCACAAAGCGCGAAAAACGCGATATGTCTCGGCTCGCTTTGCTCGGTGGCATATTTCGCGGTTTACATTGCAAGAAATATCTTGAGCGCGGTCACGCCGCAGATGATGGACTCGGGTTATTCCGAGGATTATATCGGAAGCGTTTCCTCCCTTTATCTCCTTTTCTATGCCTTCGGACAGCTGATCAACGGCGCGATAGGCGATAAGATCAAGGCAAAATATATGCTCTCCTTCGGACTCTTCTTCGCGGGAGTGACGAATCTCCTGCTCCCCGTTATCATCGAAAAGCCGAACGCGGCAATGATCGTCTACGGTATGACGGGTTTCTTCCTTTCGATGATCTACGGACCGATGACGAAGGTGGTCTCCGAGAACACCGAGCCGATCCACGCGACACGTTGCTCGCTCGGCTATACCTTTTCCTCGCTTCTCGGATCGCCTGCGGCGGGAATCCTGGCAATATTTCTGAGCTGGCAGAGCGTCTTCTACGTCAGCACGGGCGTGCTTGTCCTGATGGCGGCAAGCGTTTTCACCTGCTTTACTGTATTTGAGAAAAAGGGACTCGTCAGGTACTGTCAGTATAAGCCAAAGGAGAAGGGCGCGGGTAATCTGAAGGTCCTTCTTGAGCGACAGATCGTAAAATTCTCGCTAATCTCGATATTGACGGGCGTTATCCGCACGTCGGTCGTCTTCTGGCTTCCAACCTATTTTGCACAATACCACGGCTTTACAGCGGAAGAGGCGGCAAGCATCTTTACGGGCGCAACCCTTGCGATTTCGATGACGTCCTTTATTGCCGTTTTCATCTACGAAAAGCTCGGTCACAATATGGATAAGACGATTTTGATCGGCTTTTTCGCATCGGTCGTTTTCTTCACGCTGACGTATTTCATCAAACAGCCGGTGATGAATATAATTTTCATAGTCCTTGCCATCATGTGCTCGAATATGGCGGCAACGATGCTCTGGAGCCGCTATTGCCCGAGCCTGCGCGATACGGGACTCGTTTCGTCTGCGACAGGATTCCTTGATTTTCTCAGCTATTCCGCTTCCTCGATCGCAAATAAGGCGTTTGCCGCCGCTATCACGGCGATCGGATGGAGCAATCTGATCCTCGTCTGGATCGGAATCGTCACTCTTGGTATCATAGTTGCTCTTCCTTATAAAAGAATGAAGCGAGGAAACATAAATGTGTAATATTGCGGGATACGTCGGCTCGCGCAGAGCCGCACCTATAATTCTTGAAATGCTCCGCCGCGAGGAGGGCTTCGCGGGCGGATTCTACAGCGGTCTTGCCACGATGCAGGAGGGCAGGATCTTCAGCGAAAAGCTGACGGGAGACGTCGCGCGCCTTATAGATAAGACTCCCGCGCTTGAATGCCCCGGAAATATCGGAATTGCGCATTCGCGGTCAAAATCGGGAGGCGGAGACGAATGGGCACATCCCTTCCTCGGCTACAATGACGAGGAGGTGCGGATAGCGTACGTTGCAAACGGATCTCTCGGTTGCTTTGCCGGAAGACACGCGGAATTTTGCGAGCTGACGGGACGTCTTGCCGACGCGGGATACCGATTTGACTCGCGTGTCTCGGGCGTTAAAACGAAAAAATATCCCATACTTTCGGACGGAAGCGCGGTACATATGAGCGACACGATGTGTCAGCTCATACTGCGAAACGTAGAGCGCGGAATGACGAGCGCGGAGGCGATGGAGGCGGCATTCTGCGAGATGCCGAGCGAGATCGTCGGTCTGCTCCTCAACCTCGCCGAGCTCGATTCGATCGCGTATTCGAGAATAAATATGCCGATGTTCCTCGCCTTTGCCGAGCACGGCGCATATCTTGCATCGACACCTCTCGCGTTCCCCGAGGATGCGGGCGAGCCGATCCTTCTCCCCGCGGGCTCGTCGGGCAGAGTCTTTGCCGACCGTTTTGAATCGGTGAATTACAAAAAACGCCCCGCTTCGATCGCGCCGATAGATGCTGCGCTGATCGTCAAGGCTTACGACAAGGCGCGCGAGGTGCTTTCATCGTCAGAGCTGACCTTTCCCGAGCTTGGCAAAGAGCTTTCTTCGCTTTTCGAGCCGGCAGACTGTCAGCCCCGCGCGGCACTCACGTATCAGATCCTCTGTGCGCTGAATCGTGAAAATGCTCTCGCTATGACCGAAAAGCGAGTCAAGGGTGCGGCGGAAGGACTCGACGCACCGAAAACGTATATGAGGCTTAAGACAATGTATGATATTTTGAAGGGCAAGAGGCTCTCCGTCTTCGGCGCGAGTATGTGCACCTACGACGGATATTCGAATAACATCGAGCATAATTCCACCATCGGTAAGAATAAGCCCTATTACGGCACGCCTGAATCCGAAAACGTCAAATGCCGCGATATGACGGTCAATGAGACTTTCTGGGGCAGATTGATCGAAAAATATTCGATGGAGCTCTGCGTGAATAATTCCTGGAGCGGATCGAAGATACTTGACGATAACCCCGAGGCGGCGGGTTGGAACACAAGACCTACCGAGCTTCACCGCGATGACGGCAGAGAACCCGACGTGATCCTATCCTTTATGGGAAATAACGATTTTTCGAAGGAACGACCCGCGGGTGAGGTCACGGACGAGCTTTTCGGGCGCGTCAAAGCCGCCGATTTTGTTCCCGAGACCTTTGCCGAGGGATACGCCGTGATGCTCCGCAAGGTGACAGAAAGATATCCGCAGGCGAAGATGTTCGTCTTCAATATGGCGTGGAGAACGGCGGAGAAGAGCGAATTGCTGATCAAGTACAACGAGATCATCGAAAAAGTCACCGCGCATTACGGCGTCTATATCGTGCGTCTGACCGAAAGTCGTATGAGCGGTCTTGATTACGCGAAATATACCTGCGACGGCAAGCTCCACCCGAATTCCGAGGGTATGAAAGTCTGGTCGGAGCTCATCGAAGATGCTTTTGAAATTTGCTATGGGAGAGATAAAAAATGAAGTGTGTTGAACTTTTCAAGGAAATTGAGTCGCTGAACGAGAGCTATATCAAGGTCTGGGAGGACGTCTGCAATATCGAAAGCCCGACAAAATATAAGGAGGGCGTTGACGCTTGCGGAAACTATTTTGTCAAAATGGCGGAGGAGAGAGGCTGGAAGGTTGAGTATTTCCGTCAGTCCGTTGCGGGCGATCTCGTGGATATCACGCTGAATCCCGATGCGGAAGAAAAGCCCATCATCTTCTCGGCGCACCTCGATACCGTTCATCCCGTCGGACTCTTCGGCAGCCCTGCGGTGAAGATAGAGGGGGATAAGATATACGGACCCGGTGTTGAGGACTGCAAGGGCGGCGCGGTTGCGGCGTTCCTCGCTATGGACGCGCTCGACAGATGCGGCTTCAGCTCGAGACCCGTCAAGCTGATCCTTCAGACCGACGAGGAGGTCAGCAGTGTAATCAGCGGTAAGACTACGATCGCTTATATGTGCGACCGCGCTCTCGAATCGGTTGCATTCCTCAACCTCGAGGGATACTCGACGGGTAAGGCTTGCATCATGCGCAAGGGAACGATCACCTTTACCTTCAAGGTTGAGGGAGTTGAGGCGCACGGCTCGCTTTGCGCAACTGCGGGCTCGAATGCTATTCTCGATGCCGCGCATAAGATCATAGAGCTTGAAAAGCTGAAGGATAAGGACGGACTCACCTGCAACTGCGGCGTTATCAGCGGCGGAAGTGTGCCGAATACCGTCCCGGGCTATTGTGAGTTCAAGGCGAATATCAGATTTGCCAATTCGGAGCAGCTTGCGTGGGTGCGCGAGCACGTCAAGAAGATCGCGGCAACCGTTCACGTTCCCGGCTGCAAGTGCACGGTGAACGACCCAAAGGGCAGAGTTGCAATGGAGTATTCCGAAAAGAACGTGGCTCTGCTTGCCAGAATGAACGAGATCTTTGCCGAGAACGGACTTCCCGAGCTCATAGGATCAAAGAGCAACGGCGCGTCGGATGCGGCAAACGTAACCGCGGCGGGCGCGGCTTGCATAGATTCTATCGGCGTTCGCGGCGGCAAGATCCATACGCCCGATGAGTACGCATACCTTGATTCGCTTGCCGAGTGCGCGAAGAGACTTGCGGCGGTAGCGGTGAATATATAAGGTTTCTATCTCGCTTTGCGAGAGTTAATGTCGGCTTGCGCCGAGTTAAGATTCGCCTGCGGCGAAGTTAAGGTCAATTTCCGCAAGCGGAAATTTTCGAATTAATTAATACTTTCAGCAGTGGGAAGTTTTTGAAGATCCTTAAGGAACTTTTCGAAAAAAGTTCCTTAAGTCGCCCTCCGCAGAGGGCGAAATATCCTTTGTGCTTCAAACAGGCGGCGCCCCTGCCGACTGTTTGGAAGGAGTAAAACCTCCCCTCTGCGGGAGGTTTTTGCTCCTTCACTCCCCGCGCGATTTTACGTAAAAATAAACGCGCTTACCTTTATAGGTAAGCGCGTTTGTTTATATTTTTTTATCCTCGATATATTTCTTGATCGCCTCGAAGGATTCTTCGCTTATGACGTGCTCGATCTTGCAGGCATCCTCTGCGGCGATCTCGCGATCGACTCCGAGGGAGACGAAGAGCCCCGTTAAGATCGTGTGGCGTTCGTAAAGGCTTTCCGAGGTCTTGATGCCCTTTTCCGTGAGGGTGATGAAGCCGGATTTGTCAACCGTGATATATTCGCCCTCCTTGAGGATACCGATCGCGCGGCTGACACTCGGCTTGGAGTATCCCATGCTCTCGGCAACGTCGATCGAACGCACCGAGGTCGATTTTCGGGTTAGCACATATATTGTCTCAAGATACATTTCGCCGGATTCGGCAAGTCTCATTTCGGATATCTCCTTTTGCTTTTATATTATAATGATAACATATTTACGCAGAAAATGCAAGGGGATTGAGGAAAATAACTATTGACTTTTATTTGGAATTGTGATATTATTATAATGAAATACTATTATAGGAGGCGCAAAATGATCGTTTATCACGGAAGCGATACAGTTGTAGATTATCCCAAGATCTTAGATGCTAAACGTCCGTTGGACTTTGGCGGTGGGTTCTATGTTACAACGAGCGAATGGCAGGCAGAACAATGGGCGGTTAAGGTTGCATACAGAAATGCAAGCGACCATAAATGTGTGAACTCCTATGTATTTGATTACCAAGCTGCCAAATCGGATTTGATTGTTATTGAATTCAGTGCGGCGGATGAAAAATGGCTGGATTTTATTTGCGCAAATCGTCAGAAAAAATTTACCGGAGATTATGACATTGTTATCGGACCTGTTGCGGACGACAGAGTATACCGTGTCGTTGTTGAATATGAAAACGGTGACGTTGACAAGGAAACGGCACTAAAGAAATTGAAAACCGAGCAGTTATGTGATCAGATACTTTTTCATACCGAAAAATCACTGAAGTATTTGAAATATGCAGAAACGGAGGTAGTATTATAATGAATGAACGAAGCTTTGAGACTCTTCTGTACAGTATTACCGCCAATGTTGTTCAAAGGCTCATTGAGATAAACGGATGGTCGGAAAACGAGTCTATGGCGCGCTTTACACAGTCTAAGCTATATTCATTCCTTGAGAAGGAAGAAACGAAAGTGTGGCAATACAGCTCGTTGATGCTCGCAGAACTTTTTAACGATGAGCGCTCGGGCAGATTAGTGTTCCCTGAGGTGTAAAATGAGCAAGACACTGGAATTTAAAGTATTTTGCTTTGAAGCATACCGCGCTGAAAAGAAGCTCAGCGGACGTGAGGCTATGAACATTTTTATTAAGTACGGGGTTCTTGATTACTTGGAAACCTGCTATAATGTTCTTCATACCACAGGACGGGACTATATTATTGAAGATATAGATCTGTTTATATCCGCAAGGCAGAGTGCATAAATTGCTATCCGCAGAAGCTTTTCTGCGGATTTTTTTATTTTCCCTTGACTTTTCCTTTCTTTTGTGATATCATTATGATGTATGCAAAAATCAAACCAAATCTCGAAAGGGTTAAGAAATGAAAAGAACATTTATTGCTGACGTCAAGCCCGGTGAAAAGGTAAAGATCGCCGGTTTTGTTGAAAACTGCCGCAACAAGAAGGCACGCGCGTTCCTCGTTATCCGCGATATGACCGGTAAGGTTCAGGTCTACGTTGAGAAGGAAGGCAACGATGAGCTTGCCGCTGTCGTTGATCAGCTCACTATCGACTCTGTTGTTACTATCGAGGGCGAGTGCATCGCTAACGAATACGTAAAAATGGGCGGAATGGAGATCATTCCCTCCTCGATCCGCATCGAATCCATCGCGGACGCGCTTCCCATCAAGGAGGACTCCGCTATCGACTCGCGCCTTGACTACCGTTGGGTAGACCTCCGTACCGAGCGCAACACTCTCATCTTCCGCGTTCAGAGCGAGATTACTGCCGCAATGCGCGATTATCTGCTCGAAAATAAGTTCATCGAGCTCCACTTCCCCAAGATCATCGGCGCGGCTTCCGAGTCGGGCTCCGAGGTCTTCAAGCTCAACTACTTTGACCGCGACGCTTACCTCGCGCAGTCGCCTCAGTTCTACAAGCAGATGGCAATGGCATCGGGTCTCGAGAGAGTCTTCGAATGTGCGCCTTGCTTCCGCGCTGAAAAGTCGCATACCAATAAGCACGCGACCGAGTTCACCTCCTTCGACCTTGAGTTCTCCTACGTTGAGTCCTTCAACGACGTTATGGCTCTCGAGGAGGAGATGCTCACCTACGTTCTCGGACGTGTAAAGGAGAAGTACGGCGAGGATATCGAGCGCATCTTCGGTCTTGAAGTTGTCGTTCCCACCCGTCCTTTCCCCGTTCTTTCTGTTGCCGAGATCTACAGACTTCTTGAGGAAAGATACGGCTACACCTGCCCCGAGTCCGAGAAAGGCGACCTTACCACAGACGCTGAGCGTATGACTCACCGCCTCGTCAAGGAGCTGTACGGCCACGAGTTCCTCTTTGTTACCGATTTTGCACAGGACAAGCGTCCCTTCTATCATATGAGAGACGAAAATGGCGTTCCTCAGGGCTACGACCTTATCTGGCGCGGCGTTGAGATCACCTCGGGCGCACAGAGAGAGCACCGCTATGATCATCTCTGCAAGAACGCGGCAGAGAAGGGACTTGGCGAGGACGTTAAGTTCTACACCGAGTTCTTCCGTTACGGCTGTCCTCCTCACGGCGGCTTCGCGATCGGCGTTGACCGTCTTACCATGCTCTTCCTCGGTATCCCGATCAAGGAGGCTATGTTCCTCTTCCGCGGACCCGACAGACTGCATCCTTAAAATAAACCCAAAGACGAAACTGCGTTTCACCTTTGTGAATCGCGCGCTTATCGCCGCTTGACAAAATCGGAGATTTTCGGCGCGCGGACTCGCTTTGCTCGTCTATAAGGTGTTTTTTCGGAGGCGAAGCCCCCGAAAAAACGTATATTAATAAATAATCTTGCCGCACTGACCTGTTCATTGCGGCAAGAGTTTTATGTGACCAATACATCCTCATCCACCGCGCCAAGCGCGGTCCCCCTTCCCCAAGTGGGGGACAACGAAGTGGTGGATGAGTATGTCAAGGCACTACAATTTACAATCAAAAAGAAGGATTCAGGTGAACAAACACTATGAATCAATTTGCTATGCAGAATAATTAACGCAAACGACGTTCGCTGAAAAGCGAAGGCAAGCGAACCAACCACTTTACCTTCCCCAAGTGGGGGAAGGGGGACCGCGCTTGGCGCGGTGGATGAGGATGTGAAAAGTATCCATGGCTTACGATTACAATAAAAAACTTGTAGGTAATGCAAGATATATGAGAAAAATATGACGGATGAAGAAAAGAAGCTGTGGTATCAATTCCTTCGTCGCTTGCCCGTGACGGTCAGAAGACAGAAAAATATCGGCAATTACATAGTTGATTTCTACATTGCAGAAGGCAAAATAGCCATAGAAATAGATGGCATACAGCATCAGTTCCCGGAAAATAAGGAAAAAGATTCTTTGCGAGATAAGCATCTTAATGATCTCGGTATAAGCGTTTTGCGTTTCACAAATCTTGAAATCAATAATAATTTTGGTTATGTATGTAAAACAATTCTGCAAGCCTTAAATTTAAACTTTCAAGACCTTAAACCGAACGAAAACTATAGAATAAGAACTAACAGGAGTTCCAAATGAGCACAACGGAAAAGAACAAAAAGCTGATCCCGGAGCCTCCGGCTCACATAAAGGTTTTCAACACCCGCCGCAAGCCGAAGAGGAGAAAATTTCTCCCTTGGGTCGCGCAGACGATCATCTCCTGGCCCGACCTTAAGAAGAGGGGCGCGAAGCTGACCCGCACGAATATGGAAGAGCTCGACGGCAAGCCCTATCTCCTTCTCATCAACCACGCATCAAAGGTTGACCTCAACATGATGTACAAGGCGACTCATCCGCAGCCGCTCGTCAACGTCATGACTATCGAAGGCTTCCGCGACTTCACGCTTCCGCTGATGGACCTCCTCGGCGTTATCGGTAAGCGCAAATTCATTCAGGACCTCAATCTTATCAGAAATATCAAATACACGATCGAGGAGCTGAAGGCTATCTTCGTGCTTTTCCCCGAGAGCCGTTATTCACTCGACGGAACGACATCGTATCTTACTCCTTCGCTCGGACAGCTCGTTCATATGCTGAAGGTGCCTGTGGCTGTGCTGACTCTGCACGGCAATTTCGTCACGCATCCGCAGTGGAACAAGAAGAATAAACATACCTACGTCGAGGGCGAGATCAGACCCGTGGTCCTCCCCGAGGAGGCAAAGACTCTCTCCTCCGACGAGATCAACCGCCGTATCCGCGAGGCTTTTGTCTACGACGACTACGCCTGGCAGTACGAGAATAAGGTAGTTATTGACGATCCCGATCGCGCAAAGGGACTACACTCGATCCTCTATAAGTGCCCTCGCTGCGGCAAGGAATTCGAGACAGATTCTGCGGGCACAGAGCTCTGGTGTAACGCCTGCGGAGCAAGATGGGAGCAGGACGTCTACGGCAGACTCCACGCCACCGACGGCGGCGAGACGGTCTACGAGCATATCCCCGATTGGACAAAGTGGGAGCGCGAGTGCGTCCGCGAGGAGGTGCGAAACGGTACTTATTATTTCGAGGACAACGATGCGCGCATCGAAACTCTGCCGAACTGGACCAAGTTCTATAAGCACGGACACGGCAGAGTCATTCAATCGATCGAAGGCACGCGCGTTGAGGTTGATTCCTACTACGGAGGCGGCCCGACCGTCCTCTTCCGACCCGCGCTCGACCTGGATTCGATGCATATCGAGTACGATTACCTCGGCTGGGGTGACTGCATAGATATCTCCGTGCCGAAGGACTCCTTCTGGTGCTACCTCTCGAAGCGCGATCAGATCACAAAGATCTCGTTCGCCACCGAGGAGATCTATTTCCTCGCAAAGGAACAAGCGGGAGCACGTAAGAAAGTGATCAGTGACTAGTGAAAAGTAAAAATCCGCCCGAATCGGGCGGATTTTGTATATAAGTTGCTTTTTCGGTGTGTGGGATAAATCCCTGTAATTGCGTTTTTTACATCGGTATGTTCATTTCGGTCGGATAATAATCAAGGTCGCGCCAATCGACCTCCTCGGAGGAGAGAGTGGCTACGAAGGCGTCGTATTCGGCTTCGGTTACTTTGTTGCCGCCGACGTAGTAGGTGCGGGTGCCGTCATCGTCCTCGTGAATATGGCAAAGATCCTCGCGGAGGTAGCTTGATTCGGTAAATCCCGTTATCCTTTGGATACCGTATTCACCGCTGACCGTGAGATCGGTCCAATCGAAGGTTCCGTCGGTTTTGAGCCCGTACATACTTCTGGCGCCGCAGTCGTAAGCGCGGATCTCCTTGCCCGTGTCGTGCAGGATGACGTATCCGTCCATACCGTTGATTATCATCTCGGAGCTGCCGTCACCGTCAAGGTCGAGGACGGTATAGTTGATATTACCGTACCGCGCGGGGCGGTATAAGGAAAGAGATTCCGAGTCCTTGAAATACATCTCGCCCATATTTCCGTTGATAAAGGTCTTTTCGTTTTTGATGACCTCGCGGATGTTCTCGGGAATGTCGGCGAGATCATAGGTGACGGAGGCGCATTCGCCGGTGTAGATATCGACGCTGATTTCTGTCACGATAGGATAATAGTCGCCCGTAACCTCGTGGCTGACCGCGATGAGGTATTTCGGAGAGGCGGCGGTCGGTTCCTTCTTGACCCAGAAGACTTTTCTGTAGCCGGTTTCGGGGTCTTTGGAGCCTATGATAATGCCGAGGTAGTCTGCGGCGAGCTGTTTTGCCACATCTGCGGTCATGATATCGGCTTCAATATTGCCGTCCGAGCAATGAACGTATCTGAATGAGCAGTAATCCTTCCAGGTCTTATCGCGCTCTATCGCCTTCCATTCGGCGACGGAACCTTCGAAATTGAAGCTTTCGAGCGCGGTACAGCTCTTGAAGGCGCGAAGATCGATCGATCTTACCGAGCGCGGCAGAGCGATGCGCTCGAGCTTAGTGCAATTCATAAATACCTCGGCCTCGATACTTTCGAGAGCGTCGCCGAGATTGATCTCTTTTATCGGACAGCTTGTGAAAGCGTCGCGCCCGATATAGGTAATTCCCGCGGGAAGTCCGATCTCGGACAGCGAGGTGCACATCGAGAAGGCGTAGCCGCCGATCGTAGTCATGCTTTCGGGGATGCGGATGCTTGTAAGCGAGGTGCAAAGGCTGAATGCGGCGTAACCGATCTCGGTCACGGTATCGGGGATCGTGACGCTTTTTAGCTTATCCTGATCGATAAATACGCTGTCTCCGATCGAGGTTACGGGATAGCCGTTGTAGCTCGAGGCTACCGTGATCTCGGTCTCTCTGCAGTCGCCGACAGAGACGAGGGACGCGCTCTTGCCGTCGGGATTCATCATATAGAGGAGTCCCGGAGTGCCGTTATCAAGCTGCTCCGATGTGAGAGGAACGACGCCGTCGTTGCATTGAACGCTTGTAAATCCCGATGCATAATGCCAATTATTGCCCGTTTCGACCTCATACCAGGCACTTGCCAAGCCCTTGAAGACGAATTTTTTAAGGATCGGGCATTTTCCGAATGCGTAGGTGCCGATGGAGGTCGTGCCGAAGCCGATCTGTGCGCGTTCCAGCTTCAGACAGCCGTAGAAGGTGTTGTCGGGAATGACCTTAACGCTGTTCGGGATAGTGATCTCGCAAAGAGAAGCGCAGAATTCAAAGGCATTTCTGCCGATCGTGCGCGTGCTTTCGGGAACGTAGATCTCGGTGAGTGATGCGCAATTCGAGAACGCATACTCGCCGATGGACTCGATGCCGTAGGGTATCGACGCGGTTTTGAGATTGATACAGCCGCGGAAGGTGGAATCCCCGATCGACTTGATGCCGTAGGGCAGGGAAATGCTCTCGAGGGCTTTGCACTCATAGAATGCGCCCTCGCCGAGGCTTTGAAGTGTGGCGGGAACGGAAACTCTCTTGAGCTGTGAGCAATACATAAATGCCCGCGCGCCGATGGAGGTCACCGAATCGGGAATGACAAGGCTTGTGATCGGTGTGCCGCCGAGTGCGCCCTCGCCGATACTCGTGACGCTTCCGTCGCTCGGAATGACACATTCGCCAAAGCCGATGACGAGCGTTTTCGTGCTCTTTTCGATTATACAATTTCCCGATGCGGTGTAGGCTTTATTATCGGGATCGAGGATCAGCTCGCCAAGCTGCCAACAGCTTGCAAAAGCACCGCCTCCGATCGACTCAACGCTTGCGGGGATCTCGATCCTTTCCGCGCTGATATTCATAAAGGCGTAGGAGCCTATGGAGCGGAGTCCTTCGTTGAGCTCGATGTTTACGAGAGAATGACATTCCTGAAAGGCGCACGAGCCGATCTCGCGGAGAGATGCGGGAAGATTGATCTCCTCGACCCCGCTTTGCGAGAAGGCATCCTGATCGATCAGGGTTATCGTATCGGGCAGAGTAACTTTTTTGATCCGACTGAGCCAGAAAGCACCCTCACCGATGGCGGTGACGGTCTTGCCGTCGATCTCCGAGGGCACGGTGACCTCCTCAGCTTCTCCTTTGTAGAAAACGGTCAGAGTTCCGTCCTCGCGCACGCGGTACTCGAAGTCCCCCGAGGTGACGGGCGCGGTTTCGGTAATTTCCTCGGGAAAATATTTCTCGAGAGGATACCATCTGATCTCGGTCTTGGAGAGAGAATCGTATACGGCATCATACTCCTCGCGGGTTGCCTCCTTGCCCGAGACGTAGTAAAGCGTTTCACCTATCATCGCGTGCTTCGAGCAGATCTCGACGGCTTCATAGTCATAGCCTCCCGGGAAGCTGAGGCGCGAAAAGCCCGTGATCATCGTGCCGCTGTAATTCGACCAGATGAAATTGCCGTCATCCTGGATCTCTTCAAGCTCGCTCATGTAGAAATAAAAGCCGTAAACGCGGCCGTCCTCGATATGAAGGACCACAGTATCGGTATTAATATGATTATTCTTGACCGCCACCTCGATCTCACCGTCACCGTCCATATCAACGGCGGTATAGTAAAGGCTTGTCGATTGCGAGGTATACAAGAGCGGTGCTTCCGCGAGAGTAAGCTCCTTCTCCTCACCGTAGTACTTCATAAGAAATCTCGTTTCATTCTTCAGCACCCTGCGGTATAGCTCGGGGAGATTTTCGATATCCGAGTAATCGGTCGGAGAGGGCGATGTTGTTTCCTCAATTCCTGTGACTGTACCCGTCTCATATGCCTCCGTCTGCTCGGTGTCGCTGCTTACGGTACCGCCGGGTGAGATAAGATAATGGCGGATAACAAACGATAGCGCGGGGATGCAGGCGCCGATGATAAGGAGCGATGCGGCAAGCGCGATGACGAGCTTGACAGAGAGAAGAGTGGTCCTGTGGTCGCGCTCGGGACTCGGATTTGCGGGAGGGATGCGCATAACGTCGAGTGCCTCGTCGATAAATTCGGGGTCGAGGTGGTCGAGGGCTTCAAGAAGCCTTTGATCCTTGAAATTCATTTCAGATCTCATAGCGTGATCCCCTCCTTCCCGAGCTCTTCGGCAAGCTTGCGGCGTGTCCTTGAGAGCGAGTTCTTGATCTTGCTCTCGCCAAATCCCGTGTGGCTTGCGATCTGAGCATAGCTCAGATCAAACCAATAGCGCATAACGAATATGCGGCGGTCGTCGCGGCTTATCTTGCGCAAAAGACGGTTGATGACCTCGCCCGCGCGGCGCGATTCGTAGTATGACGCGAGGTCGGTGCCGTCGTCGACGGTCGAAAGGAATTCCTCGTTCACGATCTGAACCTGACCGCCCCGCTTCCAGGCGTTGCTTGCGCGAGTGCGGCTGATGGCGATGTTGCGTACGATCGAGGAGAGATACGCGCGAAGGCTCTTCGGCTTCTCAGGCGGGATCGAATTCCAGAGCGCGAGAAGGGCGTCGTTGACGCATTCCTCTCGATCCTCGCGCAGAGCGAGAAAATTCTTGGCAATATAGTGGCAAAGGTCGTTGTATTTAAGCTCGGTCTCTTTTATGGCGTCCTCGTCTCGCGCCCAGAATAGCTCGACGATTTTTTCATCTTCCATTGACTTTCCTCCTTGTTTTTGTCCTTCATATAATAAGTCGCAATCCGACCGAGCTTTGTCCCATATTTTCGGGAAAATTTTTTATATTATTATATTATCATAAAAAGATAGCGTTGTCAATATGCCGATCGGGGGCAATTTTTATCCGCCACGGGATTTTTTGCAAAATACTATTGACAACGGCGCGAAAGTGTGGTACAATGTAAAAAATGTTTGATAGAGGCGCACCTTGTGAAGAGTACCGCGGCGAAACGACTGCCAAAGTCGCGCGGAAAAGGCGCGGGTGCCGAAGTCGGCGCTGTGGCGGGCGTTTGGCTGGCAGTTCGGAAAATATCCGTTCTGTTGTCGCTCGAGTTTACTCTTGCGGAGAGCTATCACATACTCGTCTGTCTTTATATGGGAGTATTTGTGGTGGCTTTCGTGGCTGCCTTTTTTCATTTAGACACTTGTAAAACTACGTTTTACAAGTGAATATCGCGCGCTTATCGCCGCTTGACAAAATCAAAGATTTTGTCAGCTCCCCTCGGCGCGCGGGCTCGCATAGCTTGCCTGAGCGGTGTTTTTTCGGTCAGCAAAGCCGCCGAAAAAACGGATTTTTATTTAAATATTGCTTAATTATACAATCCATTATTTAGTATATTATTACAGAGGTATAAAATTATGAAGAAAACAGTTTTCATCGGCGCGGCGACCGCTCTCGTAACACCCCTGACCGAGTCGGGCATAGACTTTGATAATTTCGGCAAGCTGATCGATTTCCAGATTGAGAAGGGAATCGACGCGCTCGTTGCCGTCGGAACTACGGGCGAGGGCTCGACACTTGACGATGCCGAGCACAAGGCGGCTATCAAGTACTGCGTTGAGAGAGTCGCGGGCAGAGTTCCCGTAATCGCGGGCACGGGCTCGAACGATATCAATTACGCTATCGAGCTGACCAAATATGCTTGCGACGTCGGCGCGGACGCGATGCTCCTCGTCACACCCTACTACAACAAGGCAACGCAGTTGGGAATGGAGCTGTCCTTCCTCAAGATCGCGGAAGCTTCCTCAAAGCCCTGCATATTATATAACGTACCCTCGCGCACAGGATGCAATCTTCTTCCCGCGACCGCGGCTCGCCTCGCAGAGCACGAAAATATCGTTGCTATCAAGGAGGCTTGCGGCAATATCTCGCAGATTGCAGAGCTTGCCGCTCTCGTCGGCGACAAGATGGATATCTATTCGGGCAACGACGATCAGATCGTGCCGATAATGTCGCTCGGCGGCAAGGGCGTTATCTCGGTTCTCTCAAACATCCTCCCCGCAGAGACCTCGGCAATCTGCAAGAAATTCCTCGCGGGCGACGTGAGGGGAGCGCGAGAGATGCAGCTTCATTACATACCGCTTATCAACGCTCTCTTCTCGGAGGTCAACCCGATCCCCGCAAAGGCGGCTTGCGCGGCTATGGGATTTGGCGAGAACTATCTCCGCCTGCCCTTGACTCCCATGAGTGCGGACAAGGAAGCTGTCCTTCTCGATCTTATGAGAGCCGAAAATCTTATCTAAAGGAATCTCAAAATGAAAATTCTAATTAACGGAATCTGCGGACATATGGGCCATGAGGTGCTCGCTCTCTGCGAGTCGGGCTACAGAGGCGCCGAGTGCGTCGGCGGCGTCGATCCTTTTGCCAAGGGAGAGGAGACCTACGTGGTCTATAAGGATTTCTCTGACGTTCCCGAGGCGCAGATCGACTGCATCGTTGATTTTTCGCATCACACGGTAACCTCCGCGCTCCTTGATTTTGCAATGGCAAGAAGGATCCCGACCGTCCTTTGCACAACGGGTCACACTCCCGAGGAAAAGGTGAAGATCGCGGCGGCGGCAGAGGTCATCCCCGTTTTCTTCTCGGCAAATATGTCGCTCGGCGTCGCTCTACTCGTTGAGCTCGCGAAGCAGGCGGCTTCGGCGTTCCCAGAGGCTGAGATCGAAATAATTGAAAAGCACCACGATCGCAAGGTCGATGCCCCGAGCGGAACTGCTCTGATGCTTGCCGACGCACTCTGTGAGGTTCGCCCCGAGGCGACAGTCAACTGCGGCAGAAGCGGTCAGGGTAAGCGCACGCAGGGGGAGATCGGAATTCACGCGATCAGAATGGGCAATATCGTCGGCGAGCACGAGGTTATGATCGGCACGCCGAATCAGACCATAACCCTTAAGCACGAGGCACATTCGCGCGCACTTTTCGCCGAAGGCGCGCTTGCCGCGGCGGCGTTCCTTGTCGGATGCGGCGCGGGAATGTACGATATGAAATCGCTTGTAAACGGTGCAAAGACGGCGCAACCTGTAGGTAATTAAGATGAAAATAGCAATTTACGGATACGGCAATCTCGGACGCGGCGTCGAGGCTGCCATGAAGTACCACACGGACGCCGAGCTCGTCGCCGTCTTTACCCGCCGCGATCCCGCAAGCGTGAAGACCGCGGGCGCGCCCGTGTATTCCGCCGACGGTATCCTCGATTTCAAGGATAAGATAGACGTTCTCATCCTATGCGGAGGCAGCGCGACCGATCTGCCGAAGATGACGCATACGCTCGCCGAGAGCTTCAACGTCATCGACAGCTACGACACCCACGCGACGATCCCCGAGCATTTTGCCCGAGTCAATGCGGCTGCGGAAAAGTCGGGTCATATCGCGATGATCTCGGGCGGGTGGGATCCCGGTCTCTTCTCGATCGCAAGGCTCTATGCCTCGTCCGTCCTTCCCGATGGCAAGGATTACACCTTCTGGGGACGCGGCGTAAGCCAGGGTCATTCGGACGCGATCAGACGCATCGAGGGCGTCCTCGATGCGAGACAATATACCGTCCCCGTCCCCGAGGCGATAGAGGCGGTAAGAGCGGGTGAATGCCCCGAGCTGACGACAAGGCAGAAGCATACCCGCGAGTGCTACGTTGTGGCAAAAGATGGCGCGGATCTCGCGCGTATCGAGTCCGAGATTAAGAATATGCCGAATTATTTTGCCGATTACGATACCACCGTCACATTTATTTCTCTCGAGGAGCTCCGCGAGAAGCATTCCGCGTTACCGCACGGCGGATCGGTCATAAGAAGCGGCAGAACGGGTCTTTCGGGCGAGCATAACCACACGGTCGAGTTCTCGCTCGTGCTTGATTCAAATCCCGAATTCACCTCGAGCGTGCTCGTTGCCTGCGCACGCGCCATCAATCGCATGCATAAGAGAGGCGTGACGGGCTGTAAGACTATTTTCGATATCGCGCCTGCCGATCTTTCGCCGCTCTCCCCCGAGGAGCTTCGCGCGCATATGCTTTGATGGTCATTTTCAACAAAAAATACAATCCCTTTTTGTACAAAAGAGAGAAACGCCCAAGATCTTGAAACCTTGGGCGTTTTTTTCTGTCTTATTATTTAAGGGCAAAATGGAAAAGCCTTGACAATATTTTATTTTTTTGATATACTATAATTACATCTTACGGAGGACATGCCAATGACACATAATCAGAATAACAGCAATGTGGGAAAGACGATCACGATCCCCGCTTTTTCAGACCGCGCAAGAAGACTGACGGCTTTGTCGATCGGCATCATCTCCGTGGTACTGATTTTTACCCTGCTTTTCACGCCCTTCTATAACGCGACCTTCTTTGACGAATACGGCGACCGTGAGACGAGCGCGGTGCGTGCGATCGACATCCTCCGTACGCGCGATATTTCCGCTGACGGCGATATCTCGGTCGAGGGCGATCTCTTTACGCTTGAGTCGCTCATCATCTTCATTGCCGTTTGCCTTCTCGGCGTTGTCGGAGCTTGCCTTGTTTTTTCCGCCGCCAGAAAATATTCGGACACCGATACGAAGTTCTTTGGAGCGATTCAGACGGTATTTTTCTATTCCGTCTTCGTTTGCGGTGCATTTTACCTCGCGAGCATTCTTTTCTCCGCGATCAGAAATGCGGGCTCCGCAAGCGTTCACTATGATTTTTCCTCGGGCGTTCAGTTCTGGCTCTGCTGTATCCTTGCCGTATATTTCGCATATCTGACAAGGAAGATCACCTTTACCGAGGAAGTACCCAAGCCCAAGAATATCGCAGTCGGCGCACGAATCGAGCTCTTCTTCTACGGCTTGATCGTTGCCGCGCTTGCGGTTTGTTGTGCGCTCGGAGATATCCTCTGGGTCAAGTTCGATATCGAGATCGGCGAGGTATATTTCAACGGTCTTGAGGCACTTCAGGGCTATGCCGAGGTCACGGGCGGTCTTCAGGTGCTCGTATTCTTCGTCCTTGCATTCGTTGCCGCAAACGTCGCGCTCTTCCTGCTTTCGCTGACCTCGCTTATGGGCAGATCGAGACTTTTCTATCAGATCACGCTCGTTGAGATCATCGGCGGCGCGGTCACGACCTTCGTTGTCGGTCTCTTCGGCAAGTATTTTGCGATCGCGCAGGAGATCAACGCAGACATTCTCAACGCCTGGATCTCCTACCAGCTCGAGCAGTACGGCTTCGGCGGACTTATCGACCCCGAGTCGATCGGGCTGAGCTATGATATTCAAAGCCCCTCGCATTGGTTTTTCGTTGCCGTTATCGGTGTGCTCTGCCTCATTCTGCTCCGCAAGCCCTATTCCCGCGGAACAAAGGGCGAGCTGATCGTTGCAGTCGGTCAGAATTCCGCCATCTTCGATCCCACAGCGGGCGAGGAGAAGATCCCCGAGGATAACGCTCCCGCGGCACCCGGCGACCACGATCCCTGTCCCGCGTTCACGGGCATCGACAGAAAGCACGAGGCATTGAGCCTTGAGCTTGAAGCGGCAAAGGGCGCGGCATTTGAGTCGCCCTCGCTTCCCGAGCTTGTCAATTTCGTCGTAAACTACGCGCGCGATTCGCGCCTCCACCTTTATTACACTCCCGAGGACATCGCAACCTTTATTGCGGGTCTCGGAACGACCCGTCTGACCATTCTGCAGGGTATGAGCGGTACGGGTAAGACAAGCCTACCGAAGATCTTTGCCGAGGCGATCCTCGGCTCCTGCGACCTCGTTGAGGTCGAGTCGGCTTGGCGCGATAAGAATGAGCTCCTCGGCTATTACAACGAGTTCAGCCGCGTTTATACACCCAAAAAGTTCACTCAGGCACTCTACCGCGCACGTCTTTTCCCCGAAAGACCCACATTTATCGTACTCGACGAGATGAACCTCTCGCGAATCGAGTATTATTTCTCCGACTTCCTCTCGCTTATGGAGCACGAGGAGGACCGCCGCGAGATCAAGCTCCTCGGCACACCCCTCTACCGCAAGCACGGCGGCGTGAGATACCGCTATATGGGACTTAGCGAGGGCACTACGATCAAGGTTCCCGCGAACGTATGGTTCATCGGCACGGCTAACCGCGACGAAAGCACCTTTGAGATCAGCGACAAGGTCTATGACCGTGCGCATACGATGAATTTCAATAAGCGCGCGCCCAAGATTCGCGTGACGGGCGAGCCGATCGCGCAGAGATTCGTAAGCTCGGGCGAGCTTCGCCGTCTCTTCGAGGAGGCAAAGGCGAGTGTTTACTTCGAGATCGACTCGAATTCGGTCATCTCCGAGGTCGAACACCTCCTCGCACCCTACAATATCTCCTTTGGTAACCGTATCGCAAACCAGATCGAGGACTTTGTCCGCATCTATGCCGCCTGCTTCGGCGGCTCCGACAGAGCGATCGCGGACGGTCTCGAGAGAATTCTGCTCTCCAAGGTCGTTGCCAAGCTCGAGTTCAAGAGCGTGGATAATAAGGAAGAGCTTGCCGAGGAATTTGAAAGACTCGGGCTTAACCGCTGCCGCGATTTCGTTCTGAGCCTCAATGAGGACTGACGGTATGTCAGATAAGGTAATCAATCCGCTCGAGGGATATAGGACCCTCAGCGCGTACGCATCGTCGCCGCCCGCGCCGTATTCGGATTTTGACGCGGCAACGCAGACGGGACTCAATCTCTTTGCCCTGCGCGAGGATCTTGATTTCCGCGCGCTCGACGAAATACTTGCAAGAATAACGTCGGCACTCCCGTCACTCAAGCGCATCTTTTCCGCGCCGATAATCCGTCTGCGCGATTCGGGCGAAATACTGCCCGCGGAGGCTGTAAGAGTCGTCAATTCAAAGACTTTGGCGCATATTTCGGTCCATAGCGAGCTCTGGAGCAATATCAAGGGCGATAATCTCATTCCGCGTAAGCTGATGACCATCCGCTATGAGGACGATTACGCGATCTACGAGAACATTATCTTTGCGCGTACGGTTGACACGATCCTGCGCTTTACCTCGCGGAATCTCTGCTACCTGCGCGATATGCTCTACGCAAACCGCGAGATGCGCTTCAATCTGCTCGAGCGCGAGAATCATCCGTCCTATTTCCTTGCCCTCGGCAAGCTGCATACGGGATATCTCCGCGATTACGACAAGTATCTGCTCCCGATCGAGCATTGCTATGAAAGGCTGACGGCGGTCGAGCATGCGCTTGTGCCCCGCCTTTCGATGCCCGTCTACAAAAAATGCCTCAAGAAAAACACCAATCTGTCGCTCAAGAAAACGAATATTTTCCGCTCGCATAAGGACTACAAGAGGCTCTATTCGCTCGCAAAATATTTCTCCGAGATCGGGCTCGAGTCCTTCTCGGCAACCGAGGATGAGATCGGCGAGGCGGAGTATTCCGCCTTCTGCTCGATGCTTTGCGTTTTCGCCGCGGGACATTTTAACTTCAAATTCGACAAAAATCTAACAATAGATTTCAAAAACATCAATACATACGCCTCCTTCGGCGATTGGAGGCTGAATATCCGCTCCGAGGGCGGCGGAATAATGCTGACCTTGGTCAAGGATTATGCCTATAAGGTCCTGCTTTGTCCTATGGAGAGCGAGCCGACAGCCGAAGCCGACGAGGTCATCCGCGTTACACCGAGCGGTGCGGAGAGCGTGCGGCTGAGCATCTACGATATAGATTCCTTCCGCCGCATCCAGCAGATCATTCTGCGCGCGATGATATATTCCGACGAATCGCACGATATCTGCCCCTTCTGCGGAAAGAATATGTCGGATGGCGAGGAACGCCGCGAGTGCGGTGCCTGCAGAACGGTCATCCAGAGGGTCGATAGCCCCGATGGCGTTTATTACAGAACCGATATCAAGCATTTCCGCAAGCCGAAGAAGATCGCGGACAGCCGCACGCTTGAGGGACTTTACTATTACCGCAATATCACAGAGATCAACGAAAATGGAGAACTCGTATAAATGAAGCTTTCAGAATTAACACGTGAAGATATCGCCTCGATGCCCTTCGAGGCAAAGGTGGACTTCATCTGCGGCTCGATCGTCGATGAAGGTATGAGCGCGCCCGTTGCCATTCTGCTCGGGGGCAATCCGAACAATGCCCGTCCGCGCGCACTTGCGGCAGCAGAGCTCTATAAATCGGGCAGAGCACCCTTTATTATGCCGAGCGGCGGTGTTAAATGGGAGGTGGACGGCGAGATGATCAGCGAGTCGCACTATATGAAGCGCATCCTTATGGAAAACGGCGTGCCCGAGGAGGCTATCATCCTCGAAAATCAGGCGACGACAACAAAGGAAAATATGATCTTCGCCACCCTGCAGATCAATCGCAAGCTGAAATTCGAGAAGATCGACAGCGTGATCGTCGTCACCTCGCGCTCGCATATGAAGCGCAGTATCGCGCTTGCGAAGGCGTTTCTGCCCCGCAAGGTCACCGTATCCGCCTACCCCGCAAACCACGAGGCTGTAGTCGCGGGTATGCCCGAATCGGAAGGCAAATGGATCGCAAAAGAGCTCGATCTCATCAAAAGCCTCGTCGACGGCGGACTTGTTGAGGATATGGAGATCTGAATAAAATAAAATGGACTGAGTTACTCAGTCCATTTTTTCATTTTGCATTCTGCCTTTTGCATTCATAATATATCCCGGCAGATAAAAGAGTCCCGGCAGTATCGCGTAGAGAAGATATCCGATGACGGTCGTCACGCCGTCCGAGAGTCCGCCGAATATCGCGGGGAGGAAGAAGGAATTTGCCTTGAAGAACATATAATCCGATCCGATCGGGGAGAAATTGATGATATTTGCGGGGATCGAGACGATCAGCATCGGAAGCGCGGGGAGAATGAGCTCGGAGAATTTCACGATGTGGTTGTATCGGTGATATCCCGAGAAAAGCATCACGAGCATCGAAAAGAGCATAGTTCCGTGGAAGGAGAGTGTATGGAAGCCCATAAAGGAGATGCAGGAGTAGTTTGAGAGCACGTTTACAGGGTAGACGAAGTTGATTGCCGCGCCGAGGAAGCCCATCGTGAAGAGATAACCGCAAGCCGCAAGCCGTACCGCGCGCTTTTTTGAGAAGCAGAAGGGGAGCGAGTAGAGATAAACACTGCAGGGGTAGAGGGGCAGGATCCCGCCGACCTCAAAGCGAGGCTCACTTCCGCAGAGCGATTCGTACGTCGTTTTGACAACCTCTAAAATCACGAAGATGATCCACAGCGTCATAAGTATCCGTCTGCGCGACTCCTCGGATCTCCTCGAGACCGCGACCGCGAGGATGATGACCGCGGCGAGAAGACATACCGAAAAGATGATGTGAAGCGGTGAAAAGAGTCTTCCGGGGAGGTCGAGTCCGCCGAGGAAGTCCTTGTGAGTGAAGAAATTTTCTATAAGCTTAAGCATAACAGCGTCCTTTTTCTTTGATTTTGCGCTATTATAGCACATTTTTTTGACTTTTGTCAATAGAAAAATCCCCCATTCGGTGCCCGAATGGGAGATTTAAGAAAATCTTAAGAATTAGCGGTAGTAGATGCTGTATTTTGTGACGTCCTTGATGACCTCGCCGTCGATCTGGAGGGGACGGGGAGAGTCGAATTCAACCGTGATCTTGTTGCCCGAGCGGACGTCAATGTATTTCTTGTGCTTCACGTGCTCGCCCGTGAAGAAGGAGGGGAATCTGATCAGGGTGCCGAGCTTACCCGAGTCGTGCCAGGTGCAGGAGGAAACGATACCCTTGCCGTTGAGTCTGTCCTGCTCGGGGCAGGGCATCATTCCGCCGCCGTAGTAGTGACCGTTCATGCCCGAGGAGAGCCAGATCCTCTTGTATCTGCGCGTCTCGCCGTCAACGGTAACGCTTCCGCCGCAGGTCTTGTATTTACCGAAGAGACCCTTGATCGCGATCGCGGTATAGTTGATCTTCTGAACATTCTGCGCTTTCATTTCGTCGCCGGTCAGACAGCAATAGCCGTCAATGCCGTAGCCGACGCCGTTGAGGACCTTGTAGGTTTTGCCGCCTATCTCGCAAACGGGGATGTTTTCTATGTATTTATTGATGCAGATGGGCTCGGTCTGCTCGCTGATGCCAAGGTCGCGGAGGAAATCGTTGCCCGATCCCGAAGCCATGTAATAAACGTCGCCGAGATGAACGCCGTCGGCATCGTTGATGAAGCGGTTGAGCGTGCCGTCGCCGCCGCAGAGAATTACGGAAGCGTCAGCCTTGTCCGCGAAGAATTCGGAGTAGGACTCGATATCTGTCATTGAAACGATCTCGGAGGGCTCGTACTTTCCGCTCTCACGGAGCTTTTTCGCCGTCGTCTCGCTCGAACCGTTGCCCGCATGGGGGTTGTAAAGAATATAATATGCTGCCATTGAAGTTCTCACTTTCATATGTACTCAGTATTTACCAATTTATATTATACACAAGAAACTTCAACTGTTTTTCAAGTGAATATCAATTATTATTGAAGAAAAGGGATAATATGGAAAATCAGCCTTCGGCAAACAGCTTTTCGGGCGAAAGCTCGTCCTATTATCATTGTAATGACAAAAGCAAGCCTCTCCTACATTCGGAGAGGCTTGCTTTTTGCAAAGTTTGATAAACTTCGCATCTTTCTGTCCACTGTCCACTAATCACTGTCCACTATTTAGTCAATCGACTTATCAATATTAAATCTCGTGATCTTACGGGAGGTATTCTTGACGAACTCCTCCTTACGGATCTTGACCAGTCCTACCTTCTTATAGGGTGCCATATGGGTGTTGGCGACCTTGACGTGCTCGTCGAAGTATTCCTTTACGTCAACTACGCCGTCGTTCTTAAGCTGCTCGTAGTCGGGGAATATCTCGGCAACGATGACTTCCTTTTCGGGGTTCGACTTGCTTTCGCCCGCGTAAACAACGACCTCGAGAACGCCGCGGATACGCGAGATCTCGGTCTCGATCTCCTCGGGATATACGTTCTTGCCGTTCGAGAAGATGATGAGATTCTTCTTTCTGCCTGTGATATAGAGCCAGCCCTCGTCGTCGAGCTTGCCGTAGTCGCCCGTGTGGAAGAAGCCGTCCGCGTCGATGACAGCCGCGGTTGCCTCGGGCTCCTCGTAGTAGCCCATCATTACGTTCGGACCCTTGACGCAGATCTCGCCCTCGCCGTTCGCATCGGGCTCATAGATGCGGACCTCCTCGCCGATGATGGGAAGACCGACGCTTCCGTTTTTCTGCCACTCGTTTCTGTTGCAGGATACGAGGGGAGCGCACTCGGTGATGCCGTATCCGTTGAGGACGGTGATTCCGATCGCGTCGAAGAAGTCGATGATGTCCTGGTTAAGAGCCGCACCGCCGCAGATGATCATCTCGAGCTTGCCGCCAAAGGTTTCGTGAACCTGTGCAAAGAGGGAACGGCGCTTGTCGATGCCTACCTTGCGGAGTGCCTTCGATATCTTCATACCCATCTTCAGCTTCTTGTCCGCGCCCGTCTTCTCGGCGGTTGCCCAGATACGGCGGTAGAGGGTCTCGACGAAGAGGGGAACGAGGACGAGGTGGGTCGGCTGCTGCTCCTTGAGCTCGCCCAGAAGGTACTTAATGCCCGAGGTGATGTAGATCTCACAGCCCTGCGCGTAGTGGCCGACGTAGTTGACGGTCGATCCGAAGGTGTGGTGGGGAGGCAGGACGTTGAGGGTCTTGCGGGTGATGTCAAAGAGGTACATGCCCTGAGTCATATCGGTAACAATATTGGTCTGCGAGAGCATAACGCCCTTGCCCTTGCCGGTGGTTCCCGATGTGAAAACGATGGTTGCAAGGCGGTCGGGGTCGATCTCGTAATCGTAGTAGGAGTTGTCGCCCTCGGCGAACTTCTTGCCGCCCGCCTCGATGAGAGAGGAAATCGCAAGATCACTCTCCGCGATGGGGTCGCCGTTCATGCAAACGTAGAGTTCAGCCTTGGTGTTTTCCTTGAGATACTCGAGCTTGCCTGCGATCTCGGCACCGTAGAAGATCGCGGTGCAGGAGGCGCGCTCGATGGTAGCGGCGAGGTCGGGAGCGGGCATTTCCTTGTCAAGCGGAACTGTGACGGCACCGATAGCCATCAGCGAGAAGTAGGTGTAGATCCATCCGACGCTTGCGCCGCCGACGATGGCAACCTTCTTGTCGCGCAGAGAGAGCGCGATCTCCTCGGTTCCGAGATTGCGGATGATGTCGCGTGCCTCGGAGTAGGTGACGCTCTGTGTCTCGGCGTCGCGGGGGTTCTTTTTGTAGGAGATGGCGGGCTTGTCGGGGAAGTTTTCAGCCGACTGCTCGACCATTACTCTGAAATCGCGGAATACTGTAGTTTCATAAAGCGGATATGCTTTCTTTCTGTTCATATCAAAATCCTCCATAGGGGCTGTTTTTTGTCACTCTAATTATACAATTTTTATTGTCAATAGTCAAGATACTCTTGAGAAATCGTGTAAATTCTGCGTAGAGTCGACTCTACCGACAGTAGAGTTGCCGCTTTATTTGGGTAAAATGTGTATTTAAAGGCAACAACTGCTGAAATGCGCCATTTTTGGCAATAATAAACTCGGAGGTGGCGCATGGAATATTTTTTGCTTTCGGTCGGACTATTTCTGCTTATCAAGGGCGCGGATATATTCGTTGACGGCGCATCGTCGGTAGCGGGAAAATTCGGAGTGCCCTCGTTTATGATCGGACTTACCGTCGTTTCGCTCGGAACGAGCGCGCCCGAGGCGGCGATAAGCATCTCGGCGAGCATTTCGGGCTCAGGCTCGATCTCGCTCGGCAACGTGATCGGATCAAATATTTTCAATCTGCTGATGGTCATAGGCATCACGGCACTCGTCATACCGCTCGGAGCGGACGGGGATCTGATAAGGCGCGATATGCCCGTCAGTATTATTGCCTCGGGTGCGCTTGCGGTAGTCATCCTCGACGGCGTGATCGGGCGGATCGAGGCGATTTTTCTGCTTGCCGCGCTCGGAATTTATCTCTTTTTCGTCATTCGAGGCGCGATCGGAAAAGCGGCGGGTGACGGCGAAAAAAAGCAGTATCCGTGGCTTTTGAGTATTCTGATGATCCTCGGCGGGCTCACTTCTGTAGTTTTCGGCGGTAACCTCGTCGTTGACAACGCGCGGATAATAGCCGCGAATTTCGGAATGAGCGAGCTTCTGATCGGGCTGACCGTCGTTGCCTTCGGAACGTCACTTCCCGAGCTTGTCACCTCTCTCGTTGCGGCACGGAAGGGTGAGACGGGGATCGCGGTCGGAAACGCCGTCGGCTCCTGCCTTTTCAATATCCTCTTCATCCTTGGAATCACGGGAGTGATCAATCCGATTGCCGTTGAAGCTGAGCTCATCGCGGACACGGCTTTTCTTGCGATCGCCTCGGTTGTCGTGTATATTTTTGCCGCAAGGAAGAGAAGCATCGGCAGGCTCGACGGCGCACTCTGCGTCGCGCTCTATGCGATCTATACGGCGTTTATCATTGCACGCGCATATTGAAAGAGGCTGATTCATTGACAAATCAATGGATCAGCCCTTTAAGTAGACTAATTGTTGGAATAAATGAAGGATTTTGCTGATAATGACAAATAGAAACACAACTCGTAATTACTTTTGGTACTAACACAGTATCTCCGTCGCTTCCCCTCATCCACCACTTCCGTGGTCCCCCTTCCCCACCGGGGAAGGTAAAGTAGGTAGCAATCTTATTACGTTTGTGCAGTGAATATCATTCTGACATATAATTTTGCATATCAAAAGAGGAATATTTTATTGAAAAAGTTTGCAAAAACATAATTGTAAGTGCAAATTGATTCAAA
>JAZQXP010000063.1:0-47475 GCA_045632925.1 Eubacteriales bacterium | reverse complement strand
CCAATATCTCTTTTTCGTACATTGATACGTTTGTATAACTTCTTGGCATAAAAAATCCCTCCTATGGTAAATAGTCCTATACTATTCTACCATAGGAGGTACTTTTTTTCAATGTCCGTTTTTAACGGACTTGTTCATTTTTGCTACATAATACCCGAGATATTTTTGATATTTATTTATTACTGATCAACAATGGTTTGTCAACACCAAATTGATTTATCAATAGAAATGTTTTCCGAACAAAGTGAGGAAAACCACCATTCACTAGTCACTAGTCACTAGTCACTAGCCACTATTACTTTTCAAATCCAAGCTGTGTAAACACGTCGGGAGTGACGTTGCCCTTTACTTTGCCTGCTGCTAAGCGCTTTTCGTAGTCATTAACGTGGTGGGGGCAATGGTCCTTGTATTCATAGCCGGGGGTGATGGGTGCTGCCCAGTAAACGGCGTTGGTGATGATCCTCTGAACGTAGGGGTTATGGAAGGAGGGGCAGGTCTCGTGGCCGGGCTGGAAGTAGAAGATCTTGCCCGCGTCGCGCAGATAAGTCATACCCGAGCGGAAGATGTAGCCGTCCTCGTACCATCCGCCGAAGATGAGCTCATTCGGCTGAGGAACGAAGAAGGGCTCTGCGTAAAGCTCCTCGGATTCAATGAAGAATTTGTCGGGGATACCTGCGGCGATGGGGTGAGTGGGGAGCATATTCCACATGATCTCTCTCTGCTCGCGTCCCCAGGTAAGGTTGCCCATAGTTCCGACGATAGCGCGGAAGGGCTTGGAGTGGTGCGCGGAATGGAGCGCGATGAAGCCCATCTTGCCCATATAAACGCGGCGCTGGATCTTGGTTACAAGATTATCGTCAACTTCCTTGTGCGCCATATGTCCCCACCAGATGAGAACGTCGGTGTTGTTCAGTACTTCATCGGGAAGACCCTGATCCGTGTCGTCAAGAGCGGCGAGAGTTACCTCAATGTCATCGTTCTTCGAAAGAAATTCGCCGATGGTGGCGTGAAGACCGTTCGGATAGATGGCTTTGCAGGTTTCGTTGGTCTTTTCGTGTCTGAATTCGTTCCAGATAGTTACTCTGATCATGGTTTATGTACTCCTTAAATTAAATTTCAAATAATAAATAATAATAGTTTTTTCGGTGGCTTTGCCGACGAAAAAACACCTATAAGACGATCCTTTGCGAGTCCGCGCGCCGAGGGGAGTCGCCAAAATCGAAGATTTTGGCAAGCGGCGATAAGCGCGCGTAATCAAGTGTAAAACGGAGTTTTACACTTGGATTTTAAGCCCGTCGTATGCGGGTGTGACTCCGAAGGGAGCAAGACGCTCGGCGGTGTCCTCGTGAGTCGTGTGGAGGGTGCGCGCCATATGGGTCGCGTAATACTTGCAATCGTCTGCCGTTGCCTTTTGCGCGACGATCGACTCCATCATAATGCCGATCATTGCGATATTGGTGTGACCGAAGATGCGCTCGTCACCGGGAGCATAGCCCGTGGTGCACTCGAAGATCATGGCGTTCGGCTTTGCTTTTTTGATCTTCTTGTAGGTTTCGTACATAAGCCAGCCGCTGTCCGAGCCGTAAAAGAAGGATCGGTCGCCCTGCCTTACGATATAGTTGAGCGGGATCTCGCCCGCGGGGAGGTCGCCGTGATTGGCATAACAGGGAAGAATTTCGTAGTCACCGATCGACTCCGCCGACATCGGGGTCAGCGGATGGAACACGGGGAGCTTGTCACCATCGCTTGCCGCCGCCTTGAGCTTTTCGTAAGCCGCGGGCTGTGCCCAGAAATGAAGCTCGTGCTTCGATTCCTTCGTCAGCCTAATCAGCGTCTGCGCGTTGAAATGGTCGCTGTGCGAATGGGTGAGAATAACGTTCTTTACATTCTTATATAAGTCGGGATTGCCGTAATCTTCGGCGAAATCATAGATGCAGGGACCCGGATCGATCAGAAGATCGTCGCCGACAAGTGCAGAGGAAAGACGGCGGTAGAGCGCGCCGCCCTTGTGCTTTGGCGACCAGTCAGCCGCGCCCGTGCCGAGGAAGAGAAGTTCCATTGATGAATCTCCTTATTGCGGTTTATCGTTATCCTTTATCAGCTCGAAATTACCCGAGCGGAGAATTTCGAGGAGCTGTTCGTTCGAGGTGATGGGTTCGTCGGTCAGAATACCGCCCGCAAAGCCGCCCTCGACTGTGCGATGGTAGTCACTGCCCGATGTGCCGATGAGTCCAAAACGCTCAGCCCAGATGCGGGCGATATCGTTGCGGCTGTCCTGAGAGGGGTTGCCGTTGAATACTTCGATGCCGTCAAGATACTCGGGATTGACCACTTGCATATGATTTCGGAAGGGATGTGCCTGCAAAAACAGGAAGCCCGCCTCGCGTATTCTTGCCGAGACCTCCGCTGTAGGAACGTCGTAAAGATCCTCATTGCGGCGGAGAAAATCCTCGTCGAGACCGTAGATGAGGTAGTCGTTTTCGTCAAGATTGGAACGAAGCTCACAGCCGAAGATGACGTTTATTTTGTCACCCGCGGCTTCCTTGAGCTCGTGATAGCCTCTCATATAGTAATCGACCTTTTCCTGCCAGGGAAGTGCGGAGAGGTCGCCCATGCGCTTATTTTTGAAGGTGAAGCGTGAAAAATGGTTGGTGAGCACAATGGTGTGGTAACCATGCGCGATGTGATCCCGCACTATCTCCTCGGGATACGCCTTGGCGCAAGCCGAAACAGGCGCAGAGTGACAGTGCAGTTCGGTTTTGAATTTCATAGTAATGCCTTTCAATTTAGATAATTTTTCATATATAATGATACTACATTTTCCCGATTTTTTCAAGCCTTTGTGCAATTTTTTGCAAAAACTTTTTTCAGTTATGAAATTTACTTGAATTTGGTTTAAATGTGTGATATAATTAAGCCAAATAAACCTTATTGCGAGGTACAATATGGAAAAATTCAGACTTTGCGCATTTGCTGACGAGGCTGACAAGGCGATATCGGGTCAGATCAAGGCATTGCATGAAAATGGAATAAGTCTCATCGAGCTTCGCGGAGTCGACGGCAAGAACGTCGCCGATATCGGAGCAGATGAAGCTCGCGCGCTCAAGAAGAGGTTCGACGGTGAGGGCATTGCCGTATGGTCGATCGGTTCGCCTATCGGAAAGGTCGATATCACATCTCCCGCCGCTGACGAGCTCGACCGCTTCAAGAGAGTTCTCGAGACCGCGAATATCCTTTCCGCGGAAAACATAAGAATGTTCAGCTTTTATAAGACAGATTCTTCGTCAGCCTGCTTCGACGAGATCTGCCGCCGACTTGACGATATGATCTCTGCCGCAAAGGGCTCGGGCGTTGATCTTTGTCACGAAAACGAGAAGGGCATCTTCGGCGACACCGCCGAGCGTTGCTATAAGCTCCACGCGGCACTTCCCGCATTCCGCGGCGTTTTCGATCCCGCAAACTTCGTTCAGTGCGGCGAGGACACTCTCGTTGCCTGGGAGCTTCTGAAGCCTTATATGAAATACGCGCATATCAAGGACGCAAAAGAGGACGGCAAGGTCGTTCCTCCGGGAGTTGGAATCGGACATCTGCAGGGGCTTCTGCCGAGATTTGCGGCAAGCGGAATCGAGGTTCTGACGCTCGAGCCTCATCTCAAATCCTTTGTCGGACTTGCCGCTCTCGAGGGCGGAGACACACAACACGTCGGCTCGTCCTTCAAGGACAACCGCGAGGCTTTTGATTATGCCGTAAACACACTCAAAAATCTTATATCCTTAATGTAAGGGAGGAAAATAAAAATGATTGCAGGTGCACAGCTTTACACTCTGAGAGATTATTGCAAGACCACCGAGGACCTTGAGTCCACCATTCGCCGTATGGCTGAGATAGGATACAAGGCAGTCCAGCTTTCGGGCGTTTGCGAATTTGACGCCAAATGGATGCGCGATCTTCTGAAGGATTGCGGTCTCGTCGCGCCCCTCACTCACACCGGCTACAAGCGCATCGTCGAGGACACAGACCGTGTTATCGAGGAGCATATTACATACGGCGCGGGCTACGTCGGACTCGGATCGATGCCGAATTTCAAGAAGTCGAACTGCGACCTTGAGGTTTACGACAACTACTGCAAGGAGATCGCTCCCGCGGTTGAAAAGATCGCCGCCGCAGGTCTGAAATTCATGTACCACAACCACAATATGGAGTTCATCAAGCTTCCGAACGGCAAGGTTCTCCTTGAGGATATGGCGGACCGCTTCGATACTCCCGCATACGGCTTTACCGTTGACACCTATTGGGTACAGGCAGGAGGCGGAGACCCCGCAGAGTGGCTTACCAAGCTCGCGGGCAGGATCGACACCATCCATTTCAAGGATATGGTATACGATGCAACAGACAATGCTGTTCGTATGGCTCCCGTCGGATGGGGCAACATCAACCACGTTGCCGCCGCACGTGCCGCAGAGGCGGGCGGAACAAAGTACGTTTTCGTCGAGCAGGACCGCTGCTACGACGAGGATCCCTTCGTTTGCATGAAGAAGAGCTATGATTATCTTAAGGAGATCGGACTCGAATGAGAAAGCTGAAATTAGGTATTATCGGAGTCGGTAACATCGGCTCGAAGCATTACGGACACGTGCTTGACGGCAAGTGCCCGGATATTGAGATCACAGCCATAGCTGACCGCCGTGAGGCGCGACGCGATTGGGCTATGGAAAAGTACGTCGAGGCAAAGGCAAAGGGTTATTCTGCGGATGCTCCCGCAGTCTTTACCGAGGGTGACGACCTTGTCGCGTCGGGACTCTGCGAGGCTGTTCTTATCGCGGTTCCCCATTATTTCCATCCTCATTTTGCAATAGAAGCCTTCAAGCACGGTCAGCACGTTATGTGCGAGAAGCCCGCGGGCGTTTATACACTTCAGGTACGTGAGATGATCGCGGAGGCTGATAAGCATCCCGAGCTCTTCTTCGGAATGATGTTTAATCAGCGTACAAATCCCGTTTACCGCAAGATGCACGATATAATCGCGTCGGGCGAGCTCGGCGAGATCAGAAGAACGAGCTGGATCATCACCGACTGGTACCGTTCGCAGTACTACTATGATTCGGGCGACTGGCGTGCAACCTGGAGCGGAGAGGGCGGAGGAGTCCTTCTCAATCAGTGCCCGCATCAGCTCGACCTCTGGCAGTGGATCTGCGGACTTCCCGTCAAGGTCCACGCAAAGATGAAGTACGGCAAGTGGCATAATATCGAGGTCGAGGACGACGTAAGCTGCTTCTGCGAATACGCAAACGGTGCAACAGGTACCTTCATTACAACCACGGGCGACTGCCCCGGTACGAACCGCTTCGAGATCGTCTGCGACGGCGGTACGCTCGTCTGCGACAAGACTTCGCTCAAGCTATACAGACTCAATCCCTGGGAGCCCGAGTATTCGAGAACGACCAAGAAGGTCTTCGGCAAGCCCGAGGTCACCGAGGAGATCCCCGTGCTCGAGGGCGAGAACACACAGCACGTCGGTGTTCTGAACGCTTTTGCCGATGCGATTCTGAACGGCGGCAAGCTTGTAGCCGACGGACGCGAGGGAATCCGCGGACTTATGATCTCGAACGCGATGCATCTTTCGGATTGGCTCGGCAGAGAGGTCGATCTTCCCATCGACGAGGAGCTCTACTACAGCCTCCTTCAGGACAAGATCACTACCTCGCGCAAGAAGACGACGGATGCCGTTGACGGCGACACCGAAGGAAGCTATTAATTGAATAAAAAGGCTGCTCTGAAGGGCAGCCTTTTTGAGTGCAGAGTGCAGAGTGCAGAGTTAAGGAAAATTTCCTCGCCGAGGGCTCGGAAATTATTGATTATTGAATAAAAATATGGTATCATTATATATAAAGGCAAATGAGTCAATTTGCACAAAAGAAGCGGCATTGTTTTGTGCAAATATACAAAAGTGAAAAATGCGTGCGACGGTTTGGTATGTTTTGGGTACTTAAAGGGTGAAGGAGGAAATGCCGATGGATGACAAAAAGATCGTTGAGATGATATACGACAACAATGAAGAAGGCTTACGCGCCGCAGAGAAGAAATACGGCGGTCTTTGCCGTTCGATAGCGGACAACATACTCACGCAGAATGAGGACCGCGAGGAATGCGTCAACGACGCGATGCTTGCGCTCTGGAACAACATTCCGCCAGAAAAGCCGGATAATCTCTGCGCGTACATATCGAGGCTCGTGAAGAATATTGCGCTGAAGCGGACGAGATCGAACAATATGTGGAAGAGATGCGCGAATTACAATTCCGCGGGAGAGGAGCTGCTTGATCTTATCCCCGACGGAAAGACACTTGCGGAGGAATACGAGGCAAAGCGGACGGGCGAGATAATCAACAAATTTCTCGGGACTCTGTCAAAGCGCGACCGAGACGTATTCGTTCTGCGTTATTGGTACCGCGACACGGTGCCCGAGGTAAGCAGAAGAACGGGACTTTCGGAGAGCCTGATCAAATCGCTCTGCGAAAGGCTGAGAAAGAGACTGCGGGAAGAGCTCGCAAAGGAGGGTATTATAGTATGAGAACAGAGGTGATCAGAGACACAAGACTGCTCGATGCGCTCGAGTATATAGATGACGCATATATCGCCTCCGCGGCGAGATATAAGATGAAGTACGCTCCCGCAAGCGCGGATGAGCCAAAAATGACCTGGAGGACGCCGCTCAAGCACAGTAAGATATATATTGCTCTGGCGGCGAGCCTGCTCTTGCTGGGTATGGCTTCCCCGCTGGTCAGCTTCTTCACATACGTTGTAAGCAATTTCACAGCCGGCGCGGGAAGCGGGACGACAAATATTACAACGCAGGTGTTGGATGATATTAATGAGATTGAGATTGATATGTGTCAAGCGTATGTAGATTACGATCTTTTGACACCTGCTCTAATAAAAGAAATAAATACAGCTTGGATAGAAAGGAACGGTAGTGAACAATTATTGATTGAGTCGATTGATGCTCTGAAGTATGATACTCAAAGCGGAGAGCTATATCTCGGATACTATAACGGATACTACATTTTTGAGTCGGGTTATGGTGTAATCTCAACCGGTCAGACTTATCATATAGCCAATCATGTTTTTTCTACAGGAGCATCAAATTTCGAGATTGTCGGATACAAAGACGGGAATTTTACTTGTCTTAGTGATCTGTATGAGTCCGGTGAGCTGTCATATACGGATATTGCTGTTATAAACGATAGATTTTATGAACTATTCCTTTATGTAATTGCGCTTCAGCACTTCGGTGAGACAATTCATGTTTCTGTTCCTCAGATTCCGGATGTTCAGCTTGATGAAGAAAAGAACCAAATAATCAAAGAGACCTTGATAAGATATATTCCGGAAATAAACAATGTAACTGCAAGCACGGACGATGTATATATCACCGAGTATTACGGAGATTATAACGGTGCTTATGTATTCAACTACAGAACATCTTTGATTAATTACTCCGGGCATTCGATTTACTATGAAAATATCGGAAACGAGAAATTTGTTTATTACGGTGACCAATTTTCTCCAAGCGGTAAAAGCGACAATTTCAGACTGTATGTATATTACGATAATTCAATATATACTCTTTCGGAGGCCTATGAAAAATCCTTGCTGACAGATTCTGATGTGTCGATGATTAAAAAGTATCATACCGCATATCACCCATTTTATTTGGATGTTTTTACCGATCTTAAAAGTTTTTCTCCGAAGGAACTAAAATAAATAAAAAAAGAAAGGAAAATTAATAATATGAAGTTTCGTAGTTTATTAAAATTTGTTGTCTGTTTAATGTCTTTCGTGATTGTTTTAAGTTCATGCAATATAGTCCAAGTGTTTGCGACTATTGCTAATTCAGACAGCGTAATATCATTAGATGGTGAATATTCAGAAAGCAGGGTCATAGTTGTTTTAGATAGCGAATCAAGCTTGAGTTTTACTGAATACACCACTAATGATTTTTCACAAATTGATGCTAAAAGCATCTGCGATTTAACTTCTCCGATTACAAAAATGGCTCATGACAGTATGAAGGCAATTGCTGATGCAGTTGTTAATCGATTGAACTACGAATACGAAGGAGTTGATCTTGCTTCTTACAAAAGAATTGTTTGCTTGGAACTAAATGACCCCGGTAAAGAAAATGTTATCGAGGCAATAAACAAAATAAGAAAAATCAGCGGAGTTATATATGCTGGACCGGATTATGTCTTTACTGAATCCTCAGCTTCACTACCGACTAACGATACCTATGTTGATGAACAATGGGCTATCGATAGTATTCAGTTATCTGAAGCTTGGAATATCGCGAAAGATGCGTCTGATGTTATGATTGGAATACTGGACAGCGGTATTGATAGTGAACATCCAGATTTAGAGGGAAAAGTGTTAACAGAGTATTGCAGAGATTTTACAAAAGATAAGGATAATGATAGTACCAATGATAATGATACATCAACCACTTTGCCAGATGATGATTTAGGACATGGAACAATGATTGCGGGTATTATTGGCGCTAGTATCGATAATGGGATCGGAATAAGCGGAGTGTGCGGTGATGTTCAGTTGGTTTCACTAAAAATAACAAGAGCAGGTAGTGGTTATCTTTCAGACGTTATAGAAGCCATTTCATATGCCTCTTCGATTGGTGTTGATATAATAAATTTTAGCAATGCATTTGCAATTGATGCATCTATTTTTTCTACAGATACAGAACTATATGATGGAACCGATGAAGCGTTTCGCAGTGCAATTTCTGTTTTTCCAGGACTATTTGTTTGTGCTGCCGGTAACAATAATACATATCTTGATAATCCTGAGTATAAAGTTTATCCCGCTCAATTTGATTTGGATAACATGATTACTGTTGTTGCTTCCTTAGAAGATGATAGTAGATTACCCATATCGAATTATGGCCCCACAACAACGGATATATATGCCCCGGGAGGTAATATTATTAGTTGTTTCCCCGAATATTTATGCGAACAAGGTGAATGCGGAATAAACCATAATTCTTCTGAGTATTCCATTGGATATCATGTAGATCATGGCTCATCGTTCGCTGCTCCATATGTTGTTGGGGTAGCAGCTTTACTTTTGTCTTTGAATCCCGAAATGAGTTCCAATACAGTAAAAAGCATAATTCTTAGTACAGTTGATACTTATGATCATTACGACTGCGTGAGCAAAGGAAGATTAAATGCATTTAAAGCACTTGATAAATTGACAAATCACTCAGGTCATAACTATGAATATAATTACTTTATCAATAATAATCCTGCAAAACAACACAACTTATATTGTCATGATTGTGTACTTTATTACTATGAAGAACATGATCTCTATATGTACTCCGCCGAGACGGAAGATTACACGGTGAAATGCCGTGACTGTGATTACTCTGTAAGATGTGTAGAGTGTCCTGAGTACTATGGAGACAGCGACGACGGACATTGGGTGAGTTGTCCCGACGGTTGTTACTCCTTCCTTGAACCGCACACTCTGCGCCGCGTAATGTCCGGCGACTTGTATACCCACATCGTCGAGTGTACGGATTGTGATTATGAATCGACCGAATCGCATACGTGGGTATCTTACGGTACGGGATACCGTTGCAGTGTTTGCAGAATGCTTTCAGACTCCCCTCCCATCATTATGAGCCTTCCCGCCCCCGAGCTTGAGGCATATCTTGCGTCGCTCTCCGATGAGGAGCTTGAGGAATTTATTGCCTCGCTCCCCGAGGATCAGGTGGATCGTGTGACGGCGTTGCTCCCGAGTGATGACGAGCATTTAACCGAATAAATATTTTCCCCGAGTGTCAAGCGATGCTCGGGGAATTATTTAAGTGCAGAGTTCAGAGTGCAGAGTGCAGAGTTAAGGTAGCTTTTCGGCAAGCCGAAAAGCATATTACAAAAATTTTGCTCTGTCTTAATAATCCTTTGTCAGACTCAAACCTATAAAAGAAAAAAAGAAAAATCGAGATGTAATGAAGCAACTTCAAAACATCTCGATTTATTTTATTAAGCCAACGATCGGGATAGAAGCGTACAATGGGCTATCAATCGGAAACCAAATTATTATTCTTTATAATTTCCGAGCGGTGCGAGGAAATTTACCGAAACTTTCCACTTTCCACTTTTCACTTATTTAAAGAATTCTCCGATATTTACGATCTCGGTTCCGACGTAGTACGCGCGGACGATCTGGTCGAAGGTTGCTCCTGCTTTGGCAAGGTGGAGGGTGCCGTACTGGCTTGCGCCGACGCCGTGGCCGTATCCCATGCCTGCTATGACGTAATTGTTGGGGTCGCTTGCCTTGACGGTCTCAAATACGTCGCGGACGTCGGAAACGATCAGGAAGTCGCCGTAGTTCGATACTATCGTGTAATATCCCTCGGAGTCGGGAATGGTCGAAACGGGAATATCGATGTCCGATGCGGTAAGGACCGCGGTGCCGTCCTGCGTCTTTGCAAAGAGCGCGCTCGAGGCGTCATCAAGTGCCTTTCCGAAATCGGTGAAGAAGTTGAGCAGGGAGACGTCTGTCTTTTCGATGCCCTTTGAGGTGTAGACGCTGATCTCGCCGTTGTATGCGCCGTTGAGGTTGACTATCCTGTTTTCGATAACGTCGGTGTAGGAATATGTAAGCTCACCCTTGGCTATCGTGAAGTTCGAGGATTTGACGAAGGAGCCGAAGAGGGATTTGACCTTCGAGCTTTTTGTCGCGGTCGCGCTGTTGCCCTTTTCGTCGATTCCCGTGAAGCTGTAGAGATAGGGCGAGTCGTCGCAGGTCTGATAGGAGAAATCAACGATCTTTGAGCCCTTGATCGAGCTGTAGCCCGCGTTCTTGAACTGCGCGGCGAGCTCCTTTTCGGTGATCTCGGCGGTCCACAGACCGTTTCTGACGTCGCTGTAGTCCTCCCAAGGGGTCGCCTGGTTGACCATATATCCGAGCGTTCCGCCCCATACGTACTGCGAGGCAACGCTGTATCCGCCCTGCGAGGAGGAATATGCGGCATTTACGATCTCGTCGCCGAATACGAGGATCATATTCTTTGTAGCCGCGACTGCTTCTACTACGCTGTCGGTGACGAGTCTTCGTCCCTGATAGACCTGACAGCAGGAGGACGAGCAGATGTCAAAGCCGTAGGCGTTATAGTGTCGGTTGAGGTTCGACATAGCAAAGGAGCGAACCATTATCGAGAAAGCCTTGAGGCACTCGATCGGCCAGGTGCTCGATACCTCGTAGGGAAGAACTCCCTCGACGTATTCCTGCATTCCCACAAGATTGATCATCGAAAGACCCTCCGCGCTGTCCGAGAGGTATCTCTTGAAGCAGAAAACGCCGTCGTAGAGGTAGGAGGTGCGGGAGTAGTAGAGGTAGGAATAATCGGCGAGCTCGAGCTGTACCGCGGCAACACCGCTGCAGAAGCCGTCGGCTCCCGAATATTCAAAGAGGATTGTATCGTAATCCGAATTGAGATAGGTCACGCCCGATGAGGAGGGAGACGCTACCGATACCGAAAAGCCGTCGAGCATCGTCGTGATCGCGGCGGCAGCGGCATTGGCTTCCGAATAATTTGCGAATGCACCTACGCGGAGCACCTTATTGCCGTTGATGTAGGCGGGGAAGACGTGGGTGTAAAGGGGCACGAAGAGGTCCTTGAGGTCGTCAAGGTTTGCCCAGAGATCGACCTTGTCTATCGAGATCTCGACGTTGTAGCCGCCGATGTCGGTCTCGGATTCGCTCTTTGCGATCTCGCAGGATTCGTAGCCAACCGTGAGGTTGGTGTCAACGACTGCGGCGATGTCGGTCTCTCTGATCGTATAGAGAGGGGTGAAATTATGCGCGGTTCTCGTGATCTCCGCCTCGCCGAAGACAAAACCGTTCGGGGAGGTTATCGCGTGGAGAGGGAATGCGCTCGAGCCGTAGCGGATACCGACTGCAAGACGGAAATCGTCCGAGGTCTTCTCGGTGCTGAATTTATAGCTTTCAAGGGGAAGAGCCGAGGCATCTATCGCAAATGCGATCGCCATATACACAACGCCGATGATCATCAGTATCGCCATCAAGCCCGCAATTATGCGGACAAAGAGCTGCCGCGTATTTTTGCGTTTCTTACGGTTCGACAATTGTGTAGTCACCTCCCAGGAGGAAATACGCGCCCTCGAGCGACGTTACCGTAACTCCGCGGCCGTCCTTGCCTCCGCGGGGGATCATTATGCTGTTGAAGAGGGGGATCTGATCGCCGTTGAGGAGGTCAACGCCGTCGGTCAGGTCATTGAGACCCTGTACGGTGCCGATCTCTGTGTAGGGCGAGACCGCAACTGCGGAGCCCGAGCGGAGAATGAGCATTACGGTGTCATCGTCGTCGGTGGCTATGACGGTTGCGCCGTAGGGGACGAATACCGTCTCGTAGACCTTTCCGAGCTCGTTGAGAATGCTGTCGAGCTGATTTTCAAGCTCCTTGACGCTGTTCTTGAGGACGGTGATGTCGCCCTTCGCGGAGGTCAGATTGTTGAGCTTGTAGGAAACCGTTTCGAGCTTTGTTGAGATATCCGCGATCTGCTTGAAGTTCTTCTCGAGGGTCGAGAGATCCTTCTTAGTCGAGGTGATCTGATTCTGCAGATTTGTGATATCGGTTGCGAGACCCGCGATCGAGCTCTTCATGCTCTCGTAATCGGCGGCAAGCTCGTCGTAAAGCGAGAGAAGCTCGTTCTTGGTATTCTTGATTTCGGTCCTGAGCGAAGCGTTTTCAGCCGCAAGCTCTTCGTTCGCCTTTTTGATCGCGTCGATCTCTGCATAGATCTCGGCGAGCTGTTCCGCGCTGATGCCGGTGCCGCCCGAGCTTCCGCCACCCTGGGGACCTGCGATCTCAAGCAGAGTCAGACGCGCGTCGATCCTTGCGATCGAATCTCTGATGTCCTTGAGAACCGATTCAACGTATGCGACCATACCGGAGAAGGCAACAACGGGGTCCTTGGAGCTGTCATAGCTTACCGATGCGTACACCGCGAGCGACGAGGTGCAGGCAAGTATCAGCGCCAGCAGGAGAATGGCTCCTCTTTTGATTTTGATTTTTAACTTCATTATAAACCTCTGTTGGGGTATCAGATGTCGAGCTTGATCTGCATCTTATCGATGTCCTTCTCGACGAGCAGTACGGGTGTTGCGGGGATCTTGGTCTTTTTGTATCCCTTTGTGGACTCGAAGCGGTCGCTGAAGTCCTTGAGTACGCTTGCAACGGTCGCGTCCTTCTTGAGAAGCAGAAGCTGCGAGCCTGCCGCGGTACGTGTGGTCTTGAGCGGAATGAGATTCGTTGAAAGCACGATCGCGCGGTCTGCTGTCGTGATGATGAGCAGCTCGAAGGGAGTCTTATTCTCCTCGAAGATTCCGACGATGGGAGATACGGACGAATACGCGCCCGTCATCTTGCGGCGTGTGCCCTTTACGGCGTATGCCGAGAGCGGGACCTTTACGCCCTTGCCGTTCTGGAAGACAAAGACCATATTGCGCCCCTCGTCCCAATCCTTATCCTCGCGGATGAAGATCGGCTTTTCGTCATCGTCAAACTTGAGCTTGGCGGGAAGGAATTCGCCCATTTCGCTCGCCTTGCAGGGAGCGATGTCGGATGCCTTGAAGCGGTAGAGCTGAGCCTTGTTCGTGAAGACGGCAAGCTCGGTGATATTCTCGCCGTCGAATTCGGCAAGGAGACGGTCGCCGTCCTTATATTTCTGCTCATCGTTTCCGCGGAGCGATTTATCGGTGATCTTCTTGAAGTAGCCGTCGGAGGTGAGGAAGAAGTGCGCGGGATAGTTTTCGATATGCTCCTCGGGGCGGTAAACGACGATGTTCTCGGCGTTCGTGATGGTCGAACGGCGGGGCTGAGAATATTTTTTCTTGATCTCGCCGAGCTGCTTTGCGATGAGACGCTTGAGCTTGATCTCGTCGGCGAGGGTCTCCTCGAGGTCAGCGATCTCCTTGCGGAGCGAGTCGATCTCGTTGATGCGGTTGATGAGATATTCGCGGTTGAGGTAGCGGAGCTTGATCTCGGCGATGTATTCTGCCTGACGCTCGTCGATCGAGAATCCCTTACAGAGGTTTGCAATGACCTCGGATTCCTTCTGCGTGTTGCGGATGATCTTGATCGCCTTGTCGATGTCGAGCAGGATCTTTCCGAGACCGAGCAGGAGATGGAGCTTATCCTTCTTCTTGCCAAGCTCAAAGGTCAGCTCGCGCGAGAGACAGCCCTTGCGGAAGTTGATCCATTCGCGGAGGAGGGGGAGCACGCCGAGGGTCATCGGTGTGGAATTGATGATTACGTTGAAGTTGCAGGAGAAGTTATCCTCGAGCGCGGTAGATTTGAAGAGCTTGAGCATCGTTGCGTCGGGATCGGCACCGCGGCGGAGGTCGAGAGTGAGCTTGAAGCCCGAGAGGTCGATCTCATCGCGGAAGTCGGTGACGTCCTTGAGCTGATTTGCCTTCATCATCTCGGCAATCTTCTTCATTATGATCTCGATCGAGGTCGAATAGGGGATCTCGAGAATGTCGATACAGTTTGCCGCCTTGTCGTAACGGTATTTCGCGCGGATCTTGACGGGACCCTCGCCGGTCTCGTAGACCTTCTTCATCGTCTCGCGGTCGTAGATGATCTCGCCGCCTCCGGGGAAATCGGGCGCGGGCATGATATCGAGAAGCTCGTCGACCGTCAGCTTGGGCGATCGGAGAAGAGCGATCGTAGCGTCGCAGACCTCGGAAAGGTTGAAGGAGCAGATTCTCGACGCCATACCGACTGCGATACCCATATTGGGCGTTACGAGGATGTTCGGGAAGGTCGTGGGGAGAAGAACGGGCTCCTTTGTCGTGCTGTCGTAGTTGTCGACCATTTCGACGGCGTCCTTATCGATGCCGATGAAGAGCTCGGAGGCGAATTTCTCAAGGCGGACCTCGGTATAACGCGATGCGGAGGGTGCCATATTCGAGCTGTACTGCTTACCAAACGCACCCTTGGAGTCAACGAATGGGTGGAGAAGCGCGGCGTTATCGCGGGTCAGACGGACCATAGTGTCGTAGATCGCGGCGTCACCGTGCGGGTTCAGACGCATCGTCTGTCCGACGACGTTCGCGCTCTTGGTTCTCGGACCCGAGAGCAGACCCATCTTGTACATCGTATAGAGCAGCTTTCTGTGCGAGGGCTTGAAGCCGTCGATCTCGGGGATCGCACGCGACACGATAACGCTCATTACGTAGGGCATATAGTTTTTTTCTATCGTTTCAGTTATAGGCTGATCTGTGGCGGGGGCGGGAGGAAGGACCTCTACGACCTCCGCTTTTTTCTTTCTTGCCATGTGGTACCTCTATATAAAAGTAGTTATATTCAAAATTTAATTTTCATCGGGATAAACGACGGTGTGCGCGGCGGCACGGATCAGTCGGTTGTAAAGTGCCAGACCGAAGCCGTCGGTTGAGGGAAGATTTGCGTAGACGCATCTGCCCTCGAGAGAATCGCATTCGCGGAGAGCGGCAAAGAGGCGATGACCTTGCGCCTCAAGATCGTCTTTTTTGCCGACAGTGATGACCGAATGTGATTCAAGCTGCTCTGCCTGCTCATCGTAGCATATGATGACGGCGCCCTCCTTTTGCCTCTCGGCAAAGAAAGCGACTCGCGCTTCGTCCGAGCCTCCGACGAGAGTCAGCGGCTTTTCGGGAGCGTAATGGCGATATTTTGAGCCGGGACAGAGCGGACGTTCGTTTTCTTTCAGTTTATTCATTACCGTGTCCGAAACGGTAACGTCGGAGCAGATGCAGCAGAGCGCGTCGTATGTTACCGCACCGGGGCGGAGAAGGATGAGAGAATCCTCGCCCGTGATCTTTACGATCGTTGATTCAACGCCGAAGGTGCATTCGCCTCCGTCGATGATGCAGTCGACTCGACCTTCGAGATCCTCAATGACGTGAGCGGCGCAGGTCGGAGAGGGCTTGCCTGAGATATTTGCCGAAGGTGCGGCAACGGGAAGTCCCGTGAGCTCGATGAGCTTGAGCGCAACGGGATGGGCGGGACAGCGTACGGCGACGCTGTCGAGACCGCCCGTAACCGTCAGCGGGATGGTGTCCTTTTTCGGAAGGATAACTGTCAAAGGACCCGGCATGAAATGGCGTGCGAGCCTATGCCAGAGCTTGTTGGTCTCTGCGTAGGGCTCAGCCTCCTCGGGCTTTGAGATATGAATGATGAGAGGGTTATCCGAGGGACGTCCCTTGGCGGCGTAGATCTTTTCCGCGCTTTCGCTGTGTGTGGCGTCGCCGCCGAGACCGTATACGGTTTCGGTCGGGAAAACTACGGTTCCTCCGCGCTTCAGTATTTCCGCGGCGGGTGCGAGGGCTTCCGCGCTCGGATTTTCGGGGTCAACTTTGATCAGTAAGGTCTTCATAAAAAACTTCCGTAAATAATTGATTTTATTGATTTTCTCCGCGCAGTCTTTCGGCTGTGTCGGCGGCGATCAGAGCGTCGATCATCTCGCCGATGTTTCCGTCCACGTAGGTGTCAAGGCTGTGGAGGGTCAGACCGATCCTGTGATCGGTGACTCGGTTCTGCGGGTAATTGTAGGTGCGGATCTTTTCGCTTCGGTCTCCGCTTCCGACCATCGAGCGGCGTGCGCCCGCGATGGCGTTTTCCTGCTCCGTGCGCTTCATATCGTAGAGCTTTGCGCGGAGCATAGCGAGGGCTTTGTCCTTGTTCTGGAACTGCGAGCGCTCCTGCTGACACTCGATGACAATGCCCGTGGGCTTGTGGGTGAGACGGACGGCGGATTCGGTCTTGTTGATATGCTGACCGCCCGCACCGCTCGATTTGCAGGACTCAAAGATGAGGTCGGAGGGGAGGATCTCGATCTCGACCGCGTCAGCCTCGGGGAGGACGGCGACTGTTGCGGCAGAGGTGTGGATGCGCCCCTGTGATTCTGTTTCCGGAACGCGCTGAACGCGGTGAACTCCCGACTCGAATTTAAAGCGCGAGTATGCGCCGTCGCCTTCGATGGAGAATGTGATCTCCTTGAAGCCGCCGCGGTCGGTCTCGTTCGCGTTTGCAACCGAGATTTTGAAGCCGCAGGTGTCGCAGTACATAGAATACATTCTGAAAAGCACCGCCGCAAAGAGCGCAGCCTCGTCGCCTCCCGTACCCGCGCGAATCTCGACGATGACGTTCTTGTCGTCGTTCGGGTCGCGGGGAAGAAGAAGGATCTTCAGCTTTCCGATCGAATCCTCGATCGTTGCTTTGGCTTCCGTGAATTCCTCATGCGCAAGCTCGTGGAGCTCGGAGGCGGAGGAGTCGTCGAGTATCGCGCGAGCTTCCTTTTCCGACTCAACAGCCGCGAGATAACGGCGGTATTCGTCGATTATGGGGGTGAGATTCTTGTATTCCTTGAGTAATTTGGTATAACCTTCGATATCCGAGATCACCGCGGGATCCTCGAGGGATGCGGAGATCTCGGTATATTTTTCGTTTAATTTAGCGAGTCGCTCGAGCATATCTTAATAGCGGTTGAATGCCGAGAAGCCGCGGTGTGCCTCGTAAAGGTCGACCTTCGAGATAACCTCGTAGGGTGCGTGCATAGCGATTACGGGAACGCCGAGGTCAACGACCTCGATGTTATGCTTGGAGATGAACTTAGCGACTGTTCCGCCGCCGCCGAAGTCGACCTTGCCGAGCTCGCCTGCCTGCCATACAACGTCGTCCTTCGCCATCATAGCGCGGAGGCGACCGATGAATTCTGCCGATGCATCGTTTGTTCCACCCTTACCGCGGGAGCCCGTGTACTTGGTGAGTACAACGCCGCAGGACATAAGAGAGGAGTTGCGCTTCTCGAATGCTTCGCCGAAGTTGGGATCGAATGCCGCGGAAACGTCAGCAGAGAGACAGATCGAAGCCGCACGGACTGCCGCGGGAGATGCGTTCTGAGATTCGCAGATAGCGTCGATGAGGTCGAGGATGAGATCGCACTGCATACCCGAGTTGCCGTCGCTTCCGGTCTCTTCCTTGTCGGCAAGGATGCACATCATGGTGTGGGGAGTGCCCATCTTGAGTGCCTCGAACATGGCGGTCATTGCGGGATATGCGCAAACGCGGTCATCGTGACCGTAAGCGCAGATCATCGAGCGGTCAAGTCCGACGTCACGCGCGTTTCCAACGGGAACAGCGGAAAGCTCTGCGGAGAGGAAATCTTCCTCGCAGATGCCGTATTTTTCGTTAAGGATGCGGAGAACGTTGAGCTTGATGCCGTCAGCCTCGTTTACGAGAGGACGGCTGCCGACGAGGAGATTGAGCTTTTCGCCGGGGATAGCCTCGCCGAGGGGCTTGCGGTCGTCGTTGTGACCGAGGTGGGGAAGAAGGTCATTGATATAGAGAACGGGATCTGCGGGATCCTCACCGATGGATACCCATACGCTCTCGCCGTCAGCCTTGATGACAACGCCGTGGAGCGCGAGGGGAGTTGCTACCCACTGGTACTTTCTGATACCGCCGTAGTAATGTGTCTTGAGGAATGCCATACCGCTGTCCTCGTAGAGGGGAACCTGCTTGAGGTCGATGCGGGGGGAGTCGATATGAGCCGCGGAGATGCGGATGCCCTCGGTAAGGGACTCTTCACCGATAGAGAAGAGGAAGAGGTTCTTGCCGCGGTTGTTGTAATAGTACTTGCCGCCCTTCTTGATCTCGTCTCCGAAGGAGTAGGGAACGAATCCCTCTGCCTCTGCGAGAGCGATGGAGGTGACAACAGCCTCGCGCTCGGTCTTAGCGGCGTCAAGGTACTTTGCGTAGCCTACTGCATAGTCGTAAGCAGCCTCGACGGCAGCCTCGTCACGGCGCTCGTAAACGGTTTTCTTTTTGTAGAGAAGCTCGCGTGCGGCTTCTGCGGGAGTTTTGATTTCGCTCATGGTTTTATTTTCCTTTCTTAGCCGTACGAGAGTCGAACAAAATTGGTTTTGTCGGGCAGATTTTCCCGATAACTGCAGTTCTTTCCTTTGGTAATATTAATATATAACCTGCGGAAAGAACTTTGTTCTCAAAAAAATCTGCTCCGTCAAAACTGCTTCGCACCTCACGGCGAATTAATTTTTGATGGATTTTGGTGGGATTTTGCGAAGCAAGGTATTAACCTTGCGAGTGGAATCACGCCGAAAGACGCGAAAATTAATCACCGTGAGGCGATTATGTTCGACTCTCGTACGGCTAATTTGCAGATTCATATAAATCGCGGTAGATCTCTACCGTTTTTTCAAATTTTTCTACGTATTTCTCGGTTTCTTCATCGGGGATGACGAGCTCGCCGTCCTCTCCGAGGTTCTCGGGGTCCGCAAGCCAACCGTCAACGGTGTCCTCGCCCGCGAAGAGAGCGGCATAAACGTTTCGCCAGCTTTGATATTTTTCATAAAGCTTCGAGAGACGGTAGGTGCCGATATCGAGATTGGTCTCGGGCTCGAAGAGGAGTCCCGAATCGGTACGCTTACCGAGCTCGGACGACAGGATATCGTATTCGTCTCTGGTAAGCTGCATAAGACCGATCTCGTCATCCGAGACAAGGCTTGAATCGTAATCGCTTTCCATTTTTACGGTTGCATAAATGACCGAAACGGGCACGGCGTATTCGTAATAGCAGGCGATGACGGTGTCGTTATACTGCCTCGGATATTCGCGGAGGCGGTATTGAGTGAATAGTACGTCGTAGAGAAATCCGCATCCGACCGAGAGAATCAGGATGAGGATCACGACGAGTGAATTTAGAAATTTTCTGCTCATTTGATTTGGTTCAGTATCTTCTGTGCGGCGGCTCTGAGCTTGTCCGCATCGCCGTCATTGACGACGGTGACGTTTGCACGGGAGGAATAAAATTCATCGCTCGGAGCGGCTGCCATTCTTGCGCGTAGAGCTTCGACGGGGCGGTTATCTCGCGCCATAAGACGCGCGAGTCTTTCCTCGGGAGGAGCGAGGAGTGCAACGGTGAGATCGCATTCCTTTTCGTATTCCGCCTCGAAGAGAAGGGGAGCGTCGATGATGGCGCACTTTTTGTCTGTGGTGTTTATTGCTTTTCTCACCTCGGAGAGAACAAAGGCGTGGGTGATCTTGTTGAGCTTGCCCCTAAGCTCGTCCGCATCGGGAGCAAAGACGATCTCGGCAAGCGCGGGGCGGCAGAGGCTTCCGTCTGGGTTCAGAACCGATGTTCCGAACTCCGCTTCAAGCGCGCGCGTGCAGTCGGAGGGAGAATCGACGAGGGTGTGGTAAATCTTATCGCAGTCGAGATGCAGGCAACCCGCTTCCTCAAAATATGAGCAAAAAAGCGATTTTCCCGCTCCGCTCGGACCTGTTACGCCGATGACGTACATTTTCATTCTCCTTCACTGAAACTGATTGTGATGCTGCCCGAACGCGGAACGAAGTTTTTTCTTCTGAAATTTTCCGTTGCATCGGGAAGCATGTAAAATGGCAATTTATCGTCAGATCTGATCGAGATCTTCTTTATTGAACGAACAAGCACATTATATTCTTTGCCCAATTCTCTTGTTGGCAATGTAGTCTTGCCGTTTGCGCCGAAAAAGCAAGTCGGGTACCAGATCCTGCCGTGTTCGTAGCCGTTTTCAACGTAATTCGGATTCGGAATCAGGATCGGATCTTTCAAATACTCATCAAGCATTTTGTGATATTTATCCGACTCCTCGGGGCTCGAAATTGCGGTAAATCCACCCTTTTGAAAATGCTTATCAACGGGCGATAGGTCGATCTTCTTTTCATGGATCCTGTGGCATATTGACAACTCTATCGCCTCGGAATCCAACTGATTTACAAAGCCGTCCGAGAAAGCGATTTCCCAGCCGTCCCTGACGATGAAGAAGTGCGGGTGATGCTTGCCGGTTTTATAAGCTTCCGAAATACTGTCTTTAATTTCGTTAAGCGAAAGCTTTTTTCCCGAAAAGTCGATAACGTACAATCCGCGCTTGTATACCAAATCGAGGAGCATATGGAAATCCGAATCGGTTGCAAATAACGGTATCTGTCTTCCCACGGTATTATCTCCTTGATTTTAGCAATATTTTTGCATTATATTATTATACATAGTACATTATAGCACATTTGAGAGAAAAATGCAATAGTTTTTTATCACCGTTTTCGCGGAGTTATTTTTTAATTTAAGTGTTGCAAAATTCGGAATTATGTTGTATAATATATCTTGAGAAAGTATGAATTCAAATGCTTTTCGCAACGGCGAAAAGCTACCTTAAACTTCGGCGCAGCCGAACATTAACTCGCGCCGAGGCGCGATCTTAACTTGCCGAAGGCAATATTAACTCGCGCGAAGCGCGACATTAACTCAAAAAGAGGTACACCCAAATGTATAAATGGCTTCTGTTCGACGCAGACGACACTCTGCTCGATTTCAAACTCGGAGAAAAGAGAGCGATCACCGCGACCTTTGAGTCGGTTGGATTGCCTACTGACGACGAGGTCATCGAGACCTACAGCCGCATCAACGACAATCTCTGGAAGATGCTTGAGCGCGGAGAGGTGACCAAGGATCGCCTCAAGGTCCTACGCTTCGAGCAATTCTGCGAGCATTACGGCTTTGATCTTGACGGCGCGATGCTTGCCGATGCTTACGTTGGCAATCTGATGAAGCAGACCGTGCTCCTCGACGGTGCGGAGGAGGTCTGCCGCGTGCTTTACGGAAAATATAAAATGTACATCATCACTAACGGCATCGAGGCGGTACAGAAGGCTCGCTTCGGCGGTTGCGCGATCAGGGATTATTTTGAAAAGTGCTATATTTCGGATGCCATCGGTGTTGCAAAGCCGAAGAAGGGATTCTTCGATGCTGTCGCGGCGGATATTCCCGATTTTGATAAGTCGCAGGCTCTCATCATCGGAGATTCGCTTACCTCGGATATCAAGGGCGGCGTCGAGTACGGAATCGACACCTGCTGGCTCAATCCCAAGGGAAAGGAAGTTCCCGAGGGAATGAATATCACTTATATTATTGGTGATATCCGCGAATTACTTAATATTTTGGAGTAATATATGAGTTACACAACAGTTATAGAGATTTTGCAAAAAGAGGGCATTGAATGTGCCGCGGAGCTTCCGCTTTCATCGAAATCGAGCTTTAAGATCGGTGGTGCGGCGGATGTTGCCGTCTTCCCGAAAAATATTTCCGAGCTTGAATTTATCATTAAAGCTCTTGATATGCCTTACATAGTTGTCGGTAATGGCTCGAACATTCTTTTTGAGGATGAAGGCTACCGCGGATGTGCGATTTTTACCGAGAAGATGAATGCGGTTTCGGTCGAAGGAAGCCGTATTACCGCGGGCGCGGGTGCGTCATTTACAGCACTTGCGGTAAATGCTAAAAACGCATCTCTTACCGGACTTGAATTTGCTTACGGTATCCCCGGAAGCGTGGGCGGTGCAGTCGTTATGAACGCGGGCGCGTACGGCGGTCAGGTGTCCGACGTGCTTGAATCCTGCGATGTGTTCGACGCGGAAAAATTCGACTTTTATACGCTTACAAAAGACGAAATGGAGCTTTCATATCGCCACAGCGTTTTGTCAGAAAATAAGCATCTCATTTGTGTCGGCGCGACCTTTACCCTCAAAGAGGGTAAAAAGGACGAGATCGATGCAGTTATGCGCGATCTTATGCAGAGAAGAATAACTAAACAGCCGCTCGAATATCCCAGCGCGGGAAGCGTTTTCAAGCGTCCCGCTCCCGATCTTTTTGTCGGTAAGATGATCGAGGATTCTGGACTTAAGGGATACACCGTCGGCGGCGCGAGAGTTTCGGAAAAGCACGCGGGATTCATTATAAACGTCGGCGGTGCTACCGCAAAAGACGTTCTTGATCTCGTTGAGCATATAAAGTCGGTTATCAAGGCAAATTACGGTGTCGATCTCGAATGCGAGATACGCAGAGTAGGTACGGGCGAATGAAGAGCTTTACCGAGCGCGTAAGAGAGGAGCTGGCGGAAAATCTGCATTCACCGCAATGTTGCCGCCGATCCATGCTCTTCGGCATACTTATAAACGCTGATTGCTCGATAGGAGGCGGAGTTTACGCCAAGCTTTCGGGCAGAGCCTCGTCCGAGCTGATGCTCAGGCTTCTGCGCGAGACGTACGGAAGGGAAGCTGCGGCTGAATATTCGAACAGCTACGGCCGAGTGTCCGCCGAGATCGGATTCTCATCCGAAAAGCTTGCCGATAAGCTGCGCGAGCTTTCGTCGGGCGACGTGACGCCTCTTTTCAAATGTGCTGACTGCACCGCGGCTTTCTGCGCGGGAGTCTTGCTCTCGTCGGCAAATTTTTCGAATCCCGATAAGGAATCGAGGATCGAGATCCGTATAAACGACCCCGCGCGTGCCGAAACGCTGGTGAATTTCTTCTCCGAGCTAGGGCACACTCCGTCAAGGTCGGAAAGAGACGGTCTTTCCTCGCTGATCTTCAAGCGATCCGAGGACGTCGAGGACATTCTGACGATCGCCGGCGCGGTCTCGTCGGTCATGGAGCTGATGCAGGGCAAGCTGATGCGCGAGCTCCGCGGTCAGATCAACCGAAACTCAAACTGCGAGATCAGAAATATCGGTCGCGCCGCAGTTGCCGCAAAGGCACAGGTCGAGGCGATACGTGAGATCCGCGCGAGCGGACGCTTTGCCACTCTCCCCGATGAGCTCAAGGAGACCGCAACTCTCCGCGAGGACTTTCCCGAGATATCTCTTTCCGAGCTCGCGGCAAAGCACAATCCACCGATAACGAAATCGGGACTTAACCACAGACTGAAAAAGCTTCTCGCACTTGCGGGAAAAGAGTAAGCACTTGTAAAACTCCGTTTTACAAGTGAAAGCGCGCGCTTATCGCCGCCGCTTAAATCGAAGATTTCAGCGGCTCCCCTCGGCGCGCGGACTCGCTTTGCTCGTCTAAAAGGTGTTTTTGTGTCGGCAAAGCCACCCCAAAAACGGATTTTATTAAATTTATTAAAATAGAGAAACTATAAGGAGGTGCGGCGATGGGAGATTTCGTCCATCTGCATCTGCATACCGAATACAGTCTTCTTGATGGCGCGTGCCGTATCAAGGATATCCCCGAGGCGGTCATCGCGGCGGGGCATTCTGCCGTTGCTATGACCGATCACGGCGGAATGTACGGTACTATGCAGTTCTATCGCACCTGCCGCGAAAAGGGTATCAAGCCCATTATCGGATGCGAGGTCTACGTTGCGCCCGGATCGCGATTTGACAGAGTTCCGGGACGTGAGGGCGGTTCGCATCACCTTGTCCTCCTCTGCGAGAACGAGACGGGCTACAGAAACCTCACCTATATGGTATCAAAGGCGTTTACCGAGGGATTTTACTCTCGTCCGAGAGTCGATCTTGAGCTTCTGAGACACCACAGCGAGGGTATCATCGCGCTCTCTGCCTGCCTTTCGGGCGAGATACCGTCCGCGCTTTCAGCGGGCGACAGAGACCGTGCCGAGACGATCGCAAAGACCTATAAGCAGATCTTCGGCAAGGATCATTTCTATATTGAGCTCCAGAATCACGGAATTGCCGAGGAAAGACAGATCCTGCCCGAGCTTTACGAAATGGCTCGTGAGCTTGATATCCCCGTTGTTGCAACGAACGACGTTCATTATCTGCGCAAGAGCGACGCACGCGCGCAGACGGTCCTTATGTGCATCCAAACCAACACCACGATGGCGGACGGCGCGAGACCAGGCTTTGAAACAGAAGAATTTTACTATAAATCCACCGCCGAGATGGAGCGTCTCTTCGGCGGCTTTGAGGGCGCGATCGAGAATACCGTCAGGATCGCGGAAAGATGCGAACTCGAGCTTGAGCACGAAGGGTATCTCCTGCCCACTTATCCTCTGAACGAGGGTGAAAACGCGGCGGATATGCTCCGCCTGCGCACCTACGAGGGCATCGAGAGGCTTATGCTTGCGGGCAGAATCCCCGCAGAAGGCTTTACGCTTACCGATTATATGGAGCGCGCCGATTACGAGCTTGACGTCATCCATTCGATGGGCTTTGACGACTATTTCCTGATCGTTTCCGATTACGTCGGATTTGCAAAGGGCGCGGGGATCCCCGTCGGTCCCGGCAGAGGCTCGGGATGCGGAAGCCTTGTCGCCTTCGGTACGGGCATTACGGATATCGACCCGCTTCGCTTTGACCTGCTTTTCGAGCGATTCCTTAACCCGGAGCGAGTCAGTATGCCCGATATCGATATCGACTTTTGCTACAACCGCCGAGACGAGGTTCTGGCTTACGTCAAGGATAAGTACGGCTCGGACCGCGTTTCGCAGATCATAACCTTCGGTACACTTGCCGCAAGAGCCGCCATCCGAGATTGCGGACGCGCACTCGGTATGAGCTATGCCGACGTTGACGAGATCGCAAAGCTCGTTCCGCGCGAGCTTGACGTCACTATAGATCAGGCTCTGATCGTTCCCGCGCTGAAGGAAAAATACAATTCCTCGGACGAGATCCGCGAGCTGATCGACACCGCGCGCCTGCTCGAGGGTATGCCGAGAAACGTCTCGATCCACGCCGCGGGCGTCGTTATAACCGAGCGTCCCGTCTATGAATATCTGCCCCTGGCGGTATCGAGCGGAAACACGGTGACACAGTTCGATATGGACACGGTCGCCTCGCTCGGACTTCTGAAATTCGACTTCCTTGCGCTGCGTTATCTGACGATAATCGACGACGCGGTGAAGATGATAAAGGAGAGAAAGCCCGATTTCGATATCGAAACGGTCGATCTCTCGGACAAAAAGACCTATGAGCTGATCTCATCGGGTCAGACGAGCGGAGTATTTCAGCTTGAATCCTCGGGAATGAGGGCGATGCTGACGAATCTCTGCCCCGAATCGATCGACGATATCCTCGCGGCGATAGCACTCTACCGCCCGGGACCTATGGAGTCGATCCCAAAATATATCGAGGGTAAGAACAACCCCGAAAAGGTTGAATACGCACATCCGCTCCTTGAGCCGATACTCCGTCCGACCTACGGATGCATCGTTTATCAGGAGCAGGTTATGAATATCTTCCGCACGGTTGCGGGCTTCTCATTCGGACGAGCCGATATCGTGCGCCGCGCAATGTCAAAGAAAAAGGCATCCGCGCTTGCTGCGGAGAGGGATAATTTTATCTCGGGCGCATCCGAGCGCGGAGTTGACAGCGAGACTGCGGAAAAACTCTTCGAGGATATGTCGAGCTTTGCTTCATACGCCTTCAACAAGAGCCACGCTGCTGCTTACGCGATGCTCTCCTTCAGAACCGCGTATCTCAAGGCTCATTATCCGCGCGAATATTTCTCGGCTCTGCTTACCTCGGTCCTCGGAAATGCCGACAAGATCGCGGAGTATATTGCCGAGGCAAACCGCGCGGGGATCCGCGTGCTCCCTCCCGATATCAACCGCAGTATGCTTGATTTCCACGTCAGCGGAGACGATATCACCTTCGGTCTGCTGGCACTTAAAAACGTCGGACGTCAGTTCGTCGATAAGCTCATCCTCGAGCGCATCGACCGACCCTTTGCATCCTTCTCGGACTTCATCGAGAGAATGTCGGAGAACGATCTCAACCGCCGTATGGTCGAGTCGCTGATCAAGGCGGGCGCGTTCGATTCGCTTGGGGTATATCGCTCGAGATTGCTTGCAACGCTCGATGAGGCTCTTATGGCTATCTCGCGCAAGAATAAGGGCAATATTTCGGGTCAGATGGATATGTTTTCGATGCCCGATTCGGTTGCGGGCGGCGGCGAGAGCATAGTCTATCCCGAGATCCCCGAGTTTTCGACAAAGGATCTGCTCTATATGGAGCGCGAGGCGGCGGGACTCTTCTTCTCGGGTCATCTCCTTGACGGCTACAGGCTTCATATCAAGTCGCTGAACCCGCAGAGTATCGTAGAGATCACGGGCAGCGAGGATGAGGAAGACCCCGATACGCTCGAGGACGGCGCGAAGGTCTGCGTCTGCGGAATCATTTCCTCGGTAACGCAAAAAACGACCCGCAAGGGTGACGGCATGGCTTTTGCCACCCTTGAGGACCGTTCGGGCTCGCTTGAGCTTGTTGTATTTTCAAAGCAATATGAAGCCTATCGCAGGCATATCGAGGAGGATAACGCCGTCTGCGTGACGGGTACGGTATCGCGCCGTGAGGGCGAAAGAGGAAAGATCCTGGTCAATACCGCCGCGATGCTTTTGACCGATGAGGAATTCAAGCGCAGACAGGCAAAGCCGACTCCCGCGCAGGCACCCGTTCAGCAGGTGAAGCAGGCTCCCGCTCAGGCGCAGAAAAAAGCACCGAGCGTGGTCTATATCCGCGTCCCGTCGAAGAACTCCGAGATCTACAAAAAATGCGAAAATATCGTCGAGATCTTCGAGGGCTTTACCCGTGTCAGCTTCTATTTTGCCGATACGAAAAAGTACGTCGACCATCCGCACGGAATGGTTCTCGGCGAGGTGCAGATCGCCGAGCTTCGCCGTCTGGCGGGCGGAGATTCGGTCGTTATCAAGTGAAAATTATGAAATAAGGTCGTAAACCGCGCTCATTGCCGATTCATTGTCGGGGAATGATATTCCGATGAGAAGTGCCTCGAGATCCTTCGGATGGAGACCCGAACGGTCGATCAGCCTTTCGTAGATCACGTTACCTGCGGGATCACGTATGACAAGCCTGTCCGAGGCAAACGAGAGGACAAAATCCGAGGCTTTTTCGGTGGATTCGGTGACGGATTCGGTTTCGGTCGTATCGGTTACGGTCGAGGACTCGGGCGAGGTGCTCGTCTCTTCGCGGGTCGTTTCCTCGGTTTCGGGAGTCTTTTCCGTGACCTCCTTGGGAGGCTCGGAGGTCTGCTCGCGCACAGATACGCTTTCGGCTTCGCGCTCGGATGCAAGTGCGGCTGAGTAGCTCCTTGCAACCGAAATGACCGCAAGGCAGGAAACTATGAGCGCGGCTATCGAGACCGTGACGAATGCAACTATCAGATTTCTGCTGTTCATTTTTCGTCCCTTTTCAAATATTTTTCGCTTACGCTAAAGATATTATCGACCGATATTCATAAAATATTCAAAAATGTATGATAATATGGTATAAGAACCTTTTTCAGGAGATACAAATATGCCAAATAAAAAGATAAATTGGGGAGAAGAGCTGAAGACGGCGGGTAAGGTCGGTCTTAAGGGTGTGGGCAAGTTCTTTCAAATATTTGCGAACGTCCTTCTGACCATCCTCCTTATCGTCGCGCTTACGGGGATAATCGTCGTTTGCGCCTTTTCGGTCTACATCAACAATTACGTTGAGACCGAGATCGATGCCGAGCAGTTCCGTATCGACGTTTCAACCTCGACCACGACCCATATGTACCGTATGGAATTTACCGACCGCGCAAACCGCGTCGGCGAGGCGGTTCCTATGGATTCGGCGGCTGACCGTCAGCTTCAGGGCGAGGTCGACCAGATGTACGTTCCGATCGACAAGATCCCCGACAATATGATAAACGCCGTTATCGCGATCGAGGATAAGCGCTTTATGACGCACAGCGGCGTTGACTGGAAGCGTACCGCGGGCGCGGGTCTGACCTTCTTTACGGGAGGCGGAGACGGCTTCGGCGGCTCTTCGATCACCCAGCAGCTGATCAAGAACGTAACGGGCAACGATGAATATTCCATCCAGCGAAAGATCCAGGAGATCTTCTGGGCTCTCGACCTCGAGACGAAGATGGATAAGGAAGAGATCATCGAGCTCTACCTCAATATCGTAAACTTCGGCAACGGCTCGAACGGTGTTCAGGCGGCGGCTTACAATTATTTCTCGAAGGACGTCTCCGAGCTGACGCTTATCGAGTGTGCCGCCATCGCGTGTATCACGAAGAACCCCTCGCGCTTCAATCCGATAATCTATCCCGAATATAACGCGGAAAGACGAAATATCGTGCTCTACGAGATGTACGATCAGGGTCTTATCACATACCGCGAATTCGAGGAGGCTTACCAGAAGGAGCTCGTTCTCAATCTCCCCGGAAGCGAGGAGGAAAAGGACGAGGACAACGACCTTTCGGGCGTAAACTCCTGGTATGCGGATATGGTAATCGAGGACGTTATCAAGGACCTCATGGAGGAGTATAATTACTCCGAAAAGATGGCTTCGATCCTCGTTTACAACGGCGGTCTAAATATCTATACCCTCGTCGATCCCGAGATCCAGGCAACGATGGAGGAGGTCTTCCTCACCGAATCGAATTTCCCCAACACGGGTTCGGGAACCAAGCCTCAGTGCTCGGCGATACTGATCGATCCCTATACGGGCGACGTCCTCGGTGTTGTCGGCGCAAGAGGAGAGAAGACGGCAAACCGTATCCAGAACTTTGCAACCTTCACAAAGCGTCCTCCCGGATCGGCGATCAAGCCGCTTGCGGTCTATGCTCCCGCGTTCGAAAAAGGACTTCTGACCTGGTCGACCGTGCTTGAGGACACTCCGCACAGCTATCTCCCCGATGCTACGGGAAAGCTTTACGGCTGGCCGAGAAACTCGACCAAGACCTATCGCGGACTTATTAACGTAGCATACGCGCTGAAGGTTTCGACCAACACGGTTTCGGTAAAGCTGCTTGAGCAGGTCGGACTTAAGAATGCGTTTGATTTTTGTTATGATACCCTCAATATGAAGAGTATGATCGAGTACGGAGAGTTTTCGGACGGCAGAGGATATTCCGACGTCGGACTTGCGGCTCTCGGTCTCGGACAGCTCAACTACGGTGTTACCGTCCGCGAGATCACCGCGGCTTACTCGATGTTCGTAAACAGCGGAATCTACAGCGAGCCAAACTCCTACCTCAAGGTCACGGACTCCAGCGGAAACGTTCTTCTTGAGAACGGATACGAGGGCACGGTCGCCATCAGCGAGGAGACCGCTTCGATCATGAATATGCTCCTCGAGAGCGTTCCGAGAACAGGCGGTACCGCGGCTTCCATTGAATTTGACAGCAAATACGATATCGACGTTGCGGGTAAGACGGGTTCTGCGGGTGACTATTTCGACAGATGGTTCATCGGTTATACCCCCTATTATATCTGCGGAGTATGGTACGGATACGAGTATCCGAAGCATATCGACGATATTTCAACAAACCCCTGCGTCAAGGTATGGGATGCCGTTATGGGCAAGGTCCATGAGGATAAGGTCATTGCAAACATGCAGGAGGGCGATAAATATCTCGAATTCAACGTCTCGAACAATCTCGTCAAGGCTACCTTCTGCAAGGATTCGGGCCTCCTTATGAGCGAGGCTTGCTCGCACGACCCGAGAGGAAGCCGCGCCGAGACGGGCTGGTTCGTCAAGGGTACCGAGCCGAAGGAATACTGCGAAACGCACGTAATGGTCGATTACGACTACGTTGAAAAGGCGATCGCCTGCGAGTGGTGTCCGCCCGAAAATATCAAGCAGGTCGCGCTTATCAAGGTCGACAGGCAGTTCCCGATCCAGGTTGCCGTTGTTGACGCGCAGTATGCCTATATCGAGCTGCCCTTCGACGTTATGCCATTCAGCACCGTTTACCGTCCCTACTATTACAACATCGGAAACAAGGAGTATTACGTCGGTTATACCTCGGGTCCCGTTCACTACAACAGAACCTGCTCGGCTCATTTCAATAAGACCGAGTGGCAGAAGAAGGTTGCGGAGATCATCGCGGGTATGGAAACCACGGCTCCCGATACCGAGACGACGGACGTCCCCGCCGATATGAGAAGACGATATTTCGATTTGTTCGCTTTACCCAAAATCGGCGGATAGTAAAGAGAAATTTACAAAAACTGTTGACAAACCAGAACGGTTGTTGTATAATATGTATACCAACTTCAAACGGAGGAACATTTAGACTATGAAAAAATTCAGAAGATTAATTGCACTTGTTCTTGCTCTCCTCGCGCTCCCTATGTGCCTTCTCGCTTGCGATAAGGAAGGTGGCGCTGACCAGACAGAGGATCCCAACGATACCACAGAGGGTATCCGCGTAATTATCACCATCAGCGGACTTGAGGAAAAGGACGGAACAAGAACTCCCCTTCTCAAGACCAAAGAAGCAGAGATCTTCAGAGTTGATCCCGGCACAACCCTTAAGGGTGCTCTTGACGCTCTTTGCGCAAGCAGAGAGGGTGCTTCCTACGAAATCGACGTAACCGGCGATTTCAGCAAATTCACATACGGCTCCGATAAGCTCGAGGCTGCTATGGAAGAGCAGAAGGACGGCTCCTTCGTTCCCGTATCCTTCAAGGTTACCGTAAACGGAACCGAGATCACCGACGCTCCCAACTACGTTCTCAACCACAACGACAACGTACAGATCTTCCTCGTAAAGGGAGATGCTTTCACTGCTAAGCAGTAATTGAAAACCGGGTCGAAAGACCCGGCTTTTTTAGGTGAAGGTGAAGAATGCAAAATGCAGAATGCAGAATGCAAAATTAAGGTAGCTTTTCGCGCAATGCTCGAAAAGCATATTATTATAATTCTATTTTGTCTTAATAATCCTTTGTCAGGCTTAAACCTGTAACAACTAAATTAAAAATCGAGATGTAATGAATCAAAAACTTCAAAGCATCTCGATTTTGTAATTTATTTTTTGCCAAACTTTAGATTAGAACATACAATATGTTATCACGCAGAAACAAAATTATCGGTAAAATAATTTCCTCGCGAAGCGATGGAAATTTTCCTCAATTTTGCATTTTGCATTCTGCATTTTGCATTCATCTCTGCATTATGCTCTCAACTATGTTTCGCTCCTGCAAATAACTCCTCCTCCAAGCAGGTCGTCGCCGTCGAAGAAGACTGCGGACTGACCGGGGGCGGGGGCTCTTTGCGGTGTCTCGAACTCGATCATAACTCGGTTGCCTCCAAGCGATGTGACTTTTGCTCTGCCCGGCTTTTTGGTATAGCGCAGGCTGACGTTTGCATCGAATGGATCTTCGGGAAATTCACCCGCAAAATAACGGCAGTTTTCGGCGTAAACGCGGGTCCTGTAGAGCTCGTTTTCGCGGCAGAGAGTGATATTTCGGCTCTCGGGATCGATATTTCCGACGTAAATCGGTGAGGTCGATGCAATGCCGAGACCCTTGCGCTGACCGACTGTGTACGCGCTGATGCCCTTGTGATCGCCGAGGATCTTACCGTCTGTGTCAATAAAGTTACCGAGCTTCGGTGCTTCTTTCGATCTGCCCGCGACGAAATCCGAGCAGGAAACGTCCTTGATAAAGCAGATATCCTGACTGTCTGGAGATGATGCCGAGGGGATGCCGAGCTCCTCTGCGATCGCGCGGATCTCGGGCTTCGTCATTCCCGAGAGGGGGAAGAGAAGGCGCGAGAGGATATCCTCTCCGAGCATATAAAGGAAGTAGCTTTGATCCTTTGCCTTGTCGGTAGCGGCGGTGATCACGGGATGACCTTCGCGGACTCCGATCGCGGCATAATGACCCGTTGCGATAAACTCGCAACCGAGGCTGGCGGCTGTTTTGATCAGCGCGGGAAATTTGATATATCCGTTGCAGAGCACGCAGGGATTCGGTGTTCTGCCCTTTTCGTATTCCGAAACAAAGGGCGCGAGGACGAATTTCTCAAAATCCTCACGCATATCGACGGTTACGTGCGGGATGCCGATTGTATCCGCAACCGTCTTCGCCGCCTTTGCGTCGTGTTCGTGTATATCGTGCATGATGAGTGTTGCGCCCGTGACGTCGTGTCCCGCGCGCAGTAAAAGTGCCGCCGCCGTCGAGCTGTCAACGCCTCCGCTCATTCCGAGTAAAACTCTTGCCATTTTGTCCTCCGCTGATTTGCTATATATATTTTAATACATATTTGGAGTTTTGTCAATAAAATTTACATTTCCCTATGGTATTTTCTCCGAAAATGTTGTATAATAAACTGAATATATTTACACAAATAAGGATTTTGATATGAAGCTTGAAACATTACTCTTCGGAGATTACAGTAAAAGAGAGATCAAAAAGATAAAGCCCGTTGCCGATATGGTAGAGGCTCTGGCAGAAAAATACCGCGCTATGGACGAGCAGGAGCTCCGCTCGACTAGCGAGATCCTTCGCGCACGTCTTGATGCGGGAGAGAATCTCAACGATATCCTTCCCGATGCATATGCCGCTGTCCGTGAGACTGCTGACAGGATCCTCGGCAAGCGTCCCTTCTACGTTCAGATCCTCGGCGGAATCCTTCTCCATCAGGGCAGAATTTCCGAGATGAAGACGGGTGAAGGTAAGACCCTCGTCGCAACAATGCCCGCATACCTTAATGCGCTGACGGGCAAGGGCGTTCACGTCGTTACCGTAAACGACTACCTCGCTTTCCGTGACGCGAATGAGATGGGCAGAATTTATGAATTCCTCGGACTCAAGACGGGCGTTGTCCTCAAGCAGATGTCTGCTGCCGAGAAGCGCCGTCAGTATGCCTGTGATATAACCTACGGTACGAACACCGAATTCGGATTTGACTACCTGCGCGATAATCTTGCGAGAAGCAAGCCTGAAATGCTCCAGCGCGGTCACAATTTCTGCATCATCGACGAGGTCGACTCGATCCTCATTGACGAGGCGCGTACGCCCCTTATCATCTCGGGCGTCAGCGACAAAACCTCGGATATTTACGAGAAGTGCGACGCCGTTGTCCGCCGTATGAAGGCAAAGGTTCTCAAGGAGATGGACGACAAGGCTGAGATCGACGACGAGAACGTCGACTATATCGTTGACGAGAAGAGAGGAAGCGCAATGCTGACTCCCAGAGGTATCAAGAAGGTCGAGGCTCATTTCGGCATTGAAAACCTCAACGACCCCGAGAATGCGGTCATCTCTCACAACGTAAACCAGTCGGTTCACGCCTGGGGCGTAAAGAAGCGCGAGGTCGATTACGTTATCGTTGACGGCGAGGTCATCATCGTTGACCCGCACACGGGCAGACTTATGCACGGACGCCGCTATCAGGACGGACTCCATCAGGCTATCGAGGCGAAGGAGCGAGTAAACATCAAGGGCGAGAGCCGCGTTACCGCAACCGTCACCATTCAGAACTATTTCCGTATGTACGCGAAGCTTTCGGGTATGACGGGTACCGCAAAGACAGAGGAGGACGAGTTCCGTCAGATCTACGGTCTTGACGTTGTTGAGGTGCCGACGAACAAGCCGATGATCCGAGTCGACAATCCCGACCGCGTTTTCGTTGACGAAAAGTCGAAGTATGCGGCTATCATAAAGCACGTCGGCGAGTGCCACGCAAAGCGTCAGCCGATCCTTATCGGTACTCCTTCGGTTGAAAAATCGGAGAATCTTGCAAAATTCCTCAAGGCTGCGGGCTTCAAGTTCAATATGCTGAACGCGAAGAACCACGAGCGCGAGGCGGATATCATCGCGGCTGCGGGACGTCCCGGCGCGATCACGCTTGCGACAAATATGGCAGGCCGTGGTACCGACATTATGCTCGGCGGAAATCCCGAGCATATGGCAAAGGCGGAGATGGCTCGTCTCGGCATCCGTCCCGAGCTTATCGCAGAGGCGACGGGCTCTGCACCGACCGAAAATCAGGACATCAAGAACGCAAGAAATACCTTTAAGATATATTTTGAAAAATTCAAGGAGCAGATCGAGCCCGACCGTCAGGCTGTCATCGAGGCTGGCGGACTCTGCATCATCGGCTCGGAGAGACACGAGTCGAGAAGAATCGATAATCAGCTCCGCGGACGTGCGGGACGTCAGGGCGACCCCGGCGCATCCACCTTCTATATCTCGCTGACCGACGATATTATGCGTCTCTTCGGCGACGACAGAATGAAGAAATTCTCGGCGTTTTCGGCAAATCTGCTGAAGGATACCGACGGCGACCTTTCGCAGAACACCAAGATCCTTTCCGACGTTATGGAGAAGGCACAGAAGAACGTCGAGGCAAACCACTTCAAGGCGAGAAAGAACGTCCTGCAGTATGACGATATTCTCAACGAGCAGCGCAAGCAGATCTATTCGCTCCGTAACGAGATCATCGAGGAGGGTGATATTTCCGAGAGAATCGTTCATATGATCGGCTCGACCGTCGAGGACTCCGTGGAGGACTGCCTCGTTTCCCTCGAGGGAGCAAAGTATCCCGTTATAGATATCGAGGCTCTCGAATCGAGATATCTCGGCTGGGGCTGCGAGGAGGGCGAGCTTGACTTCGCAGAGGGACAGCACGCGGGATCGGTTGCGGCACAACTCCGCGATCTTATTACCGAAAAGGCAGTTGCCCTCTACCGCGAAAGAGAGGCGTCCGATGTTGACAGAATGCGCCGCTTCGAGCGCGCCGTTCTCCTTCACAATATGGACGAGCGTTGGCTTGATCATATCGACGCTATGGACGCGCTCAAGGAGTCGGTAATGCTCCAGGCGTATGCTCAGAAGGATCCGCTCAAGGAATATAAGATCATCGGATCGAGTATGTTCGCCGATCTCATCAACGAGATCAGACAGAGCACCGTCCGCGAGATACTCACAAGAAAGCTTCCCGAGGTCATCGTGATCTCTCCCGCAGAGCTGAAAAATCTACAGATGGGCAGAGCCGGCGCATCCGCGAAGAACGCAAAGCCGCTGACTCCCGCGCAGAGACGCGCCGAGAAGGTCGGACCCAACGATCCCTGCCCCTGCGGTAGCGGCAAGAAGTATAAGAAGTGCTGCGGCGCGGGCGGCGGTGACAATTAATGGGCTACGGACTCGTTCTTACGGGCTACGCGCTGACCTTCTTCGTATCGCTTACGCTTTACGGATGGCTCGTGCGCCTGCTCGGCTATGCCGTTATGGCTTACGGACTCTATAAGCTCAAGGACTATTTCCCGAGCTATCAGCTGTCTCTGTTTACCCTTCTCGCGCTTTTCGCGGTCGGACTCTGCGAGTCGGGTTGTGAGATCGCACTTATATTCGGATCAACTGCTTCCGCGGTTGATCCGATAAAGACCGTTGTTTTCTATATCCGCGACGGTCTGATACTCGTATTTCATATCTTTTTCCTCATCTCGACCTACATCGCCTTCGGCGTTGTGGGACTTAACGAGAGGAGAGTCTCCGCGGTGACAGATATCTGCGCCGTCACCGTGGGCTACGTATTCTATATTCTTTCTGCGCTTCACGTTATTGAGGCGAACATAGCCTTTTTCGTTCAGATGATCTGGATGATAATGGTCTTCGTACTCATTTTCGGCTGTTATATGCGAATCTGCCCCGAGGGCGACGAGGATATGCCGAGACGCGAATCGAAGATCCCTTTCATAAACAGATTCGCCGAAGCTCTCGAGAAGAGAGAGAACGAGGCGATCGAGAAAACGCGCAGAGAGATCGAAGAAAAGAAAAAGAAAGCCGCATCGGGCGGTAAAAAGAAACGCAAAAAACGCAGATAATTCTATCGGAGGTATATCATGGAGCTTTCGCAGAAGAAAGTGAGATTCGGAAAATATATGGGACTCGGGATGGCACTCTGCTCGTCATTCTTCCTTTTCAATCCCGATATGGCGCTTGTGGACGTGTTCCCCGATTTTATCGGATACATACTGCTTACGCTCTCGCTCCGTCATTGGCGCGATCTTTCTCCGCATTTCGAGAGTGCCTGGAAGAAATTCCGCATCCTTGCCGTGGTTGCCTCGATCAAGTTCATCTCCTTCCTCTGGGTCTTCGGAGGACTGACGAGCGCGCTCGAGCGTCCGACAATGATGCTCCTGCTTTCCTTCAGCTGTGCGGTCGTCGAAATGATCTGGGGAATTCCCGCGTGGCGTGCGCTGACCGAGGGATTCGTCATCCACTCGCAGACCGCCGAGGGTGAATATCCTCTCCGTGAAAAAGGAGCAAGAAAGGGAAGACCCGGCAGAAACGTAAGCGTGCTCTTCCGCAACGCAACAATATTCTTTATGATAGCAAAGGCGTTTTTCTCGAATATTTCGGAATTTGCCGTGCTTTCAACTCATTCCTACGACGACACAGCCTTCGATTGGTATGATTTTATCGGTCTTTACCGCACCGTCTCGCTTTTCGTCGGGATCATCATCGGAGTGATCTGGCTCATACGCGCGGTCGTATTCTTCCGCGGACTGATGCTCGACAGCGCTCTTGTCGAGAGCGCGAAGAAAAAGTACGAGACTCTTGTACTCCCGAATTCGGGACTCTTTACAAGAAGGGATATCTCCTTCGTGCTTGGACTTGTTTCGCTTTCCGCTCTCTGCACGCCCGATTTTTACCTTGACAATATCAATATCATCCCCGACGCGCTTACCGCGATCCTGCTTGCCTGGGTGTTTTTGAAGCTCAAGCCCTACTATAAGAATTACCTCGTCGGACTTGCAATGTCCGCGGTCTATCTTGTGTTCTCGGTATGGGGCGCGATCTCGTCCTATATTTACGTATCGGATTCCTGGGTAGCCAAGACCTGGGAGGATCCCGATATCTTCGCCGATTTTATGGCGATGTATCCCATCAGAGTCGTTGAGGCGGCAATGATGCTCGTTACCATGATCATAGCTCTCCGCGGAGTGAAAGCCATTATCAAGGGCCATTGCGGATACGTTCCGACGACGATGGACGAAGCATACCGCACCTCCCGCCTCGAGGCGATACATAAGGAGGTCGGAGCAAAGGTCACGCTCTGCCTCGGGCTTGCTGTCCTTGCAACCGTCACGGGCGCGCTTTACGAGTTTATCCTTTCGCTCGATATCCTTATCAGCGAAATATGGTGGCTTATCAATTTCGCCGCATCGCTCGCCTTCTTCGGCTCGACTCTCTATATGATGAGCGCGGTAAACGAGGAGGTCGAATCGAGATATATGCTCGATTGATGAATATCGATTCTCTCTTTTGGAAATAATCCTAATGCGGTCGGCAGTAATGCAAATTTTTACCGCGTGAGAGAATAAAATGAACAACAACAAGAATCAGAATCAGAACAACAATCAGAATCAGAACCAGAACAAGAATCAGAACAACAACCAGAATCAGAACAAGAACAACAATCAGAATCAGAACAAGAACAACTGAGGAAATAAAGACAAATAACTTATCTTCTTATCTTCCGGCTGTTGCTTTTGCGGCAGCCGGATTTTTGCAAGGAAATAATATGACACTTAGTGAAAGATACATAAAAGCCAAAAGACGCCTTTTTGAGAAGGCACTTACAAACCTAAACGACCGTCAGCGTGATTCGGTATTCGCAACCGAAGGTCCCCTGCTCGTTATCGCGGGCGCGGGAAGCGGAAAGACGACGGTGCTTGTCCGCAGAATCGCGCAGATCATCAAGTACGGAAACGCATATTGGAGCGAGGATGTTCCCGCGGATATCTCCGAGCTGACCGTTGCGGCTCTCGAGGAGGCGGCAACATATCCCGCCGAATTCATCGAGCCGATACTCAATGAGTTCATCACATCTCCCTGTCCGCCATGGAACGTCCTTGCCATCACCTTTACCAACAAGGCGGCAAACGAGATGAAGGAGCGACTCGGCAAGATGTTCGACGATCCCGAGGTGCCGAAGAACATCTGGGCGGGAACCTTCCACTCGATCTGTATGCGCATCCTCCGCAAGTACGGAGACCGCCTCGGATATAACGATAATCTCACGATCTACGATACCGATGACACCAAAAAGCTCCTCGCCGCTATCATGAAGGAACAGAACATCGACGACAAATCTTTCCCGATCAAGAGCGTTGTCGGAACGATCAGCAAGGCGAAGGAAAATCTTCTCGATCCCGACGGATACGAGAGGGAATCGAAGATGGGCTACCGCGAGAAGATCTATGCGCGCATCTACCGCGAGTATCAGAAGCGCATGGAGGCTTCGAACGCCCTCGATTTTGATGATATCATTATGCAGACGGTATTCCTCCTCCGAACCGACGAGGAGGTGCGCAAGTACTATGCAGGCAAGTTCAGATATATCTGCGTTGACGAGTATCAGGACACCAACCCCGCGCAGTTCGCACTCTGCTCGCTCTTTGCTTCGACTTGGAGAAATATTATGGTCGTAGGTGACGATGACCAGAGTATTTACCGCTTCCGCGGCGCGACTATCGAAAATATCTTAAGCTTTGATACTACATATCCCGACGCGAGGGTGATCAAGCTCGAGCAGAATTACCGCTCGACAAAGACCATTCTCGATGCGGCAAACGCCGTTATCGGCAAGAACTCGGGCAGACGTCCGAAGACTCTCTGGACCGAGAACGGCTCGGGCAAGAAGATCGTTCTCGAGGAATGTGAGGACGAGGCGAGCGAGGCGAGAAGGATATCCGATCTGATCCTCAAGCTCGTTGCAGAAAAGAAGTACAGCTACCGCGACTTTGCCGTGCTCTACCGCGTCAACGCGCAGGCAAACACGATAGAGCGTACCTTTGCCAAGAGCGCGCTTCCTTACCGCATCTACGGCGGCGTCCGCTTCGGAGACCGCAAGGAGATCAAGGACGTTGTCGCTTATCTTCAGCTTATAAACAATCCCGCCGACCGCGTTCGTCTCAAGCGTATCATCAACGAGCCGAAGAGAAAGATCGGCGAAGTAACGCTCAATGCCGTTGAAAGCATTGCCGAGGAGACGGGCAAGACGATGTTCGAGGTAATGCGAGAGGCTTACCGCCATATCGCGCTCTCGCGTTCGGCGCATATCCTCGTTTCCTTCGCAGAAATGATCGACGGTCTGCGCAAGATGCTTGAGGACGGCTGTCCGCTCGATGCCTTCGTGACTCACGTGCTCGATCGCTCGGGCTACCGTCAGATGCTTATCGACGGCGGAGAGGCGGAAAAGGACAGACTCGACAACGTCGATGAATTTGTTTCGGGCGTTATTGAATATATGAAGAACAACGAAGAGCCGACTTTGACGGGATTCCTTGAGGAGACCGCGCTCGTTGCCGACGTTGACCGTTTCGATGAGACCGCGGACGCCGTCGTTCTTATGACGATCCACAGCGCGAAGGGACTTGAGTTCCCCGTTGCAATCATCCCCGGACTCGAGGAGGGGATCTTCCCCGGCACACAGTCGATGAACGATCCCGGCGAGCTCGAGGAGGAGCGCAGACTCGCATACGTTGCGATAACACGTGCGAAAAAGGAGCTTTTCCTCTTCCATTCGGGAAGACGACTGCTCTACGGCCGCACGATGTACAATCCCGTCTCGCGCTTTGTTCAGGATATCCCCGCCGAGCTTGTTGACGAGAAGATCAAGAAGACCGAAAAACCGAGCGAGTATTCCTGGGGCAATTATTCGGGCGTCGGAAAGACCTATATCGGCGGATCTTCATCGGGCGGAACGATGCGTCCCGTTCAGAGACCGGGTACCCGACCCGTCACGACGGTACAGAGACCCGCGGTCACGCCGAAAGCAACGCCTCCCAAGAAGCCCTCGGTCGTATTCGAGCCGGGTGACAGAGTAAAGCATATGGCTTTCGGAGAGGGCGAGGTCATCTCGGCAAAGCAGATGGGCTCGGATATTATGTACGAGGTCGTCTTCGACAACGTCGGAACGAAGAAGCTTATGGCAACCTACGCCAAGCTTACAAAGGCGTAATTCAACCGATTGTAAAACTGCGTTTTACAATCGATACCCGCATTGCGGGGATTCGCGCTCTTATCGCCGCAGGACAAAATCGGAGATTTTGTCCGCTCCCCTCGGCGCGCGAACTCGCTTTGCTCGTTTGGTCGGTGTTTTTTCATCGGCAAAGCCGACGAAAAAACGGATCATATTATAATTTAATGTCTTTTACAATGGTTTTTATAAAGGAGAAACAGAAAATGAAAAAGACGAAGTCAATAATCTGGGGAATTATACTTATCGCCGCGGGCGTTCTCTGGGCACTTTCCTCACTCGGTATGGTCGAGGTCGACATCTTCTTTGAAGGCTGGTGGACCCTCTTCATCATCGTTCCGAGCGCAATCTCGCTCGTCACATCGCACGATAAGGTCAGCGCACTTGTAGGACTCGCGGTCGGCGTAGTGCTTCTGCTTTGCGTGCGTGATATTCTTGAATTTGATATGATCCTCAAGCTCTTCATCCCCGCCGTCATCGTCATCGTCGGTATTAAGATGATAATCTCCACCTTCGCCGACAGGAAGACCGAGGCAGCCGTACGCGAGATGGAGAGAAATTCAGAAAACATAGACAACGTATTCGCCCTCTTCACGGGCGAGAAGGTCGATTGCAGAGGCAAGATCTTCAGCGGTGCCGAGATCAACGCCATCTTCGGCGGAGTTGATTACGATCTTCGAGGCGCGGTCATCGAGCCCGACAGCGCGATCAAGGCGACCGCTGTCTTCGGCGGCATCAATATCATCGTTCCCGAGAACGTAAAGGTGCGCGTGAAATCCACCACGATCTTCGGAGGTACCTCGAACAAGGCGAGAAGAGCCGACGACGGAGCGGAGGACGTTATCACCCTCTATGTCAGCGCGGTCAGTATGTTCGGAGGCATTGATATCAAATGAAGCCCTGGCAGAAAGCGGTAAAATACTGCGCGATAGCTTTTGCCGTTATACTTGTTGCAAATATAGTCGGCTGGACCGTCACCATTTTCGGCGCGATCTTCGGGACCTCATCGGTTATCGCCGAGGAGTCGCAGAGCTTCGAGTTTGACGCCGACGTTTACGAGCTCGAGATCAAAATTTCCGCCGCGTCATTTACTCTCCGCGCGGAGGAATGCGACGGGATCACGGTCAAGACAAACCTCAAGAACCTCACCGCCAAGGAAAGCGGCGGCAGGCTGAGAGTCAAGGAAAAGTCGCGCTTTCTGACCGTGACCGATTCGGATGCCTTTATCGAGATCGTTTATCCGCTCGGACTTGATTTCGATAAGGTCGAGATCATCGGCGGCGCGGGCAGACTGACAATTTCCTCTCTGACCGCTGATAAGCTCAAGCTCGAGCTTGGCGCGGGCGAGACCGTGATCGAGTCGCTAACAGTTGAAAAGGAAGCAGATATCGACGGTGGCGCAGGTGCGCTGACCTTCAAGGATTCGAGCATCAATGATCTCGACCTCGATATGGGCGTCGGAGAGCTCAGCTACTCGGGCAGACTTTCGGGCAAGAACGAGATCTCTCTCGGCGTCGGAGAGGCTCACTTTGAGCTTGAGGGCTCGAAGAATGATTATTCCCTCGACCTTGAGAAGGGAATAGGCGACGTGAAGGTTGACGGCACGAGTGTCGGTAATTCCGAGATCGGCGACGGCGATACAAGAATTGAGATAGACGGCGGCGTCGGAAACATCGTAATTGATTTTAAGGGTGCCAATGTATGCTGGCGGAAAACGGCATTGAGGGATCCATGAGCGCGCCGGGATGCCCGTATGACAATTCTTGCGTAGAAAGCTTTTTTGCTACGCTCAAAAAAGAATTGACATTTCGAAGAAAATATGCTACAATAGAAGATGTAAAGACGGATCTGTACCGCTACATAGAGCTTTTCTATAACAGAAAACGTCTGCATAGCACTCTCGGCTATATGAGTCCCGTGGCATACCGTCTCGCAAACTCGCAGTAAGTCCCTCAAAGCGGCGGCGCGATTTTTCGGTTTTCCGTTCCGCTCCACTCCAAACCGAAAAATCGTAAGAAAAGACGAAGCATAGACGTCATTTCCTACGATTTCGGATGTTTCTATGCAGGATAGTTTAATGCATATGGTTGACATTTTGCTATCTTATGTTTTTTCAACCAATCCAATGAATAAGGAGATTGCTATGAAAAAGAATGTAATATTTATCATATGCGTTTTGGTAATGGCGGTGCTTTTATCGGTAGGCAGCTTTGCGACCGAGGATCCGCCTGTTGCGTCGGATACAAAGGATGGAATCCTTGCTTCGTTGTATCTCTCTCCCGTGATTGATTCGGAGGTTACTGCAACGGTCGAGGTTACCGCGGGCGAGGATGCGGTCAATGTTTCGAATATTTCCGTTGAGCTGATTATTCCCGATGATTTTACATTATCGCACGGTGATGCGGTGATACCCCTGACTATAGGCGTTGGAGAAAGCGGATATGCGGAATATACGCTGACAAGTATTTTTGCTGCCGAGACCGTAGGTTCAACGCCCGTGACCGAAGAGCCCGAAGCAAAAGGCTGCGGCGCGATCGTGTCGGGAGCGGCTGTGATATTTGCTCTGCTCACGTCGGCTTTCTTTGTAATAAAGAATCCGAAGAGAGGGGCGGCATTCGCATTTGCTTGCCTGATGATCCTTCCCTTGGCATTATCTGCAAATGCGGCAACGACGGAGAGAAAGATCGTACTTGAAGCTTCTTTTGTTTACGACGAAAAGGAATGCCCGATCACGGCTGTCGTGACCTACGATCATAATTTCACAGAGAATAAAACGGCGGGTACGAACGGTATGGAACAGTTTGACATCACATATTATTACGGTCCGCAGGGGCAGGACCTCTGCAACGAGGAATACATAAAGAAGATCGCCGAGTGCGGCTTTACAAGCATTCCCGTTGAGGGCTACGATCCGACGATCAACAAGACCGCCCTCGGCTTGCTCAGAAAATACGGTCTGACCTGCTCGGGTCTCAAGGATAACAGACTCATCCACGCGCAGACGCTTACGTCTCAGCCCGAGATCGATGCTCTTGTCTATGAGACCGTCGACGATTACAAGGATTATTTTGACGTTATCAAGGAATGGTGGATCAGGGACGAACCCTCTGCAACCGATTTTCCCGCGCTCGCGAGGGTGGTTGACGCGCTCAAGCGTATCGACCCCGAGCGAGAGGTCATGATCAACCTCTTCCCGACTTATGCCTCCGACAAACAGCTCGGAACCAACGGATATCAGGAGCATCTTGACAAATATATCGCAACCGTAAAGCCCGATTATATCAGCTACGACCACTATCATTTCCAGAAGAATACCACGAGAAAGGGCTTCTTCGAGAATATTGAGATTATTCGCGATACGGCAATTGCGAACGAGATCGATCCGATGCTGATCATTCTCCTTACCGAGCATATGGGCTATGCCGATCTGACTAAGTATCAGATCGAGTGGGAGGTCAATATGTGCCTGACCTACGGTATGAAGCGAGTTTCTTATTTCACCTTCTGGCTCTGTCAGTCGCTTCTCGATCAGGGTTGGAGCGACGCTTGTATGGATACCACGGGCAAGATCTATCCGCACTATTACGACGTTCAGGAGATCAATAAATGGCTCCTGCCGCTCGGAAACGAGTTGTTCGACAAGAACTCCACAGCCGTCTTTCATACCCGCTCAAAGGGCGGAGGAAGCCTTGAGGAGGGCTGCGAGTATTATACCTCCTACGGTAATCTCGGAGAGATCGATACCTCCGCTGCGGTCGTTATCGGCTTCTTCAATGATGAAAGCTTTATGATCACCAACAGAATGTTCAACGATACCGCAAGCGCGAGAAATACCGTCGAGTTCCTTGACGTCGCGAAAGGTCTCGAATACTTCGATACAGTTACTTCCTCTTGGAAGGATGCAGAAGCCGACGGCATTGCTGCGAGGAATGAAAACGGCAACCTTACCGTTACGCTTGAGCCGGGAGAAGGAATTTTGTTCAGAGTAGTAGGGAAGTAAGGTGCGGTCTCGCTACGCGAGAATGATGATCGGCAAAGCCGAATGATGATCTGCCTGTGGCAGAATGATGATCCCGCTATGCGGGAATGATGATTCGCCCTACGGGCGAAATTAAGGTAGATTTTCGCATAGCGAAAATCAATTATATTAAAAAGCTCCTTGACCGTGTGCGGTCAAGGAGCTTTCATATTAATCATTCGGCTTTGCCGATCATCATTCTGCCACAGGCAGATCATCATTCGGCTTTGCCGATCATCATTCCCGCATAGCGGGACTCGCATCAAAACACCGTCTCTATCACCCTATTCGACGTCTGGGGCGAATATCTCCAATTATCTATATGCGAGGTTTTTTCGCAATCGATGAAGTATCGCGCAGGTGCGATCTCCCCGATATTCTGGTGGGTGTCGATGAGGATGAGCTTCACCTTCATCCGCTCCGGGATGATGCTCTTGATGAAGACCGCGGCGGTGTCGCCGATCTCGACGTCGCGGTTGTCTGCCCGAAGCTCTGCAAGTCCCGCAAGATTGGGAGTCAGCTCTATGAATATGCCGTAGGTCTCGATACTGCGCACAGTGCCCGCGACCGTCTGTCCGGGGGTGAAGAGGGCGGCGTTTTCTTCCCAGGTCCCAAGGAGCTCCTTTTGCGTCAGAAAGAGCCTTCCTGTCTCGGGGTCTATGCTTTTTACTACGGCGTAGACGAAATTTCCGCAGCAGAGTCGGTCGCGCGGATGGGCTATCCTCGATACCGAAAGCGAATCGACGGGCAGAAGCGCGGAGATACCGCATCCGACGTCGGCAAAGGCTCCGAAGGGCTCGAGATGCGTGATCTTGACGCGTATGATATCGCCGGGGAGAAGGGATGAGAGGTATTCCCGCAGACAGTCGCGCTGAACCTTTCGGCGTGAGAGATAAGCCACGGGCACGCCGCTTTCCTTTTCGATACCGACTACACGGAAGCATACGGGCTTGCCGACGCGCGTGATAACGGCTATATCCTTGTTGGATTCACCGGGGCGGCAGAAAACACATTCCTCGCGCGGCAGGATTCCCGTGATACCGCCGAGATCGAAATGAAGATTCATATCCGAGTCGCAGAGAAGAGCCGTCTCCTCGAGCACCGCGCCGCTTATCATCGCGCGCTCAAGTCCCGCGAGCGACGAGGTGTAGCTTCTGTTTTCGGGTGTATGTATAAGAGTTCCTTCGGGTTTGTACTTTGGAAACATCGTGTGACCTCCTGAGTTTTTGTATGATAATATGCTTCAAAAAGCGTTTATATTCCGTTAAAATTTGTGATGTCACCCCACGGTTGAATGAGCTATTTGGGCAAAAAACGAAGAAAATCGAAGAAAATGGGTAGCTAAATTAAAAAAATAAAACTTTTTTTCAAAAACCTATTGACAAGCGGGAAAATAAGTGGTATAATATGCGAGTCTTAAACAGGGGGCACTATGCCCCGAGAATATTTGGAGGAAAAAGAATGTCCACTTTCATGGCAAAGGCTGAGACTATCGAGCGCCGTTGGTTCGTTATCGACGCAGCAGGCGAGTCCCTCGGTAGAACAGCAGTTAAGGCTGCGAACATCCTTCGCGGCAAGCATCGCCCCGAGTTCACCCCCCACGTTGACTGCGGCGAGTACGTAATCATCATCAACGCTGATAAGGCAGTTCTGACCGGCCGCAAGCTCGAGCAGAAGTACTATCATCATCATTCCGGCTACATCGGTGGCCTCAAGAGCATTCAGTACAAGAAGATCATGGCAACTCGTCCCGAGATGGCTATGGAGCTTGCAGTTAAGAGAATGCTTCCCGCAAACACCATCGGACGCAAGTCGATGACTAGACTTCACGTTTACGCAGGCGCAGAGCATGCACACGCAGCTCAGAAGCCCATCGTTCTCGAGTGATCGGAAGTAGAAAGGAGTAAATGAATATGTATACCAGTGCAAAGCCCTATTTCTACGGAACCGGCAGAAGAAAGAAGTCCGTTGCTCGCGTTAGAGTATATCCCGGTACCGGTGCTATCACCATCAACGGCCGCGATATCAACGAGTACTTCGGTCTCGAAACAATGAATCTCATCGTAAACCAGCCCTTCGAGGTTACCGGCAATGTTGGTAAGTACGACATCGTTGCAAACGTAACCGGCGGCGGTTTCTCCGGCCAGGCAGGCGCAATCCGCCACGGCCTCGCTCGCGCACTCGTTCTTGCTGACGAGGCAAACAAGCCCGCTCTCAAGGCAGCAGGCTTCCTGACTCGTGACCCTCGTATGAAGGAAAGAAAGAAGTACGGTCTCAAGGCCGCTCGTCGCGCAAGCCAGTTCTCCAAGAGATAATTTCGACCTTTGGTCGAAACTTGCAAAAAATGCTCCACATCCGTGGGGCATTTTTTGTTATCTCTTGGATGAACCGGCTTGCAGTTATATTCGCCTGCGGCGAGTGATATTGCTACGCAGTGATATTCGGTTTACACCGAGTGATATTCGCTTCGCGAGTTTTGGGGGCGAATATAATAACACTGTGAGCTTAATTTGCAAAGCAAATTTGCGAACAATACCACTGCGAGCAAAGCGAGTAATATCACTGCGAAGCAATACCACTAAGGGCAATCGATCACGATTTGCTTTAATCAAAAAGGGCGGTTCAATTTGTAAAGAACCCCGCCACCTATTTACTTTTCACAGTTTTTATGGTATAATCTAACTAATCGATAAACTTGAATTTGACGAACAGTAGAATAATAAATATGGAGGAAACACAAATGAATGTTAAGCTTATCCCAATTAACGATGATAACAGAGATGCAGTTTTGAATCTTGCTACA
>JAZQXP010000062.1:0-12227 GCA_045632925.1 Eubacteriales bacterium | reverse complement strand
TAAAATATTCCTATTTTTATATGCATAATTATTAATTTGAACGATATTCGCTGTATTTTCATACGGGTTTGTGCTATCTTCTCAGCCTCCCTCCGGGAGGGAGGGGGACCGCGGGGGAGCGGTGGAAGGAGAACGCGATTGCGTCTTTTCAGAACTTGAAGTAAAACTTTGGGCTGAAGGTGATGGTGTATGTTTTCCGCAAAAAATTACTCTAATTTACTAACTAAATGAGCCAACCCCTATTTTCTCTTCTGCCTTCTCGGCAATTCGACGGTAAACGAGGTCATTCCGCTTTGGCTCTTGACGGTGACCTTGCCGCTGTGGAGATCAACGATCCTCTTGACGATGGCAAGTCCGATGCCGTTGCCCTCGCCCGCGTGGGATTCGTCGGCTTGGTAGAATTTATTAAAGATCTTGTCTATCTTTTCGGGGTCGATCTCCTTTCCGGTATTCGAGACCGTGACCGCCACGCTTGCCTCGGACTCCTTAATATCGATCGCGACCGTGCCGCACCTCGGCGCAAATTTCACCGCGTTGTCGATCAGATTGATCCAGATCTGCTTGAGAAGCTCCTCGTTTGCCTCGATCTCGTGTTCATCGAAGTCAAGCTGGAGCTCGATATTCTTCTTCGTCCAGCTGTTCTCGAGCAGTAAAAGCACGTCGCGCACCTGCTCGGAGAGGTTGAAGCGCGTGACGTCCGAAAGGATCGTCTGATTCTCGACCTTGGTCATATTCAGCACGTTCGTCGCCATATATGAGAGCCGCATCGACTCCTCCTCGATGGCGTCGAGATACTCCGCGCGCTGTTCATCGCTGAGATTTCCCTTCTTCAGCAGCTTCGCAAAGCCCGCGATCGAGACGATCGGGGTCTTGAATTCGTGCGAAAAATTATTGATGAAGTCGCTGCGCAGAACTTCCGTATTTTCAAGCTCCTCGGCAAGGGTGTTGAAGCTTTTGGTGATCTCATTGAAGGTCGGATGACGCTCGATAAGTCCCTCGTACTCGATCCTAGTTTTGAAATTGCCCGCCGCAAGGCTGTTCATACCGTTGACGAGCTTGTTGATCGGGTTGAGCGGGATCTTTACGAGCACGAGCGCGATCATCGAGCCGATAATGAGGCTGATGCCAGACATAAAGAGCAGGATCGATCCGAATCTGATCTCGCCCGCCTCGCTGCCGATGATACCGAGCCACGCAAGCAGGAACATCGCAATGACCGAGAGGACGATCGCGGTCAGAAGGATGAGGAAAACCACTCCGCCGAAGAGCAAGGTCAGCGAAAAACGCTGTTTTTGCTCGTTATAATCAATATTTACGTTTTTTTCCTTGCTCATACCTTTTTCACCGCCTTGTATCCAAGTCCACGGACAGACTCGATCTCGAACTCGCTCCAGCCCTCAAACCGCTTGCGCAGTCTGCCGATATGTACCGTCACAGTCTCCCAGCCCGTGTCGCTGTCCGCGCCCCAGATCTCGTCCATCAGCCGAATGCGCGTAAATATCTTGCCGGGGTAGGAGAGCAATTTATAAAGAAGCAGAAATTCCTTTTGCGGGAGCGTCTGCGTCTCGCCGGGGCGGCTGACGGTAAATGAGTCGTAATCGAGGACGACCTCTCCGATCACGATGCGCCTCTCGCTCGCGATCCTCGCACGTCTCAGGAGTGCCTTGATGCGGTAGAGCATCTCCTCGTCGTCGATCGGCTTTGTGATATAATCGTCGGTACCGACGAGGAAGCCCCTGTGCTTGTCCGCGGGGAGCTGTTTTGCCGAGACCATAAGGATCGGCAGATTATTGTTCGATTCGCGAAGAAGGCGGGTCAGCTCGTAGCCGTCCATCCTCGGCATCATTATGTCGAGCACGGCAAGGTCAAAATGCTCGCTCTCCATCGCCGCAAGTGCCTCCTCGCCGTCCTTCACCGCTGTCACCGTATAACCCGCGCCCTCGAGCACCGCCCGCAGAAAAAGCCGCGTGTTTTTGTCGTCGTCCGCTACAAGTATGTGGATCATTCCGTCGCCTCCAAATCTTTCTTATTATATCATACACCAATTATATAAACTAAAACTAAACGCCTCAATAAAATTATATCACGCATCCGCCTCTTTCGCAAGATATATTTTCTTTTTGTTGAAAAATCCGCAGTTTTGTGATATAATAAACTCATCAAACAAATCGGAGTCAGAAATGAAGCTTTACGCGCCGAAATACTACCTTGATTTCAAATGCATCGCCGACAGATGCCGACACAGCTGCTGCATCGGCTGGGAAATCGACATCGATCCCGAGACGATCGAGAAATACTCCTCGCTCAGCTCAGGCTACGGTCAGAATATCAAAGACAGCATCGAGCTCTCCGAAACGCCGCATTTCCGTCTCGGCGAGAATGAACGCTGTCCGCATCTCGACGAGCGCGGTCTTTGCCGCATAATCTCGAACCTCGGCGAAGAATTGCTCTGCGACATCTGCCGCGAGCATCCGAGATTCTACAACGAAACTCCTCTCGGGCGTGAGGTCGGTCTCGGTCTCTCCTGCGAGGAAGCCTGCAGGATCATACTCTCCTCGGATAATTTCAACGAGATCATACCTATCGGCGATGTCGACGGCGAACCTTATGACAACGGATTCGACGTTATATGGCACCGCGAGCGGATATTTGCGCTCCTCGGAGACGAATCTCTGTCATACCGAGACAAGCTCGACGAGATCTCGGGAGAATACTCGGTCTCGCCCTGCGATCTTTCGGACGCTGAGGCGCGTTCGCTTCTCTCCTCTCTCGAATACCTAGACGAAGCGCACCGCGAGCTCTTCTCGAGTTATTCCTGCGAAACAACTCCCACTACCGAGCACGAGCCGATCCTGATCCGCGCGCTCGCCTACTTCATCTACAGACATATGACGACCGCGACCGACGAATACGAGCTCCGCGCCGCACTCGGTTTCTCCCTATTCTGCGAGCGACTCCTCGCCTCCTGCGCCGCCGACGTCGACATCCACGACGCCGCACGCATAATCTCCGAGGAGATCGAATACTCCGAGGATAACACCGATACGATCAAGAGTGATTTTTTATTTTAATATTGAAGATCCCGCCATCCGTAAAGGAAGGCGGGATCTTTTTGATCAATCAAAAGACGAAATGATCTTTGCAATATATCTTGCAAGCATTGTAAGGTCTGCGGCGGAAATTATGCCGTCGCGATTGGTATCGCAAGTTTTTGCCGATATCTCATCGGTTATCGGATCAATCTTTGCAAGGTGTCTTGCAAGTCTGGTTATATCCGTTGCGGAAATGATGCCGTCAAGATCAACGTCTCCGATAGCGTAGATCGAAACGTTTCCGAATACACGGGTCAGCTCGACGTCGCCTTCAACGTCAAGAAGAGCGTTCTCAAGAGAAGCACTTGTCTTCGAAGCGAGCAATCTGAGCTTCAGAAGCGTCATTTCATTGGTTGCCGTCGGAACTGTCACCCTGACGGTCAGGCTTCCGTTATCAGCCGCAACAAGCTCAACTCCCTCGGCTGTCTTAAATCCGAGAAGAGTTACCGCCGCGGAATCGTACTTCAGCTTGATCACCGCGGTATCAACGTCGGATATCTGCGATGCCTTTATCTCAAGCTCAAATTCCGAACCCGCTATGACCTTTACCTCTTCGCTCGAAAGCGTCATTTTTCCGACTCTTTCTTCAACGTAAACGGCGGTGTAAACAACATCTCCCGTTACGGGCAATACTTCGGTATTCCAACCGTAAAGCTCCATTCCGTCGGGAGCGAATACGGTTCCGATGTAATTCGGGATGTTACCGTAGAGATAAGTCTCCTCAACCGCGACGGGAACGCCGTCCGAAGACATCATTACCCAGGTTACGCTGTATTCGCGGTAGCTCTCGCTCCAGAGCGCATAGTATACCTCGTCGGAATATGCCGCTCTGAGCTTATCAACCGACAGGTCTCCGTCTCTGTCCCAACCCGAGAAGGAATAAACGAAAGCATCACTCATGCCGATCGCGGGCTCACCCTCAAACTGCGGGATCTTGCCGTCCTCAACGTAGGTCGTTACAGTTTCTTCATCAGAAATGATCCAGCTGACCTCGTGGTAAAGCTTAACGTCAAGCTCGACCTCAAGCTCCTTGCCGTCAACGGTCAGAGCGAGAGCATATTCACCTCCATCAAGCGCAAAAAGGTAAGAATCACTTATCATTATTCTTCCGAGTGCTCCCTCTGCGGAAACGATGTAATCTCTTCCCGCAACAAGGGCAGTGCCATTTACCGATACACCTTCAAGATCGCTTACGTCCGCACAAGTAAATACGATCTCCACATTCTGTTCTTCTGCCGACCTCGGATCGTATTCAACCTTGCCTGTGAGGACCTCGGGCTCATAGGAAGCGCCGAGCTCGTCAACCGTTCTGTCAAACGCCTTGAGCGTGGTGTAGAGAATATTATTTTCGGGAGTCTTGCCCTTTTCGAGCTCGGAATAATCGGTCGAAACGTATACCGTAACTACGGTATTCTCGTCAACCTTTACTTCGCCCGAAAGCGGGATCTCGTAATACACGATATCTCCCGATTCAAGCCGTCTTACCGCTCTTGTAACCTCTGCCTCATACATTTCCTCGACGGTATAATTTCCGACACGAACGTAAAGAGTTCCGCCCGAAGGGAGGTTACCGTCGTTTCTGACGGCTACAAGCAGTACGTTTTTGCCTCCGAGGAGGAGCTGCTTGACCGCGGGACGGAGATCAACGTGATTGAGATCGATATCATCAATGCACGCAAAGGCTTCCGCTCCCTCTCCGTCATAAAGGAACACGTCGGGAAGTCCGTAACCCGCAAGATCGATCTCGCAGTAAACCGTCTCGCCCGAGTTGACCCCGATAAGCTCGGAGAGTCCTTCTCCGTTAACGGAATAGAATACCTTTCCGGTAAGCGCGCCCGTGTTGGTCAGAATAATCGAAATCTTCTTGTTCTTATAGTCGACCTCATATGAATCAACGGCGATCCTGCTGTTGATCTCATAGACATCGGTAAATCTGCCCAGGGAAGCACCCGAATTGTCTACGTATTCCGCAGTCAGAATGACGTTTCCATCCTGATCTGTATATGCGTCAAACTCGGAGATATACTTTCCGCTCTCGGTCTTTATAAGTCCGTCGGAAATCTCGACGGGGCTTCCCCAACCTTCCGCGGTCGGGAAAATACCGTAAAGCGCGGTGCCGTCCAGGGTTTCTTCGCCGTCAACCCATGTCTTCGGCTGAGCGAAAATGACTGCCGTGATATTTCCTTCTTTGTCGAGAAGCATTTCGTAATCGGAGGAGATCATATCCTTGCCGTTTACGGTGACGTCCACGCTTTCGGAGGTTGCAAAATCATAGGTTGCGATTCCGCCGCCGTTTGCGTCATCGTAATAATAAGTAACGAATTCGTCATCCGCGTGGAGCGAGAGGATCACTCTGCCCTCGGCTACCGTAATCTGCTCTGCGGCAGCTGCGCCGTAAGCAACCGAATACGCCACTCTGTCATCAACGTCGGACATATCGGCGTTTGTGTCGATAATATACGCGATGCGTCCGTCCTCGGTAACCGTGATATCCATAACCGTGGAAAGACCGTCAGCGACGCAGGTGGGCTCGGTCCAGGCACCGTTAACAAAGGAGCTGGTCCAGATCGAGTTTGCCTCTGTCGGGAATATCTTCGGCTCGCCCTTGCTGTCGATGTAGTTCTTCGGAGATACACCGAACATATTGTTATCGCTGTTCTGCGCCCATACCGCAACGGGTACGCCGCTTACGGTATTGTAGGTGGGAAGATACTTATAGTATTCGTTTTCCCAGACCTTGCTGACCGTCATTCCGGACGCAATGTCCGAAAGATCGACGTATTTTACAACGAGATCGGAAACGTAATCGTAAGTATTCTCGGCAGTCTCGGCATTTGTCTTCTCGGTCTGCTGAGTGAATACCACACCCGCGCCGTTCTCGGTCTCAACAACCGAATAATAGAAATCGTTGAATCCGTTATCGTCGATAAGAACGTAATCACCCCAAGTCTTGGCAGCGGGATCCCACTCGAATAGTGCGAGCTTGAGATAATTGTATTCATCGTACTCGCCCTCAGTCTCGGAGGCAATTTTGCCCAACACATTGACAAATCCGAGCTTGTATATCTTGCCGCCCGAGGTAAATATTGTAGCGTTTTCGGTATAATTCTCGGGCTCGGCAGCGCCATATGCATCTGCCATATAAAGTGCCGCCGCAGGTACTGCATAGTACGACGCCGAATCGGCATCATCCTCGGGACCGCCGATGATATACCACTCACCATCCCATACCGGCAATTGTACGGTTTCGCTACCGATAGTAGGTATTGGAATACCCCAAACCTTTTTAATTTTTATGGTAATGTACGTTGCGTATAGATAAAATCCTCCATAAAGCTTAACTGTGTCAACTCCAAGATCCGGCAGAAATTCCACCACAACCAACAATCCAACTTTTCCCATTACTCCGGCGGAAAGAACATTACATCCCACTCCCGCTTTTCCGGTAATCTCTGCCTTTGCAATCAGCGTCATTTCTTCTATGGAAATACCGTCATCATAGCTAATTTGGATATTCACAGTCCCTGTCACATCTACAGTTATATCAACGTATATGGGAATAACCCACACAACAAACTGATGTCCGTGATAGAAAGTGTATTTGATATCTCCTTTTATAGTGGAACTAATCGGAATTATTTTTCCTTTTTCGTACTGCAGCTTAATATCTCCGTAAATATTTACTGAAAAATCATGCTTTGTTATTGAACCGGTTGTTGGCATCTTTGGAAGTATTTCAACGTATTCTTCGCCAAATCTAATATCTCCTTCTGCCTTTGCGCTCATTATATAATTATAATATATCAGTTGAGCTTTAATATTCAATCCGGCTCTTCCTTTACTACTATCTGCATTTACCAAACCATAAAACTGCCATTTTAATTTGTTTTTATCGGCTTTTGTTCCTTTATATATATTCGCACGATAATAATAGTAGCCTTCCGACTCGGTTCCTCGAGCAAATCTAATAACGAAATGATACTTAAAACCATCGATACCGGTAAATATGTTTGTTGTATATTTAAATTCATAATAGCTATTATTAGGTCCGCCATGACAGTTGGTTTCGTACCCTTGCTTATAGTCCCCTGTATATCCCTCAGAGCCTTTACTTTTCTTCTTTCTATATCTGCCGTTCAGATGAATAGTAACCGTATCGCCGTCAGGAACAAATCCTACGGTGATATTATCTGACACTTTGAAATTAAGTTTCACCGAGCCAAGAAGTTTTTTCAATGTTTCTCCGGCAGATGATAGATCAATATCTATCTTTCCGGCATCAAGGTTAATATCCGACTCGCTGAGTGTAAAATCAATAACGTTGATATTCAAGAACGATGTAGCAACCGATGAATCCAAACTCAAAATTCTTGTGCTATCCGAGTTCTCATACTCTTTTGGAATAACACTCAATCTAACCTCTATCGGTACCTCAGGTATCAACTGATCAACGGGTATTTCAAAAACAATATGCGCAGTTCCGGGAACCAATTCTGTAACACTGAGTATATTACATCCGGGAATAACAATTCCATTCTGATAAAGTGCTGTAATACTATTCGTATTAACGACACTACTTTTATCGTAATAAGCAATAACCTTTAACTCAATTGTTTCGGATACTGCATCTGTTCCAAAAGATATTATGGTTCCATTGTGATCGTAAACGAAATTACTTTCGTCAACAACACCGTTTGCATCACTACCTATAACATATACTCCACCATACTCCGCCTTATTGAGGACAGCAGTCTCTGTATTGATATCCTTTCCTGCGAGATCAACACCGTATACGCTCGGCTGCATAGAAAGTGTTACGTAAGTAATGCACATGTCGCTGTCGAGCATCAAAGTATCGGTCTTGTAGGTATAATAAGTACCGCTTAGATCGACTGCGCTGAGTGTATAAGTGTGCTCAAAATCAATTGCGAATCCAACGCCCTCAGTACCGTAAAGGTCATAGAACATAGCAATGCCGTCGCCGCTCTCGGAAAGTCCGGTTTCTTTGGAATTCGAATAACCTGTAACGATAGTCTCAGACTCACCATTCGGATCGGTAAGAGTGACCGCGATATTGTCAATCGGCATACCTGTCGAATCTACAACTACGACCGCATAATATACCTTACCCGTCTGCGCGGGATTGTACTCGGGAACGACGGTGCACTCGTTGATATTGTAAACGCCCTCATAGTTGACCCATCCGTACTCGCCCTCGCCGCCGTTTTCGTAATAACCCTCGGAATAGAGGATCATGGTCCTGGGATCGTATGGCTCGCCGTCGATCTCGGTAGACGTCGTAAATGCGTTCTCCATAACCGAGAGGGGCGCGTAGACGTGGTTGAAATAGATGCTCGAAAGATTGCGCGCGCCGTAGAACGCCTCGAGACCTATAGTATTAATATAGGAAGGAATTGAAAGGATAACGAGCTCGCCGCAGTCCTTGAACGCCATCGAAGCGATGACCGAAACACCCTCGGGAATCGTGTATTCCTTATCCGACTTCATAACGGGATACTTTATGAGCTTATATTTAAGCTTGTCAAAGAGCACTCCGTTCTGCGAGCTGTAATAGGGATTATCCTTCGAAACGTTGATCTTCGAGAGCTGCATACAGTCGGAGAATACCGTGTATTCGCCCTCTCCGCGGAGCAGACCGATCGAGGTCACGCGGTCGCCGATATTGACTACTCTCACGTTCGATTCGCTGAACGCGTAATCTCCGATGATCATATCCGACGAGGGCGAGAGATCGACATCGGTAAGATGCGCGGTGTCGCCGAAGGCATAGCTCTGGATCGCAACGATCTTCATATCCTCGGGAAGCGAGAACGAGGTCTCGTATTCTTTTTGTTTAGAACCGTCGCTCGAATAGGAATCCGCCGTGATCTTACGCGCGGGATAGAGCTCGAGAATATAACCCGACTCGGTATTTCTGTAAAGAACGCCGTCAACGCTCTTGAAACACTTGCTGTCCGCCTCGACCTCGATATACTCGGGCATTGCCTCGTCAAAGACTCTGTGACCGAGGCTTTTGAGCGAGCTGCTGATATAGATGTTTTCAAGCGACTCGCAGTCAAAGAAGGCGAGATCGCCGATATGAATGATGAAATCGGAATAGAGATTGACGTATCTCAGCTGCAGGCAGCCTGCAAACGCCTGCTCGCCTATGAACTGCTGATAGGATTCCTGCATCTCGCTGACGTCCGCGATCATTTTGAGATACTCGTTGTAAGCCTCGGTATCGGCGGCAGTCTCATTCACGTCAACGCCCTTCTGACCGAAAACTGCGGCAACGAGCGAGGTCGCGCCGAAGAAGGCGCATTTGTCGATGCGGCGGACACGGTCGAGCTGGATCCAGCGAAGCGAGGTGTTGTACGCAAACGCATAAGGCGCGATGTAAACGATGTGATTGGGAAGAACGTAATCGAGCAGATCCGACTTCGCAGGCGCGTCGATCACGCCGACCTCGACCTGAAGACTCTGATGCTTCTCGTAAAGCACACCGCGAGCATCGGCAGAATAAACCGCGTTGCCCTCGCTGACGACGTATTTTTCAAGCGAGGAGGACAGCTTGTCAATTCCGAAAACAGGCAAGCCGAGTGCGATATCGGGGATCGACTTGATTCCCGCGCCGACGGCAATCACCTTGATCGCGCTGCAGTTTTCAAGTATCTGTTTTCCGATCTCGGTAACGCTGTCGGGAATCGTGAATTCTTTAAGGGAAATACAGTTCGAGAATGCATATTTGCCGATGTAAGTAACGTCCGCGAGGAAGTTCACATTTTCAAGATAGGAACAACCCGCAAAAGCATATTCGGGTATGTAGGTCTCGTCGGTCAGAGTAACCGTCTTGAGCATTTTCGGCAGATATTCGCCGTTTGCCTCTCTCTTCTCCGCACCGAAAAGGTAGCCGAGATAATTATTCTCGGTATCTCCGAGATGCGAGCCGAGGAAGGGCAGAGTCAAATCGTAAAGCGACTCACAACCCGTGATCATCGAGCGCGGCAATTCGAGGTCCTTGCCAAGTATATGCACTCCGCCGATGCTGGGCGAGTTGTAAAACGCGTCGCTGTAGATAGTCTTGACGCTTTCGGGGATCGTTACGGACACGGTCGCGCCGCCGAGATCGACCTTGTAGAAGGATTTGTCATAAACCACGGTAACAGGTCTGCCCGAATAGATATCGGGGATCACGGTATCCACGGTGCCGACAAATTCGCTGACGTAGAACTCGCTCTTGTCGTCCTTCATATCGTAGAGAACGGAAACGGTCTCTTTGCCAAACTCGATCTGATCGTATGTGATGGCAAGATCACCGTCCCAGTCAGTTGCCTTCTGAACGAAGCGCCACTCATTCTTGTCACCGGGATAGTAGATCGTCTTGTTCCCCGTATCCTTGCCCTTGTTCAGATTCGTTCCGGCAAACGCCTGACTGCCGATGAAACCAATCTTGGAGCCTTCGGCAAAGGTTACTTTTTCGAGGGAGGTGCAGTTTATAAACGCATAAGCACCTATTGATGTTACACCTTCGGAGATTGTAATACCTGTTACCAAAGCACCGTTGAGATACAGATTCTTGGCATAGTACAGCGGATTGGCATCATCGCTACCAAACTTGATCTGGCACCATGCGGCAAGTTCACTGATATGCACAGCGGTAAGCGAGGTACACTCATAGAACGCATCATTGCCTATCGATGTGACACCGTCGGGAATCGTTATGCTAGTAAGTGAGGTGCAATTATAGAACGCATAATCGCTTATCGATGTGACGCTGTCGGGAATCGTTACGCTCGTAAGAGAGGTGCAACCATTGAACGCATAAGAGCCTATCGATGTGACACCGTCGGGAATCGTTATGCTAGTAAGTGAGGTGCAATTATAGAACGCATAATCGCTTATCGATGTGACGCTGTCGGGAATCGTTACGCTCGTAATCGAGGTACACTCATAGAACGCACCATTGCCTATTGACGTGACACCGTCGGGAAGCGTTATACTCGTAAGTGAGGTGCATTTACGGAACGCAGAAGAACCTATCGATGTGACACCGTCGGGAATCGTTACGCTCGTAAGAGAGGTGCAACCCAAAAACGCATAAGAGCCTATCGACGTGACACCGTCGGGAATGACCAAATCAGTTACTAAAGATCCGTTGAGATACAGGTTCTTGGCAAAGTACAGAGGATTGGCATATAAGTCACCAAATTTGATCAGGCACCATGCGGCAAGACTACTGATATGTACGGCGGTAAGTGAGGTGCAAAAATAGAACGCATTATATCCTATCGACGTGACGCTGTTGGGAATTGTAATGCTGGTAAGTGAGGTGCACCATTCAAACGCAGCAGCGCCTATTGATGTGACGCTGTCGGAAATCGTTATACTCGTAAGTGAGATGCATTCACGGAACGCAGAAGAGCCTATTGATGTGACGCTGTCGGGAATTGTAATGCTGGTAAGTGAGGTGCAACGCCCAAACGCAGCAGCGCCTATTGATGTGACGCTGTCGGGAATCGTTACACTCGTAAGAGAGGTGCAATTATTGAACGCACGATCGCCTATCGACGTGACACCGTCGGGAATTGTTATGCTCGTAAGAGAGGTGCAATAATAGAACGCTTCTGAGCCTATCGACGTGACGCTGTCGGGAATCGTTACGCTCGTAAGCGAGGTGCAATTATAGAACGCACGATCGCCTATCGACGTGACACTGTCGGGTATCGTTATACTCGTAAGTGAGGTGCAACGCCCAAACGCAGCAGAGCCTATTGATGTGACGCTGTCGGGAATCGTTACGCTCGTAAGTGAGGTGCAACCATCGAACGCATAATAGCCTATCGACGTGACACCGTCGGGAATCGTTACGCTCGTAAGTGAAGTGCAACCATAGAACGCATAATAGCCTATCGACGTGACACCGTCGGGAATCGTTACGCTCGTAAGAGAGGTGCAATTATAGAACGCATAATCGCTTATCGATGTGACGCTGTCGGGAATGACCAAATCAGTTACTAAAGATCCGTTGAGATACAGGTTCTTGGCATAGTACAGAGGATTGGCAGATGAGTTACCAAATTTGATCAGGCACCATGCGGCAAGACCACTGATATGTACGGCGGTAAGCGAGGT
>JAZQXP010000061.1:0-4970 GCA_045632925.1 Eubacteriales bacterium | reverse complement strand
GTAATTCCATCCCTGCTCCTTCTCAACCGAATTCCATTGTTCCACGGTTCCGGCGAAATCGAGACTTGTAAGCTTGGGACAATCGTTAAACACGATCGTTCCGATCTTTTTCACATTGGCGTGCATCCTGAAGCTTTGCAGTACATCGCAACCCAAAAACGCGCCGGTAGATATCTCTGTCACCGCCTCGGGAATTATAATCTCCTCAAGACTCTTGCAACACGATAGAACGCCGAGAGTCAATTCGGTCAGATTCTTCGGGAGCGTGATCTTCTTGAGCGACGTGCAGTACGCAAAAGCTCCGTCGCCTATGTGGGTTATGCTGTTGGGCAGGTCGACCTTCTCAATCCCCTTGCATTCCGCCAAGGCTTGGTTTTCTATAGTTGTCACCGTATCGGGGACAGCCACACTCTTTACCCTGTCATAGCCTGCGAGTGCCCCTTTTCCGATCGCGGTCACTGGGACGCCATCATATGTCGACGCTACAACAATATTTTCGTCGGTACACGTACCCATTCCGAAGAGCCACGCCGAATTGCCGTCCTCCGAGAGCTTATAAACAAGCCCGCGGGAGCCGTCGTATTCGGGCTCGGGTGGGGAAGTGGTTTCTTCCGCAGTTGTTTCCTCGGTCGTTTCTTCGTCGGTCGTTTCTTCGTCGATGGTTTCCTCGGCGGTGGTTTCCTCGGAAGTAGTTTCTTCTGCGGTAGTTTCCTCCTCGGTGGTCTCGGGAGGTAGGGTGGTGGTTTCCTCGGGCGGAGTTTCGGGCTCGGTCAGAGGATTTGACTCTTCGGTCGTGTCCTCGGGGAACCACGACGCTATGTCGCCGAAATTGCGCAGGAAATAGGTCATCATCGGAATGACCGCGCCGAGGAGGAGCACGCAAGCAGCGAGCGCGGCTATATGACGCCAGGTGCGGCGGTTAAATCCCTTTGCGGGCATCGGAGCGGCTTTCTCAAATTTCAGGCTGTCCGCGACCTCGGCGATGTATTTCTGATCGATGTAGTCGAAAGCCTCGAGAAGTCTTGAATCCTTGAAATCAGAGTTTTTCATACGATTATGCCCTCCTTTCCAAGCTTTTCGGCAAGTCTCTTTCGCAGTCTTGCGAGCATGGACTTGATCTTTGAGTGCGAAAATCCCGTCTGATCCGCGATCTGACGGTCGCTCGCGTCGAACCAATAGCGCAAAATGAAGACCTTGCGCTCGCTTTTTGTCAGCTCACCGAGAAAATTATTGACGATCTCGCCCGCGAGACGAGCCTCGTAAAGCTCGGAGAGGCTCTTTTCGTCGGGGATCATCGAGAGTGCCTCGTCGCTTATGACCTGAACTCCGCCGCCGCGCTTCCAGGCGTTGTTCGCCCTCGATTTGTTGATGGCGATATTCCTCGCCAGCGTCGAAATATACGCCGAGAGGCTGCGCGGACGCTCTGGCGGGATCGAGTTCCAGAGCGCGAGGAGAGTGTCGTTGACGCATTCCTCGCGGTCCTCGCGCATACAGAGGAAGTTCGAGGCTACGTAGTTGCAGAGGTCGCCGTACTGCTGTTCGACCTGCCGCAGAGCCTCCTCGTCTCGCGCGAAGAATAGTTCTATGATTTTTTCTTCTTTCAATTAAACTGCCTCCTTTCGGATTGTCTCTTCACTTTAATAGTAGTAAAAAAGGTCGATCGGTCGCGCGTGTTTTGAATTTTTGTATCTTTGCACAAAAATGCACGCCCGATTTTGTGAATTATGACGGCAGATTTCGTCTGTATTCGCTCGGCAAGAGACCGTATTTCTCCTTGAAGGCTGAAGTGAAGCGGCTTTGGCTCTCAAAGCCGACCATCCTTGCGATCTCGGAGATGCTGAGGCCGCCCTCGCGCAGGAGTGCCGCCGCCTTTTCCATCCTGTGCTCCTTCGTGTGCGCCGCGAGAGAGGTGCCGTATTCGGACTTGAAAGCCTCCTTGAGGGTCGTCGGATTGATGTGGAACATCCGCGAAAGCTCCTCGATCGTCACGCGCTCACCGAGATGCTCGACGAGGTAATCGTGAACGGCGCGGACGGTCTCGCCGCTCGTTGCGCCCCCGCGGCTGACGGGGCAGGCGACCTCCATTATCGATTCGACCGCCGTGTGCATCGTCATACCGATCTCGCTGTCTGCGATGCGGTAATATACCTCCTTGCCGTCGCGGCGTGAGTCGATGAGTCCGCATTCGCGGAGGATGCGGAGGTGATGCGAGAGTGCGGGACTCGAGATGCCGAGCAGCTCGGAGAGCCCGATGACGCATTCCTCGCGGTGGCAGAGGATCCAGAAGATCTTGATCCTCGTCGGATCGGAGAGCATTCGGAAGAATTCGGCGGCGGTGGAGAACTGCTCCGCGCCGACTCCGACGTCGTGTTCGTTGTTGATATCAAGCCCCGAGTGTCGGTGGCAGCAGCCTTTTGTCATAATTTGCTCCTTTTTGGCAATTTATTTTGCCGTTTTGGTCGGTATGGGCGCAAAAGTATTGATTTTACCGCCCAAAAACAGTATACTATAAACGGAACGATTAAACAAGCATTTAATTGTAAAATTTATCGATTGTAAAACTACGTTTTAGGAGTGTGTCATGAAAAAAAACTACAAGATCGAGGTTGATTGCGCGCATTGTGCGGCTCTTTGCGAGGCTGCTGCGGGAAAGGTTGCGGGTGTCTGTGAGCTTACCGTCAACTTTATGACCCAGAAGATGACGGTCGTTTTTGCCGATGGCGCGGACGAAAAGAAGGTACTGAAGGATATTCTCAAGACCTGCCGCAAGATCGAGCGCGGCTTTGAGATCGAGCTTTGATGAAAAGAAAGCATAAGATAATGCTCGCGCGGATAATCCTGTCCGCGGCGGCAACGCTTTTACTTAATATTATCCACGTCGAAGGATTTTTGAAGCTCGCGCTCTTTTGCGCGGTCTATCTTGTCATAGGATACGATATCCTCTTCGATGCCCTCCGAGGCATATGGAACCGCCGTTTCCTCGACGAAAATTTCCTTATGGCGATAGCGACGGTCGGTGCCTTCGCGCTTGCGATCTATTCGGGGAGCGGCGACTACAACGAGGCGGTCGCGGTTATGCTCTTTTATCAGACAGGCGAGCTTTTCCAGTCGATCGCGGTCGGCAAGAGCAGAAAAAATATCGCCGCGCTGATGGATATACGCCCCGATTACGCAAATATCGAGGTTGACGGTGAACTCATCGAGGTCGATCCCGCCGAGGTCGCGGTCGGAAGCCTGATCACGGTCCGTCCGGGCGAGAGGATTCCGCTTGACGGCTCGGTCGTCTCGGGCTCATCGAGCCTTGATACCTCCGCTCTGACGGGCGAGAGCAGACCGAGCGAGGTCCGCGAGGGCGATCCCGTCATCAGCGGTTGCGTGAATATGACGGGCGTGCTCGTCATCCGCACCGAAAAGGAATTCGGCGAATCGACCGTCTCGAGGATCCTCGAGCTCGTTGAAAACGCAAGCTCGCGCAAGTCAAAGTCGGAAAAATTTATTTCGAAATTCGCCCGCGTTTATACCCCCGCGGTCTGCGCCTCCGCGCTTGCGCTCGCGGTCATTCCGCCCGCCCTGTCGCTGATCATCGGCGGTGAGGCGGGATGGGCTGAGTGGATCTACCGCGCGCTGACGTTTCTTGTAATAAGCTGTCCCTGCGCGCTCGTGATCAGCATTCCGCTGACCTTCTTTGCGGGTATCGGCGGTGCGAGCCGCGACGGAATACTCGTCAAGGGCTCGAATTATCTTGAGGCACTTGCCGAGGTCACGACGCTTGCCTTTGATAAAACGGGAACGCTGACTCGCGGCGTCTTCGAGGTCACGGACGTGATAGAAAACAGCATCGCGCGTGCTGAATTGATCGAGATCGCGGCACACGCCGAGTCTGCGTCATCGCATCCGATCGCAAAGAGCCTGCTCTCCGCTTACGGAAAGAATCCCGACCGCTCACGCGTGGAAAATATCAAGGAGATCGGCGGTATGGGGATCACCTGCGAGGTTGACGGAGTCCGAGTTTCGGTCGGAAATCGCCGACTTATAGAAAACGCGCCCGATTATTCGGGCGCGAGCACGGCGGTCTACGTCGAGGTTGACGGAAAATTCGCGGGAATTATCCTCATTTCGGATGTGATCAAGGAAAATTCAAAGGACGCGATCGCGTCGCTCGGACTGATCGGGATCAAGAGATGCGTTATGCTGACGGGTGATTCCGAGCCGATCGCGAAAGAGGTCTGCCGCGAGCTCGGGATCGCCGAATACCGCGCGGAGCTTCTCCCGGGGGACAAGATCGCGGAGGTCGAGCGGCTTCTTTCGGATAAGGGCAAGGTCGCCTTTGTCGGCGACGGAATAAACGACGCGCCCGTTCTTGCGCGTGCCGATATCGGGATCGCGATGGGCGCTGTGGGCTCGGATGCCGCGATCGAGGCGGCTGACGTCGTTCTGATGAACGATGACCCCGCGCAGATCGCGAGGGCGATCGCGTGCGCGCGCAAGTGCATTGGGATCGTCAAGCAGAATATCGTCTTCTCGCTTGCGGTCAAGTTAGGATGCCTCGCGCTCGTCGCAGTCGGACTTGCGAATATGTGGCTCGGCATCTTCGCCGACGTCGGAGTTATGGTCATCGCCGTCCTCAACGCCACAAGAGCGCTAAAATAATGAAAATGGGGCTGATTCATTGACTTGAGTGATTCAGTCCCCTTTTTTGATGTCCTTGACATCCTCATCCACCGCGCCTCCGCCCGAAGTATTTGCTTAGAAATATAAAAAAAGCGCGATCGCGTTCTCCTTCCACCACACGTTCGTGTGGTCCCCCTCCCTCCCGGAGGGAGGCTTAAGAGTCACTGCGAATCTCTTCGGATATTCAACGAACATCGTTATAAATTAACCTATAAAAAGCAAACAGGAATATTTTATTGAAAAGGTTTGCCAAAACTCCATTGTGAGTGCAAACTGATTTAAATAAAATATTCCTATTT
>JAZQXP010000060.1:0-1694 GCA_045632925.1 Eubacteriales bacterium | reverse complement strand
GCCATTGACAAGCACTTCGCAGTTTTCCTTTGAGGAACGGCTGGCGTCCCGAACGCGGGTGACATACTGCATTTTGTACGAAAACTCCTTGCGGATTTCAGTCGGATCGACAAGCAGGAGCGTGTCGGAGGTGACGGAGCGCGCGCCATCCTTTAGTATGGCTTGGGCGATAGGGTCAGATAGCTCATCGTTGTTGAGATTGCGGCTGAGCCTTTTTTCGGTGTAAATAGGTCTTATGTCGTCGTCGATTGCGCGCACGATAGATGAGAGTTTTGTGTCTCCTGAGGCTTGAATGCCATAAATACATTCCTCGATGAATCTTTTTGTTGGTTTTGAAAAATGGGTAAAAACTTTACCCATAAAATTTGAAAGTTGTGCTTTCGCTTTTGACGCAATTTTAGTATCATTCATTGTGTGACATTCCTTTTGGTTGTTTTTTTGTGCAATCGGTATTCTACCGAAAACTGTCAAAAGGATGTCGCATTTTTTTAGTCCTTTTAGGCTGAGTGTCGCCAGGGTTCAAAAAATGGGTAAACTCCAGCACCTTATGAGTTTGATTGAATGCAATCAAATTTGATAAAATATATAGACAATATGTTAAGGGAGTCAAATATGAAGAATCTTACTGCGGACGAACTCCGCGAAATGTATCTTAAGTTTTTCGAATCCAAGGGTCATAAGATTATTCCTGGCGCTTCGGTTATTCCGGAGAATGATCCGACCGTTCTTTTTACGACCGCCGGTATGCATCCGTTGGTACCGTATTTGATGGGCGCGATGGAGCATCCCGCGGGAACGCGCCTTACTGACGTTCAGAAGTGCGTTCGTACGGGCGATATTGACGCAGTCGGTGACTCTGCCCACCTTACGTTTTTCGAGATGCTCGGCAACTGGTCTCTCAACGATTACTTTAAGAAGGAGGCGATCAGCTGGAGCTACGAGTTCCTTACGACGAAGCTTGGCTTCTCGCCTGATCAGCTTTCAGTAACGGTATTTAAGGGCGAGGGCGTCGAGGGCGAGCCTGGCTACATTCCTGCTGACGAGGAGGCTGTTGAAATTTGGAAGTCTCTCGGTATTCCCGACGAGCGCATTTACCGTCTCCCGCGCGAAGACAACTGGTGGGGTCCCGCCGGTACGACCGGTCCTTGCGGTCCTGATACCGAAATGTTTATTGATACGGGTAAGGAGAAGTGTGGTCCCGACTGCCGTCCCGGTTGCCACTGCGGTAAGTACATCGAAATCTGGAACGATGTTTTCATGCAGTACAACAAGAACGCCGAAGGCGCGTTTGAGCCTCTCGGTCGTCATAACGTCGATACGGGTATGGGCGTCGAGCGCACGATTTGCATGATGTCGGGCGCGGCGACTGTTTATGATACCGAAATCTTTGCGCCGATCATGGCGAAGATTGATGAGCTTTCGACGGTAACGCCCGAAGACGCTGAGCTCGCGCTTAAGTCGCGCCGCATCATCGCCGATCACATGCGTACGGCTACGTTCATTCTCTGCGATCCGAAGGGCGGCGTCAAGCCCGGCAATGTCGGAGCGAACTACGTTCTTCGCCGTCTCATCCGCCGCGCTGTTCGCTACAGCCGTTTCCTCGGCATCGCCCCTAGCTTTACGGTTAAGCTCGCTGAGACGATTTGCGAGAAGTATAAACACGTCTATCCCGAGCTCGCCGAGAACCTCGCGAC
>JAZQXP010000059.1:0-1722 GCA_045632925.1 Eubacteriales bacterium | reverse complement strand
GGTTAATAAACGTTACAGCTAAGCGAAGAGTTATCAAAGCCGAATTAAATTATCCCACAAATATTTTTCGAGCAACGCGAGAAAAATTTCATTAACTCTGCACTCTGCATTCTGCACTCTGCACTTTTTATGCTCTGCACTTCCTCCGCATCTTTCTGTCCACTGTCCACTAACCACTGTTCACTAATTCACTCCTCGATCTTCACACAATTCACCCTTCCGTGTCTCGCGGTGCAGGCGTCGATGGCGAGGACGCCTTCTGCGCGGAAGGGAGTGGTTATCGCATCGTCGCCGCGCTCGCTACATATGCCGCTGACGTGCGCGTGTCCCCAGGAGCAGTTCCAGTGACCGCAGACGATCGTCTTTCCCGGCTCGAGAACACCGTGCATGCAAGCCATTTCCATGCCGTTTCTCCAGCGCGCCTTGTGCCATTCGGTCTCGTCGGCATCGCGCCAGTCGCTTCTGTAATGAAAATACGCGATCATATCCTCGATCTTCACGTCAAGCGGGATCCAGCCGTGGCAGAAGATGTGCTTTTCGGTCTCGTAGTAGTTTACCGCGGTTGGGAGCAGTTCGCGGTAAAAATCGCTCTCCTTGACTCGCTCGATCAGAGCCTGCGGGTAGAGGCAAGCCTCGTTTGCGCTCATTCCGCTGAGCTGAAGGAGGGTGCTCCATGTGCCGTTGCGGTAATGGTATGACATTCCGCTCGCGATCTCGCCGATCCTGCCCGAGGCAATATCCTGCAGGCATTTGTAAAGCAGCTCCTCGTGGTTGCCGTAGACGTAGACGAGTCTGCCCTCCCTGTGAAGTCCGAGCAGAAAATCGACCGTCTCGCGCGCCTGCTTGCCTCTGTCGAGGGCATCGCCTACGAGGACGAGTCTGTTATCGGGCGAGGAAAAGAACCCAGCCTCCTCGAGAGCCTTTTTCGTTTCGTCAAAAAATCCGTGAATATCCGCTACAGCGTACAATGCCATGCCATCACCTCTTTCGTTCTTTTTCTTAATTATAGTTTAGCACAAAACGGCTCCCTTGTCAACAGAAATCGGTGCGGGACGCAAAATTTCCTTCCTTTGGCTTGAATACAGATCCCGCGCGGAGTCAAAAATAATACCGATGAGCGGCGTACATATTTTTTAAGGAAAGGCATTTGATATGAAAAGTCTTACACATTCACCCCGCCGCCATCGCGCCGCCGCGTTCATCACCTGCGCCGCCGTCATAATCGCGCTCATCGCCCTTCTGTTTTTCTCGCTGAAATCCGAGGATTTCGACACCGATCCCGTCTACGCAAGCGTTTTTCGACTCCATATCCGCGCAAATTCGGACAGCGAGGAGGATCAGTCGACCAAGCTTGCCGTCCGCGACGCGCTTCTGCCATATACCGCCGAGCTCTTCCGCGATTGCGAGAGGATGGAGGACGCCGCAAATGTTGCAGTTGAGAGCGAGGATGAGATCGTCTCGCATATCAATTCGACTCTCTCCGCTCTCGGAGCAGATTATACCTGCTCGATGAGGGTCGGCAGAGAGGAATTTCCCGAGCGAAATTACGGCGGCGAGGTCTATCCCGCGGGCGAGTACACCGCGCTCATCGTCGAGCTCGGGGAGGGCGATGGCGAGAATTGGTGGTGCGTGCTCTTTCCCTCGCTCTGCCTCTCCGCGGTAAAGGGGGATGATTCCGTCGAGGCGGGTCTGACCGCCGATCAGATCGGAGTGATCACAGCC
>JAZQXP010000058.1:0-37810 GCA_045632925.1 Eubacteriales bacterium | reverse complement strand
CGCGCGGTTGCGCTTATTGCCGTCTGCCTCAACGCCCTCGCGTACGCCGACCTCGAGGTCTTCCTCGTTGAAGTCGTGGAAAGCGTAGTAGGATTCGAGTTTAGATGTGTCGAAATAAATATTGCCTCCCGCCTCGTAAGCGTAACCCTTTTCGATAAGAGCCTCGATTACGCGGATGAAGTCGTCGATACAGGAGGTTGCGGGCTCGATAACGTCGGGAATGCGGATGTTGAGCTTCTTGCAGTCTGCGAAGAAGGCGTCGGTGTAAAACTTGGCGATCTCCATAACCGTCTTCTTCTCGCGCTTTGCGCCCTTGAGCATCTTGTCGTCGCCCGTGTCGCCATCGCTGGTGAGGTGTCCGACGTCGGTGATGTTCATAACGCGCTTGACCTCGTAGCCCGAGTAGCGGAGATAGCGGTCAAGGATGTCCTCCATCATATATGTGCGGAGGTTTCCGATGTGAGCGTAATGGTAAACTGTGGGACCGCAGGTGTAGATCGAGACCTTGCCCTCCTCGCGGGGCTTGAACTCGTCGCGTGCGTGTGTCAATGAGTTGTAAAGAATCATATTTAAACCGTCCTTTCGGATTATGTCTATTATAATATTATAGCAGATATTTTCTTTAATGTCAACAAGGAAGTGCAGAGTGCAGAATGCAGAGTGCAGAGTTAAGGAAAATTTCCTCACTTTGTTCGGAAATTATTTAATTAAAATACTTTTCGAGCTTTGCGAGAAAAGTTACATTAACTCTTAACTCTGAACTCTTAACTCTGAACTCAATATGTCGGCGTATCGAGTCTCCACTCGCCGCCCTCGAAAACGAAGGTGAGCGTTACGGTATGCTCGCCTGTGACGACCTCGAAGTTTTCATAGTCGATGTAGCGTCCGTTGGCGGTGATCTCGATATTGACGAGATCGGCGCGCGAGGGCTTGATTATCTTCATGGATGAGTAGTCGTAGGTCTTGTGCTCCTCGAAATAGGGCTTGAATTCGTTCGATTTGAGGAGGTAGAAGCCGTCGATGCTGTCGTCGACGCGGTAGCGGGCGTAGCTGATCTCGGTGCCGAGCGCGATTCCGTCGAACATTGCGGCGTAAACTCCGCCGTAGCCCATCGATTCCTCGGTCCAATCCTCGCCCTTGAGGTAGCTTTGGGTGTAGACGGATTCGGCAAGCGCCATGATCGATTCGAGATCCTGGTATTTGCAGTCGGCGCGGACGTAGTCGTAGTTTGCGGGGGAGTCGGAGTCGTAGACGTACTCGTACTGCGATTCGTCAAACTCGGTGGGGTAGTAGAAATTGCCCTCGGAGTCGGTGTAGATCGCCTCCATATTTGCCGCTTCGGCGGATTTTTCCGCGTACTGCCAATCGCCCTCGCCGATCTTGTACTTGAGGATCGTGCGGTCGCCGTCAGCGAGGAAGGCGTAGTATGCGTTGTGCGTCTCGTCGTAGAGTAGGTTGCCGTCGCCCGCGATTCTGGGATATGTCGGCAGGCCCTCGCCGAAGAAGATGTTGTTGACCTCGACGGACGCCTCGATCAGAGCGACAAAGGTATCCTTTACCGTCTCAAGCTCGGGCGGCTTCGAGCAGGATGTGAAGAACGGCAGAGTGGCAACGAGTGCCAGACAGAGCGCGATTGATTTGATAAGATATTTTTTCATTTTTTCGACCTCGCGGTTTTGATTGTGTATGCATTGTAAAATATCTCTCCCTCCACCACGGTCAAGCCGTGGTCCCCCTCCCTCCTCAGAGGGAGGCGAGATCGGAAGTACCAACATAGTATTTCTAAATTTAGATAGTCATAAATTATCATGTAATTTTGTTAAAGCATAATGACATCTCTATGTGCAATGATCGCACAAACTCCTTGCCTCCCTCTGAGTGAGGGAATACCTGCTGACGCAGCTTAGGACCGCGGCTTGACCGCGGTGGAGGGAGAGCGTAGACACATTAGCTTTAAATTTAGATATAATACCGTTACTTATAAAATGTATCCTTAAATATCGGTAGCTTAACGCTTTTAATGAAAAAAGAGAAGAAGCGAAGGGCTCCGGTGCCGAAGAGGCGGTTGCCGAGGCTCATCAGATGCGCGTCCGCGCCCGTGACGATCTTTCTGCGGCGGCGTCTCAGTCTGCGGACGATCTTTTTTGCCGCTTTTTCGGGCGTGGGAGCCAATTTTTCGATGACCGACGCGCCCTCGTGAGCCGAAAAGAGATCGGTCGCGGTCATTCCGGGACATACGGCAGAAACGAAAATCGACTTGCCGTATTCGAGCGAAAGACTTTGCGTGAAGGCGAGAAGTGCCGATTTGCTCGCCGAATACGCCGCGGTGCCGGGGAGTGGTGCAAGTGCTGCGGAGCTTGCGACGTTGACTATCGCGCCGCGATCCGACTTAAGAAGCAGGGGCAGAAACGCCGAGCACATCTTAACGTGCGCGCGGAAATTGAGCTCCACAACGCGCTCGAGCTCGTCCTCCTTTTCGGGCGTAAAATGTGAAAACGGAGGCAACATACCCGCGTTATTGATCAGAATATCGGGCTTAAAGCCGTGATCTGCAATGAATTTGAGGAGATCTGCGCGGTCCGAGTCGACCGTCACGTCGCAAACAAAGGGGATGAAATTCTCCCCGATCCGCTCGGCGGCGCGATCAAGTCTTTCCTTGCTTCTCGCAAGTCCGATGACGGTGCATCCGTACTTCGCGCAGAGTATCGAGGCGATCTCAAGTCCGATTCCCGACGATGCACCGCTGATGACGGCGCAGGCGGATCGGAAGTTATATTTACTCATCTCCGACTTGATATTCGGAGACGTCCTCTGCCGCAAGCTCAGCGTTTGTCAGTCTGCCGTGCGTGCGCTCAAAATACTGAATATTGTTGCGAAGGAGGAAGAGAAACTGATTGTTGATGCTTCTTCCTTCCTTTTTGCTGATGAGGGAGAGCTTTTTCATAAGGTCCTCGCTCATTCTGATCTCAACTTTACATTCTTTTTTCATGGTTCCTTATCCTTTTACTCAATATATCAGATTGTATAACTATAATAAAATCCGTTTTTTCATCGGCTTTGCCGATGAAAAAACACCTTTGAGACGAGCTGGGGCGAGTCCGCGCGCCGAGGGGAGTGAGCCAAAATCAACGATTTTGGCTCGCGGCGATAAGCGCGCGTCTCAATTGTAAAACGCAGTTTTACAATTGGCTATTTTATGCCGAGTCTGTCGGCAACGATCTTTGCCGCGACGTCGACCGCTTTGTTGCGCATTTCGGTCATTCTGTCCGCGAGTAGTGCGTCTGCGGTGGTCCCCTTATTGAGCCCGTCGGCGATCAGATCGTCGATGTCGCCCCAACCGAGGAGAATTCCGAGGTCGAGGGAGGAATTTGCCTCGATGATATTGAGCGCGGCGAGAGAATTTTCCGCGCCGTTTTTGACGATCCCTGCGCGGACGGCGTCTCTGTAACTGCCCGACGACAAGATCAGCGCATTGAGGAGAGTTTTTAGCCTGTTTCCGCTGACAACTCCCGCGGGAGCGGCAAGCAGGGAGAGTGTGGAATGATCCACCGGCTGTGAGTATCCGATATTGGCGGTTGCCTTGGGTATCGGGAGATAGATATTGCCGCTCTCGAGCGCGGATATCTTCTCAAGAGTGAAGATCGCCTTGCCGTCAGCGGATTTTGCACCGATGTCGGCTGCGGCGGTGTATGCGGATTTGAAAATGGCATCGTCCGTCACCGCACTCGTCGGGATGCCCGATTCGGTCTTGGTGAATACCTTACCGCCGAGTCCGCGGTAGAGTGTCAGCCGAGACGACTCACCGAGCGAGAATGCGTTTTCAGTCTCCTTGAGGTAGGCGAGCATCAGCTCTGTGGTGAAATTGCCCGAAAGAGCACTTTCCACGGGCGATGATGAGAGGGACGTGCCGTCATATCTGAGGGCATATGTAGACGTGATATCCGAGGTCAGCGCGATCGTGGAGACGAGATATGCTCCGCCGCCGACCGTAAGGCTTTCGGTGAGCGAGCTGAGGACTCCTGCGCTGTCGGGCTTGATATCGATGCCCGCCTCGGCGAGATTTTCGAGCATACCGTCGGTCAGAAGCGCGATGCCGTCCTCGGGCGTGAGAAGCAGGAGATCGTAGCCCTTTTCTGCGGCAAGGACGTCATTCTCGACGCGGCTTACGATATTCTCGGTCAGAGTGACCTCGATTTCGAGCAGATGATCGCGCAGAAGTCTCTCCTCACGTTCGGAAAGGAGAGCTTTTTCTTCGTCGTCGGCGAAGAGAGAGGACAGAGCCTCGCCGCGATCCTTTTGCCTCAGAATGCGGATGACGTCGGTAGCTACGGGAGGAGAAGTGGTCTCGGGGACTGTTTCCTCGGTGGTAACTTCTGTCGTGGTTTCGGGTGTTGCGGATGCGGAGACGGATGGCTCCTCGGTTGTCGTGGGCGTAATAACGTCGGTCGTCTCGGGTGTGCGAGTGTCGGCGGTCTCCTCGGCGGATGTTTCAGCGTTACCTTCGCCCGAGCAGGCGGCGGCAGAGAGGAGGATGAAAATGCCGAGCAGAAGCGCGATCAGACGGCTGTGTTTTTTCATTTTAATTTCCTTTTCAGTTTTCTTCGTCGTTTACCACAAGTCTCGGAACTCTTCCCGAAACAAGGCTGAGGCATTCGTGGACGATCGTGTTGCAATGAGTTGCGAAATCCTCGCAGGTGACGTACTCGTCGCCGTAGAATACGACGGTGTCGCCCTCTGCTCCGTCGGTGTCGCCGAGGTCGAGCATGCACATATCCATGCAGACTCTGCCGATGACGGTTGCGGGCCCCTTGTATTCACCCTCGGGCGAGTAGATCGAGACCTTATGGCCTGCGGCGTGACGGAAAACGCCGTCTGCGTAGCCGATTCCGACGGTCGCGGAGGTGATCTCACGCTCGACCTTGTAGGTTCCACCGTAACCGAGCTCCTCGCCGGGAGTCAGACGGTTGATGCGCGAGATCTTGGCGCAGAGCTTGAAGGTCGGGAGCAGACCGAGGTCAACTCCGGGAGCGGGTCCGAAGCCGAAGAGGGAGATGCCGATTCGCGCGGCATCGCCGAGATCCTTTGCGGGGCGGGTGAATGCGCCGGGCGAGTTGCAGAGATGAACAACTCTGGGGTCAACGCCCTCGATGCGGATACGGTCGAGAGTATCAAAGAAGCGGATCGACTGCAGGTCGGTGCGTTTTTTTGCGTGCTCGGAGACCTCGTCGGCAACGGCAAAGTGCGAGAAGATGCCGTCGATGACGATTCCTTCCATGCGCGAGATCTGCGCAACCTGCGCAACCGTGACGGTCTTCTGCTCCTCGTTGAAGGTGGAGAAGCCGAGGCGGTTCATTCCCGTGTCAAGCTTAATATGCGCGCGGACGGTCACGCCCGATTCGGATGCGGCGCGCGAGAGCTTTTTGGCGTAGTCGAAGGAGGGGATGGTCTGGATAAGATCGTGGCGTCCGACCTCGCCGATGAGGGCGGGATCAGTTGCACCGAGAATGAGGATGTCGGCGCGGATATTCATCTCGTCGCAGACGCGCTTGGTGCAGATAGCCTCCTCGACGTTTGCCAGAGCAAATGCGCGGCAACCCTCGGAGAGGAAGATGCGGGTGCACTCAGCGATGCCGTGACCGTATGCCTCGCCCTTGATAACTGCGATGATGTGGCAGTCCTTGCGCTTTTCGGCAATGGCGGAGGCAACGGTGCGGTAGTTGTGCCTGATGGCGGCGGCGTCAACCTCCACCCATGCGCGGGGCGCGCGGCTGAGCGGAAGATCGGCGTAGGTTATATAAAAATCGTGTTTCATAATCAAACTCCGGATAGCCGTACGGGAGTCGAACAAAATTGGTTTTGTCGGGCAGATTTTCCCGATAACTTCAGTTCTTTCCTTGATAATATTAATATATGATCATCGGAAAGAACCTTGTTCTCGAAAAAATCTGCTCCGTCAAAACTGCTCGCACCTCACGGCGAATTAATTTTTGATGGATTTTGGTGGGATTTTGCGAAGAAAGGTATTAACCTTTCAAGTGAAATCACGCCGAAAGACGCGAAAATTTATCGCCGTGAGGCAATCAGGTTCGGCTCCCGTACGGCTCAATCTTACTGTTTCTGCGCAACCGTATTCTTCGGTGCAGTAGGCTACGGCATATTCGCCGTCATCCGCCCACCAGACGTCCTTTTGCGTGGAAATAACCGAGAATTTCGAAAAATCTCCGTCGATTCCCTTGCCGCTGAGCTTGACGTAAGCCTCCTTACCGCACCAGATCTTGTAAAAAGAGGAAACGACGCCTTGGTGATTCCAAAATCTATCGTTCTCGCCCTCCATAGCCGCGATCTCCTCGGGATGGAAGAATCGGCGCGCTATCCTGCGGCATCTCTCCTCCTCGTCGGGACGGTGCTTCTTCTTCTGAACGTCTATACCGACGGGCACGTCTGCTATCGCAAAGGCAAAAACGTCATCGCTGTGGCTGACGGAAAAATGAACGTCAAGCATATTTGAAAAGTAGGGCTTTCCGCGCTCGAGCCGCCCGATCTTAAATGCGTCCTCCGAGTCGAGAGTCAGAAAGAGACGGCTCAGATGATATTTCGCAAGCTCGACGATCTTCTCGTCGGTTGACTTCGACTGATCGTTTTCGGTCAGATAAATATAAACCATATCGCACCTCCTTTTAGCCGTACGGATAACCATATTATACCACATTTCCGCACGCTTTTCAAGCATTTACATAAAAATACGGACGGATGCCGAAGCATCCGTCCGATGTGTCAGAGAAAAGCTATATTAGTTCTTGCCCTGGAGATCGTTCTCGTACTTCTCTACCATCTTCTTGACCATCTGGCCACCGATGGAGCCTGCCTGGCGAGAGGTGAGATCGCCGTTGTAGCCCTGGTTGAGGGTTACGCCTACTTCGTTTGCTGCTTCGTTCTTGAACTGCTCGAGAGCCTTCTTTGCGTTCTTGTTAGCCATTTTGAAATTCTCCTTATGCTTATAGCATTAACTTCTTTTTCTTGGGTGCAATCGCGCGCGGATATCTTTGCGGCGGCTTTTGCCACCGATCTTGGCGTGCAAGTGCGAATCTATATCAATTGAGCCCGCACCCGACGTCGCATGAGCTTTCGGTTGCCGCCTTACTCCGCGCCGCCGACTTGCGTTCTCTGCTAATATTGTTCACCGCATTCAAAAATATATGAATTCCTTTTTTTGCGAATTTTCATCTAAATCAAAAAAACGCTTGACAAAGTTTCAATTATAGTTTATAATAGATATAACCATAATTTTACGGAGGTTTATTTAATGAAACACCTTATCCGCATACTTACCGCGCTTTTAGCAATCATTATGCTTCTTCCCGCGGCAGTTTCCTGCGCAAACACAAATGACCCCGAGCAGACGACTGATAATGCAACCACAACAGGCCCCGCAGGACAGGACGGTCCCGCTCCCACAGAGGCTCCCGAGGAAACTCTCTTCGCTATCAGTGATATCCCCGCAGACCTCAAGTTTGACGGCGAGATCATCAAGTTCCTTTACTGGAACGACAGAGAGAACCCCGAATTCTTCGTTGAGGACACCAATGGCGAATCCGTAAACGACGCGATCTACAAGAGAAACGAGCGCGTTCAGGAGCAGTTCGCTATCACTCTCGAGTTCACCGGCACTCCCGGTAACTACAACAACCAGAAGGCTTTCATCAACACCTGCACCAACTCCACTCAGTCGGGCGCAGACGCTCACGACTTCTTCTGCGGTTACTCTATGACCGGTGCTACCCTTATGACCCAGGGTCTCGCACAGGACCTCACCCAGTACGAGATCGTTGAATTCGATAAGCCCTGGTGGCCCTCCACCCTTATCGAAAAGGCTACCATCAAGGACGGCGTTTACTTCGTATCCGGCGATATCTCCACCAACTACCTCTATATGATGTACGGTTGCGTATTCAACAAGGATATGTTCACCGACGTCACCACACTCGAGTTCAACACCCTCTATGATCTCGCATACGAGAACAAGTGGACACTCGATAAGCTCATCGAGTACTCCACCGGCGGATTCCTCGAGCAGAACGGTGACGGCACAGCAAGCCAGGGCGACCGCTTCGGCTTCACCACCATCAACATCCACTTCGACTCCTTCTACACCGCAGCCGACCTCTCCACAGTAGTTACCGACTCGAACGGCAACATTGTGCTTTCCGAGGATCTCTCCTCCGATAAGACCGCTGCCCTTCTCGCTAAGCTCTGTGGCTTCATCCACGGCTCGGGTGACGTTTGGATCAAGAATTCCGCTGATATCTTCGCAAACAACCAGGCGATCTTTACCATTGACCGCGTACAGATCACCAACAAGAAGCTCAAGGACGTAGACTTCAACTACGGTATTCTCCCCGTTCCTATGTACGACGAGGATCAGGAAGGCTACAGAACCTGTATGGCATTCCCCTTCACCACCTACGTGCTCTCGACTGCTTCCACTCATTCTGAGGCTGCAGCAGCTACCCTCGAGCTCATGGCTTACCAGAGCTACCTCAACATCACCCCCGCGCTCTTCGAGGAATCCATGAAGCTCAGATACTCCGACCAGAGCGACGACTCCTTCATGTTCGACAAGATCCGTGAATCTGTTGTCATCGACCTTGGCAGACTTCTCACCACCCAGGTCAACAACCTCTCCTACAGCGTATTCCGCGGTGCCGTAAACGACAACTCGGTTGATGCTTGGGGATCCCTCCTTAAGGCTAACCTCAGACTCTTCAACAACAGAGTTGAAAGCGTAGCCAAGGCGATCGATAATCTCGGTTAATACATAATATTTGCAAAAAAGCAACCTTCGGGTTGCTTTTTGCTTTATTTTTCAAAAAAAGATTGACAAAAGCTATATTTTAGTTTATAATAATTAGGTATATACAATCTCAATTTCGCAAAGGATAAAGAAAAATGACACTCTACGAAGAACTTATCGCGCGCGGTCTGGTTGCTCAGGTTACCGACGAGGCGCATATCAGCGACATGATCAATAACGGCAAGGCTACCTTCTACATCGGCTTTGACCCCACGGCGGATTCGCTTCATGTCGGACACTTTATGGCTCTCTGCCTTATGAAGAGACTTCAAATGGCAGGCAACAAGCCCGTCGTTCTCATTGGCGGCGGCACAGCAATGATCGGCGACCCCTCGGGCAGAACCGATATGCGTTCCATGATGACCCGCGAGACCATTCAGCACAACTGCGATTGCTTCAAGAAGCAGATGGAAAGATTCATCGAATTCGGCGAGGGCAAGGCTATTATGGTCAACAACGCGGATTGGCTCCTCGACCTCAACTACGTTGAAGTACTCCGCGAGGTTGGCGCGTGCTTCTCTGTCAACAACATGCTCCGCGCTGAATGCTACAAGCAGAGAATGGAGAAGGGTCTCTCCTTCCTTGAATTCAACTACATGATCATGCAGTCCTACGACTTCTACTACCTCTACCAGAAGTACGGCTGCAATATGCAGTTTGGCGGCAACGATCAGTGGTCGAATATGCTCGGCGGCACAGAGCTTATCAGACGTAAGCTTGGTAAGGACGCTCACGCAATGACCATCACCCTTCTCCTCAACTCTGAGGGCAAGAAGATGGGTAAGACCGCATCGGGCGCAGTATGGCTCGATCCCAACAAGACCACTCCCTACGATTTCTATCAGTACTGGAGAAACGTTGAGGACGCAGACGTACTCAAGTGCATCCGTATGCTCACATTCCTGCCTATGGAGCAGATCGAAGCTATGGACAGCTGGGAAGGCAGTCAGCTCAACACCGCCAAGGAGATCCTCGCATACGAGCTTACCAAGCTCGTTCACGGCGAAGAGGAAGCAAACAAGGCACAGGCAAGCGCGAAGGCACTCTTCGGCGCGGGCGCAGATGCTGACATTCCCACCGCAGAGCTCAGCGAGGCTGATCTTATCGACGGCGCGATCGACATTCTCACCATCCTTGTCAAGGCAGGACTCGTTCCCTCCAAGTCCGAGGCACGCCGTGCAGTTGAGCAGGGCGGCGTAACCGTCGAGGGCGAGAAGGTCACCGATATCAAGGCGACCTACACCGCAGAAACACTCAAGAACGGCATCGTTGTCCGCAGAGGCAAGAAGGCGTTTAAGAAGGTTGTTCTGAACTAAAATAGCAAAAACACGGCAGTTCGGTTGACGGACTGCCGTTTTTGAGTGCAGAGTTAAGAGTGCAGAATGCAGAGTTAGGGTGAATTTCCTCGCAAGCGAGGAAATTTCCGATTTAATAAATGATTGAAGTTTTGATCGAACTTTTTCAAAAGTTCGCGGAGTTTGAGGCAGAGCCTCATTTCAATGCGAAAGCTTCAGCTTTCGCTTCCGTGCTTCAAACAGGTGAAGCTCCGCTTCTCCTGTTTGGACAGAGTCGATCATTCCCGAATGTAGGGAAGTGCAGCTCTTGCGGTTTTCCGAAGGAAAATGGAGGCGTAAGCCGAGAAGCAAGAGTTGCAACTTGCCGTAGGCAAGTATGCGCTCCTGTCACCCCGCGCGCAGAGCGCGCAATACTGCGTAATAATGCACTTATAATAAAGTGAATTAGAAAGAACTCCCCGGAGGGGAGTTCTTTCTAATTCCAAACAGCCGGCAGGGGCGCCGTCTGTTTGAAGCGCATTTCGGGGCGTCGCCCCGTACCCCACTTAAGGAACTTTTTGAAAAAAGTTCCTTAAGAAACCTCAAAAACTTTCAGGCTTTTTCAGAGATTGCGGATGTAATCCGCAAACACGTCAGCCATATGCTTGCAAGCCTTTTCCGACATATGTGTGCCGTCGGGCATTGACGCGGGATCGAATGGGTCAAGCTCGGGGTCGTCGTAGAAGTCGACAGGCTCGATATCCTCACTTCGGCAGACCGATACGAATGCCTTGTGGAAATCAAGATGTCCCAGGTCATCCGTGCGCTTCTGCGGCTCGCGCTTCTTGCGCATCGAGGTCGAAACGATCAGCTTCGACTCGGGATAGTCGCTCTTGATCAAGCGGATAAGCGAACGAAGCGCGCCGCAATAGGTATAGGGATCGGTCGAATCAAGCTCGCCGAGAGGAATACAGTGATTGCAGTCGTTTCCGCCACCCTGAACGATGATGATATCCGCGCCGTGCTCCATCATAGGCGCGCGCTCGAAATAGCTGTCCTCCCTTCCCTCCTGCTTTGCAATATTCGTGCCGCCTATGCCGTAGTTTCTCGTTTTACAGCGCAGGCGAAGCCCAAGCAGCACCGGATAGTTTATCTCCTTCGTCTTGATGCCCTCGTTGTCGATCAGTATCTGCGTGTTCGACGCTCCAAGGCAATTTATCGTCAGCTTTTCTGTATTCATAATGAACTTCTTCCTTGTTCTTTTTTCTAAAGTATAGCACAAGATCCAGAGTTTGTCAACGTTTACATAATTGTTTTTCGTATTTTGCTTATACTTTCTGACATCCTCATCCACCACTTCGTGGTCCCCCTTCCCCCGCTTGGGGAAGGTTAAATGATTTGTGCGCCATATTTATTCCGCACATAGGAATATTATATAAATTGATGGTCTAATTCTTTTTTAGGTTCGCATTTTTGAAAAGATCTTCCTATTCTGACAGGCTGAATTATTAGTAACACGATATTCGCCAAACAAATCGAAGATCTCGCAGTAGCCACTTTACCTTCCCCAAGTGGGGGAAGGGGGACCGCGGAAGCGGTGGATGAGGATGTCGCATCAATACCAAATCCGCCGCACCATAAGATGCGGCGGATTTTTGATGTTTATATTACTTTACGAAAATAGCGTAGAAGCAATCCTTATCGGTAGCCATGGGGCCGATAGTGGTATAGGTCTTATCGGTTCTGGTGCCGAAGATGAAGGTCTTGCCTTCAACAGTGCCTACGAAGGTCTTGAGGGTCTCGTCGTAGGTGTAAACGGTGGAGGGAGCTGCCTCGTACTTTGCGTTGGTGTAGGTACCGCTCTGAACCATATTGATGTAGGTCTTGGTGCCATTTACCATGCAGTAGAAGTAGTAACCGCCGGTGGTCTCCTCAACGTAAACGTCACAGCCTGCGCTCTTATCCTCGGTGGTAGCCATGTAGTAGCCGTCCATTACGCCGGTGATGTAGAGGGTCTTGCCGAGAGTATCGTGAGTGAATACGAACTTGTAAGCGGTGCCAACCTCGGGCTTAACTGCTACGGGACCGGTTGCTCCAGCCTTCTCAAGCTTCTGGAGAGTTGCGTTCTTGAGCTGAGGACCGTTGTAGTTGCAGATCTGGCTCATAACGGTGATGGTATCGCCAACTGCGGGCTTATCGGTCATAGCGTCGTAACGAACGGTTCCGTCCTTGGAGTAGAGACCGTAGATGTAAAGGGTGTTGCCCTCTGCGTCCTTGATGTACATATTGCCGTACTGCTCGCTCTTGATCTCGGTGATCTCGCCCTTAACGAGGTACTTCTCAACGGTGTTGGTGTTGTGCTCGAGCTTCTCGCCGATTGCGCTTGCGTCCTTGATGGAGGTAAGCTCGGTGGGATCCTTGGGAGCCTCTTCGGGAACGAACTCGTCAGCTGCTTCCTTGTTCATGAAAGCAACAACGAACTGGGTAAGACCGGTGTTCTCGGGAGTGATGTAGGAGGACTCGGAGATGCAAGCGGTCTCGTAAGAGCTGTAGGTACCGAATACGTAGTCAACGCCGTCGCACTTGGTGAACCAAGCGTTTACGTTTGCCTGATAGGTGAATACGCTGGAGTTTTCGGTGCTGTAGCCAACGTACTTGCTGATCTTACCGTCAGCAGCGGTGGTGGTGTGAGCGTAAACGTAAGTCTTAACGCCGTCGACCATAGTGTAGATCTTAACGCCGCCGTCAGCCTTCTCAACCATGAACTCTGCGCCCTCTGCGGGAGTAGCGGTGGAAAGGATGAACTTGTTCTCGTTGTTCTGGGTCTTGGTGGTGAGGAAGAGGGTCTTGCCTACGTTAGCCTGAACGAGGAAGAGCTTGTAGCTCTCGCCTTCCTGGGGATCGGTAACTGCGGCGGAGTTGTCGTAGACGGGAAGGATTCTGCCGAAGGTCTTGGTCTCGGAAGCACCTGCCGCATCCTTAACGGTAGCGGTGAGGGTGTAAGCGGTCTCGGTCTCGTTCTTGGAGGGAAGCTTTACGGTGTAGGTGCCGTTTTCGGGAACGATCTCGATGCCCTCGAGGTCAACTGTCCAGGTGATCTCGAACTTAACGTCGCCGATCGGAACCTGAGCGATGAGGAGGTAGTCAGCGGGGGTCTTCTTGCCCTCGTCGGACTTGTACATGGAGTTGAGGTACTCAACTGCATCCGCAAGAGTTGCAGCCTCTTCTGCGGGAGGAGTGGTGGTGTCGGGAGTGGTCTCTTCGCCTCCGTTACCTGTGCATGCTACGAAAGACATGCAAAGCATGGAAAGAAGGAGAAGGATAGCTAAAAACTTTTTCATGATAGCTCCTTTATGTTTTTATTAATTTACAAAATTGATGTCTGCCGCGGAGAATACCTTGAGCTGATATACTCCGTTGAATACGTCGATGACGCCGCGCGCGTCGATCTTACTGCCTATGGGGAATGCATCGGCTGTGATGGTCTTACCCTCCGAGTCCTTGAGAACTACGGTGCGGATGACGATCTCTGTGCCGTCCTCGGCGGTGCAGGTGATGGAAAGTGCGCCGAAATTCGAGCTGTCCTCGTTCTGCGTGGTGTAGATGCTCTTGATGGTGAGACCCTTCATAGAAGCAGAACCGTGCATGGTGAGGAAGCCGCGATCGAAGGTCTTCTCTACGATCATCTCGTTTTCGCCTTCAACCTGCGTGATCTTGAGAGTGACCTTCTCGGTGAGAAGATCCTTTGCCGAAACCTCGGTGTACGCGCCCTCGTGACCCGAGCTTATGAGCTTGATGTTCGACTCGTCATCGGGTCTCATAGCATTGTACTTGATATCCGAGATCTGATAAGTTCCGCCGGTCTCGTAATACTGAACCGAGCCGACGACGAGAACTCTGTTGCCGACGGTCAGAATCTCCTGACCGAAGTAGTCGAGGTTAAAGCCGTAGTAGACCTGGATTCCGAAGTAGAGTCCCGTCTCCTCGTCGTATTCCTCAACATATGCGGTGTTGCCGGAATTTCTTACGATAACGCCTTCGAAGCCAACGCTCTTATCCTTGTAGGACTCGATATTCGTCTTGAGCTCCTTGAGAGTTACGGGGATAGCAGCGCCGTAATAGAAATCGGGGTCCTTCTCCTTGGAATGAACGTAGAGCTTATGAGTGGACGCCTGATAGAGGATCTGGGTGCAGATCTCGGCGTAGCTCGTATCCGAGGATTTGGATGCGACCGCGAGACCGTTCTGAAGGATCTCGAGGTTGAGGCAACGGTAATCCGCCATCTCGGCGGTCTTATACCATACCCAAACGAGGTATCTGTCGCCCGTGGAGTCGGGATTCCATCCCGCGTTATCCGATTCTACGATAATGGAGGTTGCGTTCTTGAGTGCTTCCTTAGTATAATTGGAAGCCTTCTTGCCCCAGGGCTCGATCTGACCCGTCGACTCGGGGGTATTGATACCGAGGTATCTCGCCTTGAGAAGACCTGTGTCGATGATCGACGTGGGAACGTTGAAATGAGTTGTGTCGCCGTCAACGTATGTCTTGACGGTCGCCTCGGTATAAGCTCTTCCCGAGTTCGGATCGAACTTGAGGGTCGCAACGTAATCGACGAATTCACCGATTTCGCCCGAGCCCGCGGGAGTGCTTGTCTCTTCGCCTCCTTCCCCGTTGCAGGCAACGAATGCACCTGCAAGGAGAACAAGAACCAGAAGAAGACTTAAAAGTCTTGAAATCTTCTTCATTATTTTATATTAGTGAGCTGCGTACTCGCATTCGTAGATCGCGTCCTCAAAGAGCTTTGCGATCTTTGCGTCAACGTCGTCGCCGGTGTAAACGAGCGCGCTCTGCATAAGGATACCAACCTGGTCACGTGCTGCGGAGGAGCCGTTGAACGCGGGGGATACGAAGTATGCGTTGCTCTGGGAGAGAGCGAGCTTAACCGACATTGCGGTAAGGTTGTTGATGCCGTTTGCCTTGTCGAGCCACTGCTGATATACGGGGTTCGACTGAACAGACTGGATAACGGGAGCATAACCCGAAGACATCGAGAATGCCGCCTGGAATTCTACGTTGGTGGTAAGGAACTTAACGAAGAGCCAGGATGCTACAACTTCCTGAGGATTGGTATCCTTGAAGATGCAGAGCGAGGGACCCTGAGAAATTACCTTGGGAGCATCGGGATTGATCTGGGGAGGAGTTGCCATAGCGGTCTCGAAGAGAGCCTGACCGTCAACCTGAGGAGGCTGCTGATAGCTTGCGCCACCGGTGGAACCGATAACCATATAGCACTTCTGACCCTCGGTAGCGGTAAAGAGACCCGAGGTGTAGGAGCCGTAGATTTCCTCGGTAGTTACCCAACCCTTGTTGTACCAGTCGCGGAACATCTTAACGAAGCCGCGGTTGGTCTCGTTGTTGAACTTGAAGTGAGCATTGCTGTCAAGGCTGGTGTATTCAGAGCCGTACTGCTCACACATGGTTATGAACCAGTTAGCCTCGGAGTCATAGCCGAGAGGTACGCAATCGGGGTCGATAGCCTTGATCTGCTCGCAGACCTTAGCCATCTCTTCCCATGTGGTGGGAACCTGAAGGTTGTTCTTCTCGAAGAAGATCTTGTTGTAGTAAAGAGCCTCGGTAGACTTGGACATGGGGAGAGTGTACATGGTGCCTGCGGCATCAAATGCAGTACCCTCTGCGTAGTAGCCGGGGATGAAGTCTGCGATCTGATCAGCGGTGAAGCCGAGAACGGTCTCGTTGCCTGTAGCGTCGGTTACGGGAATGGTGCTCTCGATGAAGTTATCGAGCGGAACTACTGCCTTCGCTACGTTGTAAAGTGCAACGTGGTCGGGATAGCAGTATGCGATGTTGGGCTGGTTGCCTGCGGTGAGCGCGGTCTTGATCTGATCGCGTACGCCGTCGTAGTCACCCTGAGAAGCATGCTCAACGGTGATGTTGGGGTAGAGCTTGTTGAACTCGGGGATATAGGTGTTGAGAACACCCTGAAGCTTTGCGCCCATCGAGTGATAGAAGGTGATGGTTACTGCGCTTCCATCGTAGCCCTCTGCGGGTACTTCGTAGGGTACCTTTGCGGCTCCGTTTCCACCGTTTTCGCCACCGGGACCGCCCTGTTCGCCGCCGTTGCAGCTTGCAAGCGCAACAGCACCGAGGAGCATGGAGATGACGAGAAGGAGAGAGATGATAGATCTTTTCATTTCTGTGATCCTTTCAAATTAAATTATATTTTGTTAAGCAGACGTTGGCGTATCTGCATTTAACCTTTAATACCGCTTCTCGAAACGCCCTTCATAATATACTTACGAAGGAAGATGAATACGAGGAAGAGCGGGATCGAAACGACGGTTACAGCCGCCATCTGAACGGGGATGTTCGCCTGACCCGACATATCGGTGAAGGCGTCACGAAGACCGTTCGTGATGAGTCTGTAGTCATCGGTCGAGGTAACGAGACGGGGCCATACGTAGGAGTTCCAAGCACCCATCATCTTAAGAATTGTGATCGAAATAAGGTTCGGGAGCGAGAGCGGGATCATAACCTTCCAGAGATACTTGAGGTCTGTCGTGCCGTCAACCTTTGCGGCAAGATAGAGCTCGTTCGGGATCTGCAGGAAGTTCTGGCGGAGCAGATAAATATAGAAAACGCTGACGAGGAAGGGCACGATAAGTACTGTATACGAATCGAGCCATCCGAACTTTGTTACCGTGACGTAGTTTGTGATCGTGAAGAGCTCGCCGGGGATCATCATCGTTGCAAGAAGAGCGGCAAAAAGCGCGTTCTTGCCCTTGAACTCGAGTCTCGCGAATGCGAAAGCCGAAAGGACGGTGATGACGAGCGAGAGGATCGTGGAAACGATACCTACGATAACGGTATTGAGGAAGAGTCTGCCGAGGTTTGCCGCGGTAAACGCTTCAAGATAGTTGCCCCAGAGGATCTCGCGCGGGAAGAGCGTCGGGATCGGGAGACGGTACTCGACCGTGCTCTTGAGGGACGAGATTATCATCCAATAGAAGGGGAATACGATGATCAGAGCCATCGTACAAAGGAATGCATAAAGGAGGAACTGCACGAGGACCTTTGTGACCTTCTGTGCCGCTGTTACCTTCTGCATGTCTTTTTCATGCATAGTGGTTAAAACCTTATCAGCCATGTCGCACCTCCGTCAATAATGTGTCTTCTTCTTGCTGACGTACATATTTATCATCGTAACGACAAATATGATAGCAAAAAGAATCAGCGCAGCAGCACTCGCGTCGCCCTCGTGGTTGTCGCCGAGCTGCTTATAGATGTAACCGACCATGGTGTTAAGCGATTCACCGCCGACCGCCTGCATATCGTCTCCGAAGATACCGACGATGCTCGAGTATTCCTTGAAGCCGCCGATAAAGCCTGTGATAACGACGTACGCGATCATGGGAGAAAGAAGCGGAACCGTGATCCTTGTGAATACACGGAGGCGGGGTGTCGAGTCGATCTTTGCCGCGTCATAGTACTGCTTGTTGACGCTCTGCAGACCGCCGAGAAGGATAAGGATCTTGAAGGGCAGCGCGTTCCATACGATATAAATAACGAGGACCGCGATGTTTGCCCAGTATCCCGAGCCCGCATTGATCCAGTTGATGGGGTCAACGCCGAAGACGCCGAGGATATTATTGATGATACCGAAAGAGGGATTGGAGGTTCCGAAGCCGACGATATTGAACATAGCCTCGAAAACCATTCCGATCGCGATCGAGTTGGTTACGTAGGGGAGGAAGAAGATCGTCTGCAGGAATCTCTGGAATGGTTTGATAGCATTCAGACATACCGCAATGACGAGCGCGAGGATGGTGGAGAGCGGAACGGTCAGAACCGTAAGAAGCATGGTGTTCTTAAGACAGTCGATGAATCCGCCGTAGCCGACAACCCATTTGAAGTTCTTAATACCGAACTCAAACTGCAGTCCTCCGCCGAGCTCCTTGAAAAGTCCGTATCCGTTCCAGAACGCCATACGGAGCGTATTGAAGATCGGCCAGACCGTGAATATGAGCAAGAGAACAATGGCGGGCGAGAGATATATCCAAGCCTTCCATTGATCAAACTTGATCTTTTGCAGGAAGTTTTTCATATCCGATCACCTCAGATGCCTGTCTCGGGAGCTGTCTGATCGCCGAAGTAGATTCTCTCCTCGGTCTCGGAGTCGAAGATAAATACCTTATGGGGCTTGAGAGTGAACTTAACGTTCTCTGCTGCCGCGGATACCTTATAGTCTGCATCAACGATCGAGCGGATGGTGGGCGTGAGCATAGCCTCGTTCTTCGAAACGATGCTTACGTCGCGGCCCATAACCTCGATAGAGGAAAGCTGACAGGTCATAGGTCCGTTGTCATCGGGGATGAAGCCCTCGGGTCTGATAGCGGCGAATACGTCGCGGTCGGAGACACCGGGAACGTCGAGAACCGCCTCACCGTTGATGTAAAGCTTGCCGCCCTTGACGCTTGCCTTGAATACGTTGATGGGAGGAGTTCCGAGGAACTTTGCAACGAAGAGATTTACGGGGTTGTCGTAAACCGTCTGCGGCTTACCGATCTGCTGAACAACGCCGAGCTTCATAACAACGATAACGTCGGAGATGGACATTGCCTCCTCCTGGTCGTGGGTTACGAAGATGGTGGTGATACCTGTCTCGCGCTGGATACGGCGGATCTCCTCGCGTGTCTGGAGACGGAGGCGCGCGTCGAGGTTCGAGAGCGGCTCGTCGAGAAGAAGTACGCGGGGCATCTTTACGAGTGCACGCGCGATGGCAACTCTCTGCTGCTGACCGCCCGAAAGCTCGCTGGGCTTACGGTCCATAAGCTCGTCGATCTGTACGAGTCTTGCCGCTTCGTGTGCACGCTCGAGCATTGTGTCCTTATCAAGCTTGTCCGCGCCCTTGAGGTTCTGCAGGGGGAAGAGGATGTTCTGCTTGACCGTCATATGAGGATAGAGCGCGTAGTTCTGGAATACCAGACCGACACCTCTGTTCTCGGGGGAAAGGGTGGTAACGTCGTCTTCACCAAAGAAGATCTGTCCGCCGGTGGGCTTCTGGAGTCCGCTGATCATATAAAGAGTGGTACTCTTACCGCAGCCGGAGGGGCCGAGAAGACCGACAAGCTTACCGTCGGGGATAGTGAAGGTGAGATCGCTTACTGCAACGACCTCTTCGTTTGATTTCTTGTTTCGACTCGGGAAAACCTTAGTCAGATTCTGCAAAACGATTTTCATGATCTTGTAGCATCCTTTTTTATTTGCATATTTTAAGATTTACGGAATATATTTGTCCCGTGCGGCGTTTTCCGCGTGGAGTTTATTTTTATAAGCGAGCATATCAGCCTCGCTTGCAAAAATCATCTGTGAAGCCATATCGACCGCAACCGTTGCCGCCATCATATCGTGGATGGCGGAATGAGTCCTCGAGGAGAGCACGAGCGCGATCTGAAGCAGAGCAATACCAACGAGTATCACGGTTCCCGTCATTCCGAGATTGCCGAAGATTATCAGTATCAGAATATAAGCGGGCACCATTGTCTCGACTGTGCATTTACCGAGAATAGTGCGGACAAAGAGCATAAGATTCGTGATCCTAACGCCGTCGCGGCGCATAAGAGCGATCCCAAATACCTTTTTGCCGACGGTCTGACCGTTTTTGAATATCAGCGGTACGATAAATTCAAGAACGAGATATCCTATAAATATCGAGAGAGACGCGATGACGAGCGCGAGATTGACCGTCATATTGTATGCCTCGATAGCCCTCTCATTTTCGTTCATAAGCTTGTTTACGTCCTCGTAGACCTTCTGCTCCTCGCGGCTGAGGGCAGCAAAGTCCTCGGCTGAAATATCGAGGTCGATCCCGTACTCCGCCTCGTATTCGGCGTAAACGCTCTCGAGAGTGTCGACGTATTCGTCATATCCGAGGATCGCCGAGAGCGCGAATGCCGCTCCCGTTATCAGCGTAAGAAGCAGGATCACGTCAAGCAGATACGCCGAGGCGCGCTTGAGAAGACTTGCCTTCTGCAGATCGTATATCATTAATAATTCCTCATAAAAATCAATTGATTCTGTGCCTTTGCCGCACAAAGCCACTATATATTATAATATATTCTAATACAAAAATCAACAGTTTTCACACAATATTAATAATTTCCGATGCTTTTCTGCGTTTTTTTCGTCGGATTCTTGAAAAAAGGTAATTTATGTGATATAATAATAAAAAACCAAAAACTCGGAGGAAAAATTATGTCAGAGTTTGTTTATAAGAAAAATATACCCGATGAGATCGAAGCGGACGTAGTCGTTGTAGGCGGCGGTCCCTCGGGTCTTTGTGCGGCAGTAGCGGCTGCAAGAGGCGGCGCGAAGGTCGTCCTTGTCGAGCAGAACGCATTTTGCGGCGGTATGGCTACCGCGGGCATGGTCGCGCCCTTTATGACCTGCTATGACAGCGCGGGCAACAAGATGCTCATCCGCGGACTTTTTGAGGAGCTTGTCGAGCGTCTTATCGCTGTCGGCGGCGCGATCCATCCCTCGAAGGTTGAATCCAAGACTGCATTTACCTCTTATATTGATAAGGGTCACATCCACGTTACCCCCTTCAAGGCTGAAAGCCTTAAGATCGTAGCGGACGAGATGCTCGCAGAGGCGAGTGTCAGAATCCTCTACCACACCAAGTTCGTTGATGCCGAGACCGAAGGTGACAAGGTCACCCGCATCATCGTCGATATGAAGGAGGGTCTCGCTTCCATTCGCGCAAAGGCATTCATCGACTGCTCGGGCGACGGCGACCTTGCCGCTGCTGCAGGCGCGGAATACTCGGTCGGTAACGCACAGGGCAAGATGCAGCCCGCAACCATGTTCTTCACCGTCGGCGGAGTTGACGTTCCCAAGGTAGACGCAGACATCGCCGAGAACTGGGGCAATTTCTACCGCAAGGACGGCATCAACTACCGTTCCCTCCACTGGTGGGTTGCAAAGGCTAAGGAAGCAGGCGACTGGCCTCTCGACCGCGTTTCGATCGGTCTCTTCCGCGGCGTTGAGGAGGATGAATTCAGCATCAACACCTCCCGCGTTATGAATATCGACGGTACAAAGTCGGAAAGCCTCACATCGGGCGAGATCGAGGGCCGTCAGCAGGTACGCATCATCTTCAATTTCCTTAAGAAGTACATCCCCGGATTTGAAAATTCGAGACTCATCCTCTCGGGCTCGACTCTTGGTATCCGCGAGACGAGACATATCAAGGGTATCCGTACCCTCGAAGTCGATTCCGTCCTTGGATGCGAGGTTCCCGAGGATTCGATCCTTCTTGCCGCAAACTCTGTTGACGTCCACGGCAAGTACGGCCCCAAGAGCAACGAGTACATCACCATTCCCGAGGGCAAGTGCTACGGTATTCCCTACGGCACCATGATCCCGCCCACATTCTCCAACCTTGCCGTTGCCGGCAGAGCTATCTCCGCTGACTGCGAGTCTGCTGGTGCTATCCGCGTAATGCCTCCCTGCATGGGAATCGGTCAGGCTGCGGGAACCGCAGTAGCAATGGCTGTTGCAAGCGGAGAGGACCTCAGAACTCTCGACGTTGCCGCTCTTCGCGAAAAGCTGAAGGCAAACGGCGCAATGCTCGACGCTTAAGCGTCCTAGGATGACCATGAACGAAGAGAAAAAGATGATCCGTTGCCCCTCCTGCGGCAACACGGTTGATTCGGGCTCGAAATTCTGCACATCCTGCGGAAGCACTCTTCCCCAAGCCCCTGTCAAAGCTTCCGAGCCTGCGCCTGCAAAGCCCGCGGCTCAGCCTCAGTATAATTACAGCTATCCCACTCCCTTCAAGACCGCGCGTGCGCCCAAGCCCCTCAAGGAAATCAAAAAGCAGAACGTATTTCTGATAATCCTCTCCTGCTTCCTCGCGCTCCTTCTCAGCATCGCGCTCGTCGCGGCGATCCCGATCACACTTCTGCGCAGTCTGCTGACAGACCGCAATATCGACATCATCGTCGACCGCGTTATCGAGTCAGTCGAGCTTGACAAGCTTGAATTTGCGACCGCGGACGGCTCAAAGCCCCTCTCGGGCGTCCTGCTTGACATCACGGACGAATTCGAGGGCTGGGATCACATCACCGAGGAGCAGATCAACGACGCGCTCCTTGAGGACTTCGTCAAGCAATTCGTGACCGACGCCCTCAAGCAGTACGGTATGTCGCTCAAGGAAGGCGAGCAGATGCTCAGCTGGACTCCCGAACAGATCTACGATTTCGTTGAAGCAAACCGCGAGACCATCGAAGAGCTCGCACGCGAGGCGGGATATACGGGAAAGCTCCCGATAGAGGAAAAGAAGGAAATGATGATCGCCAATATCGAGCAGAGGATCGGTAAGGACGGTATATCGGTCAATACCCTTCTCGAAAGCTCGGGCGAGGCTGAAGCTGTCAGCGATTTCCTTAACACCGCACAGCTCATCTTCTCGAACAGTACCCTCTGGCTTGCCTGGGGCATCGTCGCACTTCTTGCGATCATACTGTTCTTCGTCAACTTCGGATATTTCGGAAGCTTCCTGCGCTCCTGCGGATTCCCCGCATTCATCGTCGGCGCGACCTTCTTCATCTCCGCCTTCTCGGTCGATCCCATTATGTCCTTGATCGAGTTCCCGAACGAGATGATTGCGGGAATAGTCAGCTTCGTCGTCAAATTCCTCGTCGCTCTGCTGATGGATATTTCGCTGACGGTACTCGTCGTCGGTCTCCTTCTCATCATCGCATCCTTCATCGCCGATGCGATCAAGAAAAGAGTATAAATAACAAAAAAGACGGTCCATATGGATCGTCTTTTTTGTTATCTTATTTAGCAAATCCCTGCGCGTCTATATCGGAGGCTCCCGAGCGGTTTGCAGAAAGCCAAGCGCGATAGAGGCTGTCAAACTCGGATGCGGCTGCGCTGTTACCCGACTTTGAGAGGATCGAAGCGGCGAATTTATAGGTGTTTCCGGTGTTATAGAAGACCGTCGGAAGCTCGTTTTCTCCGTCGCTGTAGGTCAGATTGCCCGCGCCGAAGCGGTCCTTGACCTGCGAATCATCACCGCTGATCGCCTCGTTGGTCTCAGCCATGATGAAGAGGACGTCAACGTCGGGATCGTATCCGCTGTAGGTCGAGGAGGGCAAACCGCAGATCGTGATATCAACGCCGAGGTAGGCGAGATTTTCAGCCGCGGTACCGTAAGGAACCATACCTATATATTTACCGACCGAATCGTTCGCGTGGAAGGAAAGCAGAGCCTTATCGATAAGCTTGTCGTAGGAATACTTCGTCTCCTTCGCATCGTCTCCCACGCCCTCGGTGCGCTTGACGGTATGGCGGTTGCCCCACTCGGAATATGCGCCGATAACCTCTCGTGGGTGACCCTTGAGGATAATGTCGTATTCCTCGCCGTATAGCATATACGCGAATTTCAGCGTGTAGATATAGTTGATATAAAGATTGAAGCATTCGGACTTGATCTCGGCAATAACGTCAGCGGGCGCGCCCTCGGGATAGTTCGAGGGATCGTTGATCGCCGCCAGGAAAGCCTTATAATCGTCCGCAGAGGAGAAAAGAAGCGAATTCTTGTACTTTCCGTCGAGCTCGGAATAGCTTGTCGGGATTGCTTCACCCTTTTCGAGCCCACCGATGCCGTACTTCGCATCCGACGCAAACTTCGGATAGTATGCGTGTCTCGCTCCGATGAAGATCAGCTTGTCCTTGGGCGCAATCTCGCCCGAGCGGACGGTTCTCGTAAGAGCGGCATAGGTCTCGGCGTAATAATCGCCGTACATAAGGGTCAGGTAATCCTGCTTCTGCGCGTCGGTAAGCTTTGAAATCTTCGAGGAGATCGTCTGATATCTGAGATTCGCCAGCATCATCGTAGTGTTCTCAAAGCCGCTAACGCCAAAGATACCCGGCAGCTTGCTTCCCTCTGCAGCAGAGAGAATGCCGTCGACGTTTGCCTTATCCTGAAGCCAATAGGTGAAGTTCGGGAGAACAGAAAGCGCAAACGCCGCCTTGATATCGTATTTGAGCGTGGCATCCGAATTCTTGTTGTCCTGCTTCGACATAATGATCGTGAAATTCATTCCGACCTCGTTGAGCACGCTCATAAAGGCGTCGAGCGGCTCGTCACGGTCCTCGGAAACGCTCTTGCCATCGATATAATTATCGCGTATCGACTTGTACGCGCCCGTTCCGTCCTCGCACATATAAACGTGGAAGTCCTCGAGCGGGATGCCCGCGTTTGCCGCCAAAGCCGCGGCGCGGAGAGCGGTACCGTCCTGCGCGTAGATATAGAAGAAGCTGTTTTCCTCCGCCGCACGGAGCTCGCGGAGCTTTCCCACCATCGCATCGAATTCTGTACCCGTAAAGCCGTTCGAGAGGTTGTTTGCGGGATCAAATCCTGCGTTATTGAAGTTTTCGATCTTCTCGATGCCGTTGTAGGTCTTGCCGCGCTCGATGATGGCGTAGGTCTCGTATCCGTTCGAGATAGCGTCAAGAGCCGAAAGAACGGGAGGAACGGTTGCAAGAGCGAAGATGATATTGTAGATCTTCGCGCCCTCCTCGGGAGCCGTGACTATTCCCTTCTGCTCGGCATCGGGAACAAATGTCTCCTCGGGGATCGGAAGCGTTGTCTGCTCGTCCGAAGTGGGAGTCATATTCGACGAATCCTCCGAGACGGTTCCGCCATTCTTGCAAGCGAAAAAAATCGGCAAAAGCATCGTAAGTGCCAGCATTATTGCGGCTATTTTAAATGATAATTTCATAATAACTCCTGAAAAATGTGTGTATCGAATCAAACCGTGATAGTATACCACAAAGGATAAGCGCGGTCAAGCTTTTTCAATAAAATTTTAGATTTAGGGCGAAAATGGTTAAAATTCGTCTAAAAAAACTTCAAAATGTCGGATTTTTCCACCACCCGCGCTCCAAAAAGTTTTCATTGACACATATTATTTTTTATGATATAATGAAAATAGATAATTATGCGAAGGAGATTATGCCAATGTCCAAAAGAATAATTACGCTATTACTTATGACATTTATGCTTATCCCCCTTTTATCCGGATGTTTTTCGGAACCCGAAGAAAGCTCCGCTCCCGACACTTCGGATATAACTCCCGAGAGTTCGGAAAAATACGATGAACCGGTTTTAAAGTCATTTTACGCAACAGAAGCAAGATGGGCGCAAGGATACGTTGTGTTCGATCCCCTGGAAAATTCGGAAGAATTCGAGAATTGGGACGTGCTCTACGTAAACCGATTCATTGACGGTGATCCCTGCCCCGGTCTTAACGAAGGTGAGGTAGTCGAGATAGTTTACAGCGGCGAAATTGAGCCAAAAGAAAAGGAAAGAATCGGCTTCATCGAAAACGTACATGCAATAACGATAAAAAACAATCCACGTAATTATGACGGAGTAGATTACGGCGTTGCGATCATGCGTGAAGCCATTTCAAGTACCAAGATCGACAGTATTTCCGGAGACAATACCGAGAAGGGGATGATCGTTCTGACAAGCTTTGATGAACTCGACGCCCTTGTTGGTGACGCCTTTCTCGGTCAAATGGTTATGGATGAACCGCTTACCGATATTCAGAAAGACAGCCTTTCACGCGTCAACAGCAGACACCGCCTGCTTGACGGGTATGATGAAGAGTTTTTTGAAAAGAATGATCTTTTGATTAAGTCCTTGCGTTTAGGATCGGGATCTCTTCGTTTTGAAGTCACGGACATTTCTGTGGAATCGGGCGTGTGCACCGTAACTTACGAATTTACAAACAGACCGATAACATGTGATATGGCAGATTGGATCATCTTCGTTGCCGTTCCCAAAGAATTGAGTGCACAGATAAAGGAGTATAAAACCTATTTGTCAAAGCCGGATTGGTATCCGTAAGTTTTAATAAACTATTAACAATATGTGACTTTTATGTATAGCACTTGACAGAACTATGCTTTTGGGTGTATAATTTTTGTATATATATTCACAAGCTGCGAAAGGAGTCCCGGGATGGCTGTAATTCTTCTGAATACACGATTTTATTATTATTTTAGCCATATGGGCTGCCTTGCTGAAGCTTTCGCGGCATAACCGATATGGTTTTGTTGCCGTGATATAATTTAAGCTATATGCATAACAGCCCGCAATAATTTCGCCACGTGCGAGTTTTGCGGGCTTCATTTTTTGAGGTGAAAAATGTGGAAGAATAACAAGACTCCGAACAAAACTCCGCTCGAGGAAGCGAGAGAAACGATAAACCGCGTTGACCGCGAGATGGCGGAGCTTTTTGAGGAAAGAATGGACGCTGTCAGATGGGTTGCGGATTATAAGATCAAGAACGGCCTGCAGGTGCTCGACCCCGAACGCGAAAAGCAGGTCATCGAGCGAAACTCAGCTCTGATAGATAACGACGAATATCGCAGCTACTATATCAGCTTTCTGAACGAGACAATGGCTATCTCGCGCAAGTTCCAGCACCGCCTTATGGAGGGCAGCCGTGTGGCTTACAGCGGCGTTCCCGGCGCGTTTGCTCATATCGCATCCTCGCGCATCTTCCCCGACGCCGTCTGCGTTCCCTACGGCAATTTCAAGGCGGCTTACGATTCGGTCATTTCATCAGATTGCGATTGCGCCGTTCTCCCCATTGAAAACAGCGTAAACGGCGACGTAACGCAGGTCATGGATATGGCGTATTCGGGGAATCTCTACATCAGCGGCGTCTACGAGCTCGGAGTCGAGCATTGTCTGCTCGTTCTCCCCGGAGCATCAATGGACGATATCAAGACGGTAATCAGCCACGAGCAGGCACTCGGTCAATGCTCTGCCTACCTTTCAAAGAAGAGCTGGATACAGAAGACCGCCGTCAACACTGCGATCGCGGCAAAAGAAGCGGCAGAAGCGGGCGACCCGAGCGTTGCCGTCATCGCAAGCGAGGAAACCGCTGAACTTTACGGTCTCCGTGTCCTCGAGCGCAAGATCAACGAGGGCGTGCAGAATATCACGCGATTTGCTGTCTTCACCCGCGAGCCTGTTGCTCCCTCTCCCTCAAACAACCGATTCATAATGTTCTTCACCGTCAAGAACGAGGCGGGAAGCCTGATGCATGCCGTTGAGGCTTTCGGCAAGAACGGCTTCAACCTCCGAGCCCTCAAGAGCCGTCCCACAAAGGAGACCAACTGGGAATACTACTTTTACGTCGAGGGCGAGGGCACCATCGCTGACAAGTCGGGCAGAAGAATGCTCGAGGACCTCGAGGAGGTCTGCGGCAAGATCAAGATAATCGCGTCCTTTGACAGAGACGTAACCCTTTAAGGAGAAAAACATGATAATTCCCGTAAGGCTCGGTGAGGCGAGCTATGATATAGAGGTCAGCCGCGGCGCGATCGATCTCACGGCGGAAAAGATACTTAAAAAAGACCGAAAGATATGCGTTGTAACCGACAGCGGAGTTCCAAAAGAATACGCCGAAAGACTTATGGCTTCTCTCGGCAAAAACGCGATCCTCCACGTATTTCCGCAGGGCGAGGAAAACAAGAATTTCGAGACTCTGCAGGGTGTTCTGCGCGCTATGCTCGAGGCAGAATTCACGAGATCGGATGCGGTCGTCGCACTCGGCGGCGGCGTTGTAGGCGATCTCGCGGGCTTTGCCGCGGCGGTCTACATGCGAGGAATTGATTTTTACAATATTCCGACGACCCTTCTCTCGCAGGTCGACTCTTCGGTCGGCGGCAAGACAGCGGTCGATCTCGACGGCTACAAGAATATGATCGGCGCATTCCACCAGCCGAAAGCCGTTTTCATCGATCCCGATCTCCTTGCCACACTTCCCCGCCGTCATATCTCAAACGGTCTCTGCGAGGCTCTCAAGATGGGAGCGACATCCGCGCCCGATCTCTTTGAATTATTTGAAAAAAACGAAGTTCTCTCATCCCCCGATCTCATCGACGAGATCATTATAAAAGCAATTTCAACCAAGCGCGACGTCGTCGAGATCGACGAGCGCGAGGGCGGTCTGCGCAAGGTACTCAACTTCGGTCACACGCTCGGACACGCTATCGAGACCTCCTCGGGTCTCTCGCTCCTCCACGGCGAATGCGTCGCGCTCGGGATCCCTCCGATGTGCCAAGGAGGCGAGCTGAAGCAAAGGCTCTGCCGCGCTCTTGAAAACATCGGTCTCCCCACAGACGCAAAGGACCAAATTAAGGATAAAAATGCAGTCCTCGAGGCACTTTCACACGATAAAAAAGGAACGTCGGGCGGCAAGATCAGCGCTGTCCTGCTCAAGGACATCGGAAGCTTTGAATTTGTCAAGCTGAGCCCCAAAGAGCTTATTGAAAGATTAGGTTAAGATCATGAAAAATTCATTCGGAAATGCAATAAACGTCACTGTCTTCGGCGAGAGCCACGGCGCGGGCGTCGGTGTTCTCATCGACGGAATCGCCCCCGGCATCAAGGTCGACGAGGATTTCATCGCGCATCAGCTCACCCTTCGTCGCCCTTCGGGCAAGATTTCAACAGCTCGCCGCGAGCCCGATAATTACGTCATCCAGAGCGGCGTATATAACGGATTTACAACGGGCGCGCCCCTCTGCATCTTCATTCCCAACACCGACACGAGAAGCCGCGACTACACCCCCGATCTTCCCCGCCCCTCACACGCCGATTTCACCGCACGCGAGAAATACCACGGCTTTGAGGACTATCGCGGAGGCGGACATTTCTCGGGCAGGATCACGGCGGCTCTCGTTGCCGCGGGAGCGATCGTCATCCCCGCTCTACGCGAAAAAGGCATCTATATCGGCACGTACATCAAGCAGATCGGTCAGTTCCTCTTCTCTGACAGCTATTATGACCGCGAATCTCTCCTCGCGATCGCGGAGAGCGAATACGGACTTACCGACGAATACGCGATCGGAATGATGCACGACTTCATCGAATCCGCAACCTCCGACGGCGACAGCATCGGCGGTGTGCTTGAAACAGCCGTCATCGGTCTCCCCACGGGACTTGGCGAGCCTTGGTTTGACGGTGTAGAATCGCAGATAGCGCGCGCTGTTTTCGGCATCCCCGCCGTCAAGGAGATCTCCTTCGGTTCGGACAAGATCTCCCTCCTCCGCGGAAGCCGTGCGAACGATCAGTTCACCGTCAAGGACGGCAAGATCGTCACCGAAACCAACAATTCGGGCGGTATTCAGGGCGGAATCACGAACGGTATGCCCGTCGTATTCCGTACGACAGTAAAGGCAACTCCCTCGATCTCGAAGCCGCAGAGGACCGTCAATATGTCAACTCTTGAAGAGGTTGAGCTTTCGGTCAAGGGCAGGCACGATCCATGCATAGTTCCCCGCGCGCGAATAGTCGTCGACAGCGTTGCAGCGCTCGTCGTAGCCGATATGCTCACCGTCCGTTACGGCTCGGACGCACTTACCTCAAAATGAAATACGGACTCATAGGCGAAAAGCTTTCGCACAGCTTTTCGAAGGAAATACACGAAGCACTCACGGATTACGTATACGATATCCGCGAGCTCACGCCCGACGAAGTCGCTCCCTTCCTTGAGGCACGCGAGTTCAAGGGCATCAACGTGACCATTCCCTACAAGGAAAAGGTTATGCCCCACCTCGATCATATCTCTGAAGCCGCGAAAAAGATCGGTGCGGTCAACACGGTAAAGAAGGTTGACGGCAAGCTCATCGGCGACAATACCGATTTTTACGGTATGCGCGAGATGATAATCGGCTCGGGAATCGTTCTCGAGGGCAAAAAGGTCCTCGTTCTCGGCACGGGCGGCACCTCGAAGACCTCGCGTGCGGTATCCGCAGACCTAGGAGCACGCGAGATCATCACAATCTCGCGCCGTTCGGGTGAGGGCACCGTCACATACGAAACTGCGCTCGAGCTTCACCGCGACGCAGACATCATAATCAACACCACTCCCCTCGGAATGTATCCGAACACAGACTCCGTCCCGATAGACGTCAAAGCCTTCCCGAAGCTGACGGGCGTCATCGATGCGGTATACAATCCCCTTCGCACGCGCCTCATCCTCGACGCCGAAGCCGAGGGCATCCCCTCAACGGGAGGGCTTATGATGCTCATCCTTCAGGCGGCACGAGCGGCTGAGATCTTCCTCGGCGAGGAGATCGACGAAGAAAAAGTCGAAAACGTAATCAAGAAAATTTTTGAATCTAAGGAAAATATCGTGCTCGTCGGAATGCCATCCTGCGGAAAAAGTACAATCGGCAAATTACTTTCCGATATGACGGGCAGAGAGCTCGTTGACACCGACGAGCTCATCGTCCGGATGACGGGCAGGCATCCGGACGAGATCATCAAATCCGACGGAGAAAAGGAATTCCGCAGGATCGAGACCGAAGCGGTACGCGAGGCATCAAAGCGAAGCGGCATCATAATCGCAACGGGCGGCGGAGTCGTTACGCAGAAGCGGAACATCCCCTATCTCCGTCAAAACGGCAGGATATTCTACCTCCATTGCCTCCCCTCCGATCTCGAGGTAACGCCCGACAGACCCCTCTCGGCAAGCAGAGAGGTCATAAACGCAATGTACGAGGTTCGCCATCCGCTATATACCGAAGCGGCGGACGCGATAATCGAGGTCTCTCATCAGGATCCGCCGCAGACGGCGGCAGACGAGCTTATAAAAACATTCACGGAGCTAATTTAAAATGAAAATTCTTGTTCTCAACGGACCGAATATCAATATGCTCGGCATACGCGAGCCCGCGATCTACGGCAAGGAAAATTACGCCTCGCTGATCGCAAAGATCCAGAATCACGCAAACGAGCGCGGTATCGAGCTGAAGATCCTTCAATCGAACCACGAGGGTGTCCTCGTCGACGCGATCCAGGAATCCTACAAAAAGGTCGACGGAATCGTCTTCAATCCCGCCGCCTACACGCATACCTCGGTCGCACTCCTCGATGCACTCAAGGCTGTCGGCACCCCGACGGTCGAGGTCCATATCTCGGACGTCTCGAAGCGCGAGGATTTCAGGCAGATCAGCTACGTCAGGGAGGCTTGCATAGCAACGATCTCGGGTCACGGAACCGACGGCTACCTCGAGGCGATCGACCTTCTCATCGAACACAAAAAATCGAAGAAATGAATAAATTCAACGTAACGATTTCTCCGTCACGTATCGCGGGACGAGTCACGGCTCCTCCCTCCAAAAGCATATCGCACCGCGCGCTTATCTGCGCCGCGCTTGCCGATGGCGAGAGCGTGATCTCGAATCTCGCATTCTCGCAGGACGTGCTCGCCACCGTCGACGTTCTCAACGCGATCGGTGCCGAGATCGAGAAAATTGATGCGTCGACCCTCAAGATCAAGGGAATCGCGGGAAAGCCGCGATCTCTCGGCGTCCTCGTGTGCCGCGAATCGGGAAGCACGCTCCGATTTATGATACCGATCTGCCTTCTTTCAACCGATGAATTTAAGCTTTCGGGAAGCGAAAAGCTGCTCTCCCGCCCGCTTTCGGTCTATGAAGAGCTATTTAAAGAACGATACCGCGGCTTGGACGGAAATACTCTTACTCTCGCATCGGGCGAGGCGATCAAATCGGGCGAATACCGCGTCGCGGGCAATATCAGCAGTCAGTTTATCACCGGACTTCTATTTGCTCTCCCGCTTTGTGACGGCGACAGCAAGCTCATCGTTGAAGGAGATTTCGAGAGCGCGTCCTACGTCGATCTGACGGTCGATACACTCTCAAAATTCGGCATAAACATCACGCGCGAGGGCAATATTTACTCTATAAAAGGAAACCAAAAATACATCTCGGCAAATGTCCGAATCGAAGGTGATGCATCAAACGCCGCATTCTTCGGTGCGCTGGATCTTATCGGCGGAGACGTTGAGGTGCTTGACCTCAACCCTGACAGTTTACAGGGAGATATGGTATTTAATAAGCATTTTGAAGCACTTAAAGCCGCTTCGTCAGAGCCTATCGACCTTTCGAACTGCCCCGATCTCGCGCCCATTCTCTTCTCTGCGGCAGCGCTTTGCGGCGGCGGAAGATTCACTCATACCGACCGTCTCCGCCTCAAGGAAAGCGACCGTATCTCGGCAATGGCGGAGGAGCTCGCGAAATTCGGAGCGGAGCTTGAGGTCATCGACTCTATGGACGGCGGAACGGTTACAGTCTTACCCCGAAAGCTTCACGCTCCGACCGAGCCGCTCTACTCGCACAACGACCATCGCATTGCGATGAGTATGGCGATACTATGCTGTCACTTCGGCGGTGAGATCATCGGAGCCGAGGCGGTATGCAAGAGTATGCCCGATTTCTTCGACGTCCTCGCATCTCTCGGCGCAAAATTACAAACGGAGAACGCAAAATGAAACTGACCAAAGATACAAATATACTCATAGTCGGACTCGGACTTCTCGGCGGCTCATACGCAATGGCTCTGACAAAAAAGGGCTACCGCGTAAGCGCGCTGACAAGATCGCAGTCAAGCATCGACTATGCACTCGAGCAGGGCATCATCGCAGAGGGAAAAACGGGTGTCGACCCCGAAATGATCGCCAAAGCCGATCTTATCGTCTTCTCGATCTACCCGCGCGTGCTGATCGAATGGATGGAGGAAAATCACGATCTCATAAAGCCCGGCACCGTCATCACCGACGTTACGGGTGTCAAGGGCTACACCGTCTACCGCGTGCAGGAGCTTCTTCCCGATGGAGCCGAATTTATCTCGGCGCACCCGATGGCGGGACGCGAATGCCTAGGTGTGCAAAACGCTACCGACGAGATCTTCAAAAACGCAAACTACCTCGTCGTTCCCACCGAATCAAACACCGAGGAGGCTATCACGCTCTGTGAGGAGCTTGGACGCGAACTCGGATTTGCGCGTATCTCTCGTATTTCTCCCGAAAAGCACGATGAAATGATAGCATTTCTCTCCCAGCTTACGCACGCCATCGCCGTCACGCTGATGTGCTGTAACGATTCGCCCGAGCTTGTCAATTACACGGGCGACTCCTTCCGCGATCTGACCCGTATAGCAAAGATCGACGACGGAATGTGGAACGAGCTCTTTATGTGCAACCGCGACGAGCTCGCCCGTCAGATGGACATCTTCTCCGAGACCTTCGAGAAGATGCGCCGTGCGCTCAAGGAAGGTGACACGACAACAATGCGCCGGATGATGCGCACCTCGACCGAAAGACGTAAGCTTTTTGATAAACCGAAAAACAACGAACAATAACTCATCGCAAATACAAAGGAGACCCCAAAAATGAGCAAAATGTTAAACATGACCTTCAAGCACAAGCTCCCCATCCCTATGGACATCAAGGCACAGTTCCCCATCAGCGAGGAAATGCAGAAAGTCAAGGAAGCACGCGATATTGAGATCGCCAAGATCTTCAAGGGCGAGATAGACAAGCTCGTTCTCGTTATCGGCCCCTGCTCCGCTGACCGTCCCGAGCCCGTGCTTCAGTATATCGAAAAGCTTGCAGAGATCCAGCAGAAGGTTTACGACAAGATCCTCATCATCCCCCGAATCTACACCAACAAGCCGAGAACCACCGGTGATGGCTACAAGGGTATGCTCCATCAGCCCAACCCCACCGAGGACGTTGATATGCTCAAGGGAATCATCGCTATCCGTGAGCTCCACAGCCGTGCTCTCCGCGACTACGGTATGGCTTGCGCAGACGAAATGCTCTACCCCGATAACTACCGCTACCTCTCCGACCTCCTCGCATACACCGCTGTCGGAGCGCGTTCTGTTGAAAATCAGCAGCACCGTCTCACCGCGAGCGGAATCGACGTTCCCGTCGGTATGAAGAATCCCACCTCGGGCGATATCTCGATAATGATGAACTCGATCACCGCCGCACAGCACAGCCACACCTTCATCTACCGCGGCTGGGAGGTTCAGAGCCACGGCAATCCCCTTGCACACGCTATCCTCCGCGGATACGTTGACGGCTCGGGCAAGTCCTACCCCAACTACCACTACGAGGATCTGCGAGACCTCTGCGAGACCTACGCAAAGTCAGGTCTTGCAAATCCCGCAGTCGTTGTCGACACCAACCACGCAAACTCGGGCAAGAAGTGGGCTGAACAGCCGCGAATCGCCAAGGATATCATCCATTCCTGCCGCAAGAGCGCGGACATCAAGAATCTCGTCAAGGGACTTATGATCGAAAGCTACCTCATCGACGGCGCGCAGAAGGTCACCGACGAGGCAAGCTACGTTTGCGGTCAGTCGATCACAGACCCCTGCCTCGGATGGGAGAAGACCGAGAAGCTGATCCTCGATCTTGCTGAAGAACTGTGATGTAGTTGCTAGTTGCTAGTCGTTAGTTGCTAGTTGAAGGTGAATTTCCGCAAGCGGAAATTTTCGATTTAAATAAAAAAATTCCGTTTCTGTTCTTTATGCTGTATAATCGGTGCTCTCCTCAACCACCGCTGCACGCGGTCCCCACATTTGCTTGCAAATACGCCCGCATGGGGAATGTAAAGGGGACATCCCGAACTCTTTCGCAATTCAGCGAACACCGTTTAAGCTTTAACCTATTCAAAGCAGATTGGAATATTTTATTCAAATAATTACGCACTATTGGTGGAGTTTCAGCTAAATTATTTCAATAAAAATATTCCAATTTGGTATGTAATATTATAAGTTTGAGCGATATTCGTCGCACAAATTGAATTATCGCAGTCAATCCTTTACATTCCCCATGCGGGCGTATTTGCAAGCAAATGTGGGGATCGCGTGCAGCGGTGGTTGAGGAGAGCATAGTCTGTACTGCACATTAAACAATGCACAAAACGAAACTCGGATATTATGAAGCTTTTACTCCATAATATCCGAGTTTTTTATTAGAATATTTTCCGAGCAACGCGAGGAAAATTACCATTCACTAGCCACTAACCACTAGCCGCTTATTTTGCAAACTCAACGTCCGATTTCACGGTGAAGGTTACGTCGTAGGTATTATAGCCCTCGCTGAAATAGCCCTTCGCTTCGACGTTGCTGTAGATCTTCGCGATCTTTCCGTCCTCGAGGGTGAGGGTGATGGTCTGCTTGACCGAGCGGTACTTCGCGCCCATCGACTCAAAGACCGCCTCATAGGTAGCCTTCGGCTCACAGGTGATCGTGTATTCGTTGTCCGAGACCTTGGTAAGACCCGTTACAAGCTTCTCGTCGTACTGGCAGGAGTTGATGAGGTTTTCGACAAATGCACGTGCTTCCTGCTCTGTCTGCGGAGCCTGCTGTGTCTGACCGTCGACGGTAACGCTCTGCGCACCCTTGCTATAGGCAATATCGTACTTTGTGCCGTTCATATCGGCATCAATATCATAGAAATATCCGTCGTTGCCGACACCGTAAACAACGTGGTCGACCTCCTGGCTGTACTGACTCTCGCCCATGACCTTGACCGACTGCGAGATCGTAAGGGTGAATTTGCCCTCCTCAGCCTCGGTTCTCGCCGCAAGAAGCTCCTCAACGTCGTCAAGAAGTCTTACGTCATCGACCTTGGTATACTGATCGGGATTGATCGCCGCGGGCTTGATCTCAGCCTCGTTATACTTGGAGTAAGTGCCCTTGGCGGAAAGCTCGGGGAGCTTGGTGCCCGAGGTCTGCTTGAACTCAAAGTCGAACGCGATATCGGTCGCGTTGAACTCGGCATCCGCCTTGATAGAGAACTTGACGTCAACGATCTCGGCTGAAAGCATCGATGTGTCGAGTCCCGTATCCTCAAGGATATCGCTTATCGCCTTGGCGGTATAGCCCGAGAAGGTGACCTCATATGTGCCATCCTCATTCTTAACGAATTCCTTGTTCACACAATCGTTGTACTGGAAGAAATCGCTTTCTTCTTCCTCGGCGTATGCGCGGGCATCCTCCTTTGACATCGGCGAATAAAGCTTCTGGCTTATGCCGCCTCCGCGATAGGAAACGAAATAATTACCCTCGTGATAAGCCTCGATATTGACGATCTTCTCCTTTTCGGAGGAAGCAGACGTCGAAACGGTCATCTCCATATCGGTATAGAACTCGAAATTATCTGTTGTAAGACCGCGGCGGATGTCGACACCCTCGGTTTTGGTTTTGATCTCGATGCCGTTGACCGTTACGTTCATTATCATTGAGAAGGTCGACTCATAAGAATCGTAAGCATCCATCTTCGCGTCGATGCGGTCGTAGACCTCGTCCGCGGTGAGAGTTTCCTCGGGTGCGGGAGCCTCGGTGGTGATCTCCTCCGAGGTGCTCTCCTCGACGTCTTTTTCGAAAAGCTCGCAGGAAGCAAGCGTGAGAATCATGGAGAGAGCAAGAAGCATAAGTAAAAGTGATCTGAATTTTTTCATTATTATTCTCCTTATGGTTTTCGTATATATTATATCACAATCGGACCGAAATGTAAAGTGATCCGGTCACTAATAAAGATGCGGAAAAACGTATTTGGTTACACCTTTTGACAAAAAAATTTCTTCCTCTGTGCCAAAATACTTGACAATCGCGGAAAAAAGTAGTATCATTATCCTGATATTTCACTAAGAGAGGTACTTTTTTATGAAGCTTTTATTTCTCGGAACAGGCTCGGCAAAATGTAAGAGACTGCAGGAGGATCAGATCCCCGAGGGCGCAAGACGCTGCTCCTCGATGCTGATTGACGGAAGTGTTCAGCTCGACGCGCCGATCCATACCTATGATTTTCTCGTAAAACACGGAATCGATCCCGCGAGCGTGACCGATATTTTCCTCACTCACAGCCACGACGATCATTTCTGCAAGGAGACCTTCCTTCGCTACGCAAATGCTGGCGGCAGAAAGCTCAATTTCTATTGCGAGAAGGGCGCGCTCGAATATCTCGGTCTGACCGAGGAGGAGATGTCGCTTGTCAATATCGTGACCTTTGAGGCTATGGAGACCTTCGAGGCTGCGGGTATGACCGTCACCGCGCTCCCCTCGAACCATATCGCGGGCAAGAACGAGCAGACCCTTCATTACGTCTTTGAAAAGGACGGAAAGAAGCTCTTTTACGGACTTGACGGCGGATGGCTGACGGGCAAGGAATGGGGATATCTCTACAAAAAGGCTCTTCCGATCGACTGCGCCGTTTTCGATACCACCTGCGGCGAACAGCCCGGCAATTTCCGTATCGGAACGCACAACACTATCCCCATGCTCCGCCTGCTCGTTGAAGCGTTCAACGAAAACAAGGTCATGGCAGAGGGCGGCAAATATATCGCAAGCCATATGGGTCCCCACATCCACGGAGTCCCCGCGGAGGAAACGGCAAGGATACTTGCGGAGTTCGGAGTCATTATGGCGTATGATGGATTTGAAACCGAAATATAATAAAAAAGATTTCCGCTGCGGCGGAAATCTTTCGGATTCCTACCAAAGTATCATAAAAAATACAAATATTGCAATATGCACAAAAAGCAGAAAGCTATGTTCGCACTTGCGATGCAGGGGTGAAGGGGGCGCAGCCCCCTTCAAGAAAGACGATGTCATCCTGAGGGCGCGAATACTTGCCGTTGGCAAGTGGCAATTCCGACTTCTCGGCTTACGCCTCCATTTTCCTTCGGAAAACCGTCGGAAATGCCCGCAGCCGCTTGCGCCCGGTAGGTGTGTTGCTTTGCAACGCAC